>DATJOO010000102.1:0-31180 GCA_035506955.1 Verrucomicrobiia bacterium
AATGGCCAATCGCGTCGCCTACAAAGCCGTGCAAATCCACGGCTCCCTCGGCTACTCCCGCGAATCCGATGTCGAGCGCATGTACCGCGACGCCCGTGTCATCTCCATTTACGAAGGCACCAGCGAAATCCAGCGCACCATCATTGCCCGCGACCTCCTCAAGCAGTAGCAGCGGCTTTACGCCCCTGTTCGTAGTCCACTCTTTGTGGCACGGGCACTCTTGCCCGTGCTCTTGGGGCCTTCCCCAAACTCACCCTCCCTTTGAATCTGTTATTCTCTTTAATTCAGCACCACCATTCCAAATCTCTGAGGCTGCCTGGACTTGTCTAACATCACCGCCACCAAACGCGTTCTCTCCGGCATGCGCCCCACCGGCCGTCTGCATATCGGTCATTATTTCGGAGCTCTCGAAAATTGGGTCCGGCTGCAAAGCGAGGTGCTCCCCAATGTCGAGGATTCCCTCTCGCCACTTGTCACTCGCCACTCGCCACTTCCGGCTTACGACTGCTTCTTTTTCGTCGCCGACTGGCATGCGCTCACCTCGGACTACGCCGATACTTCCGCCGTTGCCGAAAATTCCCTCCAGATCACCATCGACTATCTCGCCGCCGGCCTCGATCCGCAAAAATCCGTCATCTTTCTGCAGTCCCTCGTTCCCGAACACGCCGAGCTACACCTGCTGCTCTCTATGGTCACGCCGCTCGGCTGGCTCGAGCGCATCCCCACCTACAAAGAGCAACTCGACAACATCAAGAACAAGGACCTACACACCTACGGCTTCCTCGGCTATCCCACGTTGCAAACCGCCGATATCGTCATGTATTCCGACCCGGGCAAAGGCTTATTCGTGCCGGTGGGCGAGGACCAGGTCTCGCACGTGGAGTTCTCGCGGGAACTGGTTCGCCGCTTCAATCTCTACTACGGCTTCAGCGTTAGCTCGGAAATCTTTGCGCCAGAGAATCGCAAAGCGGGTCGCAAGGCGCTCCTCAAGGTATTGGAAGTTCCTACCAACGAGCCCATCCTTCCCGAAGGTCAAGAAATTACAGCCGAACAAAGAACCATCGCGACCGCCTACATCCGTCAGCGCGTTTTGGAAATGGGCGTATCCAACTTCTTCGATAAACTTCTCCCGGGCCTGAAACCCTTTTTCTCCTTTTCTTACGTTCTCGAAGAACCCGCCGTGTTGCTCACAAAAACGCCGCGCATTCCCGGCCTCGACGGCCGCAAAATGTCTAAGTCTTACGGCAACGCCATCGCGCTTTCCGAATCCGACGCCGACATCCGCGCCAAAACCAAAGTTATGGTCACTGATCCGGCCCGCAAGCGCCGCACCGATCCCGGCAATCCCGACGTTTGCCCCGTCTACGATTGGCACAAACTCTTTTCCACGCCTGAACGCGACCCCGGTCGCCTGGATTGGGTGCGCCAAGGTTGCACCACCGCCGGTATCGGTTGTATCGAGTGCAAAGCCGCCATGGCCGACAATTTGATCAAGTGGATTGCCCCGATTCGCGAGCGCCGCCTCCATTACGAGCAAAATCCCAAGCAAGTCTTAGAAATCCTGGATCAAGGTTCCGCCAAAGCGAAACAGTGCGCCGAGCGCACTATGGAACGTGTCCGCGATTCCATCTTCCATTGGCCCGAAAAGCGCGCCGCACTGTAACACCGTTTCCACGCCACTTCGCCTGTGTAGTGGCCGGACTTTAGACCGGCCAGGGCGAGTCCTCGAGCCCGCACTCTTCCTTTCTTTCCCATGTAAAAAGAAAACGTCATTCCGAGCCTAGCGAGGAACCTCTCTTCGATCCTTGCGTCTTGCCTCGCCCCAGTGGCACAGACACTCCTGCCTATGCTCTTGAGTTGCATTTTCCACTGCCCCACGCGCTCTTTGCTTGTGGGGCCAGCTTTCTCCAAACCAAACATCGTCATTCAGAGCGGTCTTCGCAGCGAGGAATCTCTCTTTCTCTTCCGTGCGCGGCAAACCTATGACCCGTTCCTCCTCAAAAACCGCTCCTTGTAGCACAGACTTTAGTCTGTGTTCCTTCGTTTTCCCCAAAAACCTGCTAACGTATACAGGACCACCAACCACCACGCACATGCGACTCCACTCTCTCACTCTTCGCGAAATCCACCTCAAACTCGTCGCGCCCTTTGAAACTTCCATGGACCGCGTCACCGAACGCCGCATCATTCTCGCCGAAGCGCACGTCGACAACGTTTCCGGCTGGGGTGAATGTACCGCCGGGGAAACTCCTTACTACTGTCCCGAAGACACGGAAACTGCCTGGCACATTCTGAAGAATTTTCTCTGGCCCAAGCTGAAGGGCAGGGAATTGCACTCCGCGGCCGACGTTTGGCCTCTTCTCGAACAGGTTCGCGGCCACAACATGGCCAAAGCCGCCGTCGAAACCGCCGTTTGGGACGCGGAAGCCAAGCTGAAAAATATTCCGCTCTGGAACTTGCTCGGTGGCCAGCGCCGGGAAATCCCCTGCGGCGTTTCCATCGGCATTAAGGATTCTCTCGACGAACTTTCCGCCACGGTCAAGAAAGAACTCGCCTCGGGATATCAGCGCATCAAAATCAAAATTAAGCCTGGTAAAGATCTTCCTCAGGTTCAACGCATCCGCCAGGATTTTCCCCACATCAAATTAATGGTCGACGCCAATTCCGCCTATCGCCACGAAGACCTTCCGCTGCTTAAGCAACTCGACGCTTTTTACCTCATGATGATCGAACAACCCCTCGGCTGGGACGATCTTTTCGGCCACGTCGCGATTCAAAAACAATTGCAAACGCCCATTTGCCTCGACGAATGCATTCACACCTACGAGCAAGCCGAAGCCGCGATTGCCCTCGGTGCCTGCAAGATCATCAATGTCAAATTGGGTCGTGTCGGTGGCCTGTTGCAGGCTAAGCGTATCCACGATCTTTGCCAGCAAAACAATATCCCCGTCTGGTGTGGCGGTATGCTCGAATCCGGCATCGGCCGTGCCCAAAACATTGCCATGTCCACCCTCCCGAATTTTTCGCTTCCCGGCGACGTGACCGCCAGCCAACGCTACTGGCACGAAGACGTGATCTCACCCGAAGTCACCGTCACACCCAGCGGCACCATCCGAGTCCCGCAAAGCCCCGGCATCGGTTTCCTCCCGCGCGCCGACCGCATCGCCAGCATCACCGTCCGCCAGGATCACCTCACCTAAGCCCCAGAGTCCCCGCCGCGTTTTACGTCTCCACACCCTGAGCACAGCCGCGTGAAGCGTGTCTCTGGCACCGTCCATGTATCGGCGGGTCTTTAGACCCGTGTCTTTGGAGTGGGCCCCTTGCCGCCATACTCCCCGTAAGGGCGCAGCACTGTTTACCCTGAGCTTCGCGAAGGGCCGCGCACAACCCTGAGTTCTTGCTTGATGCTGAACCGGGCTTTGACGCAATGTTCCGCGCTACAGCAACTCCCGACTATCCCCGCCCCGCAGCCAACTGTAAACTGCGGCTACTTCCTAGCGGCTTCCCTGCAAATCCGCGAGCCTGCTCTTCAACTTTCCCACTTCCGCCGTTTCCCACCGCAATTCATCCTGCTCATATCGTCGTCTCTCCGCCGCTGCCGAGTCTGCATTCGCATGCGCTGGGTCAACCACAAACGCCTTTTCATCGTTTACGAACAGTCGCATCAACAAAGCGATCCGTTTCTGCTTATCCTTAATCTGTTGTTGCAGTGTCGCAATTTCCTCTGTTTTTCTTCCCGGCTCATCGAGGGTCCAGTCGCTATTTCTTTTTCCATCCGCCGCCCCCGCCGCCATCGCAGCTGCAGGAGTCCGGCGCACCGCCAGCAATGCAATGGGATCATCGGTCAGCACTTGCTCCGCTTTTCGTACTGGCTTCGCTACCACCGTGCTGCTCGGTTTCGAGTCACTGCTCGCGCGCGTATCCTGGTTTTGTGCACGCACACCCGCGCATCCGCCCAAAAGAGCGAAAAAGAGCAGGCACAAGAGAAAGATGCGGAGAAATAACTGCATTGCGGATTCTCCGTCGCGAATTAGGCCGTATCGTCAACCTACCCCTCCGCCTTTCTCCCGTACATAGACCGAAAGTACTCACCGAAACCATCAATACCCTTGAGGCCACACCGCCGCCGCACAGTGCCGCCGGGCAGGACATTCTAGTTCTCGCATCGCGGTCATTTCACGGAAGTCGTGCAATTTCGCGTCAGCGATCAGAAGCAGGTGAAAATCGAAAAACTCTGGGTCGTGGCGATATTGGCAGTCAGATCATCAATCCCGGTGCCGCGAAAAACGTTTCCCAGGGTGCGGTCATCGAAGCTCTCGGCCCGGGCATGAGCTACGAAATCAGTGTCGAGAAAGGCCGCGTCACGCAATCCAATTTTAACGATTACGAACCCGTCTGCATGAACCGGGCCCCGCCCTTGATCGACATCCATTTCCTTAAAACCGGCAATTCCCCCACCGGTCTTCACCGCCACCGGCCAACGCATCCGCGCCCTACCCTTAGCCAAGCACGGCTACTCCTGGGCGTGATTCCGAAGCGGCTTCAGCGCAGGATTTGCTCGTGTAGTGGCCAGTCTTTAGACTGGCCCGAGCGCGTTTTCGCGAGCATTCTTCGCCTCTCCCGCGTCCCGTCTCCTTCTTCTCGTCACTCGCTACTAGCCACTCGCCACTGCATCATTCCTGCTACCATACCCCCAATGCCTACTCTCCATTCCTTCTTCCAGAACAAATCCGTCCTCATCACCGGCGCCTCCTCCGGCATCGGCGAAGAACTCGCTCTCCAACTCGCGCAACTGGATGCTCGCTTGACCCTCACCGCGCGCAGAAGGGAACTGCTCGACGCCCTCGCCCAGAAAATCGCGGCCACCGCCAAGCCCACGCCCCTCGTCGTTCCCGCCGACGTCACAAATGACGCCGATCTTCCGCGCGCCGTAGACGAAGCCCTTCGCGCCTATCACCGTCTCGACATCGTCATCGCCAACGCCGGTTTCGGTGTCGTCGGCCCCTTCCAGAAACTCACCCTCGACGATTATCGCCGCCAATTTGAAACCAACGTCTTCGGCCTGCTTCGCACTGTCTACGCGGCTCTTCCCGCCATCGAAAATTCTCAGGGCAATGTCGTCCTGATCGGCAGCGTCGCGGGCTGGAGTGCCACTCCCGGCGCTTCGCCTTACGCCATGAGCAAATTCGCGGTGCGCGCGCTCGCCAACTCCATCACCGCCGAACTCGCTCTTTCTGGCGTTAAAGTCACTCTCATCAGCCCCGGTTTCGTGGCTTCCAATATTCGCCGCGTCGACAACAAGGGTACCCTCCACGCCAATGCCAAGGAGCCCATTCCAACTTGGTTTGTCATGCCCACCGACAAAGCCGTTCACCAAATCCTTCGTGCCATCGCCAAGGGTCAACGCGAAGCGATCATCACCGGCCATGGCAAAGCGCTCGTCGCCATTCAGCGTTTCGCCCCGTGGATGATCCGCGCTGCGGGACGCCGCATGGCCGCCAGCCGTGGCGGCTATCGCACCGAACCTCAATCCTCTTAACTCTCTCGGTCTGTTACTCCCTGACGACTTCACCTCCGCGCCACGTTTCGTGCTATGTTTCCCTCAAGCTCTGGCTTTTACGTCACACCTTCGGGAGCCTCCATGCTCAGTCGATCCGCCCGCGTTTCGATCACAATTCTGCTTGTGTCTCTGCTTTTTGCTCCTATGCGTAGCATCGCGCAATCGCCCAACGCCAGCGCGATCTACTCCGATCTCCGCAATCTGAACCTTGGCACGGAATCCGTGTCTATCTCCGATTACGACTTGAAACGCGACGCCGGAACCTTCCGCCTCCGCTCCGGCACCGTCTGTTTCGTCGCCCCCGTCAACAACCAGGTGACTGGCGCCGTGTTTGTCGGGGATGGCACTTTCCTCCTGAACCCTCCCGACGAATCCGAACGCAAAAGCTTGCAGTACCTCAGCAAGTCTACCGAGTTCACCGAACACTTCGAACGCGTCCTGTTTCGTTTCACCGACTCCACCTACGACGAACTGAAGAAAGCCGGCAAGCCCGCCACCGGTGGCTGCGATGCCGGCATTCTCAAAGATTCCCAGAACGCCACGCGCCATCGCATCAAGCACAATCTCGAAATCGATATCCTCGCCGAAGTCCTCAGTCCGAAGCCGCGCCCCGTCTTCATCGCCTTCATTCATGGCAAGAATTACAATGACAAAGAAATTTTCCAGCTTGATCCCAATCGCGACTCCAACCAGGTCGATTTCTTCACCTACGACGAAAATAAATATGGCGATTGGGCGTCCTTCAACTTCACGCAGCCTCACGCTCCCGGTACCGTGGGGCGAAACTTCCGTATCGAGCATCACGCGCTGGAGACCTCTTTCGAAAAAAGCGGCGCGCTCTCGGGCAAAGCTACGACCACCCTCGTTTGCACCCGAGATGGATTGCAGGTGCTTCCTCTCATACTCTTTCCCTCGCTCCGTGTGCAGACGGTCACCGCCGATGGTCAATCCCTCTTCTTTGTTCAGGAAAACAAAAACGACGATGCTGACTTTGCCGTAGTTCTTCCCAAGCCTCTCGCCGCGGGCGAAAAATTCACCTTCACGACTACCTACGGCGGAAAAGACGCCGTCAGCAACGAGGGCGGCGACAACTATTTCCCCATTGCTCGCCAGGATTGGTATCCCAACTCCCTCTATGGCGCTTTCGGTGAATACTCTACCTACGACCTTACCTTCCGCATTCCCAAAGGCATGAAAATGGCCGCCACCGGCGCCTTGGTCAGCGACACTAACGAGGGCAACCAAAATGTCACTGTCTGGAAGAGTGAAGCGCCGCAAACCGTGGCGGGCTTCAGTTTCGGACGCTTTAAGGTAGAAGAAGGCAAACTCACCAAGCCCCCTGTCTTCATTCAGTCTTTCGCCAACGAAAATCCCCCGGGCTGGGTACAGTCTCTCCAGCATGACGTGAATGGAGACCTTCCGGGCGAACGTGCCAATCCTCTGGTCAGTTTGGGCAGTATGAGCACCACCGGTCTCAACAAAAAAGCCCTCGCGGAATCCGAGCTGGCCGTGCAGCTCTATTCCGATTACTTCGGTCCTTCACAGTTCACCCAAGTCCGCATAACCCAGCAGACCGCCTGCAACTTCGGGCAATCCTGGCCCGGCCTCGTGTGGATTCCCATTTGCTACTACTTCGACGACACCGTGCGTCACCAGCTCGGCCTCGATTGGGGTGATCGTGGCTACTGGAAGGTCGTCACTCCCCACGAAGTCGCTCACCAGTGGTGGGGCCATACCGTCGGCTTCAGCTCCGGACGCGATCAATGGATGAGCGAAGGCTTCGCCGATATGTCCGCCTCTCTTTACCTCTCGCTCATCGAGAAGGACCAGAAAAAGTTCATCAATTTCTGGAACGACGAACGCGAAATCCTTCTCGAAAAAGATGCTATGGGCTTTCGCGCTATCGACGTTGGTCCGCTCACCATGGGTTATCGCACCAACAACTCCCGCACCGGATTTGGCGTCACCCGCCGCTTGATTTATCCCAAGGGCGCTTACGTCCTCCACATGCTGCGCATGATGATGTACGACAATAAAACCGGCGATGCGCAGTTCAAGGCCATGATGCAGGACTTCGTCAACACCTATCGCGGCAAGGCTGCCACCACCGAGGATTTCAAATCCATCGTCGAAAAACATATGACTCCGCCGATGGACCTCGATGGCAATCACAAAATGGATTGGTTCTTCAACGATTACGTCTATGGCACCCAGCTCCCCGCTTACCGCCTCGATTACACTTTTTCTCCCGGGCCTACCGGCGACATCATGTTCGCTTTCACCCTTTCCCAATCCAACGTCGACCAGAATTTCAAAATGCTCGTGCCCATCTACCTCGAACTCGACAACGGCCGCATGTACCTGCTTGGCCGCGCGCACGTAGCTGGCAGCAACGCCATCCAGGACAAGGTCTCTCTCAAGGGCATGAAGACCGCTCCCCACCGCGCCGCCCTCAACTATTACGACGACGTCCTAGCCTCTCCCAACTAATTCACAAATTCTTGCGCTGTCATTCCGAGCGCAGCGAGGAATCTCTCTTCCGGGTTTTGCGAGACCCCTGCACCCTAGCGACAGCTTGGTCTTCTTCGAAACTGTCGACTGTCGGCTGTAAACTGTCGACTTCCTTTTTCCTGTTGCCTTCCCATAGGACTACCTGCTATCCTCCCCTGGGTTTCCCATAGGAGCGCCCGCATGTCTCCCAAAAAAGACGTCCACCAAGGCACCCTCGCCTTGATGATCCTGAAAACTCTCCAGACCCTCGGCCCTCTCCACGGCTACGGCATCGCTCGCCGCATCGAGCAAACTTCCGGCGACCTCCTCTCCGTCAATTACGGCACGCTTTATCCCGCGCTCCTCAAACTCGAGCAGGAAGGCTACATCTCCTCGGAATGGGGCACCTCCGACAACAATCGCAAAGCCCGCTACTACAAACTCACTCGCGCTGGCCACAAACAACTGGCGCGCCAGGCCCAGGACTGGACCGAAACCACCGCCATCCTCGCCCGCTTCCTCAACGAGGAGCCCTCATGAGTGCCTTCCGCTCTACAGTGGCTCGCCTCCGCAATCTCTTCCGCAGTGATGTTCCCGACCACGATCTCCATGCAGAGCTCGAAGCGCATCTGCAACTTCACGTCGACGACAATCTCGCCAAAGGCATGACTCCCGAGCAAGCCCGCCGCCACGCCCTCCTCAAGCTCGGGGGCGTTGAGCAAACTAAACAAGCGGTGCACGATCAACGCTCTCTTCCATTTTTCGAATCCCTCCTGCAAGACACTCGCTACGCAACTCGCTTGCTGAAAAATTCTCCGGCCTTCACCTGTGTGGCCGTAATCACTCTCGGTCTCGCCATCGGCGCCAACACGGCTACTTTTAGCGTCTCCAATACTTACCTGCGCAACCCCATCTCTTTTCCCGAAGTCGACCGCGTCGTCGCCGTCCTCAACCAGGCTCCCGATCAGACCAGCGGTTGGAGTTCCGTAACTTCCGCCGATTTCTTGGATTGGCGTGCGCGCGCCCATTCCTTTGAAGCCATCGGCGCCTTTGATTGGGCCGACCTTAACCTTACCGGCATCGGCGAACCCGTGAAAGTTCAGGGCTATCGCGTCACCGCGAATTTCTTCGACGTTCTTCGCGCCAGTCCGCTCGTCGGCCGCAGCTTCGTCAACGGGGAAGACCAAGCCGGTCACGCACCCGTCGCCATTCTCTCCACAAGTTTCTGGCGTCGCCAATTTGCGGCCGATCCTGCCATCGTTGGCAAAATCGTCCGTCTCGATGGAGTCCCCACGCAAATCGTCGGCGTCATGCAAGACAACGTGCGCTTTCCTCTCGCCGCGGAAATTTGGCTTCCCCTCATCTTTTCTCCGCAAGAGCAGACTCAGCGCACTTCCCACGCTTTGCTTCCCATCGCTCGACTCAAACCCGGCGTCTCCATGACTCAAGCCCAGGCCGAAATGCGCACCATTCAGGACGGCTTGCGCTCCTCCTATCCTCAGCAGGAAACCGGATGGACCGTCCTGCTGATGCCTCTCGGTGAGTTTGTCGCGGGCCCGGGCCGCGGCTATATGTTCCTGTTGCTGGGCGCTGTTGCCTTTGTTCTTCTAATCGCGTGCACCAACGTCATGAATCTGCTGTTTGCTCGCAGCACCGGCCGTCAAGCCGAATACGCCATCCGCGTTGCCCTCGGTGCTTCCCGATGGCGCCTTGTGCGTCAGGCACTCATCGAAAGCGTCCTTCTTGGCATGGCCGCCATGCTTGTTGGTTTGTTGCTTGGGGATTGGTGGAGCTATTTGATTCGCGCCGCCATGCCTCCGGATATCGCCCGCTTCATCCCGGGTTGGGATCAAGTGCGCCTGGATCGAGGCGTGTTTCTCTACACCTTTCTCATCGCACTGCTCGCTGGCATCATTGCCGGCTTCGTCCCGGCCTTCTTCAGCTCTTCTGCCGATCCCAACAACGCCTTGAAAGAGTCCGGCAGAGGCCCCGGCATGAGCGTTTCTCGCACCCGCCTGCGCAACGCTTTCGTCGTCGCTGAAATCGCCCTGTCTCTCGTTCTCATCGTCGGGGCTTCTCTCATGGTCAAGGGGCTTCAGTCCCTCTTGGCTCTCAACTTTAAATACGACCCGCAAGCCGTCTTCGTATTTCGCGTTTCACTCCCCGCCTCGCGCTACCCCCAGCCTCAACAACAAAACACTTTCTTCGAAAATCTTGCCGAAAACTTGCGCCACACCTCCGCTGGCCAGACTACGGCTGTCGCCTATCAGATGCCCTTCGCGGGATGGGACACCGATTCCTTCCGTCTCGAGGGCCGCCCGCTGTCTCCCGGCGAATATCAGGACGCCTACATCAACCGCGTCAGCCCGAACTTTTTCGACGCTCTTCACGTTCCTCTTATTGAGGGCCGCGCATTTACCGATCACGATGCTGCCGGCATGGTACCCGTGGTCATCATTAGCGAATCCATCGCTACACACTTTTGGCCCCAAGGAACCGCCGTGGGTCATCGCATCCGCCAGGGAGACGACAATTCCAAAGAGCCTTGGGCAACCATCGTTGGCGTTTCCGCCGAAATGAATTACGACCCTTGGCGCAAAGACGCTCCTCCCGCAATTTATTTCCCACTTCGTCAGCGCCCCGTCTCCACTGCTTCCGTCTTTGTACGCAGCAGTCTGGACCCAAAGGCCCTCGTTCCCATCATTCGCACGGCCGTGGCTAACGCTGATCCCGATCAGCCCATCTTCGACGCCATGACTCTCGACCGCATGATCTCCAATGACCTCCTCGGTCTTTCCTACATCGCGGTTTTGATGAGCGCCGTGGGACTCATGGCCCTAGTCCTCTCCGCCGTCGGTGCTTCCGGCGTGATGGCCTTCGCCGTCGCTCAGCGTCGCCAGGAAACTGGCATTCGCATGGCCCTCGGCGCTCGCCCTCAGGATGTCTTGCGCATGTTCGTCTTCAGTGGTTTAAAACTTCTCGCCCTCGGCTTCGCCATCGGTCTGCCCTTGGCTGTTGTGCTCGCTCGCCTGATCTCCAGCCTGCTCTATGGTGTTCAGTCGAATGACTTCCTCAGCTTTCTCGCCAGCGCCATGTTGCTCGCGGTCGCCGTTGTGCTCGCCTGCTACATCCCCGCCCGCCGCGCCTCTCGCATCGACCCCATCATCGCCCTGAGGTACGAATAGCCATGAAATCGTTCTTCACGCTCCTATTTAACGTTTTCCGCAAACCGCGCAATGACCATGATCTCGACACCGAACTCACTTCCCATCTTCAACTCCACATCGACGACAACCTCTCCAAGGGCATGACTCCCCAGCAAGCTCGCCGTGACGCCTTGCTCAAACTCGGCGGCGTAGAACAAACCAAAGCAGCCGTACGCGACCAGCGCACACTGCCCATTCTCGAATCGCTTTACCGCGATTTTCGCCATGCTGTGCGTTTGCTCGCCGCCAAGCCCACGTTCACCGCCATTGTAATTCTCACTCTCGCGCTCGGCATTGCCGCTAACGCCACCATTTTCGCTATGGTCTCGCGTTTCGTCTTTCACGTGCCTCCTGT
The DNA here is from genome assembly GCA_035506955.1 of Verrucomicrobiia bacterium. Taxonomy (GTDB): domain Bacteria; phylum Acidobacteriota; class Terriglobia; order Acidiferrales; family UBA7541; genus Acidiferrum. Next base: position 11,612 of record DATJOO010000102.1, read on the forward strand.
TGGCGATCCCTCCACACTGCTCGCCCTTCACACTACGGATCGCAACGAATGCTGCAGTAGTTTTTCCTGGCCCCTCTACACTGACCTCCGCGATAACGTCCATTCCTTTTCCGGTGTCGCCGCCATTTTCGAATTGGTTCCGGCTTCCATCTCTGGCAACGGCGACCCCGAGCGCCTCTGGGGGCAGTCCGCCACCACCAACTTTTTCGACGTTCTCCAACTCGGCATGGCCCTCGGCCGTGGTTTCCGCGCCGACGAGAACAACTCTCCCGTAATTGTGTTGGGCAATCGCGTTTGGAAGTCTCGTTTCAATTCCGATCCCGCCATCATCGGTAAGTCCATCACTCTTTCCGGCCATCCTTACACCGTTATCGGCGTCGCTCCTCCGCTTTTCCGCGGTATCGATTTCATTCTCGACGCTCAATTCTGGATTCCCATCGGGGAACTCGAGCAACTCCAGCCTCATTCCACTTATTTCAACGTGCGCGACAGCCACTGGATCACCGTTGCGGCTCGTTTGAAGCCCGGCGTCACTCGCACTGATGCTTCTGCCGAACTCCATCTCTTGGCGCAGCGCTTCGCTCAGGCCTATCCCGCTACTGACAAAAATCTCGGTTTCCGCTTCGAACAAGCTGGTTCGCTTCCGCCCCGCGATCGCTCGGCTATCCTTCTTTTTCTTTCCACTCTGCTGCTTGTCGTCTTTCTCGTGCTGCTCATCGCTTGCGCTAATGTGGCCAACCTGTTCCTCGCCCAAGCTGCCGGACGCCAGCGCGAAATGGCCGTGCGCATTGCCCTCGGCGCCACCCGCCTTCAATTACTTCGTCAGGTCCTCACCGAATCGCTCTTGCTTTCGTTATTCGGTGGCCTTTTGGGTGTGCTTATCTCGCTCTGGTCCACGGGCGGGCTGTCCACTTTCCGTTTTCCCGTTCCGGTGTCCATCGATCTCAACGTTGGCGTCGATCATCGTGTCTTGGCGTTCACCTTTTTGCTCAGTCTGGTCATCGGCATTCTCTTTGCCTTGCTTCCTGCTTGGACTGCCGCGTGGCGCTTTCCTTCCTCGGCGCTAAAAGGGGAAGACGTCCTTGGCCGTTCAGGTGGCTTCTGGAAGCTGCGGAATCTCCTGGTTGTAGTTCAAGTCTCTATGTCTCTAGTGCTTCTCTGCATCACCGGCCTTTGCCTTCGCAGCCTCCGCAATGCCTCCACAATCAACATCGGTTTTCGTTCTGACGGCATTGTCGCCATGTCCGTCGACCCGCGTCTTCACAGTTACAGTCCCGAGCACACGGTACAGTTTCTTCAGGAAATCCAGCGTCGTGTCTCGGCGTTGCCTGGCGTCAGTTCCGCTGCTGTCACTGACGCGCTGCCACTTTCCGGCGGCCATCGCAGCGACGGTTACCAGGCTGTTGGCCGAAAACAACTCGACCCGGCTCCCACCGTCGAACTCTACATGGTTACCCCCGGCTATTTCGACACCATGGGCATACACCTCGTCAACGGCTGTGATTTCTCCAACGAATCCGCTACAAGTCCGTACGTCGCCATCGTCAATCAGAAATTCGTCGACACGTTGTTCCCCGGCGAAAATCCGATCGGCCAGCAGGTCACCAGTGGCGGCATCAACTTCGAAATTATCGGCGTCACCAACAACATTAAGTCGCGCTTCCTTGGCGAAGACCTTCGTCCCGTCCTCTTCCGGCCTCTCGCACAAACCGTGGCTCGCGATCCGTCTTTCTCCGGTTACACCATGCTCGCGCGCAGCAATGTAGACGGCGCCGCGCTTGCTGCTTCTATGCGCTCCGTCATTCGTGACGCCGACCCTACTCTCGCCGTCTATGACCAAGAGACCATGGACCATCACTTGCGCGATGCACTTTTTCTTCCCCGCCTGGCCGGCACACTCTTCGCCGTGTTTGGTGGCGTGGGACTGCTTCTCGCTGCTATCGGCCTCTACGGCGTGATGAACTACACTGTCACCCTTCGCACACGCGAGATCGGCATCCGCATGGCTCTCGGCGCGAAAGCCGCCAACGTGCAAGCTTTGATTCTTCGCCAGGGCCTGCAACTGATGGCCATCGCTTTCGCCATCGGTCTGCCCGCGGCTTTCTTTGCTGCCAAGCTCTTTACTTCCATCCTCTACGGCGTCCGTCCCCACGACCTGCTCACCTTCATTGCTGTGCCATTCTTCTTAGCCTTGGTAGCTGCGTTCGCCGCCTATCTTCCTGCACGCCACGCCTCCCAAGTCGATCCTTCCACCACCCTTCGCTTCGAGTGACCCCATGTCCATGAACCCCCAACCGTCGACAAGCACTGTACCGGCGTCACCCCACCGCCCCGCTAGCACAGGCTTTAGCCTGTGTCTGTCGGCAAACTCCTCCTCTTTCCGGCTACCCCACATGCCGCCTTTGCATGTGGGTCTTCTCCGCAGTCGTGGCACAGGCACTCCTGCCCGTGCTCCTTCCAACGTCCAACTCCCGACTACCAACTTCCAACTCCACCCGCTGTCGACTGTAGACTGGCGGCTGTCAGCTTCTTCCGAGGTCCACCCATGAGCCTACGCTCTACCGTACAGCGCTTTCTCCACTCCTTCCGCAGAGACTCCACCGTCCGGGATCTCGATGCCGAACTCGCCTCCCATCTTCAACTCCACATCGACGACAACATCGCGCAAGGCATGTCCCCGCAGGGTGCCCGCCGCGACGCCCTTCTCAGGCTCGGCGGCTTCGAACAAACCAAAGAGCGCGTCCGCGACCAAGAAATTCTCCCTTGGCTTGCTTCCCTCCGCAGCGACGCAATTTTCGGTTTTCGCCAACTCACCAAAAACCAAATTACTTCGCTCGCTGCGGTTCTTTCCCTCGCTCTCGCCATCGGCTCCTGCACCGCCGCCTTCCGCCTCATCGACGCCATTCTTCTCCGTCCCCTCCCGGTTGCCAACGCCGACCATCTCTACTTTCTTTCCCGTTCCGCTAGCGACCCGCAAGGCATTCCTCAGGACTTCGACGGCTGGGCTTATCCCGATTTTCAGCTCTTACGCGACGCCGCCAAGGGTCAAGCGCAACTGTTCGCCATCTCCTACGAAGACCGCAGCGATCTCACCTTCAAATCCGATCAAGACATGGAGAAGGCCTACATCAACTATGTCTCCGGCGACATGTTCTCCGCCTTTGGCCTTACGCCTGCTCTCGGCCGCCTTCTCACTCCCGACGACGACTCCACTCCCGGTGCTCATCCCGTCGCCGTCATCTCTTACGATTACTGGACCCGCCGCTTCCAGAACAATCCCAACGTGATTGGCAAAACTTTCCGTGTCGGCAATAACATTTTCCAGATCGTTGGCGTTTGCAACGCGCCTTTCACCGGCACAGAACCCGGCGCCATGATCGAGATTTTTCTCCCCACCATGATGCATCCCCGCGTCACCCGCAACGATTCCACCTGGCATCGTGTCTTCGCCATCGTTCGGCCTGGCGTACCCACCGAGCCTCTTCGCGCCAAACTCGATTCCATTAGTCGCGCGTTCGAAACCGAACGCTCCAAATCTTGGACCAATGAATCTCCCGAAGAAATTGCACGCGAACTCAATCAAACCCTCCACTTCCACCGCGCTCCCTCCGGAGCTTCCGGCTTTCAGCAAGACAATCGCACCGCTCTCCTCACGCTGGCCGCTCTCGTCTTCTTCGTTCTGCTTATCGCTTGCGCCAACGTCGCCAACCTTCTCGTCGCCCAGGCCGCCACCCGCGCTCGCGAAATGGCTCTGCGCATCTCCATCGGGGCCGGACGCCGTCACCTTCTCCAACTTGTCCTCGTGCAAAGCGCCATTCTTGCTATGGTCGCCTCCGTCCTCGGCGGCCTCTTCGCTTCTTGGTCGGCGCCTTTCGTTATCTCCAGGATCAATCCAGCAAACGATCCCGTGCGCCTCGCCCTTCCCGCGGACTTCCGCGTCTTCCTCTTTCTTATCCTGCTCACCCTCCTGGTCACCTGTCTCTTCGGAGTTCTTCCCGCCCTTCGCGCCTCCTCCACTCAACCCGCCAGCGCCCTTAAGGGAGGGGAAGACCCGCATTCGCGGCGTCGCCTCCTGATGTACCTCCTGATCGGTTCCCAAGTCGGCTTCTGCTGCCTCGTTCTTTTCATCGCTGGGCTTTTCGTCTCCACTTTCCAACGGCTCTCTCATCAATCGGTCGGTTTCTCCCCGGACCGTCTCCTCATTCTCGATACCGTCACTCGCGAGCCCGTCCCTCCGTCTACTTGGCTTCAGGTTGCCGATCAGCTTCGTTCTGCTCCTGGAGTCGAACGCGTCTCTGTCTGCAACGACGCTCTCCTCTCCGGCTTTTCCAATAACGACGAAATCTCCATCAACGATGGCCCACCGGGCAACCTCACTTACTTCCGCAACGTTTCTCCCGGCTGGCTCGAAACTCTCCAGCTTCCTCTTGTCTACGGCCGTGATTTTCTTCCATCCGAAATCACGCCCACTGCGGTGAAGGGAACTACCAACCTGAACGGTGCTGCCATCGTCAATCAGACCTTTGCTCGCTCCTTCTTCCACGACGAAAATGTCGTCGGCAAATCCTTCGACGAAGTTTTTCCGTACGGTGCGCGCGCGCACTTTCAGATTGTCGGGGTCACTCGCGACGCCAAATATTCCAGCATCCGCGAGAACACCCTGCCCACCGCCTACCTCCCGTTCCTCTCGCCGGACCCCAAAGCCTGGTGGAGCGCCGAAGGGGCTACCTTCATCGTCCGCACCTCCTCCGCCAATCCGCTCGCCCTCGCTTCTACGCTGCGCCGCGTCGTTCCTCAGCTTCGCTCCGACTTTCGTGTCAGCGACGTCCACACCCAGACCGAACTCATCGACCGTCAGACCATCCGCGAACGCCTCTTGGCCACGCTCGCGTCTTTCTTCTCTCTTGTCGCTCTTCTTCTCGCCGCCGTCGGCCTTTACGGTGTTCTTCACTATTCCGTTCAGCAGCGGCGCCGCGAAATTGCTATCCGCATGGCCGTCGGCGCAGGAGCCCCCAGCATTGCCAAGTTGGTTGCGTTGCCTCTCTTTGTAACCGTCGCCGCCGGGGCCGTCCTCGGTATTCTCGCGGGCGTTTTCTCCTCCCATTATCTCACCGACATCTTCTACCAGGTCCGTCCCACCGACACGCCCATGCTTGCCATCCCGCTCCTGGCCATCGCCGCTGCGGCCGTGCTCGCCTCGCTGCCCGCCACTCTCCGCGCCATCCACACCGATCCTGCCTCCACTCTCAAGGCCGAGTGACCCATGAACCTTCGCTCCACACTCGCACGTCTCCTCAACTCTTTCCGCAAATTCGTCGATAATCGCGACGTTCATGCTGAACTTCACTCACATCTTCAACTCCACATCGACGACAATCTCTCCAATGGCATGACTCCCCAGCAGGCCCGCCGCGACGCTCTCCTCAAACTCGGCGGCCTCGAGCAAACCAAACAAGCTGTCCGCGAACAACGCACCCTCCCGCTTCTCGAGTCTCTCCTCCAGGACGCCCGCTTTGCCGCACGCCTCCTCAAAAAATCTCCCGTCTTCACCGCGATCGCCGTCCTTACTCTCGCTCTCGGCATCGGCGCCAACACCGCCATGTTCTCTCTGGTCAATTCCGTACTCTTTCGCTCGCTCCCGTACTACGCTCCCGACCAACTTGTCTGGCTTTCCGACTTCATGCCTCGCCAACACGATTCCATCATTATCGAGTCGGACTACTACGCATGGCTCGCACAGAATCACGTCTTCACCGATGTCGCCGCTTACGATCCCGGCGATACCCTGACACTCACAAACGCTGGTGAACCGGCTCGCCTCCGTGCCGCTCACATTACTTACAATTTCCTCAATGTTCTCGGAGTTTCAACCGCACTCGGCCGCTCCTTCCGCGAAGACGAGGATCGTCCCGGCGCTCCTCACGTCGCTCTTCTCTCCGACGAACTCTGGCGCTCCCGCTTTGCTGCCAATCCTGCGATTGTGGGCCGTTCCCTCGAGTTCGACGGCGATCTTTACACTGTCGTCGGCGTCCTTCCTCCCAATTTCGAATTTCTCGATAATTCCCCAGCCCAGGTACTCACCCCTCTCGCGCTCGAGAATCATGAAATGACCATGCAAAAAAGCATGCGCATCGTGAATGTGGTCGCACGTCTTCGACCCGGCATCACTCTACCCACAGCCACCAAGGACATCGACGCGATCAATCAGCGCCTCTTTGCTAGCTACCCTCCTGCCTTCGCCAATATGTTCCGTGGCGCAAGAGCTGAAGTAACTCCCCTTCGTGAACGCTTGCTCGGCAAATCGCGCCCAGCGCTCGTGCTCCTTCTCGGCGCCGTCGCTTTCGTCTTGCTCATCGCCTGCGCCAACATTGCCAGCCTGCAACTGGCCCGCTCGATCTCTCGTGAAAAAGAGATTGCCATTCGTAGTGCGCTTGGAGCGGGCAAATCTCGTGTCATTCGGCAACTCCTCACCGAAAATGTCATGCTGGCAGTTGCCGGTGGTCTTTGCGGATTGTTTCTCGCCTCTGGGCTCGTCCGCTTTCTGGTGCGCATTGCACCCAACGACGTCCCACACCTGGCCCTCGCGCGCCTCGATCTACGCGTTCTTACTTTCACCTTGGCGGCCACCGTTTTGTGTGGCGCTCTTTTTGGACTGGCTCCCGCGCTGGCTGCGCTTCGTCCCAAACTCACCGATTCCCTCAAGGAAGCAGGCGCGCAACCATCTGCCACTCGTCTCGGCCGCCGTTCCCAGCGAATTTTGGTCGTCGCGGAACTGGCTGCCGCTCTTATCCTGCTCACTGGCTCAGGCTTGCTTCTGAAGTCCTTCCATTGCCTCGCTTCTATCCCTGCTGGTTTCGATGCCAACGGTGTCTTTACCGCTCGCGTTTCGCTGCCGCCCAATCAATATTCTTCTGACACGCGACAGTCCGCCTTCTTCCAGCAACTCCTCGCGCGATGCTCGGCTCTTCCCGGCGTCTCCTCTGCTGCCGTCGCCAGCATCTTGCCGCTGCAGGGTTCCAACAGCGGTGCCGGCGTCGAATTCGAAGGCCGCCCCGCTGAATTGCCAGGGCGTGCACCTGCCGCGGAGGTCGTGAAAGTTTCTCCCGGTTACTTTCAGGCTTTACGCATTCCAGTTCTTTCCGGCGATGTGTTCGATCCCCACAAACCGCAGAGCGATGCAAAGCTCCTTGTTGTCAATCAAGCGTTCGCGAAGCGATTCCTCCCAAATGAAAGCCCACTCGGCAGACGCGTGATTCTCGGCAAGGAAAATTCCTGGACTATCTCCGGCGTCGTGGCCGATAGCAAACAATTCGGCCTGGACGCTCCCGTTAAACCCAGTGTATTCATCTCCATTGCCACAGAAACTGCCGAGGAGATGACCCTCATTTTGCGTACCCCCGGGGTTCCCGCAACGCTCCTCCCGGCGGTTCGTTCGATTGTCGCTGACCTCGACAAGAATCTCCCGTTATATGACGTCCTCTCCATGCAAGACCTGCTCCGTGATCAGACCGCCTCGCAGCGCTTTAGCGTGATGCTTCTCTCCGCCTTCGCCGCACTTGCCGTTCTCTTGTCTTGCCTGGGTGTCTATGGCGTGACCGCTTATGCCGTTTCGCAACGCACGCGCGAATTTGGCCTGCGCATGGCCTTGGGCGCGCAACCCCGCAATATTCTCAGCCTCGTCCTCCGCCAAGTGGCCTGGCTCTCCGTGTTCGGCGTACTCCTTGGCATCGCCGCTTCGCTCACCATGAGCAAACTCATCGTCTCGCTTCTCTTCGAAACCCAGCCCACCGATCCGGCCATATTTCTCACGGTCACCGTGCTCCTTTTTGCCGTGGTCCTGCTCGCCTGTTTCCTTCCTGCCCGCCGCGCCTCTCAAGTCGATCCCAACGTGGCCCTCCGCTATGAGTAGCCGATGTTCATGCTCTCTCACTTCACTTCCCTGCCTTTGCCTTTTCTGGCCACTCGCCACTTCTCTTCGCGGGTGCCCCAGTTTCGATTGGTGCACCTGGGTTGCGGTTTCTTGTGATCACCGACTCCAACCAATAACTCTCGACCTTGCCGTCGGCTGTAGACCACCGGCTGTCGGCTCTTTTTCTTTCCCAAACTGTTAACTGCTAACTGAAAACTGTAAACTGTTTCTGCAAGGAGCCTCATGCAGCCTCTCATCCAACTTCGTAACCTCGAAAAATCCTTCAACGCCGGACCCAACAAGTTCTATGTTCTCCGCCGCATCTCTCTGGACATTAATCCCGGCGAATTTGTCACCTTCATGGGGCCTTCTGGGGCTGGGAAGTCCACTCTTCTGGCGATCATCGGCATGCTCGACGGCGCCTGGACCGGCGAATACTACTTTCACGATCAGCCCGTCCACAAACTCAACACCAAACAGCGCAACGAATTGCACAAATACAATATCGGCTTCGTCTTTCAGTCCTATCACCTCATCGACGACCTCACCGTCTACGAAAATCTCGAAATCCCGCTCTCTTACAAAAACATTCCCCAGAAAGAGCGCGCCAGCCTCGTTTGCGACACTCTCGACCGCTTCAACATTGTTGCCAAAAGGGATTTGTTCCCCAATCAACTTTCCGGCGGCCAGCAGCAATTGGTAGGCGTAGCACGCGCCGTCATCCAGAACCCCAAGCTCATCCTCGCCGATGAGCCGACTGGCAATCTACATTCCACCCAGGGCGAAGAGATCATGCAGCTCTTCAAAAGGTTGAACGATGCAGGCACCACTATCATTCAGGTCACGCACTCCGAGAAAAACGCCGCCTACGGCAACCGCATCCTGAATCTCGCCGACGGCTGGCTTCTCCCCGAATCCCAATCCGCAGCCACCTCCCACATTTCCCCTTGAGCCACCAGCAGTTCCAGACCGCAAACTCGTCGTCCTGAAGCTTCTCCGAAAGAGCATAATCGCCTGAACGCCCTCAAAAAGAGCGCAATCGTCCCTCCAAAGAGCACACAAAATTGTCATTCCGAGCGCGTTCTATGCGGGAGGAACCTGCTTTTTCCTCGAACTTTTCGCAGCTTCCCCATCTTCGATCAGTGAACCTGTGCCCTGGGTTTCTTTGTGGCACAGGCACTCTTGCCTGTGGTCTTGGGTTTCCCCCCTCCCACCAAACAAAAAAAACGTGTCATTCCGAGCGCAGCCCTCGTAGCGAGGAATCGCTCTTCCTTTCCGTGCGCGGCCAGCCATGAAACCAGCCGTGTGCCTCAACTCCGATTTGTGAACCGATCTTGAGTTTTCCCCGACCCTCCACCACCAGTTCCCGACTTCTCTTTCTGCTGTAGACTGTAGACTGTCAGCTTTTCGTAGACGTCGGCTATAATTTCTCGCCGAGGTCCAACCCATGAACCTTCGCTCCGCCGTCTTCCAAGACATCCGTTACGCCGCCCGTCTACTCAGAAAATCTCCCGCCTTTTCTGCCATCGCCATCCTGACTCTCGCTCTCGGCATCGGCGCCAATACCGCCATCTTCTCCGTCGTCAATTCCGTCCTACTGCGCTCCCTGCCTTTCTCCCGCCCTTCCTCGCTCGTCTATCTTTCCACCCGTAGCACGCTGTTCGATTTTCCCTACCTCGGCTTTTCCTTCGTGGACTTGGAAGAGGTGCGCAAAACCTCCTCCTCCTTCTCCTCCATGGCCATTTTTAAGGATTCGCCGAAGGAACTCGTCATTGGCGCCAGCCCTCAGCGCCTCGAAGCCACCGAAGTCACCGAGGATTTCTTCCCCGTCCTCGGCGTCCGTCCTCTCCAAGGCCGCCTCTTCACTTCTGCGGACATGCAACCGGGTTCCCGCTCCGTCATCCTCAGTTACGAGCTTTGGCGCGACAATTTCGGCTCCCATCCCGCTGCGATCGGCAAGACCATCACTCTCGATGGTGCGCCTCACACCATCATTGGCGTCATGCCACCTCTGCCCGCCACCGGCTTTTCCACGGATTCCAAGCTCTGGACCTCTTTCATCCCCACGCAAGAACAACTCGCCGACCGCGGCAATCACGGCTATCCCGTCGTGGCCCGCCTCAAGCCTCACGTCTCCCTCGCCCATGCGCAAGCCGAACTAGCCACCATCTCCGCTCGGCTCGCTTCCGCTTATCCCGACATCAACAGCAACTGGAGCCTCCACGCCACATCCCTGAACCAATTCCTTCTTGGCGACGCTCGCACTCCGCTCGCCATTCTTTTCTCTGCCGTCGGCTTTGTTTTACTGATCGCCTGCGCCAACGTCAGTAATCTCTTCCTCGCTCGCGGCTGGGTCCGCCGTCGCGAATTTGCCATTCGTTCGGCCATCGGTGCCTCCCGCGCGGCACTTCTCCGGCAGCTTGCCGTCGAGTCTCTGCTCATCGCCTTCCTTGGTGGCGTCTGCGCCTTCCTCATCGCCATTTGGACCACCAACGCCCTTCGCTCTACTCTTCCTCCTGACATCCCACGTCTCGATCAACTCCGTGTCGACACCCCCGTGGCATTGTTCACCATCGGTGCTGCCATCCTCGCTGCTCTCTTCTCCGGTCTCGCCCCCGCGCTGCTCACCCTTCGTAGCGCTGGCTCAGACAGCACCGGGGTCTCGCTCGACCCATCCAAACTTGCTTCACCAGCCCACAATTTCCTGCGCCAACTGCTCGTCATCTCGGAAATCGCGCTCGCCGCCGTTCTCCTCATCGGCGCGACTCTGGCTCTTCGCAGCTTCCAGCAACTCCTTCACCTCAGTCTCGGCTTTCATCCCGACAACGTCCTCGCCTTACGTCTCGATTTCCCGAAGTCCCGTTTCGCCACTCCCGAACAAGCCATCACCTTCGTCCAGCAAGCCCTCGATAACGTCCGCAACACTCCCGGCGTGGCCTCTGCTTCCGCGGGCATGGTCTTTCCCATGTCCGACGAAGTTGCTGAAACCACCTTCGTTACCCAAGCTACCGACGATCCCCAGCACCACCAACAGTCCGCTTTAGCCAATCGCGTCGCACCCGGCTATTTCCGCACCCTAGGCATCCCTCTTCTTGCTGGACGCGATTTCACGCTCTCCGATGCGAACGGCAAAGCCCCGCTCTTCATCGTCAACGAAGAACTCGCAAAGGAATATTTCAGCTCCGCACAGGCTGCGGTCGGCCAGCGCCTCTCCACAGATTTTTCTTCGGGCCATCCTTGGGGCGAAATCGTCGGTGTGGTCGGCAACCTCCGGGAAACGAATCATTTCGACCCGGAAGCCGCTCCTAAAGTTCAGGTTTATGCCCCGTTCTACCAATCCAAGAATGTCGCTGGCGTCTACCTGATGGTTCTCTCCAATACCGACCCTCAGCCCCTCGTCCCCGCTCTCCAGAATGCCCTGTGGACCATCGACAAAACTCAGCCCATCTCCGACGTCGCCACACTCGATCAACGCATCGCTATAACCAACGCCGGACCCCGTTCACGAACGATCCTCCTGACCGTTTTTGCTTCTCTCGGATTTCTTCTCGCCCTCATCGGGGTCTACGGCGTGATGTCCTATCTCGTCGGCTTGCAAACCCGCGAAATCGGCATTCGCATGGCTCTCGGCGCCGCTCCCGCGCAAGTCCTTCGCCGCGTCCTGGCTCACGGCCTAAAGCTCACACTGTCCGGCGTCCTCCTTGGTCTGCTCGCCGGCCTGCTTCTCACGCGCTTCATGTCTTCGTTGCTCTTCGGCATTTCTTCCGCCGACCCGCAGACCTACTCCATCGTCGCCGCGCTACTTATCGCCGTAGCCACCGCCGCCATCTACGTGCCCGCCCGTCGCGCCTCCCGCGTCGACCCCACCGTAGCCCTCCGCCACGAATAACACCGCAACGTGCCCAAGTAGCACAGGCTTTAGCCTGTGTCTTCGCCGTGTAGCGGCCGCCTTCTGAGGCGGCCCACCGTTCTTTGCCACAAGGGGCAAAGTCTCAAAGTCTGTATGTTGACTGGTGTTTTCGGCGGGTGCCCCACATGCCGATTTTGCATGTCGGTTCCTTCGGCCTCCACATCCATAGAAGCTGCACCGGGTCCTGATCACTGATCGCTGGTTGCTGGTCTGTGATTATCGATTACTGATCACCGATTACCTTCTCCCTAAGAAACTCCAACGTACGTTCCCGAGCCAACCCCGCCGCTGCCGCCTTGTAATCGGGCCGCTGGTCGCAGTTGAATCCGTGCCCCGCTTCTGGATACACAAACACCGGCACTTCCGGGTGCGCCGCCTGTATCTTCTGAATCTCGCTCGCTGGAATGTGTTGGTCTTTCCCACCGAAATGCAGCATCACCGGGCAGCGCGGTTTTTCATTCACAAATCGTGCGATTTGTCCCCCGTAGTAGCCCACTGCCGCCGCAGGATTCAGCCGCGTCGCGGACAGCCACGCCAACGTGCCCCCATAGCAGAAACCAACGACGCCCACTTTTCGCGGCGGGTCTGTTTGCGCCGCATACTGAACCGCTGCCGCCGCATCCAGCAGCGCTTTCTCCAGGCCGACTTGTGTGGCGATTTGCATCCCGCGCTGCGCGTCCGCCGAGTTGTAGTTCAACTGAATGCCCGGTTGCACCCGGTCGAACAGCCCCGGCGCGATTGCCGTGAACCCTTGCGTGGCGTAGTAGTCAGTGACCGCGCGAATATGCCGGTTTACTCCAAAAATCTCCTGAACAATCACGACAGCGGCAACCGAAGGAGTGCTTGGTTCAGCCTGATAAGCGCCAAACGTGTGTCCATCACTTGCAGTTAGTTGTACATGGGAGCCCATGATGGACAAGCATTGTACACGCTCACAGAGAGTATTCTCGGATCGACTGGGGGTAGAAATTAAGGAGGCAAAAAAGGCCCCAAAAAGACCGAGGACTAGGGGCACCCCCATCCGCCCAGAGAGAGCACCCCTAATCCTCGCTGTTACGCAATCTACATTAGCCTCACCCAACTTCGCGGTCAATCAGGGTTTCCCTGTAACCAGCGTAAGATTTGGGCCGATTAGTGTTACTCTGTCGTGAACGTTAACGCCCTTTTCATATCTCGGCCTACCCTCAGCGCCCCTTTCGGCTTGCGCCAGAACCCCACACTCCTTCCGCGCACCAGATTTGTTACAAATTCTCAACAATAAGGATTGCAATGCGCTTCCGCCAGGCATAGCATTGCGCCAATTTTCCCCCCGGAGGTATCCATGAAAGTTTCGGAACTCATCGGGTCCCGCAAGGAAGTCTTCTTTATCTCCGAAGATTCCACCGTAATGGAAGCCGCAAAGTACCTTCGCGAAAAACAGGTTCGCTCGGTCGGTGTTATGGATGCCGCTGGCAAACTCGCTGGGGTCGTCTCTCAAAGCGACATCTCCGACAAAGTGGCGGCGGAGAATAAATGTCCCGCATGGATGAAAGTCGCCGAGATCATGTCCCGCGAATTGTTGACGGTCACGCCGGAGATGACCTTCGAAGACAGTCTGCGCACCATGGAGCAGAACGGCGTCTATCACCTGCTCATTCTCGACGACCACAATCGTTATCGCGGCATGCTGTCGGTCAGCGATTTGTTGAAGGTGCTCGCCACCGATCACAAGGGCCGCGCCGATTTGCTGGAATCGTATATGTTCCCGTCGCGCTAACCGCCGCAGAAAAACCTCAGGGATTCGTTGAGGCCGGTGTCACTTGCCGCGGCTGCTCCGCCTGCGCTCCAACCTTTGCCTGGATTTGATCGCGTAGCTCTTTCGCGCGTACCCCTGCGGGGCTGTTTGCGTCCAGTTTCAAATATGCGTCCAGGTCTTCCAGGAGCGCTTTGTAGTTCTTCTGCTGCAAATGAATATTCGAAAGCAGCCGGTACACAATCGGTGCTCCGGGCGCAAGTGCGCGTGCTTCTTCCGCCGACGCCTGCGCTTCTACCAATCGGTTCTCTTTCAGCATTTCCCGCCCTAGCTCGTAATGCCCCAGCCACAGATTCGGATTCAATTGCAGTCCGCGGTGAATCGCCTTATCCGCCGCGCTCACCTGATTCTGGTCCAGCAACACCGCCCCTAAACCCACATCCGCTTCCGCGTACTTGTCTTTGCTCACCTCAATGGATTTGCGAAAGGCATTTGCCGCCTCGCCCCCATGTCCCAATGTGAGTTCTGCCATCGCCAGTTGGTATTCCGCTTCGTAATACTCGGGTGCTGCGGCAATCGCCTGCTGAAAATCGCTCACCGCCCCCTCTGCGTTCCTATCCCCGTATAGTTTCTTCTTGCCCGCTTCCATGTAGTCCCGCGCCTTTTGCGGCATGGAAAGTTCGTGTACCGAAACCGTAGATGAGTGCGCCGGTTCTTGCTCCTTCGATGTCGATTTCAGGTAAATCGCCAGAGTTTTGTCGGATGCCATCGACACGTCTACACCCAACGCCACCGCCTCATATCCCGCAACATCGATCCGCAGCGTATACGTAGCGCGTTTCAGCCCCCCAAATCGAAACTGCCCCACGTCGGAAGTGCTCTGCGTTTCCAGTAGTTCCAGATTGCTGTCGTATAGCGAAATGTTTATGTTGCCGGCCGGGTGATAATCACTGCCGTAGTAAACATTCCCTGCAATCGTCGAAGCTTTTTGAGCGAAAATAGGTTGGGGAAAAAGCAGGACCGCCAAAACCATCGGTGCAAATGGCCGGAGCATCACCCCTCCACGCCGGCTGAGGGGTCGGAGTATAGCATTGGGATAGTGGGAGTAAAGAGCAAGTCGCGAGGAACATAATGTGAGAAGCCGATACTGCGTGCTAGCACTCGCACTTCTACTGGGGATAATCATGCCGAAAAACGTCAATGCCCAACACACGGCGCTCGAGGACACGTCTGCCGAACCGCGCGTGATGCAATTGTGGGAAGGCGCTGCGCCTGCGGCTCAAGGAAATGCCGATGAAGATCGTCCGACTCTTACTCTCTACGCGGTCTCGGAAGACAAAGATCTACGCCCCGCCGTCATTGTCATCCCCGGTGGTAGTTACCAGGGGCTTGCCACCAATCATGAAGGCCGGCAGGTCGCCAATTGGCTCAACTCCATGGGCATCACCGCCTTCGTTCTCAGATATCGCCTCGGGCCAAAGTATCACCACCCCATCGAACTGTGGGACGCTCAGCGCGCCATCCGCATGGTGCGTGCTCGTTCTGCCGACTTTGCCGTGCTTCCCGACAAGATTGGCATTCTCGGATTCTCTGCCGGCGGCCACTTGGCCTCCACTGCCGAAACGCGCTTTGATGCCGGCAATCCCAACGCTCCTGATCCCATTGATCGCGTCAGTTCGCGTCCTGATTTCGCCATTCTCGCCTATCCCGTCATCTCTCTCGTTGCCGATTATGCCCACACCCTTTCGCGTGACAATCTTCTCGGCAAGAACCCCTCCCCCGAACTCGCCAAAGACCTGTCTAGCGAGTTTTATGTCACCCCGCAAACTCCACCCACTTTCTTATGGAGCAGCACCACCGATCAGGTAGTTCCCCCGGAAAACAGCATCGCTTTCTATCTCGCGTTGCTCAAAGCGAAAGTCCCCGCAGAGTTACACATCTTCGCCGACGCCCCTCACGGCGTTGGCTTGGACCTGCGCAATCCTTCCGTAGGTATGTGGACCCAGTTGGTGCTGGCGTGGCTAAAAGGGCAGAGAATTATAGAGTGAATGTTTTTCGTCAGGGCACGGCTTCAGTTTCCCCTGAGCAGCGAAGGGCCGTGCCGCCACTCGCTTTGGTAGCACAGGCTTTGCTTTTGTAGCGGCCGCCTTCTGAGGCGGGCCCTTTCCTTTGGCACAGGGGTAGAGCTTCAGGGCTTGTGTGGGTGTGTCTGGCAACTCTTGTTTTTCGTCAAGGCACCGCTTCAGTTTACCCTGAGCAGCCAAATGGAGTGTCAACTCTCTTTGGTCAGCTTCAACAATTGCACCTGCGTCGCGTCCAACCTCTGCACAATCACTTCCGCGAACCGCCTCAGCAGTTCGTAGCCCAACTCGTGATCCTCGTCCAGCTTCGCCCGCAGGCATCGTGCGTCAAACGCGATGGCCTTCGTTGCTTTCAGTGCCCGCGCATTAAAGTGCCACTTATACGGCGGCGACACCCACGACCATCCCAAAATATCTCCCTCGCCCACCTTGTGCACCGAAGATCTCGGATGGTTCGGCATCGTCAACTCAATCGACACCGATCCTTCTTGAATAAAATAAAACGCGTCCGCCGGATCTCCCTCCAGAAAGATCGTTTTCCCTTCCGCGAAATGTGCATTCTTCGCGCACCCTTCAATTACCTTCAACTGTGTCTTGGTCAGTCCTTTGAAGAAAGGGTGCTTCCCCAGTATCGCGTCCAATTTCTGGATCATTTCTTTGCCTCCTACGGCAATCCTCACGCAAGTCACGGCCGTAGCCCGCAGTCGCCTGCGGACCAATCAGTGCTCCACCAACTGTGTGTATTCTCGGCGAGCGCCAGGACTTTCTGGAGCCTCAGAACCTCTTCCGGACCGTTGCGCTTGTTCAGCTTCTCCCTTCCCGTATACTCCTACCCCCTTTAGAAAGCAACGACCTCCATCACCGCGTACTTCTTCGCACTGTGTTCCCGTGGCACAGGCACTCTTGCCTGTGCGGTTTCCTCGAGTCTTGGTTTTTTTCCCGCCCTACCATATCCCTTTCCTGCAAAATATCCGATAATGGTCTCAATTGCAGGTGCCTCGTGAAGTTCGCGCGCATCCTCCTCGCTAACCTCCTTCGTAAGAAGGCGCGCCTCTTTTTTACCATCGGCTCTTTCGCTACGGCTTTATTCCTCTTCGCCTTTCTCGGTGTCGTTCACAGCGCGTTCAGCGTAGATTCCGCCGTCGTCAAAGCCGATCGCCTCGTCGTAGTCAACCGCACCTCCTGGTTCAACCCCACTCCTCTCTCTTATAAGAATAAGATTCTCCAAATTCCTGGTGTCACTTCCATCACTCACTTCACCTGGTTCGCCGGCGTCTATCGCGATGAGAAAGACTTCTTCCCGCAGTTCGTTATCGACCCTACAGCCCTGCGCCAGGTCTATCCCGAATTTCTGATCCCCGAAGATCAATGGCAGGCTTTTCTCAACGACCGTCAGGGCGCCATCGTTGGTATTGAAACCGCACGCCGCTTCCACTGGAAGATCGGCGATCGTATTCCTATCATGGCGCCACAATATGCCGTCGGCACTTGGGAGTTCAATCTCGTCGGCATCTACCACGGTGAGCTTCCGCAGACCGACCAAACGCAATTCTGGTTTCGCTGGGACTACTTCAACGAGAAGGTTCCACCCGAGTTCAAGGGCCAGGTGGGTTGGTACATCCTCCGTATCTCCGATCCTTCCGACGCCCCGCGCATCTCCAAGGCCATCGACCAGCAATTCCTCAATTCGCCTCACGAGACCAAAACCGACTCGGAATCCGTCTTTGCCGCCGATATGGTCAAGCAATTCGGCAACATTCGTTTCTTGATCATCTCCATCGGCGTTGTTGTATTTATTACCCTGCTTCTCGTTACCGGCAACACCATGGCCATCGCTATCCGCGAGCGCACGCGCGAACTCGCCGTCTTCAAAGCCGTTGGCTTCTCCGATCTCGCCGTTCTTCTTCTTGTCCTCGCCGAATCTCTTCTCATCGCCCTCATTGGCGCCGCATTGGGCCTGCTCTTCGCCTTCCTGGCCATGGCGCCCCTCGCCACGAGCCTCAGCGGCTTGCTCTCCGGCTTAGTCCTCTCTCCCAGGATTCTCCTCTTCGGATTATTTCTTGCCCTGCTCGTTGGCCTTCTCAGCGGACTCATCCCCGGCATTATCGCCATGCGTATGCGCATCGTCACCGCCATGCGCCGCGTCTAACCTGAGTGCGGGTTTAGAGCCCACCTGCCCACCTCAAGCCCGCCTTACAGTTCGAGCCACCCCACATGCTGTCCTTGCACGGGGCGTCCGCATGTTTTGCCGAGCCTTTGTAGCGGCCGCCTTCTGCCTGCCCTGAGCGTTTTTGAGAAGGGAGGCGGGCCGTTTGGTGCCTCTCGCCTATCTCGAAATGAATTTCCTCTCTCTGATTTTAAGCTTATATTCCGGCGTGACTACGCAATTTTCCCCGCGAACCTTCCAAGCTCCCTCACCATCTCCTCCAACACTTCTTCTCCACCCGTCTTCGGCAGAAGCTCATGGCCCGCGCCCTCGATTTCGATCAACTCATGCTTCCCCGGAATCAGTTCCAGCGCTTCGCGCATTTCCTCACTCGTCGCAAACGGATCCCGCGTCCCGTGTACGAAAAGCGCCGCGCTCCTCAATTCCGGAAAATGCTTCGTTCGCAGTTCTTGCGGCTTACGCGGAGGGTGCAACGGATAAGACAGCAGCAACAATCCCTCCGCCACGTCAGGATCCTTTGCTAGCAACATAGTTGCCTGTCGCCCGCCGTAGGAATGTCCCCCTACAAAAATCCGCCCCGCCACTCTCTTTCTCATCAGTGACGCCGCCTTCTTCAATCCCTCGCGGTCTTGCCCGGCACCTCCCGGCGATGGCGGTCCAAATTTTCTTGCCATCCGAAATGGCAGGTCGATTCGCAAAACCGTCCATCCGCTTGCCACCAGGCGATTCGACAATTCCACCAGCAACCTCGTCTGACAATTCGATCCGGCTCCATGCGTCAGCACCACTCCGTCTCCGTTACCATGCTCCGGCTCGTGCAGAAATCCTCGAACCGCCGGTTCTCTCTCTTCATCCGCGAATGCACGAAACAATGTCATCGGCCATCAGCCTTTCGAAGGAATTTCCGCGCTACTGCACTAGCTCGCCCTCACAAACGCAACGTCAGCCATTCTACTTCCGCACCATCTTGGTTGCGTTGTTTCAAAACGGTATCAACACCACGACTGGCTTCTTTCTCTCTCCCGCCTCACCGCTGCCTTTGCCCCCGTAAATCGGCTCCTATTCTGCCCCAAGACCTTTTGCGTCGCTCAGCCTGACAAAAACCGTCGTTAAACGCGTGCCCTTGTTATCTCTTACGTCATTTGTTCGTCCCCAATATTTCGTGCTTATTACCCCTAACCTTCCTTCCTTCTATTACTTGCGGTTGCCTCTCTTCTTCCAGAAAAGCCCAGCCTCAGGATGGTACTACAACTGCTCTCTTTCCCTGCGTGCAGTCACTCTGGCACAGAAAAAACAACTGATCCTTACCAGGTCAAGGAGATCTCTCAGATGAAGAAACAGAAGGGCTTTTCCCTTATCGAGTTGTTGATCGTCGTGGCGATCATTCTGATCATCGCGGCCATCGCAATCCCGAACCTCATGCGTTCGAAGATGGCAGCGAATCAGTCTTCGGCCGTCGGTTCTCTCCGTACGATCAACACCGCACAAGTGACGTTCCAGACGAACTATCCCGCCGTTGGATATGCTGCGACCCTGGCCGCCCTCGGCGGTTCCGAAGCGACCTGCACCAGCGCCACCGGTGCATCCTCCACTTCGGCTTGCTTGATTGACCCGGTTCTTGCTGCTGGCACCAAGAGCGGCTACGTTTTCGCAGTAGCGGCTGGCGGCGGCACACCGGCGGTTACCTATACCTCTCTGGCTACGCCTCAAGTGCAAGGTCAGACCGGTCAGAACGCGTACTGCTCGGATCAGTCCGGCGTACTCTTCTAC
>DATJOO010000103.1:0-27477 GCA_035506955.1 Verrucomicrobiia bacterium
AACGGCGATCTGGTCACGAATTTGGAATTGGCCGTAGTCACGGAGTTGCGTTTCCGTCAGACCCTGGCCCTTTAGTGTGACCAGGCAAACAGGCAGACTGGAAGCATCGAACTTCAGCACCACCGGTGGCAGTGTCCCTGGTGGCAACCGCCGCAAATCTGCCAGAGCCAGGTTAGACAGCTGCGTCAGGTCCGCATCGGGATCCGTACCGGCCTGGAAATATACCTTGATGATGCTCACACCGGGGAGCGAGCGTGATTCCATATGGTCGACCCCGGAAGCCAACGTAAAAAAACGCTCAAATCGGTTCGTGATGTCGGTCTCGATGTCCACCGGCGGCATCCCCGAATAAAAGGTGGCCACATCAACTACTGGGATGTTGATAGCGGGGAACAGGTCCACGGGCATGCGAACAAGACTCACAGTCCCGATGAGCAACAGCATCACACAGACAACAAGGATGAAATACGGGTTTCGTATGGCAAATCCGGGCATCGCGGACTCACTTCTCGGACTCAGCTCGGTACTGAATCAGCTGAGTTTCTTTCGGGCGCACGGTTTCGCCGCTATGCAGACGGCTACGGTCTCCTATGGCCACTACTTCACCCTCGCTCAGTCCCGATAACACCTCGATGGCATCGGGCGTCTCGACGCCGAGCGTCACCTCGCGGTGGTCGACTTTTCCCGAAGGACTGATCACCCACACCGAGTGATTCTGTCCTTCAATGTTCACCGCCTGCGGGGGAACCACTAGCACCTGCCTTCTTAGATCAAATTTCAACGTTGCTTCCGCGTACATTCCGGGCATCAAGATGCGCTTGGGATTAGGCACGTCGACTTCCGTGTGCATGGTTCGTGTAGACCGGTCCACATCGAAGGAGATCCGGGCGACTTTGCCGGTGAAGTTCTGCTGCAAGGAAGGAACGCGCACGTCGGCGCTGTCTCCAATTTTTATGGCGGGGACATACGATTCCGACACCGGAATAACCAACCGAAAAAGACTGTCTTGGGATAGCTGCACCAGTGGCAACACCTGAGTGCTGGAGCTGATCCCCGATTGCATCAGGGTGCCGAGATTCGCATATCGCTTTGTGACCACACCCGCAAACGGAGCGGTAATCTTCGAGTACTCGAACACTGCGTGGTCGCGACGCTGCTTTTCCATAGCTCGAGCCAATTGGCTCTTCGCCGATTCCAATGCGGCGCGCGCGCTAGCGAGATCGGCCATGGTGGCGAGATCTTTCCCTCGCCAATTGTCTACCTCTTGTTGCGCAACCAACCCGCTCTGTGTTTTGGCCACCTGGTCGAGGCGGCTGAATTGAAGATGGGTGACTTTCTGTTCTGCCATGACCGCCTGGACCTGTTCCTGGGCGCGAGCCACTTGATTGGCGGCATAACTGATTTCGGCCTGATCTTCATCCAACTGTATTTGAAGTTCGGGAATCTCCAGAACCGCCATCACTTGGCCGGCCTCCACGTTGCTCCCATAATCCACGTTGAGTTTCTGAACAAACCCCGATTCTTTCGCATAGATATCGATTTGTTGGAATGGCACAAGCTCAGACGAAACCGTCAGGCTCTTGGCTAGATCCTGTCGGCTGACCTTCATCACAGCAATTTCGGGCGTTTCCTGTGCGGGCGAAGCTCGCTTCGCTTGCGCGCTGGTGTCTCCGCATGAAACTGTGCAACCCGCAAGAAGTGCCCCCAACAGAGTGATTAACGCCGTAGGTCGGGCAGGAAACATTTTGGTGGGTCCCTTTCCTCAAGCTGCAGGGCCAACCCTTCTGGCTCCTTTCAGCACTTGGAAACGCATTGGGTTTGCGCCTATTTCGTATAGCGAAGATATGTGCAGGGTCTATAGGACGGGAATAGGCAAGTTACTGTATTTGTATGTGAGATTTCCGGTTGCACAAAAGAGGTATCGTGCGCGTAATATTTAGAATCATAAAACCTGCATCGCTTGTGCGGTTTCTTTACATTGGTCAGTCGAAATTGCGCTCGAATAATGGTCATTTGTGCGCGCCATTCAGCAACACCGTACGACATAAGCAGTTATCAACGCTGTGCCTATTCATCCTTCGGTCCTCGAATTGCCTTGCTGCTCCATGGCTCCCATGAACTACCTGACGCGATTTATAGGTTTTGTTCTTTTGGCCGCGCCGTTACTACAGGCTGCTGACCAACCGAAAGTTGCGCATCCCGGAACAGTGAATTACGTGGAAGGGCAAGCGACTCTCGGCACGCAAACCATCACTGCTGATTCGATCGGCACACTCGTTGTGGACCCGGGGCAAACTCTGCGGACGCAGAACGGGAAAGTGGAACTCCTGCTGACGCCCGGAATCTTCCTGAGACTCGGGCCATCAGCCGCAGCCACGATGATGGCCACTACCGGCAGTATCCGCCTCTCCCTGGATCAGGGAGAGGCGTTCGTGGAAGTCGATCAAATTCACCCTGAGAGCAATGTGCGTATTCTGCAGGATGGGGTAAGCACTGAATTCACTAAGATGGGCCTTTACAACCTCAACGCCAACGTCCACTTGCTACGGGTGTTGACGGGAGAAGCGATTGTCAGCGACGGGAAACAATCCATAACCGTGAAAGAAGGCCACAAAGTCGACCTCGCAGAGCGTCCCCTTCACGAAAGAACTTTCGACAAGAAGGAAATCGAAGCCGAAGATCTGTATCGGTGGACCATGCTGCGTTCCGCGTACCTGGCCGAAGCGAACGCCGACTATGCCCCCACGTATTCGTTCGGAGGATTCGGTTGGTTTGGCGATGGTTGGTATTGGGACCCGTGGTTTGATGACTTCACCTTTCTGCCCGGCGATGGAATTTTCTATAGCCCGTTCGGCTGGGGGTTTTATTCACCTTTTTGCGCGTTCGGAGCGCCGTTCGTTGGTGGTGGCCACTATCATCGCCATTTCAACCCGACGACGGTCGACACATGGGGCCCACAAGCGCACTACAAACAGGCCGTGAACTACGGCCACGGAGTCCACTACGCATCCGTCTATAAATCACATGGCATATTCGGCGGTAGCAAAGGCGCCGGATTTCATGGCATCGGGGGCGGCATGTTCCGCGGGGGTGGAGGATTTCACGGCGGAGGCTTTGGCAGCGCTGGGGGGCATAAATGATGCCCACGGCACGGGCGCCGGGAAGAACACCCAACGCTGCCCCTAGCCCCTGGCCGCAGTTCCTTGGATGGCTCAATCCACGCGGAGAAGCAATGCATCGCCGCTGCGCAGAGAAAGCTTCGTTTTCTCTGTAGTCAGAGCGATCGTTCCCACGGGATTGGCCCGGCCGGAATGAGAGATTTTCAGATGTTCGACGCCCTAGACTCCGCAGGCATCGCTAGAAAAAAAACCAAAGGGCCTGGGCGCTTTCGTTTTTAGCCGAAGAGCGCGCCTTGGGCTCTACAGTTCATCGTCCACCGTCTTTCCGTCGTCGCCGAGTTCGCGAAGAGCGTCGGCGTAGAGTCGTTCACAGGCGCGTCCACATCGAACGCCACGTGTTCGCTGAAACTGCCGCCCGTGACGGTCAGAGTGTGATCTTCGTGGTGCTGGACGGCGGATTGCAAACACGCCAGAGCATCAACCCCCGAATCGATCTCGCAAATTGTTGGTTCCGGCGAGGTTTGCTGCGCCTGCCAGCGCACTACTGGTCGGCGCACAGAAGGCCAGCGGGGCTGCCGAGTCTCAAGCGCTGACGGTTTTCCAGAGTTGCCAGAACAGCTTGATGGTCTCGGGCCCGTGGCCCTGGTAATGGTTATTCGCAAACAGAAACAAACGGCGGAGCTTTCTTTCTGCAACAATCCGCCGAAGGAATTCCACCCACTGGCGCAGGTCGTCTGTCCGGTCGACGATAGCCCTGTCCCAGGTTGTGGTCTTGGTTTCGATTTGTTTTCTGTTGCCGAGCCATCGCACATAAGCGAAGTCGGCCGTGACGAAATCGATCGGTTTCTTTTGTTCCCAGGGCCGGGGCAGAAACGAAGTGTCGGTCAGCGCCAACGAAACCTTGTGTTCCCGAAGGCAGTCCATCAGGTTCTGATCCAGCCAAGGCGCATTGCGAATCTCGATCGCCAGATTACGGGCGACCCGCTCCGGCAATCTCTCCAGGAATGGCCGGAATCGGGCCAGAAAATCGGACCCGTTCTTGAACTCAAATTGGCTGAACCGCGGAAGCTGCAACAGCAGCGGTCCCAGTTTCTCTTTCAATAAACTGATGGTCTTCAGGAATTCCTCCCACTCGGCTTCACAGTCTTTCAGCATTTTTTCGTGGGTAATCACTTGCGGAATTTTTGCGGCAAACAGGAAATCCGGCGGCGTTTTGCGGTACCAACTCTCTACGGTAGAGGGCGCGGGCGTTCCGTAGTAGGTCGAATCAATCTCGACGGTTCGAAAAGTCTTCGCGTAGTGGCCGAGGAAATCTTCAGGCTTCATCCCCGCGGGATAAAAGCTTCCCACCCAGCCATTCGCCGTGAACGCGGAAGTGCCCAGAAAAAGCTGCGGATC
Source organism: Verrucomicrobiia bacterium (assembly GCA_035506955.1). Classification (GTDB taxonomy): domain Bacteria; phylum Acidobacteriota; class Terriglobia; order Acidiferrales; family UBA7541; genus Acidiferrum. The sequence continues at coordinate 4,518 of DATJOO010000103.1, forward strand.
GGAGTAAGGTGGTTCCGTCGCCGGTCGGGTCAAAATAGTCGAATCGTTCCGCTCCATTTCGAAAAGAGACGCCTGGCCGATTGGGGGCTGCTTGCGCATCGTGGAAGTCTAGCACCATGCCTCTGTTTCTCTGTGGCGACGCTGTACCCATCTGCCGTCTCATCTTTTTTTTTCGATATTTTCCGCGTAGGGCCACTCGTCCACATAATGTTTCTTGGCGGTGACGCCCGGAAGGCTATACGATCGCCGGCAACTCGCGCACGTCGCCGCAAAGTTTTCTGCATCGATGCCCTCCAGATTGCGTCTAATGCTCAGGCAACCGATCACGATCGGGAATTGGCAATTAGGGCAAACAAATAGCAGGGAGTGCGCGTACTGGGTTTCCATGGATTCTCCGGGGCGATGGCCAGCATACGTGATTGCCCGTACAAAGGACAGCTTTAGATAGCTCCGGCGGGCTTGCGCCGGTAATTGCAGTTGTGTTGCGTGACCCAGCGAGGTAAAAAGCTAACACGGCGATGCGAAACGGGACGCGGCTTGGGATAACCGGGGGCTTGCTGTTGCTGGGCGTGGGCGGCCTTCTTTGCGCACAGCACCCCACCATCCAGGTGGTTTCCGCAAGTTATGGCATGAATGTCGACAAGGGCGCCGCCGGCAACGCCACCAAATGTCTGAGCTCTGCCTGTAATGGCAAGATCAGTTGTACTTTCGCGGTGAAGTATGCCGCCAAGGCCGCGCACGATAACACGCCGTATCGATACAAGGATTTCGACTTCGCCTATCGTTGCGGCGACAAAACCAAACAAGGCCAGTTCCACAATTCCCACAGTAAGACCATTTTGCTGAGCTGTGCCGATTAGCATCCCTGGTACCGCCCCTCCCCGTCTGTCAACCTGACCCTGAAACCGCGACAACCGCGTCAACGTCATGTACCTTTGTTAGATACGGAACTGGACCCGGAAACGACAGTGCTGATTAAGGAGAAGCGCGCGGCTCATGAACTTACAAGCGATTCAGCAAATTGGATGGAAACGGTTCGCAATATTCGCGGTTTTCTCGCTCTGGATCACCGGACTGGTCACGGCCAAGCCTGCCACCGGTACGGCGGTGACTCGCAAAACACTTCCGAATGGCCTGCAGGTGATTATTGTGCCCAACCCACTGGCTCCGGTGGTCACCACCGTGGTTAATTACATGGTGGGTTCGGCCGAAGCGCCTGCGGGATTCCCCGGCATGGCGCACGCGCAGGAGCACATGATGTTTCGCGGCGCTCCCGGACTCACAGCCGACCAACTGTCGGCGATTTCCGCGGCCATGGGCGGGAATTTCAACGCGGATACGCAGCAAACCGTGACGCAATATTTTTTCACCGTGCCCTCCGAGGAGCTCGATGTAGCCCTGCATATCGAGTCTTTGCGCATGAAGGGCTCGCTTGACACTGACACGCTATGGGACAAGGAACGCGGCGCCATCGAACAGGAAGTGGCGCAGGACCTTTCCAACCCTACGTACGTCTTCTACACCAAGCTGCTTAGCAACTTGTTCAAAGGCACGCCTTACGATCACGATGCGTTGGGCACCAAAGACTCCTTCGACAAAACTTCCGGGACCATGCTGCACAATTTCTACGAGCAGTGGTACGCGCCAAACAACGCTATCCTGGTGATTGCGGGTGATGTCGACGCACAAAAAGTGATGCCGGAAATCGAGAAGCTCTTCGGCGATATCCCGAAAAAGAGCTTGCCTCAGCGTCCGGCGGTGCAGCTCGGTCCTGTGTCCTCGGAGACTGTGAAATTGGATACCGACCTGCCCTACGGCTTAGCGGTGGTGTCTTTCCGCGTGGCCGGGTATGACAGCAGCGACTTCGCCGCATTGCAGGTGCTCAACGACGTGCTGGCCAGCCAGCGCGGCACGTTGTATCAACTGGTGCCAGACGGAAAAGCTCTGGACGCCGGTTTCTCTTTGAGCCTTCTGCCCAAAGGAGGCGTGGCCTTTGCGCTGGCTGCCTTTCCTCAGGGCGCCGATGGCGATGCGCTGGTTGGCGAACTGCGCAAAATTCTCGCCGACGATCTAAAAAATGGCGTTCCAGGGGATTTGGTGGAAGCCGCGAAACGTCACGAATTGGCCAGCGAGGAATTTCAGAAAAATTCCATCGAGGGCCTGGCCATGGAGTGGTCGAACGCCGTAGCCGTCGAGGGCAGGCAGTCTCCCGAAGAAGACGTGGCTGCCATTCAAAAAGTCACCGTCGAGCAAGTCAACCAGGTAGCCCACAAATATCTGGACTGGAACCAGGCCTATATCGCGTTGTTGACGCCACAGGAATCCGGCAAGCCCATCTCCTCCAAATCGTTCGGCGCCGCGGAATCACTGGCTGGTACGCCCACCGGCCCGGTCACGCTGCCCGATTGGGCCAACGAAGCTTTGAACCGCCTGACCGTGCCCAAACTTACCAAGAATCCGGAAGTTTCGACGCTGCCGAACGGAATCAAGCTCATCGTGCAGCAGGAAACCATCAGCGATTCCGTCACCGTCGTGGGCCACATCAAGAACAACGCCGATTTGCAGGCCCCGAAAGGGCAGAGCGGCGTCGAGAGCGTCTTAAACGACCTCTTCCCCTACGGTTCCGCCTCGCTGGACCGCATCGCCTTTCAAACCGCGCTTGACGATATCGGCGCGGACGAATCCGCGGGCACCGATTTTTCCGTCGCCGTGCTCACCAGCCATTTCGATCGCGGCGTAGCACTGCTGGCCGACAATCTGTTGCATCCGGCCCTGCCCGAACCCGCCTTCAAAGTGGTGCAGACGCAAACCGGGCAAGCCCTTGCAGGCGAACTGCAATCGCCCCACTATCGCGCGAGCTACGCGTTGAAAGAGGCGTTGTTCCCCAAAGACGACCCGGTGCTGCGGCAGGCCACGCCACAAACCGTCGACGCACTTACCCTTCCCAATTTGAAGGACTACTACAGCCGTGTCTTTCGGCCGGACATGACCACCATCGTAGTGATGGGCAATATCACGCCGGACCAGGCGAAAACCGTGATCGGAAAATATTTTGGTGGGTGGACCGCCTCGGGCCCTAAGCCAGACACGGATTTGCCTTCGGCGCCCAATAACTCGCCGGGCTCCACGGCGGTGCCCGACAAGAGCCGCGTGCAAGTCGACGTGAACCTGGCGGAAACGTTGAAGCTGACGCGTTTCGATTCCGATTACTACGCGCTGGAGTTGGGAAATCACGTGCTCGGCGGCGGGTTCTACGCCACGCGGCTCTATCGCGATCTGCGCGAAAACGCCGGCCTGGTGTACTTCGTCTCGTCGTCCTTCGAAATCGGCAAGACCCGCGGGATCTATCGCGTGAACTATGCCTGCGATCCGCAAAATGTGTCGAAGGCGCGCGCCATCGTCGTGCGGGATTTGAACGACATGCAAAAGGCGCCCGCGAGCGCCGAAGAGTTGCGCCAGGCCAAGGCCATGCTCTTGCGCGGGGTACCCCTGTCGGAAGCAAGCGTGAATAGCATTGCCGAAGGCTGGATCGGCCGCGCGACCATCGGCCTGCCGTTAGACGAACCGTATCTTGCCGCGCAGCGCTACGTCGCTCTAACCGCTGAGCAAGTGCAAGCCGCCTTCGCCAAATGGCTGCGCCCGAACGATCTGGTCCAGGTGACGCAAGGCCCCAACCCCCAATAGCTGCATTGCCGCGGGCTGCGTCGGTCCCGGCAACCTCTGAGGATGCATTCCGGTGGTTTGTAGGTTACGGTTCAGCCGCTGATGGTTCCTGCTTAACTATTTCGCCGCGGGCGGTACCGCCAAGCTGCCGACGATGAGGAACTCGTACTTCTTTCCGTTGGCCTTGAACTTCATTTTGTTCTTGTTGATGGTGTATTCGATCGGCGTGTTCGGCGGGATGATGTCCATGTCCCCCGGCTTTTGCTGGCGAATCTGATACTCGATGGTATCGGTACGCACATTATATTGCTGGCACAAGACATCCGTCGAAGACTTCTTGCTTTTCTTTTCGCCGCAACTCACCGACGTCTGCGACACGATGGTGGCAGTTTTCACCTGGCTATCGGCCCAGGAAATCGAAGCGGCCAGAAGTGACACACCAAGCAATGCAGACAACTTACGCATAAAATCCTCCTCCCGACGTTTGTTGTAGGATGCCATTTGGAGCGGCGGTTGTCACGGTGAGATTCGGCACTGCTGCTATCATGGATTCATGAGCTTGGAGCTATCGGAAACCGAAGTCCGCGTGTTAGGGGCGCTGGTGGAAAAAGAAATCACCACGCCGGAGTATTATCCGCTTTCGCTGAACGCGCTGATCAATGCCTGCAACCAAAAATCCAATCGCGATCCCGTCCTGACCCTCGACGAAGACGCAGTGCGCAAGGCTATACGCGCGCTGACCGAACGCGCCATGGTGCGCTCAGCGAGCGGAGACTCGCGCGTGGCCAAATTCGAGCATCGGCTGAACGAGCTATACAACTTTCACCGCCACGAAATCGCGGTTTTGTGCGTGCTGCTGCTCCGCGGGCCGCAGACACCGGGTGAACTGCGTACGCGCTCGGAGCGCATGTATGCGTTTGAGGATCTCGACGCCGTGCTTTCTGCGCTGAACCTGCTCATGCGCCGCGATCCGCCGATGGCCAAAGTGTTAGCGCGCCAGCCGGGCACCAAAGAATCTCGCTACATGCATCTGCTGGCGGGCGATGCGGTGCCCGATACCGAACCCTCTGTGGCTGAGGATGCTGCTCGGGACGCAGGTGGCCAGCGAGTCAGTGCGGATGCCGAGCGGATTCGTAACCTTGAAGACGAAGTAAGCCAATTGCGCCGCGAACTGGAAACGCTTCGCGAACAATTCGCCACCTTCCAAAGGCAGTTTCAGTAAGCAATCGAAACGCCGCTTCTTGTTAGCGCCGGAAGATGCCTTGCACCACCGCGGCAGACCCGCTATGCATGTGCCCTTCCTGAATATCCGTCTCTTTCTCTTCCAGCAGCACCACTTGAGCTCCGGCAAAATCCTCGCGCAGCATTTCCGGCGTGTACAGCAGTTCCACCTGCTTCGGGCCTCCCGAGGTGTGCTTCAATTGCGCGGGACTGAACGCCTGCAGCACCACTAACCCGCCCGGTTTCACCGCGCGCAACATCGACGCATGAATGGGCGCGCGCATTTCCGGCGGCAGGTGCAGAAAAATCGCGAACACTCCATCAAAGTGGGCCAGTGGCCAGTGCCAGGTGGAAAGATCGCCCTGCTCAATCAGCATCTTGACGCCCGCCGCCTGCGCTGCTTTTCGCGCTCGCTCCACACCCACTGCAGACAAATCTACGGTATGCACGTCAAAGCCTTGTTGCGCCAGCCAGATTCCGTTCCGGCCATAGCCATCGCCGGGCACGAGCAACTTGGCGTCCGGCTGAAATCGCGACGATTGCGCGGCCAGAAACGCGTTGGGCTGTTCTCCGTACACCGGCTTGTCCTGCGAGAAGCGTTCGTCCCACATTTTTTGCGGATTGGCCCATTTGTCTGTGTGCATGCTTCCGATTCCCCCGTAACGATGATATTTCAAAAGGCCGCGATCCGAACGCCAGCGTTTCGCTAGAAGTGGGAATTCGTTTGTGGATCATTTTGCGCGATCCGATTGATTACGAAGAGTTCTTTCGTTGACAGAAGCAGAGCAGTGCCGCCTGTGCTGGGATGCCTGAAGTCCGGTTTGGTGCGAACGGTTACCGTCCGGTTGGTTAGGCTACCCGCTTCCCTTGAAGCGATGAAGCGACACAGAGCCGAGCGTGAAGGGTGTCGTTCGGTGAATGCGGCTTGGGGGCAAAGTATTCGCGGCGGGCCTGCACCCTGAGCTCACCCACCCTCGCCTTGACTAAGTGGACCTATTTCTTGGCTGCGTTGGCTGCCATGCGAGCGCGGAAGTCTTTTTCCTTCTGAATTTCCTCGTCGTTAAAGGCGGTTGCGAAGTCTTCGGGCTCGAAGACCTGGCGAATCTCTATGTTGGTTTCCCCTTGGTTGGGGCAGCGCTTGACCCACTCGATGGCCTCTTCGAGAGACTTGACCTTCCAGAACCAGAAGCCGGCGATGAGTTCCTTGGTTTCGGCGAAGGGGCCGTCGGTGACGGTGCATTTCTTGCCGGAGAAGTGGACGAGGGCACCTTTGGAGGAGGGGTGAAGACCGTCGTAGCCCAACAAGACTCCGGCTTCTAAGAGTTCGTCGTTGAATTTGTTCATGTCGGCCATGATCTGGGGATCGATCTCGGGGGGTGCGCCTTCGTTTTCAGTGCATTTGACGATGACCATGTATCGCATTTTGTTTGTCCTTTCGGATGGAGTCGGGCTGGCGTTCAAGTTCCTAGCTTAATTGCTGCTCTACCCATAGTCGAACGACCAGGGCAGAATCGACACGAAGCCCCGAGAATAATTCTTGCTGCTCTCCTCAGGCTTCGCGTTCTTTCCAATTTACGGAGCAGGCGGTAAGATACCATCTGGTTCAGGGGCTTTCTCAGCCAGCGAACTGCCTGGAAAATGGTTACTTACGACGAGAACGGCAACGCCGGCTCATCTGGCCCGAGCTCACTCCGGCGCGTCTTCTCCACGCGCCACAAGACCATTGGTCTCCGCTATCTTTGGCTTTCCTTGGCCAGCGTCCTGGTGGGCATGGTGCTTTCCGCGCTCCTGCGAGTGCACACCTCCTGGCCCGATACCGCCATTCCTTTTCTGAAAGGGTTTGAGGCGACCCCCGAGCGCTTCGCCGCCGTCCGCTTGTTGCACGGCTCCTTAATGGTGTTTTTCGTCCTGACGGCTGCGCCGCAACTCGGCTTCGGCAACTTCTTTCTGCCCTTGCAGATTGGCGCGGAAGAAATGGCCTTTCCCTCGCTCAATGCGCTTTCGCTGTGGCTGACGGTGTTGTCTCTCGGCGGCATGACCGCCTCGTTTTTCCTCCCACTAAGCCACGGCATAGACCTGTGGCTGGTCAGCGGCGCGCTCTTCGCCCTGGCCGCACTGTTCAGTGCGCTGAACTTTTGTGTGACCACGATCTCGCTGCGCACCACGGGAATGACCCTGCCGCGCTTGCCCATCACCGTGTGGGCCTGGTTCGTGAACGCCATCCTGAGCCTGCTCATCTTCAGTGTGCTGCTGGCCGGCTGTACCGCCATTCTCTCTGACCGCACGCTCGGCTCCAATTTCTTCAGCAGCGCCGCATTCCTGGCGCAGCAGCCGGAAAACCTCGTCCGTGCAGGGAGCCTGCCGGTGTTGTGGCAGCGTTTGTTCTGGTATTTCGCGCAGGCGGAAGTCTACGTGGCTATGCTGCCGTGTTTTGGAATCATCACGCATCTGGTAGCCACCTTTGCGCGCAAACCGGTGTGGAAAGAGCGGCTGGTGGTGCTGGCCATCTGCGGTGTGGGCGTCATTGGTTTCTGCGTTTGGGGCTACCACATGTTTGCCACCGGCATGAACCCATATGCGCCGCTGGTCTTCTCCGTCCTGGCTTCCTCGCTAGGGATTCCCGCGGCATTTTTGTTGGCAAGCTGGCTTGGCACGCTGTGGAATGCGCGCCTCCAGATCACGACGTCGCTGCTGTTCGCCATTGGGTTCATTTCACTGTTCATTGCCGGCGGCCTTTCCGGAATTTTTCTCGCCCGGCACGATCTTTCGCGTGCTGCCGTCAGCGAAGATTTCGTCATTGGCCATTTCCACCTGGTAATGGGCGTCGCGGCGACCTTTGCAATACTCGCGGGCCTGTTTTTCTGGTTCCCCAAACTCTTTGGCCGCCGCCTGAATGAGACCCTCGGAAAACTACATTTCTGGCTGACCTTCGCCGGCGTCTACTGCATCTTCATGCCGCTGCACTGGATGGGGCTGCTGACGCAATCGGCGCTCTTGCCAGAGCCGCAGCGCATGGCCGTGGCCTCAGCGGGCGCGTCCATCCGTACATTGGTCACCGTAGCCACCATCTGGACCGTCGCCGCCCAGTTGGTCTTCGTGGTGAATTTCTTCGGGACGTTGTTGCGCCGCAAAGCCGCCGAACTAGATAACCCTTGGGGCGCTTCGACACTCGAATGGAGTGTCGCCTCGCCTGCGCCACAGCACAGTTTTGCCGGACAGGTGAGAGTGATCTACCGCGGGGCTTATGAGCTTGCGGCTCCCCCGGCTCAAGAGTTTGTGCCGCAGCACCTTTCGCCGGAATTGCTGGCGCAGAAAGCGCGTTGAGAGATGAAGGACTGAAGAATGCCGGGCATAAGTGAAGTACAGGATATCGAGGTTGTCGTCGAAGAGAAAAAGGGTGGCGGCGGTGGCGGAACTTTGCCTCCCGCAGGCGGCAACGGCGGCGGTGGCGACGATAGCAAGAAGCGCCCCAACCGGCCAAATTCTCCGGCGCGTTATTACACCGGCATTGCCATCGGCATCGTCTCGGTATTGATGTTCTTCATGGCGCTGGCCAGCGCCTTTCTGGTGCGCAAGGGCGGTCCCGATTGGATCCCCGTCCACATTCCGTGGCTGCTGTGGGTCAATACCCTCGTACTGGTGGCCAGCAGCGGCACTTTAGAGTTGGCGCGAAAAAGGTTGGCGCAGTCGGACGCGTTGGGATTCCGGCGCTTCTGGATGGTCACCACAATTCTCGGCGTGCTTTTTCTGGTCGGGCAACTGGTGGCTTGGCGCATGTTAGTGCATCAGGGCATCTATCTGGCCAGCAATCCCGCCAGCAGCTTTTTCTATATTTTCACCGGAGCCCACGCGGTGCACCTGCTGGGTGGCGTGTGCGCATTGATTTACGTCGCGCGCCGAAACTACGACACGGCGAAAATCACCCGCACCGTCGCCGCGGAAGTAACCTCGTATTACTGGCACTTCATGGATGCGCTGTGGCTGTTCCTGCTGGCACTGATGTATCTCGGCAAATGATCAATCATCAACTAGATGTAGCCGCGGCTTTACGGCGCTGGATTTGTCGCTATCGGAGCGACAAATTTTTTGCCATCCCGACCCCCAGGCTGTCGTTCGCTGGGGTTGCGTGCACTTATTTCTGGCTCAGAAGATAAAGGTCGGCGTGGCCGCCGGGACGGGCGTAGACGACGGTGCTTAAATCGCGCGAAAAATCATAAGCATTTCCGCCCGAGATGAGAGGAAAGGCAAAGGGCAGCGTAAAGGCAACTTGCGGCAGGCCAATAGCTTTGCCGTTGTCCCACTTCTGACGATAGATGATCACGTCTTTTCGTCCGGGAATGGCATACAAAAAGGATTTGCCATCTTTGTCGAAAAGGATGCCAAAGGTCGAGACCTTTGGCACCAGCACGGAGCAACTGTGATCCGCGATGGACAGCGAATAAATGCCGAGACGTTCGTCACCGACCCAATTCAGAAGATATTTGCCATCCTGGGAAACGTCAAAGGCAAGACCGCAATCTTCTGCCATTCTCTCCAAGGTCGAACCGGCTGCACGGCTTTGCCGCCAGATAGACAACACCTTTGACCCTCGTTCCGCAGCGTTCACAAAAAGGGTCTTCTGGTCTGCGCTCCACAGGACTTGTTGCAGCGCCAGCGATTCGGGGGCGCTGAATGTATTCCTGTCGCTGCCGTCGGGCTTCATGGTGTAGAACTTCGTCGGCTTTCCCTCTTCTTCGCTCAGAAAAGAGAGCGAGGAATCGTCGGGGGACCAACTGGCGGTGGCCAGCGCTGGGCCTTGTGCCAGCTTGGTTTTATTTGCGCCGTCGATATCGGCGACCCACAATTCATTGAGATCGCGCGAGGGAATGGTGAGGTACATAAGGCGTTTGCCATCATGGGAGATGGCCGGTTGGGTGGCATTCTCCGCGGCGATATCCACCGAAGATCTTGTCTTGGTGTTGTAGACGGTCAAATATCCGGTGGATTTGCCGTTGACGACGTAGATGCCTTTTCCAGCAGGGTCGGGCATGGGTGAATGGTCGGGGCCGGGTCCAAACGTGACCTGCGCCAAAGATTTGTCGCTCACGTCCATCTTCCAGATGTTCGTGAGTCCATTCACGGTGCGGCCGTATAAGACGTTCTTTCCGGGTTCGCCCCATACGACATCCAGGCCTTCGCCCTCAAAAATCCCCATGTCTTCTACGGAGGGGTTGCCAAGTTCGACGAGGTAGGCGTGGAAATGTTCGAGCGAAGAGATGCCGCTGGCGTTTATAACCAGCAGGCGTTTGCCATCCGGGAAAGGCAAAATGCGCACGATGGGCCAGGCCTTGGGATCGAGAGTGGCGATCTGTTCGTCGCCCAAGCCGGTGTGATCGGCACGGAAAACCGCGCGGGTGCGGACTTTGGAAAAGTAGATGTACTTGCCATCGGGAGAGGATGCCGCCGCGAAGCCGGTCAATACGCGCTTGGGATTTCCGCCCAAGGTGGGCACGGACCAGGTTTCTCCGCCGAAGTTTTTTCTGAAATAGATCTCGGTGCCGTCCGCGGAGAAATTGGACACATCTTTATCGTCCTCGTCACTGGTCAATTGCAGGGGTTCACCGCCGGAGGTCAACATGACGAAAACCTGCATGATGCCGTTGACGGGCGAACTAAAGGCGATGGTATGGCCGTCCGGAGAAAGGCGCGCCACGTCCATGAGCTTGTCCCAGTGGCTGATCTGCGAGATTCTTCCGGTGGGTGTGGCGCCCTTGCCACCGGCGCCGAAGTGGTACGCAGCAAATCCCACTCCGAGGAGCGCGATTAACACGAGCGCCCCGCCCAGCAGCAACTTTCCTTTTCCGCCGGTTTGTGCGGCGACTGTGGCGCTGGCGTTTGCCGCGGAGATGCGGCTTGCGCTGCCGGAACGGGAAGCAGCGGGCTCTTCTGCTGCTTCCTCGGCGACGGCTCTGGCTGAGGCGGAAAGCTTTCCGGAGTCCGTGTCCCTTCGCAGACGCTTGAGATCCGATTGCATGTCCGCGGCCGATTGGTACCGCAGATCGCGGTCTTTCTCCATGGCCTTCGTAATAATCCGTTCGAGTTCGGGAGGCGCTTCCGGATTTACGCGGCCGACCGCGGTGGGAGCGCCATCGAGGATGGCCTTAAAAATGAGGCCGGAAGTTTCGCCGCGAAAGGGCAGACGGCCGGTGGCCATCTCATAAAGGACGGCGCCGAAAGAAAAAAGATCGGTGCGCGGGTCGAGTTCTTTGCCACGGACCTGCTCCGGGGACATATAAGCGACGGTGCCGAGGGTGCTGCCGGGACTGGTGAGTTGGTCGGGATCGACGCCGAGTGTGGCGAGGCTGTCTCCTCCCCCGCCGGAGGCGCTGACTTTTTGTCCGCGAACTTTCGCCAGGCCAAAATCGAGAATCTTCGCGTGGGTGTTCTCGGTAACGAAGATATTTGCGGGCTTGATATCCCGGTGAACGATTCCCTTGGCGTGGGCAGCGTTGAGGCCGGCGGCAACGCCCATGGCGACATCGAGAAGGGTGTCCAAGTCCAGCGGACGCAAGCCGATGGCATGCTTGAGGGTCTTGCCTTCCAGGTATTCCATGGCGATGAAGGCGTTTTTGTCCAATTCGCCGATATCATAAATAGTGCAGATATTTGGATGGTTGAGCGCGGAAGCGGCCTGGGCTTCGCGCTGAAAGCGAGCCAACGCTTGCGGGTCTCCGGCCACGTCTTCCGGAAGGAACTTCAGCGCGACAAAGCGGTGCAGCCGAGTGTCCTCGGCTTTGTAGACCACACCCATTCCACCGCCGCCAAGTTTTTCCAGGATGCGATAGTGCGAAATAGTTTGGCCGAGAAGAGACTGGGCGTCTGACATGTGCGGGGTATCTTAGTTTGTGCCGCGAGGGCGAGTCAATGCGAGGAGCCGAAAGGGTAACTGCGATTCGCTCGGCTCTTGATTGCTGGTTAACGCAGCCGCGCGGGCGGGTCCGCGCATGGGGGCAACGGCTTTACCGTGGACTGACCGTCGTGGGGCTCAACTTTGACCGGCGCTGGCTGGGGCACGCCCACTCCGGTGTTGCGCTCCAGGTGTTCCTTGGCGCAGGTGGGGCAATAGCCCTTGCCGGTATCTTCGTCGCGTTGGCTAGCCAATTCATAGCAACCGCAGATGCAATCGCAATAACCAGTTTCCGACGCTGTTTTTATGGGTACGAGTGCCATGGGGTTTCTCTATCCAAAGATAGCATGAGCCCGAGGTGCAGGCGAATAACAACGGTACAGCCTACGCCCGCAAATTCTTCAGTTGGGCCAAGCGGAAAGGTGAGCCCAGATTCTCGCGCAGCTCGACCCACGTTTCCTGGTCAATCGAATAAAACACTTCCACGATTTTCGGATCGAACTGCGAGCCCGCGCACCGCCGTATCTCTTCTCGAGCGTGGGTCATCGGCAGCGCCTTGCGGTAGGGACGATCGCTGATCATGGCGTCCAGCGCATCGGCAATCGAGAAAATACGCGCCCCCAGAGGAATTTGCTCGCCACGCAGGCCCCGGGGATAGCCGGTGCCATCGAAAAATTCCTGGTGGGCCAGAACAATTTCCGCGGCGTCGCGCAGAAAGGGGATGCGCGTCAGCACGTTGTAGCCAATCTCGCAATGCGTGCGCATGATTTGTTTTTCGTCGTTATCCAGCGGGCCCGGCTTGCGCAGGATAGAGTCCGGGATGGCCATCTTGCCGATGTCGTGCAAGAAAGCCGCGCGGGCCAGAATCGGCAGATAGGTCAGCGGCACGGGAACGGCCTTGGCAATACAAATCGTGAACGCGGTAACGCGCTGGCAATGTCCTTCGGTTTCCGCGTCCTTCAAGTCCAGCGCGCTGCCCAGCGCCTCCAGCGTGTCGTCGTAGGACTGCTCCAATTCCAGGTGTTTCGCCACCAGTTCTGCAGTGCGCTGCTCGACCTTGCGTTCCAAATCCGCCTGGTAATTCCGGATTTCCACCACCAGGCGCCGGTGCTGCAGCGCCCGCTCTACGCCGTGATACAGCTGATCCTTCTCAAATGGCTTCAGGATGTAGTCGTACGCGCCGCGGCGGATGGCTTCCAGAGCGGTGGAGATATCGTGAATCGCCGTCACCATGATCACCGGCACTTCGGGATCGAAGCCATGCAGCCAGTCGAGCAGTTTGATGCCGTCCATTTCCGGCATGATCATGTCGCTCAACACTAGGTCCGGGGTCTGTTTGCGGACATAGTCCTGCGCGGAGCGTCCGTTGCTCACTGCGGTGCAACGGTAACCCCGCGATTCCAGCATGGTCGATACCACTTCGCGAATAGCCTCTTCGTCATCCACTACCAGGATATGGTCGGCGTCCACGGCGGTGCTTCTCCCAACCAGCATTATAAGGGACGGCACAGGCAGATTTGCGTACCATTGCCCAGTCAGAAAATAGCGTGTTAGCGTCAGAAGAACGTGGTCCCTGTCCGCCTGCGGGCAGGATGAGAACCTGTTTTACGTTTCCAATTCGTAACTCCACTTGGGAGGATGCGCTTTCGTGGCGAACCAGGGCCTCCAGGGGATTGCCTTCTTTGAGGCGACTGTCTGCCTCACCCTGCTGGTTTTGTTCGTTCACTTGAAGCGAGATAATCCCGCTAAGTTCTATCAATTGTGGTTGTTCGGTTGGATCTGCCTGACGCTTTCCTCTTTTTCTGAATTGGCGCTGTTCTTTCAGCCTGACGCGTTTTTGCGGCTGGTCGCCACCACCGCCAATGCCGCGGCGCTTACACTTTTCCTCGCTTCCATCGTGCAATATGCCATCGCGCCCAATCGGCTGTACTGGCCTATGTGGTGGCTCGCCCTCTTGGTGGCCCTGGCCGCCAGTTATTACGAGTACCGCGCGCCGCACTGGGGAGAAACCGTGTGGCAGACTGCCGTTCTGGACAGCGCGATTTGCTTGTGCGCGGGGGTCATCCTGCTGCGCGCTGCCCGCTCCAAAGCCGGCCATGGCGCAACCTTGCTGGCCGGGGCTTTCTTGCTGCTGGGACTCAATAACTCCGACCGCATGCTTTGGACCCACGAAGACATTCACTCGCTGCGTTTTGCCTTCGATCATTTTCTGAATGCCGGCTTGGGCATCGGCATGATCGTTATGCTCCTGGAAGCGTCGCGCGCGCGCTCGGAAGAAATCAGCGAGAAAATGCGCCAGTTCACCATGCTCACGGCTTCCAGCAGCCAGTCGGTCGCGCTGCCCCAGTTACTGCAAAAGGTCCTGACACAAATCACGGGAAGCATCAACGCCAGTCACGGGGTGATCCGCCTGCTCGAAGGAAAAGGCGACACCGCAGAGTTCGTTGTCAGCGCTGCGGTGGGGTTCTCCGAGAGCTATCTGAACCGGCAACGCCGCTTATCTCTCGCCGGGTCCTGGGTCCAAGGTGTATTGAAGAGCGAATACCGCATTGCTCGCTTCGAGGACGAAAACGATCCTAAAGTTCGGCGCAGCATGGCTGAAGCCGGAATCACCCAACTCATCGCCGTCGCTCTTTGCGGCAAAGAAGGCCCGGTCGGCTTGCTGAACGTCGGCATGTCGCACGGCAAGCATGTCCAGGAAGACGAATTAGGTTACCTGGTAAACGTCGCGAATTTCTTGGGTACCACGATCGAAAACGTCAGCTTGTTTGAGCAGATCAAATCCGTGCAGCAGCAGTGGATGTACACCTTCGATTCCATCGGCGATCCCATTGTCGTCCACGATCAGGAAGGGCGCATCCTCCGCACCAATTCCCGCCTTGCGGATCTGCTTAGCCGCAAGACGCAAGCAATCGTGGGCCGTTCTGTAAGCGAGCTTTTCAACGCCAGAATTCATCCATTCAAAGTTTGTCCGTATTGCGAAGGCATCTCCGGCGAAGGCGATGATCCCGATCCGTGGCTGCACGGCTTTTTCCTGGCCTCGAATTCCCAATTCATTGACCCATCCGGTCTCCGGCTGGGCACCATCCACGTCTTGAAAGACATTACGGAAAGGAAGAAAGCCGAAGAGAAATACCGCTCGCTGGTGGCCAGCGTACAGGAAGGCGTGTTCATAGCCACGATTAATGGCCGCTTCCTCGATTTCAACGATGCCATGATGCGCATCACCGGCTATGACAACCGTGACGAGTTGCTGGCCATCGATGTCGCGCAGCAGCTTTACCGGGATTGCGCCGAGTATGACCGGCTCAGCAAGCTTCTGCATGAACATGGCGCGGTGAACGATTTCGAATTCGATATTCGGCGTAAGGACGGGGAAGTCCGCACCGTCAGCGAATCTTCCACGGCGGTACGGGATTCCAGCGGCAATGTCATCGCTTACCAGGGATTCTTGCTGGATGTCACCGAGCGCCGTCACGCCGAGCATCAGATCCGCAGACGCAACCGCGAGTTAATGGTGTTGAACTCCATCGCGGAAACGCTCTCTTACACGCTCGATCTCAACGAATCCGTGCAGCGGACCCTGCGGCAGATGCTGGAACTGTTCGAGTTGGACGTTGCTTCTCTCTATTTGCTGGATAAGGATGACGTGACCATCCGGCGCGTCGCTGCGGTGGGTCATCGTTCCGGTCTGTCGAACAGTTCTCCGGTGTTGACGCTACCCGCAGGTCTGGTTCCGCAACTGCGTTCTACTCATGCCACATTCCTCTCCGTGCAAGGTCTCCCTCTTCCCGCGGTGGTGCGGCAAATTCAGGATCGCGAAGGCATCCGCTCCGCGTACGTGGTAACCCTGTGGACCAAAGAAAGAATCGTCGGCGGATTAGTGGTGGGCAGCCGCAAGATCAAGGAATTTTCGGTGGCAGATATCAGTTTGCTGACCGCGGTTGGTAGCCAGGTCGCCAGCGCTGTCGACCATAGCCGCCTGTATGAAGAGACGCGTCAAGCTTACGAGAATTTGCGGCGCACTCAGGAACAGTTGGTACACAGTGAAAAGCTCGCGGCAGTCGGGCAATTGATCTCGGGAGTGGCCCACGAACTGAACAATCCTTTGACCGCCATTCTGGGCTACAGCCAACTGTTGTCTTCCAGCGGAGAAATAGGGCCGCAGGCTTTGGGCTACAGCGAAAAAATGTACAAACAGGCGCTGCGCACGCATCGCATCGTGCAAAACCTGTTGAGCTTCGCCCGCCAGCACAAGCCGGAACGTGTGCCGGTGCACCTGAACGCCATCATTGAAGACACACTGGCACTGCGCGATTATGACCTGCGCATGAGTCACATTCACGTGCACTTGAATCTCGCCGAGGATTTACCCGAACTGCCAGCAGACCCGCACCAGATGCAGCAGGTCTTTTTGAACCTCATCAATAATGCGGTAGACGCGATTTTAGAGACCGGAACCGAGGGCGATCTCTGGGTTTACACCAAACGAGAAGGCGAACGGGTCTTTGCGGAATTTGTGGACAGTGGGGCCGGCGTCAAGGATCCCTCCCGCGTGTTTGATCCTTTCTACACCACCAAGCCCGTTGGCAAGGGGACTGGCCTCGGGCTGAGCATCTGCTACGGCATCGTAACCGAGCACGGCGGAAACATCGTGGTGAAAAACATCTCCGGAAAAGGCGCGTCGTTCCGCATCGAGTTGCCGGTGCGCTCGCAAGTGCCTGCCCACACCAATCATAAGCAGCAGCCTTCGCGAAACCTGCAAAACGGACGCATTCTCGTGTTGGATTCGGATGAGTCGGTTCTGGAAACCATTGCCGAATTACTCAGCAGCAACGACCACGTCGTCACTACTTCCAAATCCCTGGAGCAAGCACGGCGTCTGGTAGTGGAAAAAGAGTTTGATCTGGTGGTAGCGGATTGGCAGGTGGTTTACCAAAGCGCATCGACACTCGCCCCAGCGCGCCGCGATAAAGACCCGCACGGGTTGGGGTCGCGGGTGTTATGGACTAGTTCGGTTTCGGCGATCGAAAAGGTTCCCGCGGGCTTTCTTTCCGCGGACGCGGCCATTTTGCAAAAGCCATTTCAGGCGGCCGACTTGCACGCCGCGGTGGAGTCGAAATTACTTCGAATCGTCGCCCCGGTTCTGCAGGAATAAGGGAAACTCCGACGCGATTGCCGCGCGCTCCCCGATCGATGTGGTCGCGGCTTCCAGACGCAACGTGATGTTGCCTTCCATATCCCCGAGGATCCCGAAAATAGTCCAAGGCGACAGTCCCAGGCGTAAACGCCAGCGCAAATAACGGCAATACAGCACAAACCGAAGATTCAGCCGAAAGCGCTCGAACTCATCCAACGCAGAAACCTCCGGCGCGACTTTGGCCAGAACACGACTGGCGTCCAGGAGCAGTTGATATTCCTGTTCGAGATAGCGGAGATAATCCAAGGCAATGCGTTTCCGTTCGCGCCGCACCCGCTTCACCAAGTTGTCGTAGCCTCGGGTGTGCAGGAAGTCTGTATCTTCCGGTCGCAGGCACTGCAGGATCTGCGGCAATCGTTCGTAGTGACGCTTTTCACTGAGCGTTTCGATGATGTCGTCCGGAGCAGCAAGGGTCTTCCTTGGGGGACGAACGGCCCAAGCCAGCAACAAAATCAGAAGAACCGCAACGGCAATGAACGCCAGTAGAAAAAGGTTCATGAACGATCCTCAGATCGGAACAGATGGTCCAGGCGGTGATTGAGCACCAATAACCGCGAATTCAGTTTCTGCGATAACTCCGCATAGTGCTCTGGCAGCAACTCCGGCTGTGTCATCGTATTCGTCGCTTCTGAATAATTGCGTGCCGCCATGATCCACAGAATCAGGCTGGCCATGTACGTTATCAGGTCTAGATAACTCCATAGCGCGCCGGCCGCGTAAACCCAGTTCTCGTAAAGCGAGTCGTTGATGACCTCGAAGCAGGAGTACAGGCAAAAGCCGATCGCCAGCATGCGATCGAAGGGCGGCATCGTTATGCCGTAATAACGCACGAACAGAAACATCCCCACAATGAAGCCCGCGGTACACAACTCCACCGCGCGATCCGCGTTCAACACCGCCAGGTACCAATGCAGCCGCGCCGCCGCCACGGCATACACCAAAGCGCACACGCCGATGCCAATCAGGATGCGGCTCGCCATCGCCCAGATTCCCGTATAAGCCGCCAAAGCTTTCTTGGCGATTTCCATCACCGCCAGCCATCGAACGAACACCACTACCGCTTGCGTGGCCCAGGCAACGCCAAAAGCTGTCGGGCTGCGCGGCTCGAGTAGCCGGTAGGTGAGTGCCACAATCGCACTCTGCGCAACCGCCATCAACACGTACAAGAAGAATGCCGGATGAGTACGGTGCAACTTCTTCCGCACGAGATACCACAGCAGAATAATTTCCAGCAGTGTGGTCAGGGCCCAGGAGAGATTGCGGAGGACGAGGGGTGCCATCTCAGGCATGGTACCATTATATAACTTCAAAGTAAACAATACTCTGCCTGAAATGCAGGCGCATGCAGGATGAGAGGCGCCTTAACTTGCTTTGCTTTTCGACCTCGTGCGCGACTTGAGTCTTGCCGCACCCGTGCGACATCGACGCGGTTCCACTCGCTCAGAGGTGTTTCCGTTAGCCGCGCACGGGCGGTGGCAGTGGCACTCCATCTGTAACCGAGCCGGTCACACCCTTGGGCGGATTCGGCACCGGTGGAGGCAACGGCACACCATCAGTGACCGTTTTCGGTGGATTTGGTACTGGTGGCGGCAGCGGTACGCCGTCCATCACCGTTCGGCTGGCCGACGGCACCAGCGCATGCGAATTGACCGGGGATGCTAAACAGGGTAGAAGTAAAGCAGACAGTGCGAGAATCTGGGTGATTGTGCGGGCTTTCATAGAAACCCTCCTCTGGCTGAAGGGTGCCGCTACTCGCCGCGATTCACGGGCCGCGTGCTAAAACGTTCTGTGGACGGAACAGGTGACCGGCTCCGATCCTTTCATGCTCATGCTCGATAACCTTCAGAGTTACCAACAGATCCTTTTCGATCTCACCGCCAACTATCTCGAACCATTACAAGGCGCTTATCAACGCCTCGGCTACCTAGCCAAACTTCGCCAGGGTTCCAATGGCGCTTACGTTCATGAACAGCTGGCAGACGCGTACGGTGAGCAGGCGGTGAACAAGGTGGTGGCGCAGACTCACGAAGAGGTATTTGAACGCTTGCTGGAAATGCCGTTGAACGCGCAAAAAACGGATTTGGCTAGCTATGTCGGATCTTTGCCGGGAACATTATCAAGCAAAGTGAAAAGTTGCCGCGAGCAATGTCCCACTTGGATCCCGAGCGGAGCCCCGAGCTATCTCAAAGAACTTTACTGTTCGAATCTGAATGTGCTTCTGGAATTGCTGCTGGACGATACGTCCACGGATCCCCCAAATAACTGACCACCCCTACAACCTGTCCCACGATTTCCGCTTCATCTGGCATCAACCACGATTCCGGGGCGCAGCGGGAAAGCGTATGGGGTTGCATAATCAGCCGGTTTTTTTCTTTCTGGAACCACCCACAGCGATAACCGTTCCGAATCTCAATGAAATACATAGGCCGGTCGTATTCGCTGGACCACTCGGCATCCTCTATCCGGCGAAGCGTCGTGTCGATCAGCACGGTGCTGCCGGGCCGCAGCAACGGCATCATACGGCGGTCCGTCAATCCGATATACCCATAGCGAACCTTATTTGAGGCTGCGTGGTCGCCCTGAGGCATGGGCACTACGGTGGCCGGCCGTCGCCCTAGCAGATCCGTGTTTTCCGAACCTGCGGGATGCCCTGACGGTTAGCAGAAGATGGCGGGCAAGGGAGACGAAGCAAGATGCGTGCTGGGAGGCGGGAACGCTGCGCCTTCGTGGAAGGTCTGGCGAAACGGTGCGTCATGCCAACCCGAGATTTCCATAGGATCGAGATGCAAGATGGCCGCTAGCGAGTAGAGCTTGTGCAGGCTGGGCACGACACCTCGATTTTCGATGTCGGCCAAGCGGCTGATGTGCAGTCTGGTAGCTGGCCCGTTCGACGTCACGATAAGTGAGTCCAAGGGCCTCGCGAGTTTGTCGCAAGCGTAGACCTGGGGAATGCATGAAGGCTCCTTTCGGGGGAAGGGAGGGATTAGCCGGTGGTTCGCATTATAGAAAATTACCAGATTGTTACGAATGCCAATAGCCTGCGAAATTTGCGGAAGGGTCTAGTATTGCCCACATGGTTCGCGGTACCTCGCGAAGAATGCTTAGCTGCCTGAAAATGTGCGGTTTACTGACTTGCAAGCCTTCCCGCTAGTCCCAAAACTGAATCTGTTATCCTGAACCTTATGCATGTGAACCTCCCATTCCGCCACTTTTGTCTCTTCGCTGCGTCTGTCTTACTGCTGCTAACTGTCCCCAGCGTCCGCGCGCAGCAAGCCGCCCCGGCCACCGGTAACAATCCCCCCACGACCACGGCTAACCCGGAATTCCTTGCCACCGCCGACGAAGTCATGAACGAAATGGCTGAGATTACAGGTTGGAAGGTTAAAACGCCACTCAAGAAATCCATCCGAACCCGCGACGAGATTCACGCCTACATTCTTAAGGAGATGGATGACGAAAAGGATGCCAAGGAACGCTATGCTTCCGCCCGCAGTGCCGAGGCCTTCGGATTGCTTCCCAAAAATTTCGATCTCGATCACTTCCTGGTGGACCTGCTGACCGAACAAATCGCCGGCCTGTACGATCCCAAGCAGCACGAGTTCTACATTGCCGACTGGATTCAGCCCGACGAGCAGCGCATGGTCATGTCTCACGAACTGACGCACGCTCTGCAGGACCAGTATTTTCACATCGACGCTTGGGCGCGCGCTGCGAAACCGAACGACGATGCGGAATTAGCGCGCGAATCCGTGCTCGAAGGCAGCGCCATGGCCGGCATGCTCGAATATGAGATGCGCGACAAAGGCCTCAAGCTCACCGATTTGCCGGACATCGATCCTTCCGTGTTCGTCGGCGATTTGTCCGACACGCCCATGCTCAAAAAAGCGCCACAGTTCATCAAGGATTCGCTGATGTTTCCCTATTTCGATGGACTGCGCTTCTCCATGTCCATCTTGCGCGGCGGCGGTTGGGCCGGCTTTTCTCCCGTTTTCGATCGCCCTCCCAGTGGAACACAGCAGATCATGCATCCCTTGCTTTATCGCGAGAACAAACAGCCTGTGGCCGTAAAGGTCGATCTTCCCGATGGCGTGCCCGGCGATGGCTGGACTAAGCTCGAAGAAAACATCATGGGCGAATTCGGTTGGAAGGAAGTGCTGAAGCAGTATCTCGATGACGAACGCGCCAAGAAAGTCATGACCGGTTGGGACGGCGACGATTACAGCACCTACGAGCAAAAAGACAACAAGCAAAACCTGATGCTCTTCACGCGCCTGCACTTCGATTCCCCGGAACTCGCTTCCGGATTTTTCGCCGCCTATCGCGACGCGCTGAAACGCAAGTATCCCGAGCGCACCATTCGCGTAGACACAGCAAACGATTTGGAGTTCAAGAGTTCGTCGTCGGTGAATGTGTTTTTCCGCTGCGAAGCCAGCGACTGCATCACTTTCGAAGGCGGTGATGCTATGGTATGGGAAAAGTGGATCAAGAAACTTAACTGGCCCGCCACCGCAACTCCTACCCCCGCCAACACTGCGGATTCTCGGCCCATCTGCACGCAATCAGTGCTTGCCCCCGCCGCCTAACCCATGCGGGCCCAGTGCGTATTTCGGTGATTACGGCGATTACCAGGGGTTTGGAGGTTGCCGAACGGCCACACGGCTCGCGTTCTGGCTTGCGCAAACGCTTATCGTTTTTCTTTCAGGGCCAGGTATTGATGGATAAAGGCGATGGCCATGCTGCCTTCGCCCACTCCACTCGATACTCGTTTGATCGAGTTATGGCGCGCGTCACCGGCGCAGAAGACGCCGGGCATACTTGTCTCTAATGGGAATGGATGCCGTTTAAGCTTCCAAGCACTCAAATCGCTCCCGGTGCAGACATAACCGCGTGGATCCCGCTCGATTTCCTCTGGCAGCCACGACGTGTAGGCATCCGCGCCAATCATCACAAACAAGGCGTCGGCTTCGTAGCTGACAATTTCCTGCGTCTCCCGCGGCGCTTGCACGCGAACCTCGATACGTTCCAGGCGATCTTCACCATGCGCTGAATCGACTTGAGAAAAGGGGAGCACTGCGATGTTGGATTTCGATGCAATCTGGTCGATCAGGTATTGCGACATGCTTTGCTTCAGCCCTTCGCCCCGCACCAATATGTTCACTTCTGCCGCATAGCTCGATAAAAACATCGCTGCTTGCCCGGCGGAATTGCCGCCTCCGACGACAAACACCTTTTTGCCGACAACGTTGGTCGCCTCGTGCCGGGCTGCTCCATAAAATATGCCGCGGCCAATCAACCGGTCCTCGCCTTTCGCTTGCAGCCGTCGCCAGTCCACGCCTGTAGCCAGCACTACGGTACGGGCAACCACTGTTTGGCCTCCGTCAAGCTCGCAGAGGTAGCCCTGGGCTGAGGGAGTAAGCTTTTCAACGGATCGCGTCAATGCAACTTCGGCACCAAATCGAGTGGCCTGCTTGAATCCGCGTTCAGTCAGATCGTTCCCTGAAATGCCCTCGGGAAAGCCCAGGTAGTTTTCAATGCGCGATGAGGTGCCGGCTTGCCCGCCGCATGCACAGCGCTCGACAATTAGCGCGGTAAGCCCTTCAGAACTCCCATAGACTGCTGCGGCCATGCCGGCAGGTCCGCCGCCGACAATAAGCACGTCATAGCGGTCCCGACTGGGTTCCGTCTGCAATTGCAAGGCTT
Source organism: Verrucomicrobiia bacterium (assembly GCA_035506955.1). GTDB lineage: Bacteria > Acidobacteriota > Terriglobia > Acidiferrales > UBA7541 > Acidiferrum. The sequence continues at coordinate 27,188 of DATJOO010000103.1, forward strand.
TCGCCACTTCTCTAGTTGTGGGCGGCTCAGCGAAGAGTTTTCCGTCAACACTAACTGCAGGGCAATCCGGATCATCGGAGGCGCCCGGAGGCACGCGCTCTGGGTAGAGGTCACGATCAATCCACTCAAAAGGAATACGGTTCGCGGAAAGAAAGGCGCGGATTTCATGGCAGTCTGTGTCTTTATTGCGGCCAAAGATGAATACCCGCGATGCTTGCAAGGAAAGGGTACGTTCCTGGATTCGCAATATCCGTTCACCGAAGGATTGCAGAATCATTGCGCGGGCCTGT
>DATJOO010000104.1:0-68924 GCA_035506955.1 Verrucomicrobiia bacterium
TGTCCTTCGAAAATGCTTTTTCCACTCGTCCGCATAGTGCTAATCTTCTGCATTGCCGGTCTCCTTTTTATTGTGCTTCGAGCACGTCAAACATTGGGAGCGTATCGCATCCCGTGGGAGACCGGCCTCTCATCCCATCTGGTAAACGCGGTTCGCGGAAAAGTTGGTAGTGGAACGTATTTGACGGTCGTTTGTGGCGCCGCCTTGAACGTGATACAAGCTGCAAATGTCACAAAATGCTAAGATTTTCTGGCGCGCACATAGCTGATGATCATTGTTTGGGTAAATTAGGGAAATGGTACTAAAGGACAAGAAATGGCAGGCCTCGGAAGCTTAGAAACGAATCATGGCCAGGCTGCGCTTACATTAGTGTGTTATGGCGTCTTTGGCCTTCTCGACTGCCTCGCCGGTCTTTTTAGCAGCCTTCTCGGTTCCGTCGGCAGTGGCTTTGGCGGCTTTCTTGGTTCCAGAGACTGTGGCGTCTGCTGCTTTTTTGGTTCCGGAAGCAGTGGCGTCCGCGGCTTTGCCGGTGTCGTGGCCAGCGTCCTTCAGGGCTGAGCCGGTCTTATCTACAGCGGTCGTGGTGCCGTCGGCAGTGGCCTTCGCGGCTTTCTTGGAGCCCGAAACCGTGGCATCCGCCGCTTTTTTTGTTCCTGCGGCAGTGGCGTCCGCGGCTTTGGCGGTGTCATGACCAGCGTCCTTCAGGGCTGAACCAGTCTTATCTACAGCGGTCGTGGTGCCGTCGGCAGTGGCTATGGCGGCTTTCTTGGTTCCGGAAACTGTGGCATCCGCCGCTTTCTTGGTTTCGGAGGCAGTCGCGTCCGCGACCTTTTCGGTGCCTTGGGCGGTCTTCTTTGCGGCGTTTTCTGTGGCCTGGCCAGCAGTCTTGGCCGCTTTCTCTGTGTCCTTAGCCACTTCCTGGGCATAGCAGGACGCGCCGATCAGAAGAGCCGTGGCCGCCAACAACAAAAATTTGGAGTTCATCGCAGCTCCTATGGAGAAAATCTGACAGGGAGTTCCCTAGCGCATCAGTGTGTGAAATTCTGGGCTGTTTCGGCAGGAAAAACAAGTTGGTCTATGCGCTCCCCGGGGGTTCGGAGCGTACCGGCGGCTTAGGACCGTGCTAACAACAAGTGCGTAGTCTTGGCGGAAGGAACGCTCTTGATGCAACGGTAGCCGAGCGACGGCAGATCAAGTCCCTGGAACAACGATTCTCCTGAGCCGAGCAGGACCGGCGACTGGGCCAGATGCACTTCATCGACCAGGCCCGCTTTCAGGTACGCTCGAACGGTGGCTGCACCACCTCCGATGCGCACGTCCTTTTCCTTGGCGGCGGCTCTGGCGCGTTGCAATGCTGCTTGAATTCCCTCGGTGACGAAATGGAAGGTGGTGCCGGCCTGCATAACCAGCGGTGCCCGAGGGTGGTGCGTCAGCACAAACACATCGCAATGATAAGGTGGATTGTCACCCCACCAACCCTTCCAGTCGTCATTCGTCCATGCACCGCGGATCGGGCCGAACATATTCCTTCCCATGATCCACGCGCCGATTTTCTCGAAGCTTCGGGCAGCGAAGCTATCGTCAACGCCGGCCTCAGCGCCTTCCTGTCCAGACAGTTGTTCTGAGTCATTCAGGCGTTCCCCGTTGTGCATCCGCTGGAACGTGCGCGTAGGGAAAAACCATTCCATCAGCTCCGTGCCGCCCACGCCGAGGGGATGATCGAGGCTCTGGTTTGGACCGGCGCTGTAGCCATCGAGTGAAACGCCGAAGCAGTGGACTCTTACTTTCTGGGTACTCATCGCGTCTCCGCTTGTATCCGAGCATATTACATCAGCCACTCTCCCTTGTGTCGGTCACCTAGCTTTGCCGGTTGCCGCACCCGCCTTCGCCGTTCCGCCAAACGAACAAACGCCCATAACGGGCGTGCCCGCTTTGGTCAGCGGCTGTCTGTCCGTGGTGTTTAGGTCGATTTGTTTTCCCGACGGAAGCTCAGTCAGGCGGCAAAGGCTGACGCGTGCTCACAGAATGCCTGCGATGTAGGAACATCTCCTGGGATGTACGAGCGTTTTGCAAACGCACCCGTAACCTGCCGTTCTTTATTTTGCAGGTTCGACGGCGGGCGGCTGCCAAGTCCCTTCGCCGGCCGGCAAGATCGAAGGAGGTGTTTCCCTTGGCCAGTACAAACGCATCACCAGATAAATAGGTCCGTCTGGCGCTGGCAACCAGTTGGACTCTTTATCTTTGCCAGGTGAGTCTTTCTGAATGTACATCGTCAGCGACCCATCAGCGTTCTTTTTCAAACTCGGGACCATGGGCGAATTGATTAGATAACGATTGATTGGGTTGTCGATCAGGAACTGCGTCTTACCGTCGTACATGGTCACCGACCAGAAGGCGTTCACCGGAGGCAGGCTGTCCTTGGCGAATGTAAGGGTGTAGTTGTGTTTGCTGCCGTCGAGCGTTTCTCCGCTGGCGGTCACCTTGGTCAGTGGGTACATCGCTTCAACCGCGCTGTTGCCAAAGATTCCGCCCTTGGCGGCAGCCGCCCGCTTCAACCAATCACCGTTGTAAAAGGCGCGATCGCCAAAAAACGATCCCACGTTCCATCCGTTAATGACCTTGCCTCCGTTGGCAATGAACTTGTCGATCGCGTCATCACCTTCCTTCATGCCCAGCAACAACGCCGCCTTGTGCTCGACCGATAGATCCTTGCTGTCAAATTTCTTTCCCGGACCAATACCGATACTGGCCAACCTGGCGCGAATGGGACCTTCTTCCGGGCTCGGCGGAATAAACTGAAGCGCGAAATCGAGCACTTGCCAAAATTGCTGCTTGGCGATATCGGCATCCACTTTCATGTATTCCACCGCAGGAGCCGCGGCGGGCGCTGGCTGTTTCAGAAATTGCGAGAGTGGCCGGAGTTTGTATCCCGCCTGGATCTTGACGACATTAGGCATATCCGTTGCCTTGAATAATTGCGTACGAAAAATCACGGCGGAAAATGGCGTGGTCGAGTGAAATACTTCCTTGATACCCGCAGGCTTCTCGCCTTTCCAATCGGGCCCGACCACCAGATAGTCACCCGGCCCCGTGCCTGTTGTCCTGCTGCCGATATAGCCATAGTTGAAGGTATTGGCGTCGGTCAACTGTACAGAGTAATAGCGCGGCTTCGGAACCGCCGGGACCGAGATAACCGTAGGTTCGGTGCGCAAGTCGATTTCGGCCAGCGAGTATGGCGTATCGCTGTTGGGCGTGATGACCGCCGTGTCCTTTGGGGTGAAGACCCGCGCCTCATTGAAGAGTTGTCCGACAGGGGCCTTGTACTGGGAAGAAGTCTTGTCCACGAAGAGCTCGTAAGTGGACGTGTAGTACATCACGATGGGTAAGCCAAAGACGAAGCCGTCCTGCGCGATCTGCTTCGTCTCCGCAAGGCTAGGCACCGGAATACCGTTGATGGCATCCTTTTTTTCAGCCTGATGAATCGCGTCGTTTTTGTTACATCCGGCGGCAATGAGCAAACCAATGGCACAGACAGCCCACACCCGTGACCTTCGCAGATTTTTCATTTCAGAGAGTTCCTCCGTTTCCAAAGATGGTACTACAGATTGTTTGCTCTGCGATGCCGCGACTCTGGGTCGCTTGGTAAAAGAATCCCGAAAGCTGCACAAGTTTGTCCAGTACCGGTGCTGAGTTTCAAGGCAAGGTCGTGATCACAAAACCGGCCATACCGTGGTGTTCGGTGGCTTTGGTCCTTCTGAGAATCCCTTGCTGCAATCACATATTCAGCAACACTCGATAATCAGCCGGCACGCGAAATTCTTCGACAGATGTACAAGCAGGTTGGTTCGACTTATTGTTGGCGACTTTTCTATGACATAGATTCAAATCGATTTTGCTCGCAAATGCGTCTCCGGTGACGAGCCAACAGCCGATGAACGGTCCCCCCTAAAACGGTCGATGCAACACTTGATCGGTCCTCGGAGCGGCCGCTTCGTTCGCATTTGCCAATCTGCCATTGGATCTTGAATTTCGATGAATTTCCGCCGCCGCTGCACCAATTCCCCCGGCTTGGATACAAGGGCAATCGGGCCTTCCGCGGTTACGCTTCGCCCCACTTTAACTTGCTCCGCAGAATCTGGTAATAAGACTTGGTCGGCGGATGGATCAGCTTCAAGCGTTCCATCGCGCGGGTAATCTTCACGCGATCCCCAGCCTGGAGCGGCACGCCCGTTTGTCCATCGAGGGTAAGAAACACCGAATCGGAGTTTTCCTCGATGAGCAGTTCGATCTCAGACACATCCGGTACGACAATCGGCCGGTCACTCAGCGTATGTGGGCAAATTGGAGTGATCAGAATGGATTCTACGGCGGGGTGCACAATCGGTCCGCCTGCGGACATGGAGTATGCTGTGGAACCGGTCGGCGTCGCCACAATCAATCCATCAGCGCGATACCGGCACACGAACCCGCCATCAATGTAGAGCTGCAAATCGATCATGCGGGCCAGCGTGCCTTTGTGTACCACCGCTTCATTCAGGACGCGCTGTTGCGTCAGGGGGGAGCCATTGTGGGTACGTTCCGCCAGGAGCAAGACACGCTCGCTGATAGGCGCGCAGCCCGTCAGCACATCCTCCAGCGCCGGATAAAGCTCTTCCAGAGTGAAACTGGTCAGAAATCCCAGTCCGCCGAGGTTGACTGGAAAGATCGGTATCCCGTGGGGAGCCGCTTCCCGTGCCGCGGCGAGCAACGTGCCATCGCCGCCAAGCACAAGGAGGAGCGCTGCCTCCAGTGCAATCTGGTGGCGCGTCTTGCCCGCTTCCATTTGATTGATCGCGCTGGCGGTCTCTGGATCCAGCAGCGCGGCTACACCCCGTTCCTGCAGCCAAGCCAATAATTTCGGCACGATCTCCGCAAGGATGGCGCGTCGCGGTCGTGAAACGATGCCGATCGTTTGATAGTGGCAAGCAGGGGGCATGGATTACTGGGATTCTACCTTAGGCGGTTTTCGGGCGTGAAGAAAATACTCCTGGTTGCCTTCCGCGCCCGGTAGCCGGCTTGGCGCAACGGCGAGAACTGTCAATCCCAGAGCGGTTGCCGCCTCGCGCACACTGCTGATGGCCAGTTGGTGCAACTTGGGATCCCGCACAATCCCGCCTTTGCCCACGTGGTCGCGTTCCAGCTCAAACTGAGGCTTTGCCAAAATCAGGAAGTCCGCGTCGCTTGCGGCACATGCGTATGCACCGGGGAGAATCTTCTTCACGGAGATGAAGGACACGTCAGCCACCACCAGGCCCACTTGTTCAGCAATGTCTGCCGCGGTCAGTTCGCGTGCGTTTTTTTCGATGCGTACCACCCGGGGATCGGCTCGCAGCTTCCACGCCAACTGATCCGTATTTACATCCACGGCATAGACCCGTTTTGCCCCGTTTTGCAGCAAACAATCGGTAAATCCGCCGGTCGAAGCGCCGACATCCAGGCAGACTCGCCCTTGCACGCTCACAGGAAAGTCCGCCAGCGCACCTTCTAGCTTGAATCCGCCGCGGCCGACGTATTTCTGCAAGCGGCTGTGTACTTCGATGCGCGCCGAATCCGGCACACTTACACCGGCCTTTTCCGCCTTGCGCCCATCCACTTCGATTTCGCCCGCCAGGATCATGGCCTGCGCTTTTTGGCGCGACTCTGCCAGTCCGCGTTCCACCAGCAACACGTCCAGCCGCTTGCGCGTGGATTTGCCACTCATAGGAAGGATTTATTACTTGCGCCGCACGACCAAGTATTCCGCAATCGTCCGTAGATTGTCTGCTCGCGCTCCATACACCTGCAACTCCGCGATGGCCTTCGACGATAATTCCTCGGCGATTTCATGGGATCGCTCCAACCCAAACACTGCCGGATAGGTTGCTTTTTGTTGCGCCACGTCTTTCCCTGCCGTTTTTCCCAGTGCTGCCGAAGATTCCTCTACGTCGAGAATGTCGTCGGTGACCTGAAACGCCCAGCCGATGTTCTCGCCAAACCGCCGCAGTCGCGCCACGTCTTCGGCCGGAGCACCCGCGCAGAGCGCTCCCGAAGTAATCGACGCACGAATCAGCGCGGCCGTTTTCGAGCGGTGAATATACTCCAAGGTTTCCGCTCCGACTTTTTTTCCTTCACTTTCCAGATCCGCCACTTGACCGCCTACCATACCGTTCACGGTGCCTGCCGCCGCTGCGATTTCGGCAACCATTGAGACGCGACGCTCCGGCGAAACCGGTGCCGCCGCAACCGTTTCGAACGCCAACGTAAGCAGTCCATCTCCAGCAAGAATCGCTGTGGCTTCGCCGAACTTCTTGTGGGATGTGGGCTTTCCGCGGCGCAAATCATCGTTGTCGAGCGCGGGAAGATCGTCGTGAATGAGCGAATAGGTGTGAATAAACTCGATGGCGCAACCCGGATAGAGCGCCGCTGAAGCATCTGTCTGAAAGATGCGCGCGGTTTCCAGGCACAAGATAGGACGAATGCGTTTCCCACCCGCGAACACCGAATAGCGCATGGCCTGGTGAATGGACGGAGGTTTCACCGTGTCGCTGGGGAGTAGACATTCCAGTTGCGCATCAACCGCAAGCCGGTCTTCTTCAAAAAAGGGCGGTAGTGTCATTGGATTGAGGTACGGTTCCTGTCGAGGCGGGGAGCGCCACTCAAGACTTGTTCTCGCCTTCGGGTTCGAGTGTTTCCGTGACCATTTTCCCGTCGGCCTTCTTTAGTAGCACTTCCACGCGGCCTTCTGCCTCTTCCAATTGTTTTTGGCACTCGTGAGACAGCCCGACACCTTCTTCGAACAATTTCATCGCTTCATCGAGCGACAATTGTGGGCTCTCCAGCCGCCGCACTACTTCTTCCAGCCGGATCAGGGAGCGTTCAAAATCGGGTTTCTTGGGCGGTTCAGGCTTCTTCGGTACAGGTTGATTCACGCGAACTCCTTACAGCCTCATCTACAACTGCATCGGGAAAAGCTACGCACGACTAATCAGCATTCTAAAGCACGCGCAAGAACCGAGACAATTCCTTTCACAAGTTTTTGCGACTGCGAGTTAAGCCCCCGGCTTTAACGTTAGCGTGTGCCGTTTCATCTTCGCTTCGGCGGCATCCGTGAATGGCGCATAAATCGCTTTGCTGTTGAACCAGAAAGGGAACTGATCCCGGTAGTGCTCGCTGCCGGTTTGACCAGACTCACCGCCGGTAATCAACATGATCGACTGATCCCAATCCGCGAGATTCGCCACGAACCTTTCCGAGGGACCGTGGTGCCGGCTCGCGGCTCGCGGACTCCATTCCGTTCCCGATTGCGGCTGGTTGGTAATGCTCAGCAGAAATTTCAGAAGGCCTTCGCGTCCCAGGGGGTGCAGCATGTCCAGATAATTAAACCGGCTCCACGGCCAATCATCGGGATCTTTGTCGTGAGTATCCGCTTGCAACCGTTGCACCGCCTGATCCGCTGCCTTGCTCAGTAATTCGTCATAGCTCTGGCAGTTCGGCGGCAACCACCGTGCGGGGCGCTCCGTCAAGACCCGCTGCAAGAAGGCCACGCGCCGCCAGTGGTAATCCTCCGTAGCGTTTCCCAAGTGCGGTTCCAGGATCAGATGAAGAGTCTGGAATAGGGCTGCATCTAAGAACGACACCACCGTCGAATTTGCTTCGGCCATCCCATTCCAGTTTTTCGCTTCGCTAATCAACTTGCGCGCACGCTCGTCTTGCGGTGGCGCTGCTTTCATCGCCGCGGCCAACTGCTCGGCCATAAATACGTGGGGGTAGCTGTAAATATCCGCTTGAATCTTCAGCATATCCTCTGGCCGTAAATCGCTCTTGTCATGGAGCAAGTCATAGATTCGAGCCGTTCGGTATGGTTCTTCCCAATGATCCGTGATGTACGGCTTGTAGTTGGGCCCTGTTACCCGCGCATTAGCGGTGACGATCAACCCGCTTGGAGGATTGAAAACTTGCGGCAACTCTTCAAACGGGATGTAGCCGGTCCACTCGTATTCGTCGGTGTCCCCCGGCTCCGGCACCTCTCCGTGCCCGTTCTTCCGCAGCGGCACGCGCGTCCCCAGGATGTAACCGATGTTCCCATCCACGTCCGCATACACCACGTTCTGGGCCGGACCCCAAATGTCCTTCATGATTTGGCGGAATTCGCCCCAGTTCCGTGCCTTTCCTAGCCAGTTATAAAAATTACAAAGTGCCCCCGGTTCTAGCACGGTCCAGCGCATCGCGTAACCGTTATTTCCTTCTTGGTGCACCACCGGGCCATGCCGCGTCACCAGCAGGCGCATGTGTACGTCAGGTTCGCCCTTCACCTTGATGACTTCGTCGTAGACGTCCGCCTTCTTCCATTCCCCGTTCACTTTGTATTCATCGGGATTCTCGGGATTGAACTTCTCGATGTACAAGTCCAACACGTCGGCACCGTTGTTCGTAAATCCCCAGGCAATGCGATCGTTATGGCCAACGACAACGAGTGGGGCTCCTGGCAGGGCAAATCCTTTGACGTTCCAGCCCGGAGCGGTCAGGTGCAGCTCATACCAAATCGGCGGCAGCGTCAGCTCAAGGTGCATATCATTCGCCAGCAGTGGTTTCCCGCTCGCCGTATGATCTCCGCTGACCACCCAGTTGTTGCTTCCCAGGGATTGCCGGATATCGCGCTGCGATTCTTTTAACCAATCGCGGACTTGCTGGCCCATCAAGGTCGTCAAGTCGGGCGCGCTCGCCACGGTAGGCGCAGCTTGGTAATCCCGGCGAGCCTTCAACACATCTTCCGGATCCATTTCGTCATCGTCAGGGTCATCATCGTTTCTGTCGCGCGCACGAGGACCCTTCGCGGCACTCGGATCGCCCACGACGAAGTGATCCATCGAGGCATCGGGACGATATAAATCCTTGGCCAGTTCCGGGCCGACCTTCGCGGTCACAATCGCTCGCCCCATTTCTTCTGCGCGCGTGTCCGTCAGTGTCCGGTACATATAACAGGCGATCACCAGCGAATCGCTAGGCTGCCATGACTGCGGCTTGTAATGGAGCAAGGTGAATTCGAGCGGCAGGCGGTTGCTGTGCTGTTGAATGTAAAGGTTCACACCCTTTGCGTACGCTTGCAGCACGCTGCGTACTTCGGGAGAAGTCATTGCATAATCGCGTTCCGCGGCGCGGCTGAAGTTCAACACGCGAAAGTCTTTGTCAATCTCTAACGTGGCCGGGCCCAGGACTTCGGAGAGTTGCCCCCGTGCCGCCCGGCGCAGCAGGTCCATTTGCCACAGGCGGTCCTGCGCCAACACGTAACCCTGCGCTTCAGCCAGATCTTCCAGCGAAGCCGCGCGTATATGCGGCACACCCCAATTGTCCCGGTCCACCCGCACTTCGCCGTGCAGGCCGGGCAGCACTGCGCTTCCGTCCAATCGGGGCAAGGGACGATAGACAAACCACCAGATCGCGGTGGCTATGATCACCACTACAATTCCGGCGACCCACAGCAGTAGCCGCAGTATTGTCCGCACTAGGAATCTCGCTCCATCGGGAATTTCCAGTCTAGTGGAGCCCGCCTACCCGCGCAACCTGCCCTCCGGCACAGGACACTCATGCCGCTCTCGTGTGAATTCCGGGCATGCGGGAACCTTCCGGCTTTCGTGCTGCTACAATTCCGCTGGGGGACGTCTCCGCATGTTTCTCTTGCGAGTCATCGGGGTCTTCATGCTCGTGGTGCTCAACGGCTTTTTTGCAGCCGTGGAGTTCTCTTTGGTGGCGGTCCGCCTGTCTCGCGTCCGGCAACTCGTCGCACGGGGAAATGCGCAAGCTAAAATCGTTGAGCAACTCCTGGGTGATTTGCATCGTGTTGTTTCCGGCGTGCAGCTCGGTATCACTCTTACTAGTTTGGCGATCGGCGCGCTCGGCGAACTTACGGTCGCAGGATTGGTGCAGAGCGTCATGCCAGTGCAGGGAAGCGCGCGCACTCTTCTGCTGGTCCACGGTTTTGCCCTGGTGGTCTCTTTCGTTTTCTTGAGCGCGATTCACGTGGTACTCGGCGAACTTGTGCCCAAAAGTATCAGCCTTGCCCGGGCCGAGCGGGTTGCACTGCTGGTGGCCCGGCCGTTTCAATGGTTTCTGAATACATTTCGCTGGACCATCGATTTGTTAGATGGCGTCTCTGGCGCCATTGTGAAAGCCCTGGGGGTGCTTGCACCCTCCGGCCATGGTGTCGCCCATTCCACCGAGGAACTGCAGATTCAAATCCAGCAGGCCCGTGAACGCGGCTTGCTCGGGGTTGGCGAAGAGAAGTTTATTCTTAGCGCGATTGAACTGGGGCAGCTGCAGGTCCGCGAAATTATGGTTTCTCGGCCGGACATGCACACGCTTCCGGTGGAAGCGTCGCTGGACGAGGTGCTGCGGATGTTTGCCACCACGCAGCGCTCCCGGATCCCCGTGTATCGTGATTCGATCGACCATGTCTTGGGCTTCGTCCACATCAAAGACATGATGTGGGTGCTCCTTGATCGCGAGCGCCGCCTCGAGGAAAATCTCACCCCTCCGCCGCCTTTCGATTTGCGCCGTGTTCTTCGCGAGATTCTGATCGTCCCAGAAACCAAGCCCACCAGTGAACTTCTGGTTGAATTGCGCGCGCGGCATATTGGCATGGCCATGGTGGTCGACGAGTTCGGCAGTATTCTCGGGTTGGTTACCATGGAAGACTTGCTCGAACAGTTGGTAGGCGAAATTCACGATGAATTTGACGTCATCGAGAAGCCACTGACCCTGGCCGACGGTGCCGTCATCTTTGACGGCGCCCTCAATGTTCGCGATCTCGATAATCAGTACAACATCATCCTTCCTGAAGACCCCGCTTACGCCACCGTCGGCGGCTTTGTAATGGATCAACTCGGCTTCATCCCCCGGGGTGGTGAAAGCTTCGAATTTGGCCGTTATCGTTTCACCGTGGTGGAGATGGACGGCCGCCGCATCGCCCGCGTGAAAATCCAGCTGATTCGCCCACCGGAACCCAAACCCGCGGCAGAATCGCAAGCCGTCAGCGCAGCAGATCCCAACCCAAAGACGAATGCCGCCGCAAAAATCCGTTGATTTTGTGGCACAGGCACTCCCGCCTGTGCAGCCATCGTGTAATCGGTGTGAGGCATTTCTCTCAGATGGCATGGATCAACAAGAGGCCGACGACAAGCATCACCGCGCAGGTTGCCCCATGAACGTAGAACGCTAGCGACTTCGACCCGCCCGAACCCAGAATGACGGACATGTCCCCAAAAGGGATGACCGCTTGAACGAGCAGAACTATGCCCACCAACCGACCGGCCGCGGTCAGCATCATCGCCAGCAACACCAATCGAGCGGCGACGTCCCGAACTCCTTTCAGAGGGAGCCAGGCAGAGTGTCACCATGGACAAGGTTCGATGGCATGAGCGTTGAGTTCGGAGAAGCTCACGTACAGAATGAAAGCGTGAGTTCCCAGAAGCAAAAACACAAGATTGCCGATTACTTGCGGCCCAAAACGCTCACGATGCTGTTGCTCGGTTTTTCTTCAGGCCTTCCTTTTTTTCTGGTCGGCAATACCTTTGGCTACTGGCTGCGCGACGAACATACCTCGCTAACCGCGATCGGGTTTCTTTCTTGGGTGGGCATTGCCTATTCGCTGAAGTTTCTGTGGGCGCCCTTGATGGATCGCGTTGACTTGCCATTGTTTAAACGCCTTGGGCATCGGCGGGGATGGATGATGTTCTCGCAGATCATTGTGGGGCTGGCCCTGTTCGCCATGGGGGAAACCGGCACAAAAGCAGGGCTGGGCCGGCTTGGTGCCTTTGCGCTGGTGGTCGCATTTGCCTCGTCGACCCAGGACATCGTGGTGGATGCCTGGCGCATTGAATCGGCAGACGACGGAGAAGAACAAGGCCTCCTCGCGTCTGCCTATCAGTTCAGCTACCGCCTGGCGCTTCTAGCTACGGATTCGGTCATCCTCATCGTGGCAGCAGCCGTGGGATGGCGCGTGTCCTACGGTATCTACGGCGCATGTATGGCCATTGGTGTGGCCACCACTTGGTTCGCCAAGGAACCGGCGCGCGCGGATGCGGTAATGGATAAAAAGCAGGAAGCGCCCCTTTGGACGCCGCGCGGTTTCCTCGACGCCATTGTGGGACCGTTCGTCGCTTTTTTCCGCGCTCATGGCTGGCTTGCGCTAGTGATGTTAGCGGCCATCAGCCTCTACCGGTTGCCGGATTTCATCATGGGTCCGATGTCCAACCCTTACTACCATGACATTGGCCTTTCCAAGCAAACGGTAGGAGCCGTGCGCGGCTCCATTGGACTGATCGCCACGTTTGCGGGTATCGCGGCGGGTGGATTCTGCTCCCTGAAACTCGGCTACATGCGCGCCCTTATCATCGGAGGCATCGTGCAGGCTGCGGCGATTGCGGCATATGCGACACTGGCGTTCTCGGGGGCGAGCATTCCACTCTTTGCGCTGGTCATGGCCGGGGACAACTTCGGAATCAGCTTTGCCGGGGTGGCGCTTGTAGCGTACATGTCGAGCCTCACTAATCTGGGATACACCGCCACGCAGTATGCGCTCTTGAGTTCAACGTATGCCTGGCTGGGGAAAATCTTGAAGGGGTTCTCCGGCGCCGCGGTAGAAAGCCTGAGCGCTACGCACGGCCTGATTCACGCCTACGGGATTTTCTTTATCGTTTGTGGACTGACCGGAGTGCCTGCCGTCCTTCTATTCGCGGCATTGGGTTACTGGCACAGGCAGAAGCAACCAGTCTCAGCCACTGCGTGAGAAAATCTTCTTTGTTAATGCTCGCGCTGATACCGAGCTACTTCGTCAGCAGCACAGGCGCTCCGCGACCGATGGCCAACTGTTTTGCGGCATTGCCCTTGTTCACTGCAACTTCCAAATATCCGCTGGACCCAATGTAGGCAACCGGCTCGCCCGGGTTGCCGCCCGCGAACATCGGCACCATGCGCGCGACGTTATGATTGCCGACCTGCAACTTGATTTCGCCCTTTTCCAGGGATTCCGGTAATAAGTCCTCGGCACGGAAATTGGTGATCAGGTTGCCGAAACTGTCTACCTTCAGGACCACCCCCTTCCACGAGCCATTGGTTTCCTTCGGTTTGGGCATGGCGAAGCGCTTAAAATCCTCAATCACTTCGCCCATGCTGGCGGGTTGCCAATTTTTTGAAAGCCACGAAGCTACCGGGGCAAAAATATCACGGCCGTGAAAGGTTCTGCTGACCGGTAAATTGAAATAATGCTCGCTGGTGAGATGTCGAACGGTGAAATTTTGTTCCTTGTCAAATACTGCCGACAGGACGCCATTATCTGGCGCCACAAAATATTGATTCTGCCCGCTCACCAATATCGGCCGGCGCTCTGTTCCCACGCCTGGATCCACAATCACCACGTGAATGGTGCGAGGCGGAAAATAGGTATACGCCGATGCGATCTGCAGCGCTCCGTCCAGCAAATCGTAGGGTGTCACCGCATGGGTAATGTCGATAATCTGTGCGTCGGGATTGATCTTCAGGATAACCCCTTTGAGCACTCCGACCAGATGGTCGTCCGTTCCATAGTCCGTGGTCAACGTAATGATAGGATTTGCCAAGTCATCTCCCTCTCGTCTTCTGACCCTATCGGACCACAGTAGGAATATCAACCGTTCACGCGCGATGCGCTACGCAATCGCCAACCTTGTTAATCGCAGTTTTTTTGTCTGGGAACTTGTGGGACACTCCTTGCGTTCCCAGCAAGCCCATCGTACGATTTTAAATTGGTGTTTCACTCGCATTTTGCTCCAAAGACGTCTGTGCGGTGGTTTCTTGGTCGAAGAGAGTCCACTGCCGCGGTCTCGAGCCAGGAGATGCTCTGCATGAAATCGGTGGTGGTGATTGGCGCGCAATGGGGCGACGAAGGAAAGGGTAAAGTCGTCGATTATCTTGCCGGGTCGTTCGATTACATCGTGCGAGTTGCGGGCGGCCACAATGCCGGGCACACCGTCATCATTGGAAAAGATCGCCACGTGCTGCAACTCATCCCCTGCGGCATTCTGCGGCCGAAGCAACATGCGGTCATCGGGCCCGGTGTGGTCATTGATCCCACAGCGCTAGTTGCCGAAATCGAGACCCTCGCGAAGGGTGGCGTCGACGTAACCGGCCGCCTGCACGTAAGCAATCGCGCTCACGTGATCTTCCCGTATCACCGGGAACTTGATATGGCCGCGGAAGCGGCGCGTGGCGCCAACAAAATTGGCACCACGTCACGGGGTATCGGTCCTGCATACGAAGACAAAATGGCTCGCCGAGGGCTTAGGGTCGCCGACCTGCTCGATGCGGAGCTTTTCCACGAAAAAGCGGCGCGTGTGGTTGCGGAAAAAAATCGAATCGCCCGGGGCGCGTACGGTGCGAACATCGATTTCTCGCCGGAAGTGGAAGCGACGCTGGTTCTCGCCGAGAAGATTAAATCGTATATTTGCGATACTGCGGAACTCGTCAATCGCGCTCTGGAAGAAGGCAAATCCGTTCTTTTTGAAGGGGCGCAGGGGACCATGCTCGACATCGACCATGGCACCTACCCGTTCGTCACTTCCTCGAGCGCGACTTCAGGCGGGGCGGCGACCGGCGCCGGAGTTCCTCCTACCAAAATCCGCCATGTTCTAGGGATCACCAAGGCCTACACTACGCGCGTTGGGGGAGGTCCGTTTCCAACTGAAATGCCGGACCTCGAAGCTACGGAAGTGCGCGAACGCGGCAAGGAATTTGGGGCCGTTACCGGCCGACCGCGCCGCTGTGGCTGGCTGGATCTAGCGGAACTGCGGTACGCCAAAATGATCAACGGCATGGATTCGCTGGTGGTCACCAAGCTCGATGTGTTCGACACGCAGCGGGAAATCCGTATCTGCACTGGCTATACCTACAAAGGTTTGCCAATTCACGAAATGCCTGCTTCTGCTGAAGAATACGAGCGTGTTACTCCCGTTTATAAGACGCTCCCTGGTTGGTGCGACAACACCTACGGCACGAAGGAAGCCAGCCAGCTTCCCAAGAACGCGATTGACTATCTGCGCTTCGTTTCCGATTTTCTGCAGCTCGAAATCGGCATGATTTCGACTGGTCCGGAACGCGACGCCACCATCATTCAACCTGGGACACTGTTGTCGAGCTGGCTCTAAAGTTCCTGAAAAAGACACACGAAGAGCCTTCCGTGGCTAAGGACTTTCCCATTTGTGCCACTCACGTGAGGACTGAAGGCCACACCTGCTAAAAGAGTTTTCTGCAATCTGTCTAGCCACGGCAGACCACACTGCAGCTGTGGCCACACGTTGCGCTACAATACTCACCCTCATGCTTTCCTTCGCCGAAGCGCGGCAAGTCGTCATCGCCGAATCTCAATCTCGGGCCAACTCTCGCCTTCCGAACACTCTTCCTATCGCCCAAGCCCTGGGGCACGTTCTCGCGCAAGAGGTTCGCTCGGACCGTGAGTATCCACCGTTTGATCGATCCACGCGCGACGGATATGCGGTCCGCGCGAGTGAAGCCAGTCAGGGCGCGTCCATGCGCTGTGTGGGGGAAATTAAGGCTGGCGATACCGTTTCCGAGCCGCTCGTGGCCGGCACCTGTGTTCAGATCATGACGGGAGCGGCCGTTCCTGCCGGCGCGGATGCGGTAGTCATGATTGAATTCACCCACCGCAATGGCGATGCGATCAGTTTTGCGCGCCCAACGGAGCCAGGTCAGAACATCGTGTCCCGCGGTAGCGAAGCGCACGCAGGCGATCTGGCGCTTCCGGGAGGCGTACGTCTCGGCTATGCCGAGTTGGCGGTGGCGGCCCAAGTGGGCGCTACATCGTTGTTGTGCCACAGCAAGGCGCGCGTTGCCATCCTGTCTACTGGGGACGAGGTTGTGCCCATTTCTGACACGCCCGGGCCCTTTCACATTCGCAACAGCAACACGGTCTCGCTGGCGGCGCAAGTACAGCTCGCTGGTGGCGAACCAATTCCGTTCGTGAATGCACGCGATCGTGCCGACGACCTCGGCGCCAAGATCGAAGAGGGTCTCCGCGAAGACATCCTGGTCCTGTCTGGCGGAGTGTCGATGGGGAAGTATGACCTGGTTGAGTCGGTCCTGAAGGGCATGGGTGCCGAATTTTTCTTCGATGCTGTGGCTCTGCGGCCTGGAAAGCCGACGGTGTTCGGACGCTGTCGAAACACCCTGGTTTTTGGCTTGCCTGGTAACCCGGTCTCCACCATGGTGACCTTCCAGCTTTTCGTGATCCCCGCGATCGATCATCAGGGTGGAGCGAAGCCGCGCCCTCTGCCGATGCTGGAAGCTACACTCGCGGAACCCATCCAAGAAAAAGCCGGCCTGACCCACTTTCTTCCGGCTCGCATTGAATGGCCCCAACTGGCCGGTTCCGTCCCCTCCCGATTTGCTCCCGAGGTTCGGCCTTTGCGTTGGCAAGGCTCCGGCGACATTGCGGCGCTGACGCGCGCCAACTGCTTTCTGGTAGTCCCTGCTGAGCAGCCCAACATCAAGGAGGGCGAGAAGGTTTCCGTTCTGCCGCGCTTCGACGTACTTTAACAACCGCGCATGCGCCAACAAGGCAAGAGCCAATGGCCCGCATCGGAAGGCGCCAGCTATATGTCTCTTCGTGCCTTTGCTGTCGCGTTCCTCGCGATGTCCTGGGAGCGAGTGCTAGAATCATCCTTCCAATCTATGCGCAAACTCTCCCACTACTTTAGTCGTGGCGAAATCACGATGGTGGACGTGTCGTCCAAATCTGTCACCACCCGTACCGCGAGCGCTGAGGCCTTTGTTCGGATGTCGCCCCGCGTCTTGCGCGCGGTCCGCAGTCTGAAAAATCCCAAGGGAAATCCCCTCGAAATTGCCCGGATCGCCGGAATTGCGGCGGCCAAGCGTACTTCGGAGTGGATACCTCTTTGTCATCCGCTTGCCATCACTCACATTGATGTGACCCCGCGCCTATGCAAAGATGGGGTGGAAGTAGTTTCTCGGGTGACGGCTACGGCGCAGACAGGTGTGGAGATGGAAGCACTGGTCGCCGTGAGCTGCGCCGCTCTTACGGTCTACGACATGTGTAAAGCCCTGGACAAAGGCATCGAGATCACCGCCGTCCACCTGCTGGAGAAGACCGGCGGCAAAAGCGGCGACTACCATCGTCGCCCCAAAAAGAAAGCGCACCGGAGTCGCACCCGATGAGCGCTGCCTCCGGCAAAACGGTCAAGCTGCTGCTCGCCGAAGACAATCCCATGGTGCGCGATCTTGTGGCCAAGGGACTGGAGCCGTTCTGTGAGGTGATGCTGGCCAACGATGGAGCCGACGCCCTGCTGAAAGTAATCGACGAACCTCCCGACGTGATTCTCTGCGACTACAACATGCCGGGGCTGAATGGCCGGCAACTTTTCGAAAAACTGCGTGGACGCGAAGCCACGCGGCACATCCCGTTTCTGTTCATGGCCAGCCGCACCGATATAGAGGAGCGGCTGCGTCCCTTGATCGAGGGCGCCGAAGACTTTATCGCGAAGCCTTTCCTGATTAAGGATCTGGTGCGTTCGGCCAAAAAAGTGGTTGACCGTTTGCACCTCGAAAAACTGCAGAAAAAAGCTTCGCGTCCGGGGGTCATTCAGGGCCGTCTGGAAGAGATGAGCATGATTGACCTGCTGCAATCTCTGGAAATGGGGCAGAAGTCATGCCGGCTGGTTGTGCAGCAGGGTAAGGATCGCGCGGAACTCTACTTCGCAGCGGGGCAATGTCGCGACGCCAAAATCAACAACTTGGCAGGCGATGACGCTGTCTTCAAAGTGGTGCTGTGGACCGAAGGCGAATTCGAGATTGATTTCAACGCGGCAAATGCGTCCACGGCCACCACCACCACGCGCAGCACGACAGGACTGCTGATGGAGGCGATGCGACTGCTGGACGAAGCCAATCGCGACGCCGTCAGCACCGGCTAATCTGCGTTCGAATTACGGATCAGTGATTGCTCATTTCATGCGTATAGCCGTTCTGACCATCAGTGATTCCGTAACTCGCGGGGAACGCGAGGACCTTTCAGGGCCCGCGCTTGTAGCCGGGTGTCGCGCGCTCGGCTGGACGGTCTCTGCCGCGTTTCGTTGTTCCGACGATTCCGAAGAACTTCGTAATCAGCTCCGCGCCATCATCGATTCCGGCGGCGTCGACGTCCTTCTGACCACAGGTGGCACGGGCTTAGGGCCGCGCGATACCACACCGGAGTGCACGCTCGACATTGCCGATCGCACCATTCCCGGAATCGCGGAGGAAATTCGCCGAAAGGGTTTGGAAAAGACTCCGACCGCCCTGCTTTCTCGGGGTGTCGCGGCTATTCGGCATCAAACCATCATTATTAATCTTCCTGGCAGTCCTAAGGGTGCCAGCGAGTCCCTCGATGCAATCGCCCACCTCCTGCCTCACGCTGTGGAAGTGCTTCACGGCGCCCACCACGGCTGACATCACATTTCACAGCGCTCTGGCAGAATTCTTTGCGGACAGGGCCTAGCTGCCGATCGCTTTCTTGACCCTTGGGCGGTCCTCCATAACAATGTTCTGACCATGACTCCTAAACTTTCTGAGCAACATTTGGCGGTACTCGGCACGGGCAAACTCGGCAGTATCTTGCTGCGCGCCTTTCTCAAACAAGGACTGTTTTCCCCCAAGAAAGTGACTGCCACGGTTCGTCGGGAAGAAAAAGCCGCAACCATCGGGGTGGAACTCGGTGTCAATGCGTCCACGACCAACCGCAAAGCGGTGAAAGGCGCCAATATCGTTCTGTTGGCGGTGAAGCCGCAGGTTGTCGGCGATATCCTCAAGGAAATCAAGCCGGTGCTTTCCAAGAATACGCTGGTGATTTCCGTTGCGGCTTCCGTGCCTACTTCTTACATCGAACAACGGGTGGGGCCCCGTGTGCCGGTGATCCGCGCGATGCCGAATACCTGCTCGACGGTGGGAGTTGGCATGACCGGCATTTGCCGCGGCGCGCATGCTTCTGCCGAACATCTGGAAATTGCAAAGACGATGTTTGACGCGGTAGGGCGCAGCGTGGTGGTCGACGAGAAAAACATGGACGCGGTTACTGGGCTTTCCGCCAGCGGGCCCGCCTTCATCTACATCATTCTCGAGTCGCTGGCGGAAGCGGGGGTGAAGGTGGGCTTGCCGCGCGATATCGCCACGCTTCTTGCGGCGCAAACCATGAAAGGCGCCGCAAGCGTGGTGCTCGAAACTGGCGACCACCCTGCCTTGCTGAAGGATTCGGTCACCACTCCTGCGGGCTGTACGATAGACGGAATTCTCGAGTTGGAAGAAGGCAAGTTACGCGTCACGCTGATCAAAGCGGTGGTAAAAGCGACGCACCGTGCCGGAGAGCTTCTGTTCGAAAAATAAATTGCCGGGCGTGGCGACTTAACGCGGCTTTGCGCACGCGTTTACGCGCGACACTTTCGCGGCTCCGCATCAGAGCGTGACACCTCTCCTTGCACTTCGCCCCTTTTTGTGTGCTAGCATGCCCAGAAGGTTGCAACCATGCCCGCTGCCTATATCCCGGTCCTGATTTTCGCTCTACTCGTTCTGTCGTTTCCTGTTCTTGCTCTGCTTGTGTTCAAGCTGATTCGGCCGGGGTCGCGTGGCGGTCCAGCGAAATTTCTCCCTTACGAGTGCGGCGTGCCTGCCGAAAGCAACGCTCGCGGGCGCTACTCCGCTCGCTATTATGTGGTAGCGATTCTCTTTGTCATTTTTGACGCCGAGACGATTTTCCTGATCCCCTGGGCCATTCTTTACCGTTCCTGGCTAGCCCAGCATTTGGGCGCGTTTGCGCTTATTTCCATGTCTGTTTTTCTCGGGATCCTGGTTATCGGTTACATCTGGCTCTACAAAAAGGGCGCCCTCGACTGGGCGTGAGCTTTTCCGCCTTAATCGAACAGCGCAGTGTAGCAGCGCAAAGCGGCTCTTTTCATTCGCAACTTCCTTTTATCGGGCGCCGCAAACTTTTCCTCTGTCTGTGCTCGCGCGCATTGACTGCTTTTTTCTCCTATGTTAGAAACGCAGTGAACGATGAGAATAGCTGCCAGGTCGCGGATTACCGCATCCGCATAGCAAGATGGATTGCGCGTTCTTCGCTCCTTCCTTGCGCACGCAGCTTTTTGCAGCCATCTTTAGCGACTCAAGTTCACGGCGTTCTGTTCTCATTCTTCTGATCGTCGTATCGCAGCATATTGGTCCAAGGGTCCATGGCAGACGAGTCCAAGCCATCCCAAGAGTCTGAGAGTACTCCACCGGAGCCGAAAGCCACTTCGCCTACGCCTCCGCCCAAGAGCGCGCCCGCGCCGGCTGCGCCCGCGGCAGCAAAGCCCGCTGCGCCTGCGCCAAAAGCACCGCCGGCCCTACAAATTCCTGTCGATAACGAGTGGGTTCAACGCTATCGTGCGCGCTTTGGCAGTGCGATTCTGGAAGCGTTGGAAGATCGCAAGCAGCCCTACCTGGTGATTGACGTATCGCAGCTTTCCGAGATCGCACGTTACTCGCGGGACGAAGAGAAATTTGACCTGCTTGAGGATTACACGGCGGTGGATTGGCCTCGCCGCGAAAAGCGTTTCGATCTTGTGGCTATTCTGTATTCGTTCCCGAATAATACGCGGCTCCGCCTGAAGGCCGCGGTTGCTGCGAACGAACGTCCTAAGAGCCTAGTCGATATTTGGCCCACTGCCGACTGGCTGGAGCGCGAAATCTTTGACATGTTCGGCGTTGAATTCACCGGGCACCCGGGATTGAAGCGCATTCTTCTGCCGGACGGCTGGAATGGTCATCCGCTTCGCAAAGACTACGACATTCTTCAGCAAGACACCGCATGGGTCCGAGAGAATCTCGGCATTGAGAGCGGCCAGTAGCCAGAGGAGACGTGGCAGACAGCATCCAAAACGACGCGTCGCAACAGAACAACACGCTGCTTGGCGCCGACGAGCTTGTCCTGAACATGGGGCCCCAGCATCCTTCTACGCACGGGGTTCTGCGTGTAAAACTGAAGCTGGACGGCGAGCGCGTGCGCGGCACGGAATGTGTGATTGGCTACCTCCATCGTGGCGTTGAGAAAATTGCGGAAAATCGTACTTACCAGCAATTTGCGCCATACGTTGATCGTATGGACTACGTTGCTGCGGTCAGCAATGGCCTTGGGTACTGCGAGGCCGTCGAGAAGCTGCTCCAAGTCGAAGTTCCGATACGCGCCCGGGTGATTCGCACGATCCTCACTGAACTGCAGCGCATCGCGAGCCATCTGGTCTGGCTGGGCACACATGCGCTTGATATCGGCGCGCTGACGCCGCTTTTTTACTGCTTCCGGGAACGCGAAGAAATTCTGAAGATTTTCGAGAAGTATTGTGGCGCGCGACTGACTACACACGCCTTTCGAATCGGCGGGTTGCAGTACGAGTCCTACGACGGCTTCGAAAAGGATGTCGAGCGTTTCTGCAAGGATTTCGAGCGTCGTATTCAGGATTATGTCGATCTGCTGACCGGGAACAGCATTTGGATCGGCCGCACACGAAATGTCGGCGTGCTCAGTGCGGAAGATTGCATCGCTTTGGGTGCCACGGGTCCAATCCTGCGCGCCAGCGGAGTGAAATGGGACCTGCGGAAGGCGCAGCCCTACGCCGCCTACGATCGCTACGAGTTCGAAATTCCGATTGGCACCAATGGGGACACTTACGACCGATACATGGTGCGTATGGAAGAAATGCGGCAGTCGCGCCGTATCTGTTTGCAAGCGATCGAAAATATTCCCGAGGGCGCGATCTTTGGCAAGGTCGGCAAAGTGATCAAACCCGCGCCCGGCGAGGTTTATCACTCCATCGAAGCTCCCAAGGGCATACTCGGCTACTACATCGTCAGCGATGGCACTACACAGCCGTATCGTGTGCGCATTCGTCCTCCTTCATTTGTAAATTTGCAGGCACTCGACAAGATGATTCGAGGCCACCTGGTTGCGGATGTCGTTGCGGTGATCGGCACGCTGGATATCGTTCTGGGTGAGGTGGACCGATGAGCCACCCGGTAACACAGGCTTTAGGCTGTGTGCTTTCAATCAGTCCGACCATGCAAGCAGTTGTGGCTTTTCTCAAAACATGGTGGGTCGAACTGGTCTGCGGCGTGGTGATCGTGGCCGCGGTTCCTCTGGTGGCCGGGTACGTTGTCCTGGTCGAACGGAAGCTGATGGCCGATATGCAAGCGCGCTTGGGACCCATGCGCGTGGGGCCGCACGGTCTGCTTCAGCCGATCGCGGATGCGGTAAAGCTGCTCATCAAGGAAGACATCATCCCGCGCGATGCCGATGCCTTCATCTTCTGGTTCGCTCCGGTCATCTCCATGGTCGCCGCGCTCACGTCCATGGGCGCGATTTATTTCGGCCCGGCCTTTCGAGTGGCGCAGGACATTAACATCGGCATCCTGTTTGTCATCGGCGTAAGTTCTCTCGGATTCCTGGGCATCATTCTGGGAGGATGGGCCTCGAACAGCCACTATTCCATCATGGGAGCGCTGCGCAGCACCGCGCAGCTTGTGAGCTACGAGACCGCCGGGGGGCTCGCGATCATCAGCGCCTTGCTGCTCTCCGGCAGCTTGAAGATTCGTGCCATCGTGGATGCCCAGTCAGACCAGCATGTCTGGTTCCTTTTCCTGGCGCCCGTAGCGTTTTTCACGTACCTGGTTGCTTCGATAGCCGAGACGAACCGCGCTCCGTTCGATCTGCCTGAGGCGGAATCCGAACTTGTCGCGGGCTACATGACGGAATATAGCGGCTTTCGCTGGGCTCTGTATTTCCTGGGTGAATACGCCAATATGATCGTGGTGGCGTCGGTGGCCACAACGCTTTTCCTCGGCGGGTGGCTGCGTCCGTTCTCGAACGTCCGCTGGCTGGATATACCGATGGGCGTCCTTCCCGCCCTTTTGATCGCAGCGCTTGGTGTGTACTGCATCTACCGGGCAGGGAAGCAGCCGGTTAAAGTGCAGTTGGGTTTCATGTGGGTTGTCGCGCTGTGCTGCTTTGGTGTGGCAGTAATCTACCTGGTGCCCTGGCTGGTCGCGCCTTTACGATTCGCCATTCCGGGTCTCAACGGTGCGTTCTGGTTCCTCTTCAAGGTGGCCGTTTACATCTACGTTTTCATGTGGCTTCGCTTCACCTTACCGCGCTATCGCTTCGACCAGTTGATGCACCTCGGCTGGTACATCCTGATCCCCTTGGCCATCGTAAACATTTTCTCTGTCGGGATAGCCATGTTCTTGAGCTTGGAACTTGGGTGGAACCGCTGGCTGGCTGTGATGCTCACAACGGCTTTCACTCTGGCCGTCTCACTGTTGCTTGTACGTTTGCACGATAAACACGCAAGCGCCGCTTCTTCCACGTCGGCGGTGCCATCGGATTCTTATGCTGGATAGCATCTTCTTCTACTTTTTTGCAGGCGTTGCGGTTCTGAGTGCCGGGCTGATGGTGACGCGCCGCAACGCGCTGCACTCCGCGGTTTGCCTGGTCGCCACGCTACTGGCCATTGCTGGCATCTTCTTGCAATTACGAGCCGAATTCTTGTTCATCACGCAAATCATTTTGTATGTCGGCGGAATCATGGTGCTGTTTATCTTCGTGATTATGCTGGTTCGGCTCGACGCGCCTATCCACCAGATTCGTTTCCG
This sequence comes from Verrucomicrobiia bacterium, assembly GCA_035506955.1. GTDB lineage: Bacteria > Acidobacteriota > Terriglobia > Acidiferrales > UBA7541 > Acidiferrum. The sequence continues at coordinate 23,734 of DATJOO010000104.1, forward strand.
GCTGCAGCGGTTTGTGGCTGTGCTGGTAATCCTGGCCTTGGCCTTCGAAGGTGTCGTCATACTGCTATTGGCCCGCAAGCTTCCTGGGGAAGGGTTACTGATTCAAGGAAGCGCTCCTGCAGACAAACTACCTCCCAACTCTGAAGCATTGGCCAAGAGCCTGTTCAGCGACTATTTGCTGCCTTTCGAAATTGCCAGCGTTTTGTTGCTCGTTGCGATGGTTGGCGCCGTGGTGATGGCTAAGAGCAGGAAAAGGACCAGCGAATCATGATGTCTCCCATCCACTACCTCTGCCTGAGCTTCGCGCTATTTCTGATCGGCTGCATCGGGGTGGTGACGCGGCGGAATGTGATTGTGGTTCTGATGTCCATCGAACTGATCCTCAATGCGGTGAACATCAACCTGGTTCTTTTCTCTCGCATTTTTGGGGACGTCGCCGGGCAGGTTTTTGCGCTGTTCATCATCGCGGATGCAGCCGCCGAAGCCGCTATCGGTCTCGGCATTATCATCGCCTATTTCCGGAACCGCGAAACCCTGCTGGCCGACGAAATGGATCTACTCAAATGGTAGCTGTGCTCATGTCCGCAAGGGGAGTGGTCCGCCCATGACCTCCTCGAACTATTTCCTGCAGCACCTCTGGTTGATCCCGCTTTTCCCGCTGGTCTCAGCTGCGACCATGCTTTTGTTCGGCCGGTTGTTGCCGAAGAGGGCGGTTAACTTTTTTTGTGTGGGCAGCGTTCTGCTCTCGTTTCTCCACGCGGTTGGTGCAGCTTTCGCGCTGTCTGGTTTGGAGGCTGGTCAACGAGTCTTCCAGCAGATTCTGTTCGAATGGGTGACACCCGGATCAATCCCGGCGGTCGGTGGCCTGGTGCCCTTTATTGCGGATTGGGGCTATCTTCTCGATCCTTTGTCCTGCGTGATGATTCTTGTGGTCACTGGCGTGGGTTTCCTGATCCACGTTTACTCCATCGGCTACATGGCCCATGAAGGGGGATACTACCGGTTCTTCGGCTATCTCAACCTTTTCATGTTTTCGATGCTTACGCTGGTTCTCGCCAACAATCTGCTCCTTCTCTTCGTTGGCTGGGAGGGCGTGGGGCTGTGCAGCTATCTCCTCATCGGTTTCTACTTTCTTAAAAAGTCGGCCTCCGACGCGGGCAAGAAGGCGTTCATCGTTAATCGCGTCGGTGACACCGGGTTCCTTCTCGGGATTTTTCTCATCGCGGGCATCTTCGGCACGATTCGATTTACTTCCGCCGGCTTGCCTGATCCGGTTGCCTTCGCTGGAATCAACCAGACGCTCGCCGCCATGCTCGATCAAGGCCGTATCGCTTTCGGTGCACCGGTGCTTACCGCGATCGCCATCCTTCTCTTTGTTGGCGCCACAGGCAAATCCGCGCAACTTCCCCTGTACGTTTGGCTGCCGGACGCGATGGAAGGACCTACGCCAGTGAGCGCCCTCATCCATGCTGCCACCATGGTTACGGCCGGCGTGTATATGGTCGCGCGCATGAATGCGATCTACCAATTAGCGCCCTTCGCAATGGATCTTGTTGCGGTGGTGGGAGCGCTCACGGCTATCTTTGCCGCGTCGATGGCGTTGGCCCAAACCGACATTAAGAGAGTGCTCGCCTACTCCACCATCAGTCAGCTTGGCTACATGTTTCTAGCACTCGGCGTCGGGGCGTTCTCTGCAGGTATTTTTCACCTGATGACCCACGCGTTCTTCAAGGCTCTCCTCTTCCTCGGTGCGGGCAGCGTGATTCACGCGCTGTCGGGCGAGCAGGACCTGCGCAAGATGGGCGGACTTTGGAACGCCATTCCTGCCACGTCTCGCCCATTCTTGATTGCTACGTTAGCGATCGCCGGGATGCCACCGCTGGCCGGGTTCTTTAGCAAGGATGAAATCCTCGGCCATGCTTTTGCGCGCTCTGCGGCCGTCGACCGCTATCTCTTCCTCTGGGTCATAGGCGTTATTACCGCCGGGCTTACAGCTTTTTACATGTTCCGGTTGCTCTTCCTGGCGTTCTTCGGCCTGTCGCGTGTTTCGCCGGAAGTGGAGCATCACATCCACGAATCCCCCAGCACCATGACGGTGCCCCTCATGGTACTCGCCGCTCTTTCGATTGTTGGCGGTTGGTTTGCGCTGCCGACGCTTTGGGGTGGCCGCAGTTCGTTCGAAGAATTTCTCGAGCCGGTGATGAGCGGGGTAATTCCGGAAACCGTCGCGGTGAAATTCGCGCACCACACCATACTTTTCGAATTGTTTCTGATGTGCGTTTCGGTCGCGGTGGCCGGGTTCGGTATCTGGCTCGCTTACAAGTTCTACCTGGAGCATCCCCAACTGCACTCTAAAATTGCCGCGCGGTGGCCACGCCTGCACAATGTTCTGATGCACAAGTATTACGTCGACGAAATTTACGACGCGCTCTTCGTCAACCGCATCAAGGACCTCAGCGTGGCTTTCGGCCTCTTCGATGCCAAGGTGATCGATGGGCTCGGCGTCGACGGCGCCGCAACTGTCGCGCGCGGTTTCTCTCGAGTTTCCATGTGGTGGGACAAGTGGATTGTCGACGGTCTTGTGAACTTCGTCGGCAAGTTCACTCGTTCTCTGAGCCATCCGATCCGTATGTTGCAGAGCGGTGTTTTTTCGAGTTACGCCGCTTTCATCCTCCTGGGTTTGGCGGTTTTGCTGGTGTACTACGGCCACCATATGTACGTTTTAGTGCGCAGCTTGCACTGAAAGGCGATTTGCATGCACTTGTTCTCAAATCATCTTCTTAGCGTGATCCTGTTCACGCCCACTATCGGAGCTATCGCGCTGCTTTTTGTTCCGCGCGGCTCACAAACGCTTCACCGGATCGTTGGCAATTTTTTCGGGATCCTCGGCTTCGCCGTTTCGATTCCACTGGTGCAGCACTTCCCTATGGGTTTTCAGGATTACGCTTTCCGGGAATCCGCAGAGTGGATCCCATCGATCGGCGCGCGCTACACCCTGGGAATTGATGGCATCAGCTTTCTGCTGGTCATGCTCACCACATTTCTCGGCATGATCGCGATTCTTTCTTCCTGGTCTGCGATCCAGACGCGCACGAAGGAGTACTACATTCTTCTGCTTCTTCTGCAGACCGGCATGCTCGGCGTGTTCATGTCGCTTGATTTCTTCCTGTTCTATATGTTCTGGGAAGTGATGCTGGTGCCGATGTATTTCCTGATCGGTGTGTGGGGCAGCGACCGGCGACTCTACGCTGCCATTAAGTTCTTCCTCTACACACTAGCCGGGTCGGTGCTAATGCTACTCGGCATACTGGCTCTTTACTTCAACGCCAGCAAAGCCACCGGAGTGCAAACTTTCGACATTCCCACGCTGCTGGCAGCCGTGCAAAATCCGGCGTACAGGGATATTTTTGAAAAATTGCAACCGTGGCTTTTCTGGGGATTCTTCTTCGCTTTCGCCATTAAAGTGCCGATGTTCCCGTTCCACACGTGGTTGCCCGATGCACACACGGAAGCGCCCACGGCAGGTTCGGTGATCCTGGCCGGTGTCCTGCTGAAAATGGGCACGTATGGTTTCATTCGTTTTTCGCTGCCGCTGCTTCCCAGTGATCACGCAATGCGCGCGAAGATCATCAATATTCTGATCGTTCTCTCCCTGATCAGCATCGTCTATGGAGCGATTGTCTGCCTCATGCAGAAAGACATGAAACGTCTTATCGCCTACAGTTCCGTGAGTCACTTGGGATTTTGCACGCTGGGCATTTTTGCCCTGACGCCGACCGGACTTTCTGGCAGCGTGCTTCAGCAAATTAACCACGGCATCTCTACCGGGGCGCTTTTCCTTATTGTCGGCGTGCTGTATGAGCGTCGCCACACGCGGCTGATTTCCGAATTTGGCGGCCTGGCTACACCCATGCCAAACTTTGCCGCCATTTATCTCATCGTTAGCCTGAGTTCCCTAGGTATGCCCTTGCTCAACGGTTTCATCGGAGAGTTCACGATTTTGCAAGGCGCTTTCATCGTGAATAAAGCCTGGGCTGCGTGGGGTACTCTCGGCATCGTTCTAGGTGCTGCGTACCTTCTTTGGCTGTATCAGCGAGTAATGTTCGGCTCGGTCACTCATGAAGCAAATAAGACGCTTCCGGACCTGAACCTGCGCGAGTATGCGGTTCTCTTGCCTCTGGTTGCTCTGGCTTTCTGGATTGGCATTTATCCCAAACCATTCTTCAACTACATCAACAGCCCGGTCGACAAGATCGTGCACCAGATCAACCCGAGCTTCTATGAACAGGCGGCCACGCCATTGCCGGCACCGACTGCCTCGTCGATTCCTGCAAACTCCATAGTTCCGGTCTCCGCGGAGGCCAAATAACGACACCATGCACTCTGCCCTTACTTCCGTCATCAGTTACATTAACGGAGATGGCCTCGTCATTTTGCCAGAGCTGGAATTGCTCCTTTTCGCCTTGAGTATCCTGATTGTTGATTTCTTTTTCGACCAAAAAGAAAAGCATTTTAATGCCTATCTCGCTCTAGCCGGCGTTGTGTTCAGTGGCGGTGGGTTGCTCAAGCAGGTGCAGAGGTACAACGAGCTTCGCCTCCACCCGTCAGGAATGCCGGGACTCTTGGGCTTCCACTATACGGTTCTTGTCGATGGCTTTTTCATTGTTTTCGCCGGTCTTTTTCTTGCCGCCACAGCCCTCGTGATTCTTCTTTCGATCCGCTATATGGATCTGGAGCATGAGCAGGAGGGCGAATTCTACGCACTGATTCTCTTCGCCTGCATCGGCATGATGTTCATGGCTTGCGGCATCGATCTGATCGTGCTCTTCCTTGGTTTGGAAACCATGGCGTTGAGTTTTTATGTGCTCACCGGTTTCCTGCGCAAGAACAAGCGCTCCAACGAAGCGGCCATGAAGTACATTCTGCTTGGCGCGTTCAGCTCCGGGATACTGGCTTACGGTTTTTCTATTCTTTATGGCATTGGCCGGGCCAACACCAACATCGTTGCTATCGCCAATGTTCTCGAGAAGCGTGTTCAATACACGTTTGCGCACGGCCTGACCGATTGGCTCTTGGTGGTCGCGTTTGTCGCTGTGGCTGCCGGGTTGTTCTTCAAGGTAGCCGCCGTGCCGTTCCATCAATGGGCGCCCGACGTTTACGAAGGGGCACCCACGCCCATCACCGCTTACGTGAGTGTTGCTTCAAAGACGGCCAGTTTCGCGTTGCTACTCCGGCTCATCACCATCATATTCGGCGACTTGCAGCCCACGTGGGTTTTTCTAATCGCGGGTGTGGCGGTTGCTTCGCTTACGTGGGGCAACCTTGCGGCGCTTACGCAGAACAATGTCAAACGGCTGCTGGCCTACTCTTCGATTTCCCACGTCGGATACATTCTTCTCGGTCTGGTTGCGGCGAACGCTACCGGGTTTACCGGCATTTTCTACTACCTGATCGCCTACGGCTTCATGACGATCGGTGCCTTCGCCATCGTGATCGTCATGCGCCAGCGTGGGTTGATCGGAGATACGCTCGACGATCTCGACGGCCTCTACCAGCGCAATCCTGCCGCCGCGTTGCTTCTTCTCATTTTCATGCTGTCTCTGGCGGGAATTCCTCCCACCGCAGGATTCATGGGCAAGTATTTCATTTTCCAGGCGCTGATCGAAACGCATCATCCGGTGCTCGCGGTTTTTGCGGTTCTCTACATTGTTCCCGCCTTGTATTACTATTTCCGGATCGTGGTGCATGCCTGGATGCGGAGCCCCGGTGAGGCTCCCGCGCCTCATCTCAGTAGCGCACAAGCGGTGGCTCTTGGAGTGGCCCTGTTTGTAACCCTGAGTGCAGGGTTGTATCCTGAGCCATTCACACGTTTGGCCCGTTATGCCCTTGGACAATAACGAAAAGAAAGACGACAAATTGACTCCCACCGGGCAGAAGGCTGCTGGCTTCAGCCGTCAGTTTGCCATGGCTCTGGAACTGCCATTCATCATGGTCGCCACGGTTGCGATCGGCGGCGCCATCGGCTACTTCCTCGACCAGTGGCTGCACACCAAGCCATATCTCATGCTCGTCTTCGGCTTTCTCGGCTTTTTCGCCGGACTGCGCGACATGCTGCGGCGCTCCGCCAAGCAGTGAACTCCATCCCCATCGACGACGATGCCGCCTACCGGCGCACGGAATCCCACATCGCCTTGCTTACTCTGACGCTCGGCGCAATCGCCGCGCTTCCTGTGGGCTACTTTGACGGCTGGCGCTGGGGAGCCGGCATTTTCATTGGTGCGCTACTGGCGTGGTTCAATTTTCGTTGGCTTAAGCAAGGCGTGGACGCGCTTGCCCAAGCTTCGACCGCCCAGGCCGAGCAGAAAAAAGCCTCTGTGCCAATATCTACCTACTTCAAAGTGCTGTTCCGCTACGGGTTGATAGGGCTCGCTGTCTATGTTATTTTTAAGTATCTGAACGTTCCCGTTTTGAGTATGGTTTTTGGTTTGTGCGCCCTGGGAGCGGCCACCTTTGTGGTTAGTGTGCACAGCATCTTTCGCTCCGCGGAATAATGAATGGAACATGAGCTAAAACACCTTACGCATTGGGTCAATCACGTCTTGGGGCCTCTCGCTCTCCGGCTTCTTCATGGGATGGGCTTGCAACCTGCCGATGCCAGCACGCCGATTCCCGAGTATGTTGTCATGTCCCTTGTTGTGCTGATTCTCGGCACCCTTGTTGCGTTGATCCTTCGTTCTCAACTTTCTGTCGAGCGCCCGGGTATGCTTCAGCAGAGCGCCGAAATGCTGCTTACAAACCCGCTCGGCTTCGGGATTAAAGATCTACTCGAAGAAAACGTGGCTCACGGAGCTAGCAGGTACATTCCGTTTCTGGGCACGATTTCTGTTTTTGTTCTTCTCGCCAACCTGCTGAGCATTTTCCCGGAATTTTCGTCCCCCACGGTCAGTCCCATCGTGCCGCTTGCCTGTGCTTCTCTCGTTTTCCTGTACTTCAACTGGCAGGGCATTCGTCATCATGGCCCGCTTCGTTATCTGCACACCTTCGCCGGTTCGCCTCACCATTTTGGAGATTGGGTGTTGGGCTTTCTTCTTTTTCCGGTGGAAATCATTTCCACCAGCGCTCGCCTGCTGTCGCTCACCGTTCGTCTTTGGGCCAATATTTTTGCCAGCGATCTGATTTACGTCATTTTCCTGGGTCTTCTTATGGGTCCCTTTGAGTGGGCGTGGTCCAAGAGTGCGGCGCTCGGGATCGTCGTCGGAGTCTTTCCGGTGGTCATTCCGATAGTGTTTATCGGCCTGCACATCTTCGTGTCGATCATCCAGGCGTATATCTTTACGGTGCTTCCCGCGATTTATGTGGGCCTCGCCGTCGCCGACGAACATTGATTTCGCCGTTGTAGCGGCGGGTTTGTCCCACCGCTTATTCGCGGGGTGTGCGAATTTGCTTTTGCCGTTTAGCGTGAGACCGGTTTGTATCACGTAGATCCGGGAACCACCCACTGACGGCGATTCACAGGAGGAAGTTATGAAGAAAGCGGTACTGTCGTTAGCTGTACTCGTAGTCGTTATGCTCGTCGTTGCTCCCGCTCTGTTCGCTCAGGAACCTGGTGCAGCGGGTGGTAAGAATCTGGGCGCGATCGCCGCGGGGTTCGGCATGGCCCTAGCCGCTTTCGGCGCGGCACTCGGACAGGGCAAGATTGCCTCGTCCGCTTGCGAAGGCATGGCGCGCAATCCCGGAGCGGCTGGTGCCATTCGCGCAGCCATGATTCTCGGTCTTGTGTTCGTCGAGACGTTGGCCCTCTTTACGCTTGCCATCATTATGTTGAAAGTTTCGTAATGCGGAGCCGGCTTTGCGCCGGGACGCATGGAAGAGTTACAAAATCGAAAAAGCCCGCACCGACCTGGTCGATGCGGGCTTTTTCTTATGGGGGATGGCAGGATCGAAAACCGCTGTTTTGCGAAAAAAGAGAGAAGGGAAGAACCCACCACGGACTCCCCTTCCCGGGGATGGATCCCGGACCTGACCTTTACAGTGTTGCCAGAGATTCCAGCGCAGCTTTATCCTGAACCAACAGCGTCGAACCGTTCACTTCTACCAGCTTCTTCCTCTTAAACTCGCTGAAACTCCGGCTGACCGATTCTCGGGAACATCCGATCAATTGCGCGATCTCCTCGTGCGTCAGTGCCAGTTTCACCCGCAACCCACCATTTGTTACCGGTGCTCCAGCGGACCATTCCATGAGAAACCGCGCAAGCTTTTCTTCGACGGAGTTGCTCAAGCCGATGGAGCGAATCACTTCGTATGCCGAGTGGCAGTCGCGTCCCAGATGCTGCGCCACCTGCAAACAAGCGTCTCCGTGTTCTTTGATGAACTTCAGAAAATCTTCGCGACTTACATAGGCCAACTGTGCGGGCTGAAGCGTTTCCGCGGTAATCTCGTGCGGCGTTCCGGAAATGGCCGGATTCAGGCCCAGGATGTCTCCGGGCTTGGCAATCTTGAAGATCAGCGTCTTGCCGTCGCTATTTGTCGTCAGGAGCTTCACACGTCCCTGACACACGATGTACACGCCACGTGCCGGTTCGCCCTCCATGAACAGGATCGCACCTGCGGGATAGGAGCTCGTGCGCCGAAGGTCTCCGAGGGCTCGAGCAGTTTGCGGAGAAACGTTGCAAAAGAAGCTTTCCGTGCGCCAATCGCAACTTGCGCAATCGTCCACCACGGGGAACCCGTACGGAGTGCGCGGCTTCTTTGCCGGGGTCGCCGACATATATCCGGATGCCATCTTCGCTGTCAGTACGCTGCTAGCCATGGGGATGTCCTTTCTTACTTGCTTTGGGCTTAATCTCGGCTTACGGACGGAGTAGGTGCACCTGCGTGGCCATTACCCACAAAACGTCGGGAATTCCGTCACGTTCTGTAACTATCGTGAAATATGTAGGTTAGGAAGACCTAAGCAATGGTTCTGTTTTGGGAGTTGTGGAGCGGGAGCCTGCCAGGGTGGGTTATATCGCACAAAGTTGTGTGATCTTCATCACGACTTGCTGCCCGATTCGCGCCGATTTATGGGTGTTTACGTCGTGGTTTCCAGCAATTGTCGGATTTTTCGCGCCAGGCCGTCGTGACTGAAGGGCTTCTCTATGAAGGCTACATCTTCGTCCAATAGCGCCGTCTGCGAGATTACGCCGGCGGTGTGACCGGACATATAGAGGACCTTCATGTCCGGACGTTTTTTCAGCAACTCTTCGGAAAGCTCTCGCCCGTTCATATGGGGCATTACCACGTCGGTGAGAAGGATGTGAATTTTTCCGGGGAATTCGGCGGCAATATGCAGCGCTTCGGCGGCCTCAGCGGCTACCAGCACGCGATAACCAGCCGATACCAGGAAATCTCGTGTGACGCGTGCCAGCAGTTTCGCATCTTCGACGAGCAAGATGGTCTCTGTGCCGTTCGACACTCCTTGCTCTTGGCTGTGCCGATCCTGTTCCTCCAAGGCTCCGGCAACACGGGGTAGGTAAATTTTGAACGTCGTGCCACGGCCGGGTTCGCTGTACACCCAGATGTGTCCTCCGCTTTGCCGCACAATGCCGTAGACGGTGGCCAAGCCCAGACCGGAACCCGAGCCTTGCTCCTTAGTGGTAAAGAACGGCTCAAAGATGCGGCTGACCGTTTCCTTGTCCATGCCCTGCCCGGAGTCCGTGACGGAGAGCTGCACGTAGGGCCCTGGGACCACGTCCAGGTGATCCCGTGCGTACGCTTCGCCCAGGTAGGTGTTCGAGGTTTCGATGATGAGCCGGCCGCCTTGTCTCATCGCGTCACGGGCGTTGGCCACCAGGTTCAGAATCACCTGCGACAGTTGGCTGCGGTCGTTCTTGATATCGCCCAAGTCTCGGGATAGCACCATCTCCAGCCGCACGTTTTCTTCGACAATGCGTCGCAGCAGCGGCTCCAGGTCCGTCAGGACCACGTTCAGATCCAAAAGCTGTGGCTCGGATACCTGTTGCCGCGCAAATGCCAGCAACTGTCTGGTCACTGTCGCTGCCTCTTCGCCCGCTAGTTTGATCTGCTCGACGCGTTCGACGTGCGGAGCATTAGCCGGTCCCGCTTTCAGCAGCATCTCGGCGTTGCCGAGAATCACGCCCAGCAGGTTGTTGAAGTCGTGGGCAATTCCCCCGGCCAAGCGTCCAATCGCCTCCATCTTCTGTGAGAGCAATAGCTGCTCTTCTAGCCGGCGGGCGCGCTCCTGCTCGGTGTCGCGTTGGCGCATAGCCAGTTCGCGCTGAACCATTTCGGCTTGGATAGCCTCATTGGCCTGTACCAATTCGGCAGTGCGCTCTTGCACGCGCGTTTCCAGCGCCTCTTTGGCTTCGCGCAATTCGTCTTGAGCCTTTTTTTGTAGCGTGATATCGCGGATGGCGCTGAATACCACCATTCGTTCTTCCGAACGGAAAGGACTCAGGCTGATCTCCACCGGGAATTCGCTGCCGTCTTTCCGTAGGCCGAACAATTCGCGCCCAGCACCCATCGGGCGCAGTCTCGGCGCGCCGGTGTAGTCTTTCCGGAAGTGGACGTGGTCGCCGCGGTAGCGATTGGGAATCAGCATTTCCACTGGTTGGCCGAGTAGTTCGTCGCGGTGGTATCCGAACAGTTTTTCCGTCTGTGCGTTGACCAGGGCTATTCTGCCGTGCTCATTGGCGATGACCATGGCATCGGGCGCCGCTTCCAACAATGCGCGAAATTCATCTTTTGACCACTGTTGTTGTGGAGATTCGTTCAGATTGGCGGAGCGAAGCCGATCGTCCATGGCGTGGAGGTCCTGACGTTGGTTTTCGATTTAACTATACAAGCCAGCCGGAATGCAACAACTATCAAGTATCAGTTAAGTCAGCGGGCCGGTCACCGAGCAGAGAGCATGAGAGGTTGCGAGAGCACGATTCCGAGAATGTGGTTCGGCGCGAGGCCCAAGTATAGCGTGATCACCGCTGTAACCACCACCACCATGGCAGCCGTCGGGCTCAGGCCCCGGCTCGTATCGGCGGGCACCACACCTTTGTAATCGCGCATGTACATCATCACGATCAGCCGGAAATAGTAGTAGGCTCCGATGACGCTGTTAATAGCCATTAGTACAGCCAACCAGATCAGCTTCGACTTGATGGCTGCCGTAAAAATATAAAGCTTCCCAAAGAATCCCGCGGTAATCGGCAAGCCCAGTAATGACAGCAGGAACAAACTGAGCGCCGCGGCCGCAAACGGTTGCCGGGTGCCCAGGCCGGCATAATCGTCGTACGTCAGGTAGCGTTCGCCCTGCCCGCCAATTTCGGACACGATGGTGAAGGCTCCGACCGACACCAGCGAGTAGCTGGCCAGGTAGAACAGCACCGACGCATAAGCTGGTGCCACCGCCTGTGGGTCCATTCGCACGAAGGTCACAGCCGCAAAGGCCACCAGAACGTAACCGGCATGGGCGATGGAGCTATACGCCAGCATGCGCTTCACATTGTTCTGCACGAGCGCGCCCAGGTTTCCTACGAACATGGTCAAGACCGCCAGCGTCCAGAACGCCCAAAACCAAAAATCCGTCGCGGCATGGATGGTGCTGAAAATTCGCAATAGCAGGGCGAACGTTGCCGCTTTTGGTCCCGCCGAGAACAAAGCTGTTACGGGAGTCGGTGCACCTTCGTATACGTCTGGCGTCCAAATCTGGAAGGGAGCGGCCGCCACCTTGAAGGCCAGGCCGACCAGGATCAGTGTCAGCCCCAGGCGCAGTAGCATTCCATTGGCATCGGCCAGCGCCATCAGGTTCGTCGAGCCCGTAACGCCATACACCAACGCAATTCCATACAGAAAAAAGGCCGTTGCAAATGACCCCAGCAAAAAGTACTTCATTGCTGACTCGCTCGATTTTACTGAGTCGCGCCGGTAGCCCGCCAGAATGTAGCTGGCGATGGAAGACATCTCCAATCCGATGAACGCCGTCAGCAATTCCTGTGCGGACGATAGCACGCCCATTCCGGCCGTAGCGAAGAGAATCAAGGCATAGAATTCCGCGCCATCCAGGTTTTCGCGCTCCAGGTAGGAGTCGCTCGAGAGGATGACCAGAAACGCCACCAGCCCTACCAGCCAGTGGAAGAAGAGGCTGCAGGTATCGAACTGAATCAGCCCTGAGAACCCGCTTCCCGTCAATGTGACGAACGTAACCAGGGTGCCGGCCGCCGCGCCGATCATTCCCACAAAGGTCAACACCTGACGTCGCTTTACGAAGGGCTGCATCAGCATCAGCAGCACGCCGAACCCGCACCACACCAACTCCGGCAAGACATGGAGCACGTTCTGCAGCATCACTTGATTCAGCGAGTCCATTTAGCGCACTGCCACCCTTTCCGGTCCGTACTCCGCACGGGCGTTTTTCTCCGGCGTCGCCGCAGACCCGCGCGCTTCGTGCATCACATTGGGATTGAGTTGCTCGATCACGGTTTTGCATGACGCGGCAAACCGGTGAGTGAAGAATGGGGAATTGACGCCCATCCACAGGATCACTACTGCCAGGACCCAAAGCATGGCGCTCTCCCGAACTGAAGTGTCGGGCAACTCGCGGTTTTTCTGGTGGGTCACCTCGCCAAAAAAGACACGTTGGTACGACCAGAGAAGGTAGCAGGCCGACAGAATCACACCCGTCGCAGCCCATGCAGCCCAAGGCCAGTGTGCTTGATAAGTTCCCAGCAGAATCAGGAACTCGCCGACGAACCCGTTTAACATAGGTAAGCCCATCGACGAGAGCGCCACAAACAGGAAGAACGCGGCCAGCTTTGGCATGGGATTGCAGAGACCACCATATTCACTGATTTCAAAGGTGTGGCGCCGGTCGTACAGCATACCTACCAGCAAGAACAACGCGCCCGTCGAAATGCCGTGAGCGAGCATCTGGAACACCGCGCCCTGCATGGAAATTTCGTGGAACGCAAAAATGCCGAGGACCACAAAGCCAAGGTGACTCACCGAAGAGTACGCTACCAACTTTTTCAAGTTTGGCTGCACTAGAGCCACCAGCGCGCCGTAGATGATCCCGATAATCGCCAGCGCCGCCACATACGGCGCTGCACGGTGCGATGCCTCCGGGAACAGTGGAAGGCAGAAGCGGATCATGCCGTAGGTGCCCATTTTCAGTAATACACCGGCCAGGATGATCGATCCTGCAGTTGGCGCTTCCACGTGCGCATCAGGCAACCAAGTATGCAGCGGGAACAAAGGCACTTTAATCGCAAATGCGACGAAGAACGCCAGGAACAGAATCATTTCCGTGCGGGTGGATAGTTGCAACTGTCCACTATGGATTAACGCCTGAATGGTCGGCAGATCAAAGGTTCCGGTGGCGTTATATAGCCAAACCATCCCTACCAGCATCAGGATTGAACCGGCCATGGTGTAGATGATGAACTTAATGGCCGCGTAGATTCTGCGGTCGTGGCCCCAAATCCCAATTAAAAACGCCATGGGGATGAGCATGATCTCCCAGAAGAGGAAGAACAAGAACATGTCGAGCGCCAGGAATACCCCCACAACGCCGACTTCCAGCAACAGAAGCATGACGTGGAATTCTTTGATCCGGAAGTGCACGCCTTTGTACGAGGCCAGCACGCAAATCGGTGTGAGGAAGGTCGTCAGGATCACCAGGAACATGCTGATGCCGTCCACGCCGAGGTGATAATTGATCGCTGGCGACGGAATCCACTTTGCGAACTCTTCGGCGGCGTAGCCGCTGGAGCCGATGGTGACCACCCGGAGAAGCAACAAGGAGGCCACAAATTCGATCAGCGAAACCACCAGCGCGAAGCGCCGGATCCATACTTCATCGTCCCCGCGAAGCCATAACAGCGCTATTGCTCCGGCGGCAGGGAAGAATACGAGAAAGGTCAGCAGATGTCCGTTGAGAGCCATTACCAAATCCCTCCGAACAACGCCGGGCGGATCACAGGCCAAAAGATCAAGGCGAACACCAGCACCGCGCCAACTAAGACCCAAACGGCATAGCTTCGAGTATTGCCAGACTGTGTCCGTCGTAAGCGGTCGCCAACCGCGCTGGTGCCCTCGGCGACTCCGTTCACCGTGCCATCAATGACGCCCACATCCACAACCTTCCACAGCACGTTCCGGGAGAGCCAAACCAGCGGACCAACAACGAGCGCCTGATAAATTTCATCAATGTAATATTTATGGTAAAGCAGCTTGTGGAGGCCTTCGTCTTTGCCTTCCTTCACATCCTTCGCATACATACGCCACGCTACGAATAAACCTAGCGCCGCGGCAATCATGGCCACACCGGAAAGAATCAGTTCGAGATTATGTGCCAATGGAACTTCCGGCTGGGCTTCCGAACGCAGAACGGGCAGCAGAAAGTCCGAGAAATAATCGCGGCCGCCCCACATCGCGGGCAAGGCAAACCAACCACCCACAAACGAAAGAACCGCAAGAATCATCAGAGGAATGGTCATGTTCAACGGGGACTCGTGCACATGCACGTGATGTTCGTCGTACCGTTGCTTGCCCCAAAACGTCAGCCACATCAACCGGAACATGTAGAACGAGGTGAGAATCGCCGCGGTCAGGCCCACGGCATACAAAACCTTGCCGCCGTTCTCCCAGTTAAACGCAGCGGCCAGGATCGCGTCCTTGGAGAAAAACGCCGCCAGAGGGAAGAAGCCGGCAATGGCACAAGTCGCGATCAACATGGTCCATGCAGTGATCTTGATCTTCGACCACAGGCCACCCATCTTCCACATGTCCTGCTCGCCGCCCATGGCGTGGATGACGCTGCCCGCCGCCAGGAAGAGCAGTGCCTTAAAAAACGCATGCGTCATCAAGTGGAATATTCCCGCGGTGAAGGCGCCTACGCCGCAGCCCAGGAACATGTACCCGAGTTGGCTGACGGTGGAATAGGCCAGAACTTTCTTAATGTCGGACTGCACCAAACCAATGGTTGCGGCAAAGAACGCTGTCGCGCAGCCAATGACCGCCACAATAAACATCGCGGTCGGGGCATGCAGGAACAGCACGTGCGAGCGTGCCACAACATAAACACCGGCGGTTACCATCGTCGCCGCGTGGATCAACGCGCTTACCGGCGTTGGGCCTTCCATTGCGTCGGGCAGCCATACGTACAGTGGAATCTGTGCCGATTTGCCGGTTGCACCTACAAAGAGGAGCATGCACGCCACTGTGAGTGTCCCGAATTGCCCCATGGCGTCAGCCGGCCAGGTCTGGGCTGCCTTGAATAGCGTCACGAAGTCCAGGGTGTGAAAGGATCGAAACAGCAGGAACAAACCCAGCATGAAGCCGAAGTCGCCGATCCGGTTCACGATGAACGCCTTTTTCCCGGCGTCCGATGCCGACTTCTTCCGGAAGTAGAACCCGATGAGCAGGTAGCTGCACAACCCGACGCCTTCCCAGCCCACAAACAGAAGAGAGAAGTTGGCTGCTAGCACCAGAATCAGCATGAAGAACATGAACAGGTTCAGGTAGCTGAAGAATCTCCAGTAGCCCTCCTCATGGGCCATGTATCCGGTGGAGTAGATGTGGATCAGGAAGCCTACACCGGTCACCACCAACACCATCACTACGGTCAACTGGTCGAACTGCAGATCGAATCCCGCGCGGAAATTCCCGGCGACGATCCAATCAAAGAACTCTTTCCGGAACAGTTGCTGGCCGGTGCTCAGGAACTCTCGCACCGCTTCCAATGCGCACAGAAACGATAGTCCTGTCGCGGTTAACGCTACGGAATGTACGATCTTGTTGGGCCACTTCCATCCCAACAGCCCATTGATGGCCGAGCCCAACAGCGGCAATAGCGGAATGACCCACAAAAAGTCGAGTATCGGTGTCTGAGGCATTAGAGTTTCAGCAGATTCACGCTTTCCACGTTGAGCGAACGCCGGTTCCGCGCCGTCAGGATAATGATGCCCAATCCCACCGCCGCTTCCGCCGCTGCTACGATGATCACGAACAAGACGAACACTTCTCCATCGGGCTTGTGCAGCGCCTGGCTGAACGCGACAAACGCCAGATTCACGGCATTGAGCATCAATTCAATGGACATGAAAATGGTGATGATGTTGCGCTTGAAGACAAACGCGACAATCCCCAATCCAAACAGGATTGCGCTCAGTAACAAGTAATAGCTGGTCGGCACCATGCTAGTTCTCCCGCTGCGCCAGTACGATGGCACCCAGTATCGCCACTAGAATCAAGAACGACGTCAGTTCGAAGGGATACACAAAATCCGTGAATAACAAATTCGAAAGCGTTCTCGTTGATGTGAGCGTGCCAGCGGCCCCGGCGGCGGGTAGGGAAGTGGCACGAGTGGAATTTACGAGTGCCGCCGCGATCAATCCGGTTACGGCCACGGCCATGGGGATGCCCGCATAGAGCGCCAACTTCGAAAAGTTCGTGCGCTCTTCTTCGCCGGCGTTCAGCAGCATAATCACGAAAATAAACAGCACCATGATCGCGCCGCCATAAACGATGATCTGCACGGCCGCCACGAATTCCGCGCCCATAAGCAGGTACAGTCCAGCCAGCGCCACCATCACTACGATCAGCGACAGGGCGCTGTGGATGGGATGCCGTTGGATAATCAAGCTAACCGCGCCCAAGACGGCAATCACCGCCAGCACGAAGAAGATCACAAGTTCCGCACTCATCAGTGCATTCTCCACAAAATGACCGCACTCGTCAGAATTACGTTGGCAATCGACACGGGGAGCAGGAACTTCCACCCAAAACTCATCAGTTGGTCATAACGGAAGCGCGGCAAGGTCCCGCGCATCCACACGTACACAAACAAAAAGGTGAATACCTTTGCCAGGAACCAGAAAATTCCCTGAATCGCGTCGTTCACTGGCGGGAACAGCACTAATCCCACGCCGATCAGGGTGAGCACCGCGCCGACAACCGGCAACACCATTCGCCCGAACAGATTCTCATAGCGGATACCATCGAAAATCACCCAGAGGCCGAAGGGGATCAGTAGCACGGATGGCAGATAATGCGTAAATGTCCACGATGCCGGAAATGGCGAGAGCCATCCGCCAAAGAACATGATCGTTGCCAGACACGACACCGTAATCATGCTGGTGTATTCCGCGATAAAGAACATCGCGAACTTCATGCTGGCATACTCGGTGTGGAATCCGGCCACGAGTTCCGATTCCGCTTCGGGCAGGTCAAAGGGTACGCGGTTTGTTTCGGCAATCGCGGCGATAAAGAAGCAGAGGAAGCCGATGATCTGGGGGAAAATATTCCAGCTTAACAGGCCATGCGCCGAACCTTGATGATCCACAATTTCCCGCAGGCTGAAATCGCCCGCGATCAGGAGCACGCCCACGACCGAAAGCGTCAACGCCAATTCGTAGCTGATCATCTGCGCGGAACTGCGCAATCCGCCCAATAGCGAATACTTGCTGTTGGAAGCCCAACCCGCTAGCGCTACCCCATAAACCGAAAGCGCGGTAATGGCGAAGAGCACCAGCAAGCTGATGTTCACGTCGGCGATGCCTATGCCCGTTTGATAGCCAAACACGGTAAAGCGCTGCGGTCCAAACGGAATCACCGCCAGGGAGGTAAGCGCCAGCATCAAAGTGATAAAGGGCGCCAAGAAATAAGCGACCTTGTCGACACCCGCGGGCATGGGGTCTTCTTTGAAAATGAATTTCACGCCGTCTGCCAGCGGCTGCAGCAAGCCGTGCGGCCCGACCCGGTGCGGTCCCCAACGCGCCTGAATATGCGCAATTACCTTGCGTTCAATCCAAGTCAGGTAAGCATCTACGGTCAATACAATGAAAACGAGAATCGCGATCTTTACGATCGGAACGATCAGGAAGGCATACTGGGTCAAGAATTCGTTCACGATTTCGCTTCCGCCTCCGGCAAGGATTGCATCATGGTGCAAAATCGGCCAAGCGAGCCGCTGGTAAAAAGGGTGTCGTTTGCAGAGCGGAT
Organism: Verrucomicrobiia bacterium; assembly: GCA_035506955.1. Taxonomy (GTDB): domain Bacteria; phylum Acidobacteriota; class Terriglobia; order Acidiferrales; family UBA7541; genus Acidiferrum. The sequence goes on from DATJOO010000104.1 coordinate 41,728, forward strand.
CAGTTGCGCAGGAACATCATACGGCGCATGCCCATTGTTCGAGAAGTGCAGCTTGGTTGGCTCGGCGCCACCCGTTAACAAGCCTGCCAGTTCCACGTTGTAGCCCCGCACCACCTTGCGAATCTCTTCAAATACGCTGGCGGGCGTCTTGTAATGAAAGGCCTTCCCCAGGCCAAGTTTCTCCAATTGGTGCGACATGATTCGCAACAGATCGAAGTCGGATCGCGGACCCATTACTTCAGCGGCCTTCCGCAGTAACTGAATCTCTCCCGAGGTATTGGTGACGGTTCCATCTTTTTCATAGGCCGAAGCCGCCGGGAACACGATGTCGGCTTGCAGCGCGGTTTCGGTCAGGAAGAGATCATGCACGATCAGCAATTGGACCTTGCCGCGGCCAAATCCCAGCGTTCCGTAACGCGCCAGCGGATTTGCTCCAATTACGTAAAGCGCGGCGAGCTTTCCTGACTGGGCGGCTTCGACCATCTGCGGCGCAGTCAGTCCTGCTTTGGCCGACAATTTGGCGCCCCAGTGGCGTTCCAGTGATTCCGATGCCGCCTTGTCGTCAAGGTAAGCGTAACCCGGCAAGCGATCCGGCAGCACGCCCATATCGGCTGCGCCGCGCGAATTCGCGTAGTCGCCCAGCGCCATGTAACGTGTGTTGCCGGGCAATTTCGAGCCGAATTGCACGAGATTAGCAATTGCGGCGCCGGATATTGCCGACCCGAAGACGATCGCTACGTCTGATTCCGCCTCGAGCGCCTGTTTCAGCGCACCCAGCCGATGCCCCAATTCCTGAGGGAGATTGCCTTCGCCTGTAGCGAGCCACCGTACAGCGGCGGCTTGTTGCACGGAACCAAGAACCACAGACTGCTTCGCCTTGCGATCCAGTTTGATTTCCTTGCTGTCGATCACAAACAGCTTGGCATTCTGGTGCCGAATCGCTGTCCGAATCTGCCAGGCGACCAGCGGATTCTGGTTCGTGGCGTCGTTGCCAATCAGCAGCACCGCTTTCGCGTCGCACAATTGTTCCATCGTCAGCATGGAGTCGGCTGCGCGTTCGCCGAGTGCCGTGGTCAATCCGGTATAGTCCGCTGTGCGGTGATGATCGATATTGTTAGTTCCAAAGGTCGCGCGGGCTAATTTTTGCAGTAGATAATTCTCTTCGTTGGAAGTGCGATTAGAGCCAATGAACCCGATGCCTTCGGGGCCGTACGCTGAATGCAGTTGGTGCAGCCGCTTGGCCGCTTCCTGCGCAGCTTCCTCCCACGAAACAGGTTGAAGCTTTTCTCCCTTGCGCACCATGGGCTGCTTGATCCGTTCGGGGTGCTGGGTAAAGTCGAATCCAAAACGCCCCTTGACGCACAGGAATTCCTTGTTGATCCCGGAAAGGTCGCGGTTATTCCCGCGAAGAATCTCATGGTTGCGGACGCTCAGAGTGGTCTTGCAGCCATTCGAACAGTGCGCGCAGATGGTGGGAACATACTGCATTTCCCAAGGCCGCGTCTTGTAGCGGTAGGTCCCGCTGGTCAACGCGCCCACCGGGCAAATGTCAATGCACATACCACATTCTTCGCAATCGAGGTGATCGCCGCCATTGGGGATGATGATGGAGTGAGCGCCGCGCATACCTACACCCAGCGCCTTGACGTCCATACCTTCGTCGCAAATGCTGACACAGCGGAAGCACAAAATGCAGCGGGGTGAGTCGTAATAAACCAGGTCCGACCACTTCTCTTCGGGCCGGTGAATCTTCTCTTCGACGAAGCGGCTGGTATCGGCCCCGTAGCGGAACACCATGTCCTGAAGTTCGCACTCGCCGCCCTTGTCGCACACCGGGCAATCCAGCGGGTGATTGGTCAGCAAGAACTCCAACATAAACTTCCGGGCGTTGCGCACCTGTTCGGTATTCGTGTGCACCACCATGCCTTCACTCACGACGGTTGTGCACGCCGTCTGCAGTTTCGGCATCTTTTCCACTTCCACCAGGCACATGCGGCAGGCCGCTTTCAGCGTGATTCCGGGGTAGTAGCAGAAGGAGGGAACTTCAATTCCCAGGGTCCGTGTTGCTTGAATCACGGTTGTTCCCGCGGGTACGTGAACGTCGCGGTCGTCGATCTTCAGATTTACAAGTTTCGTTTCTGCCATGGGTCCCTATCGCGAGCTCAGCAAAGCTTCGGCGGATTTATATGCGCACTTGCCCTGCAAATGGTCTTCGAACTCGCTGCGGAATTTCGTGACGATGCTGATCGTGGGCATGGCCGCGGCGTCTCCGAGCGGGCAAAATGTGCGGCCAAGCATGTTCTTGGAAAGTTCGTTCATCAGATCAATGTCTTCGGTGCGCCCGTAACCTGCGTGGAAGCGGTCGAGCATCTTTCGCAGCCAAGCGGTTCCTTCGCGGCAGGGGATACACCAGCCGCAGGATTCATGAGCGTAGAAGTGCATGATCCGCCGGGCCATGTCCACCATGCACGTGTCTTCATCAATGACCACCATGCCGCCGGAGCCCAGCATGGAGCCGGCCTTCGCGATGGTGTCATAGTCCATAGCGATGTCGATTTCGTCGGCCTTGAACAACGGGCACGAACTACCACCCGGAATCACGGCTTTCAGTTTTTTTCCGCCGCGGATTCCGCCGGCCACTTCCTCAATGAACTTCTTCATGTTCATACCCAGCGGAATTTCATAGATACCGGGCTTATTGATGTGACCGGCCACGCACAGCAGGCGGGTTCCGCCGTTCTTGGGTGTGCCACGATTCGCGTACGCTTCGCCGCCTTCGCTAATGATTGCGGGAACGGCGCTCAGCGTCTCCACGTTATTAATGATGGTCGGGCAGCCATAGAGACCCACAACGGCAGGGAAGGGAGGCTTAATGCGGGGATTGCCGCGCTTGCCTTCCAGCGATTCCATTAGCGCCGATTCTTCTCCACATTCATAGGCGCCTGCACCGGTATGGATCAGCAAATCGAAATCGAAGCCGGTGCCGAGAATGTTCTTGCCCAGGTAGCCGCGTGCATACGCCTCGCTGATCGCTCCGTCCACGATATCGAGTACATAGCGATATTCGCCGCGTATATAAATGAAACCGTTGTGAGCATTGATGGCGCGGCCCGCGATGATAATCCCTTCAATCAATTGGTGCGGGTCCATCTCCATCAGCGGCCGGTCTTTGCAGGTTCCGGGTTCCGATTCATCCGCATTGCAAATCACGTATTTCGGCTTCGGGGAATCTTTCGGCACGAACGACCACTTCATCCCCGTAGGGAATCCCGCTCCGCCGCGGCCGCGCAGGTTCGACTTCTTTACCTCGTCGATGATTTGTTCCGGCGTCATCGATTTCAGGGCCTTCTCCAGCGCCTGGTACGCCCCGTGCTGCAGGGCCACATCCATCTTGTGGGAATCTTTAATTCCGAAGTTCTTGCTGATGAGCGGCGTTTCCAGCTTGTTGCGCTCGTGGAGCGCCCCGGTGATCACCGGAACGGGTTCCGGCTTTCTGCCTTTGTCGAGTTCTTCGATAATTCGATCGAGGTTGCGTGTGGTCACGTTTTCGTAAAAGTCGTAATTGACCTGGATGGCCGGAGCGCCCGTGCATGCGCCGATGCACTCGACCTCTTCGAGGGAGAACATTCCGTCTTGTGTGGTCTCTTTGTTGCCAATCTCGAGGCGTTTCTTCGCGTGCTCCAGTAGTTCATTTCCGCCGCGCAGCATGCAGGCGACGTTGGTGCACACCTGCACGTGGTGCTTGCCGATCGGCTTGCGATGCAGCATCGAGTAATATTCCAAGGTTTCCTCGACTTGCACGGTCTTCAGGTCCAAGCGCTTGGCAATTTCTTCGATAATCTCGTCGGTAACCGCTCCGTATTCATCTTGCGCGTACATCATCATGGGGATCAGCGCGCTGCGCTTCACCGGATAACGATTCTGCAGTTGTTCGAATTTAGCCGCGAGTTTTGGGGATAGTTCCATGCGTCCTTACCTGTCTACCTCTCCAAGAACAATGTCGATGGTGCCAATACACGCCACAGTGTCCGCGATCAATTGTCCCTTCACCATGTACGGCAAAGCTTGCAGGTTAATGAACGAAGGGCCTCGGAAGTGCACGCGCAACGGTTTAGGCGATCCGTCGCTGGCAATGAAGCAGCCCAGTTCGCCGCGCGGCGACTCTACGGCCACGAAAGCCTCTCCAGGCGGGGGCGAAAATCCTTCGGTGAAAATTTTGAAGTGGTAGATGAGCGCTTCCATTTCCGTCTTCATCTTCTCGCGCTCGGGTGGAATCACTCCCGGCATGTCCGCCTTGATGGCGCCTTCGTCGGTAATCTTTTCCATGGCCTGGCGCACGATTTTTAGGCTCTCGCGCATCTCCGCCACGCGCACCAGGTAACGCGCATAGCAATCCGATTCCGTGCGGGTGGGCACGTTGAAATCGAATTCTTCGTAAGAGGAATAAGGAAAGTCTTTGCGGTTATCGTAAGCCACGCCCGCCGCGCGCAGCCCTGGTCCTGTGGTACTCATGGCGATTAGCGTTTCCGCTGGCAGGTAGCCCACGCCTTTCAGGCGGCCTTGCCAGATGCGATTTTCCGTGAGCAGCGCCTCGTACTCGTCGATTCGCGCGGGCATCATGTCCAGGAACCGCTTCACCATGTCCCGCCATCCGGCTGGAGGTTGCAGGGCCACGCCGCCAATGCGGATGAAGCTGGTCATCATGCGCTGCCCGCTGAAACGTTCGAATATTTTTAGGATCTCTTCACGTTCGCGGAAGCAGTACAGCATGACCGACATCGCGCCCATATCCAGCGCGTGGGTCCCCAGCCAGACCAGGTGCGACGAAATCCGCTGTAATTCCACCAGCATCACGCGGATATACTGAGCGCGCTTCGGTATCTGCAGGTTTAGCAGTTTCTCCACCGCCAGGCAGTACACCAGGTTATTCCCGAGTGGATTTAGATAGTCCATGCGGTCCGTTAAGGTTATTGCCTGCGAATAGGTCTTGTCTTCGCAGCTTTTCTCAATTCCGGTGTGCAGATAGCCCAGATCCGGCACCGCGGAGATCACGTTTTCCCCGTCCAGTTCCAGCAAGACACGCAATACGCCGTGTGTGGAGGGGTGTTGCGGTCCCATATTCAGGACCATGGTTTTGCTGCTTCCGATGGGTGTGTCAACCGTTGTCATGGTTGTCTATCCGCGCCGCACTGTCTATCTCTTACCTTCCGTCGGGAAGTCTCGCCGCAACGGAGCTCCTTCAAAGCCTTCCGGCAACAGGATACGCCGCAAATCGGGATGCCCTTCAAACGTAATGCCGAACAGGTCGAAAATCTCTCGCTCCAGCCAATTGGCGCCAGGCCAGACCGGCACCAGGGAAGCAATGATGGGCTGTTGTCCGCTGACACTGGTCCGTAACCGTACCCGCGTCCGCCGGGTTAGGGAGACCAATTGGTAGTTCAGCTCAAACCGGGGCTCTACAGGAAAGCGGTCGACGCAGGTCGCATCGCTTAACAAATTGAACTGGAGTTCTGGATTGTCCCGGCATTGCAGGGCGGTGGCCAGCAGCAGGTGACGAGGCACCACGATTGTGGTTTCCCCGCGATATTCAAGCACTTGCGAGACCGCCTGCGCGTTCCAACTGCGCAGATGTTCGGCTACAACATTAGCGTTCGTGTTGCCAGGCTGCGTCACGTTACTGAGATCCTCAAAGGGCCTGAGCTGGCTTCACTGCTTCTTCGATGTATGCCAGTCTAGCGCGCCCTTCTTCCAGAGATAGATATATCCGACCAGCAGGATGGCCACATAAAACATCATTTCTATGAAGCCAAACCAGCGTGTTGCTGCATTCTTCGCCAAATCCTTGAATATATAGGCCCACGGATAAAGGAAGATCGCTTCCACGTCAAATAAGATGAACACCATCGCGACCAGGTAAAACTTCACGGAGAACGGCTCTCGCGCATCTCCTGTCGGCGTAATGCCGCACTCGTACGGTTGCGATTTCACTTTGCTCGGACGCCGCCAGCCGATAAAGGTGGACACCAGGATCAACGCGCCCGCCAAAAACGCCGCCACCAACAGGTGTATTAGTAAGGGAACGTATGCATGCAGGTCAGAGGGGGTCATGGTCGAAGAGTTATAATATCGAGTGAGACGCCACCGGTCAAATGTTCCGGAAAATTTTCCGGACCTCGCGGCGCCAGGTCTTCTTATCGCGGCCGTTCCACGGGAGCAAGGGAACAGCATGATCTTTGGGCATAATTCGAATCTCAAACTGGGCTCCATCACGTTCCACATTCAAACGGAGGATCGCGGCGAGCCGCACGCGCTCATCGACACGACGGTGTACTACCAGGGCCGTGTTCTGCATCGTCGCGTGAATAACTATTTCGACCTGCTTCCGATGGACGAGGACCGCGAGCAGGCTCTCAAGCTGCGTCTCGAAGCGCAGCATCACACAGTGATCGACGAGATTCGCTCCGGCCAGTTGCAGCTAGCTATTCCACCGGTAGCCCCGGCGGCGCCTCCCGCACAAGCGCTATCTGCTGCGCAAGCTGCTCCGGAGCCCAGACAAATTTCTCTCGAACTCACCAATGCCAAATCATGGCTCACGGGCAAGCACGCGAAACTTCTTGTGACCGTTCGCGAACAGAATGGCGATCCCGTTTCTGGCGCACAAATCGACGTGGAGATTGACGGCAGCGATAATCACTGTTCTTTTCGAGCAAGCACCGGTTCTCAGGGGCAGGCGCTCGTCGAATTCGAGATGCCGCGCATCACCGGGGCTGATCCTGCACTCGCTATTTACGCGCAGGATCGCGATGCCAAGGCTCATTTGCGATTTGCGCTTCGTGCCAAGCCTCGAGTAGCCTGAAATTGGAGTGGTTATGTCCGAAGCTGTGACAGTTCAAGTGAACGGAGAAAATCGCCAGGCCCCTGCGGGCAGCACGGTGACCGCACTGCTTGCGCAACTCGGCTTGAATTCTGGCCGGGTCGCCATCGAGCACAACCTTCAGATCCTTCCCAAGTCCAAATGGGATGAAACCCATGTTACCAACGGCGACCGGTTCGAAATCGTCCAATTCGTCGGCGGCGGTTAGGCGATTCGCCGAAGTCTTGGGAGCTGGATCAATCGAAGAGGGATTTCTCGCTGCAATCGAAATAACGTCCTTATTTTAAGAGACGGCGGTGGTAAAGCCGCTGCGACAATCAAACCCCTTCCAACAAATGCCCCATCTTCTTTTTCTTCGTCTGCAAATATCCCCGCGAAATTCTTGAAATTCTCGGCTGACACGGCACTCGCTCCACCACCCGGATTCCTGCCGACTCCAGTTGCTTGACCTTGTCCGGATTATTCGAGAGGAGTCGAATCTTTCGCGCACCCAACGTTTTCAGGATCCGCGCCGGAAACTCATACTCTCTCGCATCGGCGGCGAATCCCAGCGACTCATTTGCCTCGACCGTGTCCATCCCGCCATCTTGCAATTCGTAAGCGCGTAACTTGTTCATCAAGCCAATGCCGCGGCCCTCTTGCGGCAAATACAACAAAATCCCCGAAGGCCCGCTGCCGATTTTCTTCATGGAAAGTTCCAGTTGCGCCCGGCAATCGCAGCGCAGCGATGTCAATACGTCGCCGGTCAGGCACTGGGAGTGCACGCGCACCAAGGGTGCGACGCGACCATGCAAATTACCGCGTACAAGGGCAACCGCCTCTTCCTGCGGCCCACGCCCCTTAAATCCATAAATTTTGAAGTGTCCGTAGCGTGTTGGCAGTTCCGCGGTGGCAATCACCCGCGCATCACGTAGCTGATTGCCGGGCAACTCGCGGCGTCGCGCACGCTTTGTCGATAAAGCCTTGCCTGCTGCTTTTTTCTTCCTCATAGCGTGAGTTCAGTATAACAGGGAGGGGAATTACCTCCGGCTCACACTGCCCAACATTCGTGCCCTCTCCCGGTGGATTTCTTTACAATAGGATGAGCTTATCCGTGGAAACCACGCTCTCCATCCGCGAACTGCTCTTCACCCTTCTTCTCAAAGTCGGGCTGGCGTCTTCCATCGCCGCGCTGCTTGCTCGCTGGAGCACGTTCCGCCGAGTGCTGTTCACCGAAGAACGCGACGCGGACCAAAAACTGAAACTCATGCTGTTCCTCACTCCTCCGCTGCTCGTTGGCGTGATTTTGCGCCTCTATCGTCCCGCCGCGTATCAATTCGCGGATCTATCCCTGGAAGGCGCGTTCCTGATGGGCTTGCTCGGAGGCCGTGTGGTCGGTCCGATCGGCGGCGCCATCATTACGATTCCGGCGCTGATGGCTCACGAATGGCTCGCCATGCCTGTTGCCGCCACTGCCGGCCTTGTGGGAGGACTGATTCGGCAACTCATCCCGGACAAAGAAGATTTGTGGAACTTCGGTCCCTTTACCTTCCTTAATATTCCGAAGGCCATCATGCGGCTGGTTAGCAATGTCGAAATTATGTGGGAAATGGTGCCGCTACTCACCTGCGTCGGTCTGGAACTGGGCCGGGTTGCCCTAGTCATCGCTACCAAGCCGAAGTGGCTCTTTGCGCTCGACCCGCAATGGAACTGGAAACTGTGCCTGGTTGTGCTCGGTACGCTGATGTCGATTGCCGCTCCCCTGAAGATCTGGAATAACACGCGCATCGAGATGAACCTGGAGCGGCACCAGCAGCTTCTTCTGCGCGCGCGCATGGACGCGCTCTCCAGCCAGATCAACCCGCACTTCCTCTTTAATACACTGAACACTGTCTCCGCGCTCATTCGCATGGATCCCGATACTGCCCGCGGGGTGGTCCTCAAGCTGAGCAATATTCTTCGTCGACTCTTGCGCAAACACGAGACCTTCGTCCCCCTTCGCGAAGAGCTGGCGTTTATTGACGACTATCTGGATATCGAAGTAGCGCGCTTTGGGGAAGACAATCTGGATATCGTCAAGGAAATCGGCGAAGAGACCCTCGAGACTTTTATTCCCAGCATGCTTCTCCAGCCCATCGTCGAAAACAGCCTCAAACATGGCCTGGCGCCGCGGCTCGAGGGAGGACGCATCTTCCTTCGCACGTTCAATCGCGACAGCCGCTTGCACATCGAAATCGAAGATAATGGCGTCGGCATCTCGGAAGAAAAGCTGCCCCATGTCTATGTAGAAGGCATCGGTCTCAGCAACGTGCGTGAGCGCCTGCGCGTGCTGTATGGCACGGATTTCCATCTCGACATCGCCAGCCACGAAGGGCAGGGCACTAAAATCCGCATCGATGTTCCCCAATTAGTCCCGGTGATCCCCGAAGTCAGCCTTCTCTAGCCGCGCACGGCGCACCGTTTCTGCGCGCCTACTGTGCTCTTCGCGTGGGGCGCTGCGTGCTGCACGCCATCTCGGCCTGATGATCCCCAATGAGGCTGAGATGCCCGAGCCGCTTGACGAGCGGCACTTATTCCTGTATATTCTGTTAAGACTGAAATATCAGATGTTGCTATAAGAACAAGCCTGCCGGCAGGGCCAGACGAAGCGAAAACTCACAACTGGAGATCTCCTCAATGACCGAACCCACAAATCGCCCATCCCGCCTGACCCCAGTCGCCCAGAAGTTCATTCTGCACTGGGGCGAAATGGGCACGAAATGGGGCATCAACCGCACCGTGGCCCAAGTCCACGCACTGCTCTTCTTATCGCCGAAACCCATTCCCGCTGACGAAATCGCCGAGACTCTCGCCGTCGCGCGCTCTAACGTCAGCACCAGTCTCCGGGAGCTACAGGGTTGGGGCATCGTGCGGGTCGTACACGTCCTGGGTGATCGCCGGGATCATTTCGAGACGTACAAGGACGTTTGGGAGATATTCCGCACGGTGGCCGAAGAGCGCAAGCGCCGGGAAATCGACCCCACTCTCCGCGTGCTCAACGAGTGTGTCAACGAACTGAAGAGCAACGCGCAATCGGATGCCTACACCCGCGAGCGCCTGGAATCGATGCTGGAATTTCTCACCATCGTAACTGGGCTGTTCGACGAAGTTCTGCGCATGCCCCCAAGCACTCTGAAGAGTGTCGGAAAACTGCGGGGCAGGGTCATCACCATTCTGGGCGCCGACAAAAAGAAGGTTGGCTGAACATCGTCACGCTGCAGGAAGTCATGTCGACCGAGGCAACGAACGAAAGCGAGGTCCAATGCTATCTCTTGCGAACGAGTACACCGACACGAAAGGTCGCCACGCTAACGGCTTTCTCTTCTTCGACGCCGACTGTGCTTTCTGCACGCAGACGGCTCGCTGGCTCGCACCTATCCTGGCTCGACGCGGCTTTGCAGTAGCCCCATTACAGGACCCGCGCGTGAGCGCGCTACTGGGCCTGTCGCAGGAAGAATTGCTTCGTGAGCTTCGCTTCCTTCTCTCCAACGGCACGCAATACGGCGGCGCCGACGCGGTCCTCGCCATCGCCCGCCAAATTTGGTGGGCCCAGCCACTGGTATGGCTCGCCCGTATTCCTGGTGTGACGCCACTTCTGCGCTCAGGCTACCGCTGGGTTGCAGCTCGCCGCAGCTGCGCCGCCAGAAACACCGCCTGCCAAGTAGTAAGGTGACGCATGCTCGAAGGCAGCCAGGGTTTTTGCTATGCCCGTTAAAACGATAGTGATCACGGGCGCTTTCAGCTACACCGGCAAATATGTCACTCGCCTTTTACTCGATCGCGGCTACAAGGTTCGGACGCTCACTTGTCACCCTCAGCGCAAAGCCGAATTTGATGGCGAGGTCGAAGCCCTTCCCTCCGACTTTGGCAATCCTCAAAAACTTCAGGAGTCCCTCCGCGGGGCTTTCTGCCTCATCAACACTTATTGGATACGTTTCCCTTACCGCCAAGTAACGTTTGATCAGGCTGTAGAAAACACACTCGCTTTGCTGCAAGCCGCCAAGAACGCGGGAGTCCAGCGCGTAGTACATGTGAGCATCGCCAATCCTTCCCTCGATTCGCCCTTGGCGTATTACCGCGGGAAAGCAGAAGTGGAGCAATCCATCACCCACGGCGGTTTTTCCTACTCGATCTTGCGTCCCACCGTAATCTTTGGCCCCGAAGACATCCTCATTAACAACATCGCCTGGTTCGTTCGCCATCTCCCAGTTTTTGGTGTTCCTGGCGACGGCTGTTACGGAGTACGCCCAATTTATGTGGGAGACATGGCCGCCCTCATGATGAAATCCGTCGACCAGCAGCAAAACGAAGTTCTGAATGCTGTCGGGCCAGAGACGTTCACCTTTGAGGAACTCGTCCGCCTGATAGCCAGCAAGCTAGGTCAATCCATCCGCACCGTGCACTTGCATGTTCTTTTGGCTTATCTCGCGACCTGTCTTGCCGGCTTCTTTCTCCGCGATGTGGTTCTGACCTGGCAGGAATACCGGGGCTTGATGACCAACCTGCTCGCTCCCGAAGGGCCCAGCACCGGTCAAACGCGGCTCACTGAATGGCTCGCGCAGAACCTGGAACACCTTGGAACCCACTACGCCTCCGAGCTAGCGCGCCACTACCGTTAGCTTTCTCGTGTCCCGCCGGCCCTTGCCGCCGTGACAAACGTTCATTACGCGCGGATAAATTGTGAACCGGAGACTTTTTGTAGTCCGTGATATGGTGTCCAGAAAAGGTTTGGAGACGAAGACCTGACACAGTGAACGGAGAATCTTCTTGAATTTTGCGCTACCTAGACTCTATGTGATATTAGACGCAGGGTTGCTTCGTGGGCCTGCTGTGGAAATTGCCGGACAATTGATGGATGCTGGGGTGCGTCTGCTGCAGTACCGCGCCAAGAGTTTGGCGGCGCGAGAGATTCTGGACACGGCGACGAAATTGGCGGCGTTAGCTCGCAAAGAAGGCGCAACATTTTTTTTGAACGATCGGCCGGATTTGGCGTACCTGGCCGGTGCGGGCGGGGTACACGTGGGGCAGGACGACCTGGGAGTGGAAGAAGCGCGAAGGATCATGGGGGCGGAGCGCCGGGTAGGAGTTTCGACACACAATCGCGAGCAATTTGAGCGCGCGGCGGCCACTTCGGCGGATTATGTTGCTATCGGACCGATTTTCCGCACGACCAGTAAGGCGAATCCTGATCCGGTGGTGGGTACCGAGCTGATTCGCCAGTTGCGGCCATTGACCCAGAAACCCATCGTGGCGATAGGAGGCATCGCGTTGGAACAAGCCGCCGAGGTTATTGAAGCAGGCGCGGATTCTGTCGCGGTGATTAGCGACATACTGAGCGCCCAGGACCCTGCCCAACGCGCCAGGCAATTCCTTCAGCGACTGGCTGCCGTAAATCGCGTGGCGGAACACTGAGGCCAACCGCGAATGCCGGAATCCATCAGCGTGAACGCCGAAGCCTCTAAAACCAGCGAACATCACTTTGTAAGAGCCATCGGCCTGTTCGACGGCACCATGATCGTCGTCGGCTCGATGATCGGCTCGGGCATCTTTCTGGTGGCGGCGGACATCAGCCGGCAAACAGGATCGCCCGGGGGCTTACTGCTGACTTGGATCCTTACGGGCGTAATGACGATTGCCGCAGCGCTGTCGTATGGGGAATTGGCGGCACTGTTTCCCCACGCCGGCGGCCAATATGTGTATCTGCGCGAGGCATTCTCTCCGCTGTGGGGCTTTCTGTATGGCTGGACGCTGTTTCTGGTAATCCAGACGGGTACGATTGCCGCGGTGGCCATCGGGTTTGCGCGTTTCCTGGGTGTGTTAGTACCGTCGGTATCGGCCACGAGTTGGATTATTCCGCCGATTAATTTCTCCTCAAGATTCGCGATTAGTTTGTCGGTGCAACAGGCGGTAGCCGTGGCCATGATCGTATTCCTTACATTTCTGAATACCCGGGGCGTGCGGCTGGGCAAATGGATTCAGAACATTTTTACTTCGGCAAAAATGCTGTCGCTGTTGGGGGTGATTTTCCTCTGCATCTTTGTGGCGCGAAATTCCGCGGCGATTGCTGACAATTTTTCGCACCTGTGGGCGATTCGCGGAGCAAATGTGATTTCGCCTGGGCTGGGCTTTTTACGTGGCATCATGCCCACAGTGACCGCCGGAAGCGGCTGGTACGGGCTGCTCTTGGCGCTTGCAGTTGCGCAAGTGGGTTCGCTGTTTTCGGCTGACGCATGGAACAACATCGGGTTTACCGCGGCGGAAGTGAAGAACCCAAAACGCGACGTGGCATTATCCATGGCCTTCGGCACCATCATCGTCATAACGCTGTATTGTTTGGCGAACCTGGCCTATTTATTCGCATTGCCCTTGAACCAGATTCAAAATGCGCCGGAGGATCGCGTGGCCACGGCAGCGCTCGCTGCTATCTTTGGGGCCAAAGGCGCGGCGATGATGGCTGTGGCGATTATTATCTCGACATTTGGCTGCGATAACGGTTTGATCCTGGCGGGCTCGCGCGTAGCCTACGCGATGGCGAAGGATGGGCTGTTTTTCAAGGCCACCGGAAAATTGAACGATCACGGAGTACCGGGAGTGGCGCTGCTATATCAGGGCATATGGATCGTAGTGCTGATCTTGTTGCGGACGCGCAAACCAGATGGCACGTACGGTAATTTGTACAGCAATCTGCTGGATTACGTCGTTTTTGCCGCGCTGCTGTTTTACGTTTTGACGATTTTAGGAATTTTTGTGCTGCGGATTCGCAGGCCGAACGCGGACCGCCCCTACAAGGCGTTCGGTTATCCGGTATTGCCGGCCTTGTATATCCTGGCCGCTACGGGAATCATGGGAGTGTTGCTGTTGTACGAGACGCAGACCGCGGGGATGGGCATGGTGATCGTGCTGCTTGGCTTGCCGGTGTATTGGCTGTGGAAACGCCGCAACAGCGGCGTCCCGGAGTGACAGGGATTCTTCTTTTGTCGACGGAGTTCTTTTAATCGATGGAGCGATTTTCCAAGGAGGAGTTGCATGCGCAACCCGCTGTTTGCAACGAAGCCGCTGGAACAGTTGGTCGCGGAAGCAAAAGAGACCGGCGAGCATAGCCTGAAGAAAACATTGGGCGCGTTCCAGTTGACCGCGCTGGGTGTCGGAGCCGTAATCGGTGCCGGCATCTTCGTGTTTTCGGGGCTAGGCGCGCACTACGCGGGGCCCGGCTTGATGCTGTCGTTCGTAATATCCGGGCTCGGGTGCGCGTTCGCGGCGTTGTGCTACGCCGAATTTGCCGCCATGATTCCGTTGGCGGGCAGCGCTTACACCTACGCGTACGCGACGCTGGGCGAGCTGTTCGCGTGGATTATTGGGTGGGACCTGACGCTGGAATACGCAATGGGCGCCAGTACGGTGTCATCCGGCTGGTCGAATCACTTCATCGAGCTGCTGAATATTTTTCATCTACGCATGCCATTGTGGCTTGCTTATGACCATTGGACGGGGTTGGCCACGGCAGAGAAAATGGTGGCGCGCGAAATGGCGAAAACCGCCGACCCTTCCTTGGTAGCGGGCACGCAAGAGTTTCTGGACAAAGCCGACGCGATCATGAAGGTGCATTCGCCGGAGTTGGTGGCGCGGGCGCACGCGTTGGTGCATGCACCGAAATTGTTCGGGATGGAAATCGGCTTTAATCTGCCGGCATTTCTAGTGGCGCTGCTGATCACCACGATTCTGGTGATCGGAATCAAAGAGAGTGCGCGGTTCAATGCGACCATCGTGGTAATCAAGGTCGCGGTGGTGCTGTTTGTGATTGCGCTTGGCGCGCACTACATCAACACAGCGAATTGGGGAACGGACTGGCATTCCTTCGCGCCGATGGGTTTTGGCGGGATTGGAGCTGGCGCGGCGTACATATTCTTCGCATATATCGGGTTCGACGCGGTCTCGACGACCGCGCAGGAAGCCAAGAATCCCCAGCGGGATTTGCCAATCGGTATTATCGCTTCGTTGCTGGTCTGCACGGTACTGTACATTGCCGTGGCGGGCGTACTGACCGGCATGGTGCACTGGCAGGACGTGAACATTGAGGCGCCGGTGGCCGAAGCGTTCCTCGATCGCGGATTGATGACCGCTTCCCACATCATCACGGTGGGTGCTTTGGCTGGTTTGACGAGCGTCATGCTGGTTATGTTGCTGGGCCAGACACGCGTGCTTTATTCCATGGCCAACGACGGGCTATTGCCGCGGAAGTTTTTTGCGGATATCCATACGAAGTTCCGTACACCATACAAGAACACGATTCTGGTGGGCGTGCTGGCAGCAATTGTGGGGAGCATAACACCGATCGACGACATCGGGAAAATGGTGAACATTGGAACGCTGCTGGCGTTCATTATCGTGTGCATTGCCGTAATGGTTTTGCGCAGGACGAACCCGAAGCAGCCGCGGCCTTTCCGTACGCCCCTGGTACCCATCGTGCCGATACTGGGCATCGGGTTTAACGGCTACATGATGTACAAACTGGGCTGGATCAACTGGGCGCGTCTGATCGTCTGGCTGATCATTGGCCTGATCATCTATTTCAGTTACAGCCGTCATCACAGCCGAGTGCGAAACCCGGAGCTTCGAGCAAACGAGAAATAGGGCCGGCTCCAAAAGGATAAAGCAAGCCTCGTCTCACCTGCGCGAATCGGGTAAAGTGTTCGTGTAACCTTTCTGCTATGGCCGGTAGAAACAATCAGCAAAAGGCGTTTTGGAAAAACCTGTCTGCCATCGATTGGCTGGCCGCGCTAGTGTGTCTCCTGGGCTTTTTGGCGGCGTGGAATCGGGAGTATCTGTACGGACTGCCGGGGCTCGGCTTGGTGCAATTGGTCGGAATTCTGGCAGGTTGTTATCTGTTCTATCGATTCTGGACGCGTTGGCGCAGCCAGCTTTTGTGGAGCCTGCGAAATCGGCTGATTGTGGCTTACTTGTTTATCGCGGTGGTGCCGATCATTCTGCTGTTAATCTTCGCAAGCCTGCTGGGGCAAATCATCTATTCGCAACTTGGTGCGTACTTGTTGTTCCACGAAGTGCAAGACCGCCTGGAAATGATGAGCAACTCCGCGGAAGCGATTGCCGCCGCGGAGTCCAGCCGGCCAACAACGATGGCCGAGAGCGCGCTGGATGAGGCGCTGGCGGGCCAGGTATTGCTAGAGGAGAAAAGACTGCTGCCCGGGTTGATCGTGAATTTTGGCGGTGACCCAGGCTATTTCCGGGCCATTGCCGGCCCCGGGCGGTTATCGTTCAAAGGGCTAGTTCAAGATGGAAACCAACTGTGGTTGGTGGCCATGCGGGAAACCGATTCACCCCGCGGGCGACAGTACATTGACCTCAGCGTTCCGGTGACCAGCGAATTTCTGGAGGGGTTGGCACCGGACTTGGGACCGGTAGACGTTACGCTGTGGCAAAAAGCGGAGAAGGATTCCGAGTCCGCGGTGCCGATCGCGAACGAAAATTATCGTGCGATCATGCGGGTGAAAACGCTAAACCGGGTGCTCGCACCGGCTCAGACATGGTTGGACCCGGTGATTGACGGCTTTTCGCAATTAAGCGCCACATACTTGAAGGACGGCCGGGTGGTCGGGCGCGATCATCCCGTTTTCGCCTTTTTCAAGGCTCGCCGGTCACAATTGAATCACCGGATTTTTGCGTCGTTGGGCGAATTGGGCGGAGCGAAGAAATTCGAGCTGCAATTAATTGGTGTGATTTTCTTGTTGATCGAGCTGGCCGCATTGGTAATTGGGGTGCGCCTGACGCGCGCCATGACGCGGACAATTTCGGACTTGTCGCAGGCCACGCAGGCGGTGCAGGAAGGGAACCTGGCCGCGCGCGTGCCCGTACAACGCCGCGATCAGTTGGGCATGTTGGGCGAATCATTTAATTCCATGACCTCCTCCATAAGCGGTTTGATCTCCGAACAGAAGCACTTGCAGCGGCTGGAGAACGAAATTTCGATCGCCCGCGAAGTACAGGATCAACTTTTTCCTGAGAATTTGCCGAGCGTGGAAGGCGTGGAGATCGAGGCCATCTGCAAAGCGGCGCGCAGCGTGAGTGGCGATTACTACGACTTTATTCAGCTGAGTCCGACGAAGGTGGCGCTGGCGATCGCGGATATATCGGGGAAGGGAATATCTGCGGCTTTGCTGATGGCCAGTTTACAGGCGGCATTGCGCAGCCAGTTGCTCACCTCCGGCAGCGAAAATATGGGCACAGCGGAATTGGTGTCGCGGCTGAACAAACACTTGGTGCGCAATACCGGAGACGATCGATTTGCAACCTTCTTCGTAGCCATTTACGATCTGGCCGCGCGCAAATTGCGGTATACAAACGCCGGTCACTTGCCGGGGTTCTGCATATCGGATGGCAAAGCACAGCACCTCGATGTGGGCGGCATTGTTTTGGGGATCGTGGAGGATTACGCGTTCAAAGAGGCGTGCGTGGATGTGCCGCCGAACGCAGTGGTGATTGCTTATAGTGACGGGTTGGTGGAACCAGAGAATGCCTATGGGGAAGAGTTTGGCGTTTCGCGATTAGAAGCTGCGGCTCAACGAGTACGCCAGGCTGCGCCCCGCAAAATCGCGGAGTCGTTGATGACTGCCGCGGAGGAGTGGGCGAGCACTCCGGAACAGGCCGACGACATGACCGTGATTGTGGCGAAATTAAAGTAGTCGTTGCGGACCTGGCCGTCTGGGACCAAAAAACCGGAATGGCCCCAGCGGCGTGCTTTGCAGGTTTATGTTGCTGTCCTTACTAGCGACTCCGCGTGCTCTTCCGTCAGAGCCGGAGCTTTCCTCAATCGGCTAAATGGCGTAACAACCGCGTACATCGCAAGGAATGCCATGCACGGATCCATAGGACTGCGATATCGCGGAGACGGATGAGTAATATAGTACACCAGCGGAAACGCGAACATGATCCATGCGAACGGGATGGCTTCCGCAGGATTTTTCCGGAGCAGGTTCCACAATCCGACAAATGCAACCAAGCTGAAAGCACTGCTTAACAGCATATCGATCCGTAGTCCAAGGGGCAGGTCCGTCCCGAAATCGTTTAGATAATTATCTCCGCCCGTCCAGGTGATCATGAAGCGATGGTAGGTGAACTCCAATGTTTCGGCGGGGTGAGAAGTGATGAACTGTAAAGCCGCGTGACGTTTCTCATTCATATAAGCCACTTCGCCAACTTCCTGGAAGTGTTTCCTTTCCTTGGGATCGTTCGCGGGATGAAGCCACGGAGCCCAAATATCGGGGACTTGGGGATTGTTTCCTAGCCAGAGCTCCAGAGGAAAATTAGAGCGAAATGCGACTTGCCCGTGGAATACAATTTCGTTGCGAACGATCCAGGGAGCGATACCGGCCAGGAAGAGGAGGGCCGCCACGGTTGCGTTGCGCAGCCAAAGTGCACTGAAGGCTCGCGCGCGATAAATCGCAAAAAGAGCGAGCCCGGGCAATGCGGAAAGCACGATAGCGTTGGTCAACGCGGAAAAAGCCCAAAGCGCGGCATAAGCCAGCCAAAGGCGCCAACCTTGAGTTTCAGAAATCACCAGGGTGAAATAGAGGAGCACGGTCAGGCAAAGAGCGGTGAGGCTGGTGTCCCATACCCATACAACCGCAAAGACCACGGAACTTGGAAGTAAAGCCCATAACCAGGCGCTCAGAACTCCCACCCATGGCGCGGTGAGCCGCCTCCCTATGGCCACTAATGGCAGGCAAACCAGGGAAGAGAAGAGCGCGTCCAGGCACTTGATGGCTCCCTCCGCGCCCAACGTGCCAACCCCAAACACCTTGAAAATCAGCGCCAATAGATAAGGAAAAACGGGGGTAAGCCAGGCGGTGGGTCCACTTTGGACGGCAAGTGGCGAGCTGAAACCATGGCCAGTAGCAATCGATGTGGCGATCTGAACGGTCTCAAAACCCTTCAGCACCCCTTGTCCCTTGGAAGGTGCGCGTTGGTAGACCAGAAAAGCGTGATAGCCGAGGCGCAAGACGAAAGCAGCGGCTACGATGACGTATGGATTGGAAATGAATTGGCGCCAGCGCTGCATCATAGTGCGATTTTCGCGAATGGGAAAAGTCTAACGACGCCTGTTTGGGCAGGCAATGCGACGGCGCTGAACTGTGACTTAACGGTAATTGAATTTTGTCGAAGGAAGCCGTCTGGGCAAATGCACTTTTGAGTTCGGTACGTTATCGACCGGAAACAAGAGTGAGATCGCGCAACCGCTCCACAGTATCGCGTTTTATTTCTCCCTGGCGGAAGCGCCAGCGCCAGTTTCCTTTGGCGCGGCCCGGCAGGTTCATTCGCGCTTCTGCGCCCAACCCGAGGATGTCTTGCAACGGAACGATCGCAATGTCCGCCACCGATGTGAGCACGGCTTGGATAAAGGACCAATGAATCTCGTGGCCGTCGCGCTGCAGGTAGCTCATTACCCGGCGCAACGTGGCGCGACTTTCGGCACCCTTTCTGCCGCGCTGGGCGCGTTGCAGAGCCGCCCACCAACCCTGCGTCGTATCGTTGTCGTGTGTTCCGGTGAAACTGACCAACTCGCGTACGTAATTGCTGGGGCGGTGCATGCCCGATTCGTCGAAGGCAAACTGCAACACGGCCATCCCCGGGAAGCCAAACTTGTGGCGGAGACTCTCGACCTCTGGCGTGATAATCCCGAGGTTTTCAGCAACGATCGGCACTTCTCCCAATTCCTTGCTCACGGTGTCAAATAATTCTGCTCCCGGCCCTTTGATCCATCGGCCCTTTTTTGCGGTCGACGCCTGTGCAGGGACGCTCCAATACGCTTCAAACCCGCGAAAATGATCCAAGCGTAAAAGGTCCATTAATTCGAAAGCCGCCTTGAAGCGATTAATCCACCACCGGAATCCTTGTTTTTTCATGCGGTCCCAGCGATACACCGGCGTTCCCCACAACTGGCCGTTCTTGCTGAAGTAATCGGGCGGAACTCCGCCGACGTTTCGTGCTGTTCCGTCGTGCTGCAAGTCGAAGAGTTCCTGATTGCTCCACACGTCGGCGCTATTGTGTTCGACGTAAAACGACATGTCGCCCATGATGGCGATCTTTCGCTGGGCACAGTATTTCTGCAGCTCGTGCCACTGCCGGAAAAACTCGAATTGCACGAATTTGTGAAAGCGAATCGACTCTTCCGATGGCTCCGTCCGCGAATCAAATTTGGTCCAGGACACTCCGCGGTGCGCCTCGCTCAGCGCCATAAACCGGGCGTAATCGTGAAGCCACCATCTGTGTTTGTTCACAAACTGGCGGTAGTCTTTGCTCCCCGCAAAGCTTCGGAAAGCTTGCTTGAGCAGGGCTTCTTTAAAAGCACGTACGGCTGGGTAATCCACCTGCGAGACAGGGAAGTGAGGAGTAGACCGCAGGTCAGCGCGAGAAAGATACCCGTGCTCCACAAGCAATTCGGGGCTGATGAGCAAGGGGTTGCCGGCAAATGTCGAGCAACATTCGTATGGAGAATTCTGAGGACCCGTGGGACTGACGGGCAACACGCACCAAAGTTTCTGCTTCGCTTCCTCCAACAGATCGACGAAGCGATGGCTCTCCGGTCCTAAATCCCCGATACCAAATTTTCCCGGGAGCGAGGTTGGGTGTAGCAGGATTCCACTGCAACGGCCAATTTTCACGAGAGGTCACCAAGTGCAAAACCAGTGTGCGGCGATCATGATATTTTTTCAATGTCGCGATTCATTGTGAGTGCGTCAGCCCTTTACGGCGGCGCGAATTTTTGGTGGGCCGGAGACAGCGTGCGCCACTTGATCGTTTTTTTGAATCGCTTCGATAAGAGCCCGGGTGATCTTTTCGTCGATCTCCGATGCCCGGTTCAACTCGACCGGATAACGTGCCACCAGTTCCAAGCCGGTGTCCGAGAACTGCAACCGGTGTTGCGGCTCGGGAGGCTTCAGCGGGAACTCTGTCTGCTCGTACGTGCTACGATGGAAAAGTGAATCGAGTTTATATTCTTTAAAAACCGGCATTACGGCAGACTGCAGCGCCTCTTGCACGACGGTGTAATCGCCCTTCGGAGCCAAGGGAATGGCCGCTTCGTGCCAGATATATCGCGTGCCCGGCAGTTGCTTGAACAGCGGGGTGGTCGCCTGGAACAGCACAGCGTTGGAAAATACTGCGATGCGACCAGTCGGGTACAAGTCGTAGCCCGTTCCCGCGAATTCCAGCACATAGAAGCGAAACAAGCCTACATCAATCACATCCCCGGTTACTCCTGCCACGCTGACTCGGTCGCCGACGCTGATTCCGTACCGTCCGATCACAAAAAAATACGCGGCAACCGACAGCAAGATGGTCTGCAAGCCCACCGCAATTCCGGCGGTGACAAATCCTGCAAAAGTCGCCAAGGAGCTGAACTCACTCGCAAAACCCAGCAGAATCACCAGAGTGATCAGGAAACCGATGACCACCCGCCGCAGGAGCATGAATTGTCTCCGTCTTCGCGGTTCGTGGACGTACCGGAACGTCAGTCGTTGCCAAACCTCCGCTAAACCTAAAACAAGACCGATCGCAAACAGGATCAAAAACACTCGCGTCAGAATCGACACCAGCATGCTTCGAGATTCATTGACGTGGGCCGTGCGCCACTGCAGCAAGTTGGCCTTGCTTTGGTCCAGCACCAGCAGTTCTTCGCTGAGCGGCAACATGGCAGCGGCTATTGCCTTGAATCGCTTGGTCAACGCGTCATACTGTTCTTTGCTCACGCCGCTCTGGTTGGCAAGGTCCTTCTCTTGGTTGACGGTGCTGCTCAATTCGTTGCGCAATGGCGTTCTGAGATTCGTGGCAATCTTCCTCACATCGTCGCTTTCGTTGATCCGCAGTTCGATGGAATGAATGCTTTGCACTTCGCCATACAAGGCCATAAGTTCGCCGAACAGACCTGTCTTGGTGTCGGCCTTACCGTTTACCGGCACAGGATTTGTTTTGTTGTTGACCTGCGATTCCATGACTTCCGGCACGGATCGCGCCAATTCGTTGATGCTGCCTTTTAATCCACCGCCGGTACCGTTTTGCTCGGCAAAGCTCCGCATCTGTTGCACGGCGGCAAGCGTGGCTTTGTCTAACTCCAATTTGCCCTCGAGTGACTCTTGCTGGGCCCGCAAATCTTGCTTCTTGCTGGTGGGGCGTTGTTTTAGTGCATCGATTTGAGATTGATCCTGGCCGATGCGTTGAGACACTTCCGCTTCCATCTGCACATATCTCTGGGCCGGTCCGCCTTGCTGGTTTGTAGTCGACGGCGAAACGGTGATTTCTGACAGCAAGCCCGCTTGTGCCTGTGCGGATTGGAAGGCCAGTCGCACTACTTGTGCTGCCAGGTGTTGGGCGTTGTTTAAGTAGACAGAGTCGCTGGGTTCGCTTCCTGCCGAAATTCGGGTGGTGACATTTTTGTACCAACTGATGGCGGCGTTCAGATGCGCCAGGACATCGTTGGCGGAACTTGTCGTAGTGTCTTGGGCCCTGACTGGCATGGCCACAAACGTCATAGCGCAGCAGGCGGCCAACGCGACCGTCGCGGATCGAACCGAAAAGTTCTTCCATAACAAGTCGAGCCTAATCTGCCTATGATTCACGATGTTGTCCTGAATTACCGGCTACCGCGGCATCCGTTTGTGCGCCCAGCAATATGCTCAAATTCACCAGATAGATCCACAGCATCATCACGATGAACCCAGTCAGCGCGCCGTAAATGTGCGCCATATTCGTGTTGTAATTGACGTAAACGCGGAGCAACGCACTGGCGATTACAAAGCACAGGGCTGTCAGCACCGCCCCGGGTGTCACCCACCTCCACCGCAATCGTTTTCTCGGCAAAAAATAGTTGATGAGGTCCACCGCAATGCAAATCATGGCCAGGGTCACCAACCAGCGGAGCCACTGAAACTGCTCATCCAACATGGCCAGATTGCGCGAGAACACAGCTGCCAGGAAATGCCCGGCGGTCCACACTCCGAAGCACGCCAGTAGAAAAACGGCTATGACCAGCGTTGCAACAATTGCAAGCGCCCTCCTTTTTATGTAGCTTCGGTCCTCTTTGACGCCATAAATCTTAGTGAGCGCATCCATGAGGCTCATAAAGCCAGTTGACGCGCTCCAGATGGTGAGCGACAGGCCGAAAGAGAGTATTCCGCCGCTGCCCTTGGACAGATCTGCCATCGTTGACAGTATCGTTTCCTGCGCGCTCACGGGCATGTAGTTGGTCAACCAAGAAGAAAATGCGTATAGCCCGGAGGTCTGATTAATCCATGCCAGCAAAGCCGTCAGCACCAGCAGAAAAGGGAAGCACGACAGCACGAAATAAAAGGAAACTTCCGCAGACATATCCGCTGCGGAGTCCACTTGCCATCCGGCCCACAGCCTGCGAAGTACTTTACCGGTCGCGCGTGCTAGATCGATTTTGAAAATCCCTTCAGCTCGAGCAATCGGGCTTTTCCGGCCGCTTCCTAAACTGGTTATCCGGTCAGTCAATCCCATGTCTAGGTCACGTAGATTTCATTTCGTTTGATTGCTGGAACCAGGTGTTCCCAGCCACGCGTTAAGCTGAGTCTGCGCTCCGTGAGTGAACCTCTAGCTTCTGACGGCACTGCTCGGCACTTCAATCGGGGACATACTGGAAACAATTTCTACGGGCTTCCTGGTAGGGGTTGGATACAAGGGAGTCCGGGCATGGATCGTGTAATTTTTTCAGTTTTTGCTATGCTACCGTGCGTGAAACGTCCATTTTTGATCGATACAGATACCGCTTCAGACGACGCGGTCGCTCTCATCATGGCTTTGCGGAGCTCGGCGGTTGAGGTTTTGGCCATAACCACCGTGGCCGGTAACGTGCCGGTTCAGCAAGCCACCCGCAATGCTCTGTACACTGCCGGGTTGTGCGGCTCGACAGTGCCAGTCTATGCCGGTGCGGAAAAGCCGTTATGCCGCGAACGCTGCGGTGCAGAGTGGTTTCACGGAAACGACGGCCTCAGCGATCATGATTACCCGCCGCCCAAGCGGGATCCAGAACGAATACCCGCGCTCGACACGATCATCGCTACCGTGGAAGCACATCCTGGAGCGCTGGAAATAGTGACACTCGGCCCGCTGACTAACATCTCCATGGCCCTTCAGAAACGCCCCGACATTGCTCGGAAAGTCAGGCGCTGCGTCGTCATGGGCGGAGCGCCGTGCTGCGAAGGGAATGTTACGCCAGCGGCGGAATACAACATCTGGTGCGATCCGGAGGCGGCGCGCATCGTGGTCAGAAGCGGTTTGCCTATCGAGTTGGTCGGCTGGCATCTGAGCCGCGATGGCGCGGTTGTGAATGCGTCGGAAATTGAATATGTTCTACGTCTTGACAATCCAATTGCTCTGTTTGCGATCGAGTGCAATAGCACGGCTCAGCAAGCCTTTCTGTTGCAAACCGGTCAACAAGGCATCGCGTTACCCGACCCCGTAGCAATGGCGGTGGCTCTGGATCCATCGATCGTGACCGCGCGTTCACAACACTTCCTGGATATAGCAACCGAAAGCGAACTGACCCGGGGAATGACTGTGGTCGATCGCCTGAACGTTACGGCGGACGACCGGAATCGGCAGGTGTGGGAGCAAGCGCTCGGAGATGGGCACAAGGCCGAGATTATCTGGACCATCGACAATGCGCGCTGGAAGAAAGCATTGTTCGCAGCGCTACGGTGAACAGTTTCCCGAAACTCGATGAAATAAAATTGGTTGTCAGCCGCCCTGGAAAATGGCAATGTCTCATGTTCCAGGGGCTAGGAGACTGAAGCTCGGGTGTCCTCTTCTTCTAAAGTAGCGGCGAAACGGAAACAAGCTGCCTCGCGACCGCGCGCCGAGTTACTGATGCGTTTGTACCTGGAAAGTAATCCCGAAGCGCTTTGCCTGGTGCGCTCCACTCTCGAGCGTGCCAGCGAGGTGACTCATTTTCAGGAACCGGATTGCCGTGCTATTGTGCGCTCGGTTGACGAGGCGCTTGCCAATGTGATTCGCCATGCTTATAAGGGCCGTGGCGGCCTACCCATCGAAATCACCTGCCGGCGGTTGTACGGCGGTCCGGGCGAAAAAGAGCCGGTGGGGTTGGAGATTGAACTGTCCGACTCGGGTATTGCCATAAACCCTAAAAAGCTGGCTGGCCGGCCGTTGGACGAAATTCGCCCGGGAGGATTGGGCCTTCATTTTATGAAACAGAGCATGGACGTAGTAGAATTCCGCCGCAAGAGCGGTAGGAATTTGCTGCGCATGGTGAAATACCTGGCTCCTTCCAAGCCAGATCATCATACAGGGGGAAAGTAAACCGTGCAGATCGCTGCCCGCCATTCCGAAGGTTCGGCCATCTTGGATATTTCCGGCGATATCGACCTGGCCAATTCGCCAACCATGCGCAAGGCCCTATTGGGCGAGATC
Organism: Verrucomicrobiia bacterium; assembly: GCA_035506955.1. Taxonomy (GTDB): domain Bacteria; phylum Acidobacteriota; class Terriglobia; order Acidiferrales; family UBA7541; genus Acidiferrum. The sequence continues at coordinate 67,079 of DATJOO010000104.1, forward strand.
AAAGAAAAGCACACTCGTCGTGTCTTCCTGAATTTAAAGAACGTCCGTTATATCGACAGCTCGGGTATTGCTTCACTCGTGGAAGGCCTGAAGGCCGCTCGCGATAATGGCGCGCGATTGATCCTTTACGAGCTCAACGCCTCGGTGCGCGAAGTGATGGAGCTTTCTCGCTTACAGAAGATCTTCGAGATCTATGACAGCGAAGAACAGGCCCTCGGTTCTTGAGGGCGATGAGACATTCCTCGAACCAGGTCGGTAGCTCGATTGGAACTTATTCGAAAAATTGGTAGTGCCGTGCTCGGCGGGCTGTCCTACCTGGGCTCGCTGACGATGCTCGCTCTTCACGCGGGCTATTTCACGTTCGTTGCGCCTTTCCAAGGCAAGCCAGCGCGGATCCAGAAATCGGTGTCTCAGGCTATGGAAGCGGGGGTTCGCGCTCTGCCTATCCTGTCACTAATCACATTCTTTATTGGGTTGATTTTGGCGCTACAAGCGGCCTACGAATTGCGGCGCTTTGGAGCCATGGGTTTCGTTGCCAGCGCCGTAGCGATTTCCATGACTCGCGAGCTGGGTCCCTTGATCACCGCCGTGATTGTAATTGGCCGGTCAGGGTCAGCGTTTGCCGCAGAGATCGGCACCATGAAGGTGACCGAAGAGATCGACGCGCTGGAAACCATGGCCATCGATCCGGTGGGCTTCCTGGTGGCACCAAAATTCGTGGCCATGATCCTGATGCTGCCTTGCCTGACCATTTGGGCGAATTTCATGGGAATTTTGGGAGGCTCACTGTTTGGCGTGCTGAAGGCGGACTTCACCTTCCAGCGATACATCCTGGCCTCCCTGGACGCGCTGTTTTTGCGCGACGTAGTCACGGGCCTGGTCAAGAGCGTGATGTTCGGCATTACCATTACCGCCGTGGGTTGCCTGGAAGGTTTCAACACTGGTGGCGGCGCCGAGCAAGTCGGCCGCTCTACGACGAAAGCGGTGGTGGTCTCGATTTTTCTTGTGATTTTGGTGGACCTGGTCTTTACAATGCTCTTCTTTGTTTTGGCGCAGGACTAACTCTATGGCCCCTAAACTACCAACTGTCGCAACACCTGCCGAACTCACCGGCCCGATGATCTCCATCCGGGACCTGCGCGTGAGCTACGATGGAGGCCGCGAAATTCTTCACGGCATCTCGTTCGACGTGCAGCGCGGCGAAACCTTGGTCATCCTGGGTGGCTCGGGGTCGGGAAAAAGCACCCTGTTGCGCACGCTGGTGGGCTTACAGGAACCCACCTCCGGAGAGGTGTGGATTCGTGGCAAGAATTTCTTCGCGATTTCCGAGGACGAACGAAACGACATTCGCACGCGGCTGGGAATGTCGTTTCAAGGCGGCGCTCTGTTCGGATCCATGACCGTGGGCGAAAACGTGGCTTTGCCGCTGGTGGAACATACCAAGCTGGAGCCGTCGACGGTGGAGATTATGGTTCGGCTGAAGCTGGACCAAGTGGGGTTGTCGGGTTACGAAGATTTTTACCCGTCGCAATTGAGCGGGGGCATGAAAAAGAGAGCAGCGGTGGCGCGGGCTTTGGCCATGGACCCAGAAATTCTGTTTTTCGACGAACCTTCCGCGGGGTTGGATCCGATCATTGCCGCGGGGATTGATCAGCTGATTCTGGAGCTGAAAAAAGCGTTTCACATGACCATCATCGTGGTCACGCACGAACTGGCCAGCGCGTATTTGATCGCCGACCGCATGGTGCTCATCAACAAAGGGGATGTGGTGGCCATGGGTACGGTGCAGGAAATGCAAAAAAGCACGCATCCCAGGGTTCGCCAGTTTCTCGATCGCGTGCCGGAA
>DATJOO010000105.1:0-36309 GCA_035506955.1 Verrucomicrobiia bacterium
CGTTGCTAAGAACCGTTACGCTTTCTGTCTTGGGACCGATCGCCAGTGTGAAATTCTGACTCAGCGCATCTTGGACGTTCAACACCAACCCGGTGAGGATCACTTGCCGGAACCCGGTCTTATTCACGGTAACCTTGTATGTGCCCGGATGAAGGTCCGGCACAACGTACACACCGCTCTCGTTACTCAATGTCGTGGCCTTAAAGCCTGTGCCGTCATTGCCGACAACAATTTGCGCGCCCTCTATTACCGCTCCCGTGGCGTCGGTAATCCTTCCCGACAGCGTCGCGCTGTCGCTCTGGGCCAGCAACCGCGCAGAGAAAAGAAACAGCAGCACCACAAAGAGCGTAAGCGTCAAACGAACACGCAAGATTCCGGAACGGTAGACGCACCTGTGCATAGACTAGCGCTTGATCCATTCAAAACAGCCAGGGGCGGAGATTTTCAGAAGGATCTAAGGAAAGGTCTAACTGGCTTGGAGAATATAGAAGCGCCCTTTGAGGATGTCAAGTTCCGAGCAAGTGCACCCAAGCATCAATAGATCGATCCTGATTAACGGTGCCGGCTCAAACGGATCCACTGACTTGAAGAGTGTTGCATCGACCCACCAATGGAATCAGCGCCTAACGGGGAAATCGGAAACGGACCCATTGCATACTGAAAAATATGTTGACGTTCGCTTTCTTTTCGCCTAGAGTGGAGGTGGTGATGCGGCGCTGTTTCCCCGGCGGTGTCGCGATGCGGCAGCAGAATGGCGGAGGCTCTCATGGCACTGACCAAGCGGCAGAAAGAAGTGCTGGATTATCTGGTCGCGTTTGAAACTCGCCACGGATACGCGCCCAGTTTCGAAGAAATCGGCAAAGGGCTGAAGCTGACGTCTTTGGCCACGGTGCACAAGCACATCAGCACTCTGGAGAAGAAAGGTTTTATTCGCCGCGGATATAACCAGAGCCGCTCAATAGAGATTGTGCAATTGCCAAAGACGCCGAAGGAACAGGTGATCGAGCGGCGCGTGCAGGAATTGCCGCTGGTGGGGCGCATCGCGGCGGGCCGTCCGCTGGAAGCGGTCGAAGAACGGGAAACGATTTCGCTGGGCGATTTTGCGCGCGGCGGAAATTCCTTTGTTCTGCAGGTAAAGGGCAATTCCATGATTGAGGATCACATCCTGGACGGCGATTTTGTGGTGTGCGAGCAGACCCAGGTCGCGAATGCCGGGGATATCGTGGTGGCGCTGGTGGCCGACGAAGAAGCCACACTGAAGAGGTTCTACCGCGAAGGAGCCGGAAAAATCCGATTGCAACCCGCCAACTCGCAAATGGCCCCGATCGTCCTGCCCGCGGGTGACGTAAAGGTGCAGGGCCGCGTCATCGGCGTGCTGCGGAAATACTAAGCCAGTTATCCCTACACGTTTTTTCCAAATACCGAAAATTTCTGCGCCATACATATCGTTGCGTTCGTCTAATTGTTTTGAGGTAAACTTGCGGCGCCGCTCAGCAGCCATTTTGCGTCCGTGTGGGGCGTTGGAGGATTAGACGTGGCTCCCGCCATGGAAAATGTGTTGGTTTTTGCCGCCGATGCCGCTTCGCGCGAATCTTTGCGGGCATTGCTGGAGAGCGAGGGCTACACGGTGGTGCTGGCGGACTCTCCAGACAACGCCGTGGGCGCGGTACGCTCCGGCGAAATCGCCCAGGTTGTGGCGATCGTGGACGGGATGCCAGACGCCGCAGTTCCAGGCCTGTTCGCGTTGTTGCAAACCGCCAACCCCAACGAAAAACCACGTGTGCTTTTTTTGAGCCGGGCGGATTCCGCACAACGCGCGACCTTGCTCGACCAGGGCGTCGACGATGTTCTGCCGATGCCATGGGACGACAAGGAACTGCTGGCGCGGGTGCGCGCCCAGATTCGCCAGAAGCGCGCCTTCGGTGACCTGGAGCGGCGACTACGCAACGCCGAAGAGGTTTACCAGGCATCGCAGACGGCATTTCAGGCGCTGGCGGTGACGGAGAAGATGACGCGCGACGCGTTCTCGTTGGAACGCGTTCTGAAATTTGGCGTCGGAGCCCTGTTGGGTCTTGCCGCCATTATTGCTGGAATCTTTTTCGTGTTCTCCCACAAAGCCGAGAAAGAGTCCAAGCGGGCCTATGGCATCATTTCGCAGCTCGAACATAACGCCCAGAACGAGCAGCAATTACTGGAGGCTACCCGCCGTTTGCGCGACGATCCCCGCAACGCCGACTTTACGCAGCAGAAGGAGCAATTGCAGCAGCAAACCGACGAACTGCGCAAGAAACTCGCTGCCTCCGACGGCGCCGACGTTGCTGCTTTGAAGCAAGACCTCGCGGAGACCACCGACCGCTTGAAGAAGTTGGAAGGCAGTTCGCAACAGGCGGAGGCAGTCATTCGTGATTACGCGCCCAGTGTTTGCTTGCTGCACGTTTCCGTGGCGTTCAACGAAAAGACTTCCGGAAAGCGTCTGCGGTATGGCGGCATGGATAGCGATGGCACTCCGCTGAAAGACAGCGATGGAAACATCGTTTACACCACCGAGGGTCGCGGGCCGGACGTCCGCGCTGATTTTTTTGGCAGCGGATTTATCGCCGGGAACGGGAAGATTCTGACGAACCATCACGTGGTGCAACCATGGTGGGAAAACAATGAACTGGATGATGCCGTCAAACAAGGGTTGCAACCCGTGATTGCCGATATCACCGCGTATTTCCCCGGAGAGGCCAATGGTATTCCCGTCGGAATCCTGCAGATTTCACAGGAGGCTGACCTCGCGCTGGTGCACGGAGACTTATCCAGTTTGCGTCGCCCGATTCTGAAAATTGACGCGCGAAAGGAAGCCGCTGTGAGCGGGGAAGCGCTGATCAGCCTAGGCTACGCCACAGGGATCGAAGCTATTTTGGCGCGCGCCGGGGATGACACGGTGAAGGAAATTGTGAAGGTGAGCGCCGGAGACCCGAAGCTGGTGCTGGATGAACTGGCGCGACGTAAGTTGATCCGCCCGCTGGTGACGCAAGGTCATGTGGGGGATGTGCTGAGCGACAAGATCGTTTATGACGCGCAGACCACTTCCGGTGGCTCCGGCGGGCCGTTGTTGAACGGCCAAGGCGGGGTGATTGGAGTGACCTTCGCCATTGTGAAGGGATTTGGCGGGTCCAATTTTGGCGTACCGATTCGCTTCGCGGAGCCGATGCTGAAACATTGATCGCGCCGTAGTGTTAGCTATTCCCTCGCTCCAAACTTTGACTGATTCATTTTCCTTCTGCCATAAATCAAAATTATTGCGCCTGCAAGTTTTGCCGCGAATCATTGTAGAATTTTGGTTTGCCCCTACAGGACGGACTGACGCTAACGCATGAAGAAAACTCGACCGATCCGAAAACTCCTCGCCGCTAACCGCAGTGAAATCGCGATACGCATTTTTCGTGCCGCGAACGAGCTTGGTTTGCGCACCGTAGCGATCTATTCACAGGAAGATCGCCTGGCGCTGCATCGCTTCAAAGCTGACGAAGCCTATCAGGTGGGTGCCGGCAAAGGACCGGTGGAAGCGTATCTGGACATTCCGGGCATCATCGCGATTGCGAAAGCGCACGACGTCGACGCCATCCATCCCGGCTATGGCTTTCTTTCGGAGAATCCGGCGCTGGCCCGCGCCTGCGCGAAAGCGGGTGTCGCGTTTGTCGGACCTACTCCGGAGTTGCTGCAGTTGTTGGGCGACAAAACGGCGGCGCGGCGTTTAGCAGCGGCAGCGGGCGTGTCCGTGCTGCCAGGCACGGAAAATCCAGTAGCCTCGCCAGAGGAAGCGCAGAAAATAGCGGCGGAGATTGGGTTTCCCGTCATCGTGAAAGCGGCCATGGGCGGCGGTGGCCGCGGCATGCGCGTGGTGCACGATCCGGCCCAGTTGGCGGCGCGGCTGGAAGAGGCGCAGGGCGAGGCTAAATCGGCGTTCGGCGACGCTTCCGTTTTCCTGGAAAAATTTTTGTCGCGAGCCCGGCACATTGAAGTGCAGATTCTGGCCGACGAACATGGCAACCTGCTGCACCTGTACGAGCGCGATTGCTCCGTGCAGCGGCGGCACCAGAAAGTCGTGGAGGTTGCGCCTGCGTTGAATCTCCCGGATCGCGTACGCGCGGAAATCTGTGATGCGGCGCTAAAAATTGTGCGGGAAGCCAATTATCGCAACGCCGGCACGGTGGAGTTTCTCTACGACGTGGATGCACAGAAATGGTATTTCATCGAGGTGAATCCGCGCATTCAGGTGGAACACACCGTAACCGAAGTGGTCACCGGCATCGATATTGTGCGCGCGCAGATTCTGGTGGCCCAGGGACACAAACTGCACGAAGAGCCGCTCTCGCTGCCTCCACAGGATCGCATTCCGTTGTATGGCGCGGCACTGCAATGCCGCGTGACCACCGAAGATCCTGAGAAAAATTTTGCACCCGATTACGGACGCATTTCGACATATCGTTCGCCTGCGGGATTTGGCATTCGTCTCGATGGCGGTACTGCCTACGCGGGAGCACTCCTGGCTGCTTATTACGATTCCTTGCTGGTGAAAGTAACCGCGTGGGGCAGCAACCTTCCCGAAGCTTGCCAGCGCATGGATCGGGCGTTGCGCGAATTCCGCATCCGCGGCGTAAAAACCAATATTCCGTTTCTGGAAAATGTGGTGAACCATCCGCGTTTTCGCGCGAGCGAAGTCACCACTTCGTTTTTGGATGATTCGCCGGAACTGTTCCGATTTACGGGCCGCGCCGACCGCGCGACGAAACTGCTTTCCTATCTTGGCGACGTCATCTTGAACGGCAATCCTGAAGTGAAAGGGAAGACGATCCCGGGCTCCCTCGAAAGGGCGCCGCTGCCGGCTGTGCCGGAGGTTGCTCCGCCCGCGGGAACTCGCCAGCTGTTACAGAAACTGGGGCCAAAGAAATTCGCGGCGTGGGCGCGCAAAGAGAAGCGGCTACTGCTGACGGACACCACGTTTCGCGATGCGCACCAATCGTTGATGGCTACGCGTGTGCGCAGCTACGACATTCTGGCTACAGCGGACGCAGTGGCCAGACGCCTGCCGAATCTCTTCAGCCTGGAAATGTGGGGCGGCGCTACCTTCGACACATCGATGCGTTTTCTGCACGAAGATCCGTGGCAGCGCCTTCGCGAGCTTCGCAAGCGCATCCCGAACATTTGTTTTCAGATGCTATTGCGCGGCGCGAATGCCGTGGGCTACGCCTCATATCCCGATAATGTGATTGTCGATTTTGTGCGCGAAGCCTACGAGCAGGGCATTGATATCTTCCGCATTTTTGATTCACTTAATTCCATCGAGAATATGCGGGTTTCCATCGACGCGGTGCTGGAGACCGGGGCGGTGTGCGAACCGGCGATCTGCTACACCGGCGACCTTTTCGACAAGCGGCGGCCGAAATATTCGTTGAGCTACTACGTCAAGATGGCCAAGAAATTGGAAAAGCTTGGGGCCCACTTTCTGGCCATTAAGGATATGGCGGGATTGTGCCGGCCGTACGCCGCCTATGCGCTCGTGAAGGCCTTGCGCGAAGAGATTGGTATTCCAATTCACTTTCACACGCATGACACCAGCGGCATCAACTCGGCCTCGTTGCTGAAAGCCGCCGACGCCGGAGTGGACGTGGCCGATGGCGCGATGGCGTCGATGAGCGGCGGCACCAGCCAGCCCAATCTGAATTCCGTGGTGGAAGCGCTGGCGAACACACCGCGCGATACGCACCTCGACATCAACGCGCTGAATGAGTGTTCGGATTTCTGGGGAGTGGTCCGCAGCTATTACCTGCCGTTCGATTCCGGGCCGAAATCTGGTTCGGCGCGATTGTACGAACACGAAATCCCCGGCGGACAATTTACAAATTTGCGCGAACAGGCTGCGGTTATGGGCTTAGGGCACCGGTGGCGTGAAGTGGAAAAAACCTATGCGGAAGTGAATCAGCTGTTTGGGGACATCGTGAAGGTGACGCCCTCAAGCAAAGTGGTCGGCGATATGGCGCTGTTTCTGCTGGCCAACGAAATCAAGCCTGCGGACTTGCTGAAGCTCGATGAACATCACGACGTTTCGCTACCTAACTCGGTCGTGGAAATGTTTTCGGGCGCTCTGGGTGTGCCGCCCGGTGGCTGGCCGAAGAAACTGCAACGCATTATTTTGCGCGGGCAAGCGCCGCTCAAAGGCCGGCCGGGCGCCAGTTTGCCGGCAGTGAATTTCCAAGAAGCGCAGACGGAGTTGGAAAGGAAAGTAGCGCACCCGGTGCAGCGCGACGCGCTTTTGAGCTACCTGCTTTATCCCGAGGTGTACCTGAAGTACAACGCGTTTCGCCAGGCCTATTCGGATGTGAGCGTACTGCCGACCCCGGCCTTCTTTTATGGCTTGAAACCTGCCGAAGAAATTACCATCGACATCGAACATGGCAAGACCATGATCGTGAAGTTCTTGACTGTCAGCGAGGCGCATCCCGACGGCACGCGCACTTTGTTTTTCGAACTGAATGGTCAGCCGCGCGAAGTGAACGTGCGCGACCGTTCCTTGCGCGTCGTAGAGCGCAGCCATCCGAAAGCCGACGCGACGGATCCGGGGCACGTGGGCGCGCCCACCGCCGGCTTGATCAGCAGCATTGCGGTGCAAGCGAACCACCCGATCGAGCGTGGTGCTAAACTGCTGACCCTCGAAGCCATGAAGATGCAATCGAATATTTATGCACCGATCGGCGGCAAGATCAGTAAATTGCTGGTCACTTCGGGGCAGCACGTCGAAGCCAAAGATTTATTGGTCATCATCGCTCCGTGAGCTCTCCCAATCTGATCAAGCACGAGCAGTTTGCTTCGCGATTCCTGCGCAACCAGCGGGACTTGATTGTCTACCTGCCGCCAGGTTACGACGAGCAACCCCAACGGCGATTCCCGGTGCTGTATCTGCATGACGGGCAGAATCTTTTCGATGGCGCCACTTCCTTCCTGCCGGGCATGGACTGGCACGTGGGGCAGACCGCCGATCAGTGGATTTATGAAGGCCGCGTCGAGCCGCTGATTATTGTGGGCATTTACAACGCCGGGAAGCAGCGGTTGGGCGAGTACACGCCGACGCGCGCGCCGAAATTGGGTGGGGGCGGCGCCAACCGCTACGCCAAATTTCTGCTGGAAGAAGTTCGACCGTTCGTGAGCGCGCAATATCGCGTTCTCGACGGCGCGGAGAACACCGGCATTGGCGGGTCATCGTTGGGCGGGCTGGTGTCGCTGTATGTCGGCCTGCGGCAGCCCAAAATTTTCGGAAAAATTGCGGCTCTCTCGCCTTCGGTGTGGTGGAATGAGCGCGTCATTCTCAAGTTCGCGTCGGCAGCGAAGGTGCCTCCGCTGCCGCGCATTTGGTTGGATATTGGCACGCACGAGGGTCCGCGCATCGTCGATGATGTGGAACGCTTCCGGGACGTGTTGGTCGCCAAGGGCTGGCACCTCGATCAGAATTTACACTACCAACGCATCGAAGGCGCGGAACACAACGAAGCGGCCTGGGCGCAGCGCGTTGGCCCCTTTCTGCAATTCCTCTTTCCCACCCGTTAAACCCGTATATAATCCGCGCAGCTTCAGTGGTCGATCATCCGAGGATTCAACATGACGGCAGCGGGCAGGCCCATCACGATTTTGTGTGTGTCGTCGTACGAAAAGGGGCAGGAATTCCTGCGCACCTGCAAAAATCTCGGCTGCACGGTGTTACTGCTCACCGTAGAGAAGTTGCGCAACGCCAACTGGCCTCACGACTGCATCGACGAAATGTTCTACATGCCGGACGATTTGGCGCTGGCGGATTTGCTCCATGCCGTCAGCTACGCTGCACGCACCCGCCACATTGATCGCGTGGTGGCGCTCGATGAATTCGACATGGAAAATGTGGCGGCGCTGCGCGAACACCTGCGGTTACCTGGCATTGGCCTGACCACGATTCGCTATTTTCGAGACAAACTGGCGATGCGTGCACAGGCCCGCGAAGTGGGCATCTTGGTTCCCGAATACATCCATATACTGAACTACGACGACCTGCGCGAATTCATGGGTTATGTGGCGCCGCCTTGGTTGTTGAAGCCGCGCTCGCAAGCTTCCGGCATCGGGATGAAAAAGATCGAGGTGCCGGAAGAGTTGTGGCGCTGGCTCGATCAGCTAGGCGACCGGCAATCGGAGTACTTGCTCGAGCAGTTTATTCCTGGCGGCGTTTTTCACGTAGACGGGATTGTCTCGGACCGCGCGGTGCTGTTCGCCGAAGCGCACACTTACGGCGCGCCGCCCTTGGACGTGTCGCACCAGGGCGGAGTGTTCACCACGCGCACCATGGCGCGCGATTCCGCGGATGCCGTGGCGCTGAAGGAAATCCACGACAAGCTGATTCAGGGATTGGGTTTGGTGCGTGGCGTAACTCACGCGGAGTTCCTGAAGGCGCGCAGCGATAATCGCTTCTATTTTCTGGAGGTGGCGGCGCGTGTCGGTGGCGCCTACATTTCCAACATGGTGGAAACCGCCACGGGTATCAACTTATGGCGGGAGTGGGCGCATCTGGAAGTGACCGCGGGAAAGATGCCCTACCAGTTGCCGCAGGTGCGCGAGGATTATGCGGGAGTGATTGTCTCGCTAGCCCGTCAGCAGGAACCGGACACCTCTGGATACAACGATCCGGAGATTGTCGAACGAATCCAAAAATTTCATCACGCCGGATTTGTCCTGAAATCGTCCTCGCCAGAACGCATCGAAACACTGCTGGCTTCGTATGCGCAACGCTTCGCCGGCGATTTCCTGGCGCGCGAGCCGGTCCCGGACAAGCCTTCCTCTTAGAAGACTGTCACCGGCAAGCTGCCCCAGCGGATTACTCGACAGCGATTTTCGTGCCGTGTGTGCTCGGCCTCGAAAGGTGCTCGATGCGGCTGTCGATGATAGCGCGAAGGCCTTTCAGGAATTCGATGCGCGAATTGTTAAAGTGATCGCGCACTTCGGGAGCAATTCCAAACGCCTCCCGAAAATGATCCATCACTTCACGGCACACGCAGCGTTCCTGCTGGGCAGATTGCGTTGTTTGCTTGGCTTCGGATTCGCTCATTGTGCCTCCTTCATCTCCACGGTAAGGATGCGATTATCCAGCCGGGCCCGGGCTGGCACCAACATGGCCATCGAGCGCGGCAAACCAATGTGGCGGCGCAGCGTGCCGATTTCGACCACCAATTCGTCGCCCTTTTTGAACAGCCCGATTTCGCCCTTAGTGGCGAACGGCAAGCGCAGCCGCACTTCGTACAACCCGTCGCGCTTCACAAACGTATAAGGCTTCTCGGTTTGCGTAACTGCGGACGGATCTTCCCCCTCAGCATACAGCACCTTGGCCAGATCCCGCAGACGTTCTTGGCCCAATACTTCGTGAGCGAACAGTGGCACCCGGCGCACCGGGACTGGCGCGAAATATTCTTCCAGTTCGCGCAACACTTGCTCCTGCGAGTTGTGCCACTCGTTAAACCACGTGTCTTTTACCTCGATCGGAAGCACGCGGTTGACGCAAACGGTGTCGACCGTCAGCCCATGCAAGGAAAAATACACAAAGGCTCGTTGGGTCTCGCGCAGAACCATTTTCTCGGGGTTGGTCACCAGCCGGACAGACGTGAGCTGCGGATCTTCCAGCAGTTCGTCCACCCCCTCCAGTTTCTCGAACAGATCGCGAATATTGGCGAAATAACTGTCCGCAGGAAGTTCGAAGGGGGCCACGCGATTCGCGATCGGGCGCACCGCCTTCAGCAAGTTTCGCTGGAAAGGGAAGATGTGCTTCATGTACCAGTCCAGCGTGGTGGGCATGCTGATGAAGCGCATGGATTCGGCGGTCGGCGCGGCGTCCAGCACAATCACGTCGTAACGATTTTCGCGGCGGTACTGGTTGATGTACATCATGGCGCTGAGTTCTTCCATCCCGGGAAGAATGGCCAATTCCTCAGCTTCCACGTCGCTGATGCCCGTGGTCCGCAGCACGGAAATGACGTACGCGGAGATCTGCTGCCAGTGCCGCTTCACTTCCTTCTGAATGTTCAGCTCGAAAATCGAGAGACCATCGCGAATGGGCAGGGGATCGGAAGTGTGTGTGTGAAAAAGTTCCAGTTCCAGGTCGAAGGAGTCGGCGAGGCTATGCGCCGGATCGATGCTCATCACCAGCGTACGATGGCCCAGTTCGGCCAAGCGTAAACCGGTGGCCGCTGCTAAGCTGGTCTTACCCACGCCACCTTTACCGCTAAATAACAAGATTCGCATACACCTATTCTATACGCGCACCGCTTCCGCAAGGTTACCGTGGATCATGTAGGGCAAAGCGCGGAAGACATACGCGGAAGCGGCAGGGGCTTTTGCGGACAAAGCGGCGGATGCGCGATGCGGCATTACAGGATCGTGATAATTCAATGGCGCGGCCGATGTTCGGGTACATCCATTCCCTCTAGGTATCGCCCAGTTTCGCCTGCGCTTCCCCGTCCCCTTAGTACAGGGAGCGAACCTGCCCTTGAGTCTAGTTACCTTCACGCGAGAATTTCGTTTATTTTCGGTTGATACGCGACTTACCACGGACTATTGTTTGTTTACCCCGGGCCGGAAATCTGCGTGGGGTTTATTGTCCCTTGGGAGGACCGATGTGGGGGAATAAAAAACCGGATACGCCTCAACCAGCGCAGCCGGAACCGAAAAACATTCCAGCGAATCCGCCGCCGGTAGCTAAACCCGCCGCGGCAACTTGGGAGGGAACTACCGCAATGAGTACAGATGCTATGCGTCCGTTAGGAGCCACCGCCGACCGTTCTACGGCTCGCCTTGGCCCCAGCTTGCACGTGAAAGGCGAAATTACCGGGAACGAAGACCTCGTGATTGAGGGCTCGGTGGAAGGGTTGGTTCAGCTGGATGAGCGCAAACTGACGGTTGGCGCTACCGCCAAGTTGACCGCCGATGTGATCGCTCGCGAAGTCGTGGTCTATGGCAACGTGAAAGGGAATTTGCGCGCCAAGGACCGCATCGAGATTAAGAAGGACGGCTCCGTCAACGGCGATCTCACGACCGCCCGCATCATGATCGAAGACGGCGCATACTTCAAGGGCTCCATCGAAATCGATAAGAGCGGCGAAAAGGAATCCGGTGGCGGTTCGTTCGCGCGCAGCAGCGCAGCCCCAGCCGGCGTCGGCCCGAAGACCATTTAGAAAATTGTTTGACGCGTAGTCTGTTCTCCCATGCGGCGCCTCGACTCCCTCGGGGCGCCGTTTTATTTCCAAGATAAGTCGTCTTGGCAATATTTAATATATTGACAATTGAAGTAACAATAGCTATTGTGACGCTATAGTTTCTGCCCGGTTCCACTGGAATGAGGCCGGTATCCGTCCACCGGCCTCGTTGATTTGCAGCCGGTCGCTCCTGACGGAGTCGCGCCATGCGGAGTGGTTTCCGCAGTGCCCAGTTGTTTTTCCTCGCCCTTCCCATATTTAAAGCGGCTAGTGGAGGAGGCGGAGGGACCGGTGGGGTTCAGCCCCCTCCTCCCACGCCGGATTTTTCGATTGCCCTTTCTTCGAGTTCCCTTAGCCTTGCCCAAGGCAGCACCAGCGCTCCGGTGAACGTGTCCATCGGTTCCCAAAACAATTTTGCAGGAAGTGTTCAGGTTTCGATTAGCGGCTTGCCCGATGGCGTCAGCACCAATCCCGTCAGTCCTTTTTCAGTTCCTGCGGGCCAAAGCGTGGCGCTGCTGATCGGAGCCGCGTTCAACGCACAAACGGGTCAATACACCCTGACGGCGCAGGGTACCAGCGGAACGCTGTCACACACTCAAACGTTGTCGCTCGCGATTCAGGCCATGCCTCCGAACAATTTGCCGCGCACCCGTTTTGTCGAGGATGATTTCGTGACCGCGGTGGATAGTCCGCTGGGACAACCGCATCGACGGCATATCGTCTACGATGGCGCCCATCAACGGTTCTACGTCGCGCGCCATTGCCGGACCAACGAATCTCACCGCGTATTTCACGAACGGCTGGCTGGCGGTAGCGCCGGCATCGTTCAGCTACGGCCCTATGGTTTTGCGAGTACTGCCTGATGCCGGCGAGCCACAAGGCGGCGACACCGTGACCGTGCTCGGGTACGGCTTTGGCGGCGCCACGGGTAGCGTTACCGTGAAGATTGCTGGCCATACAGCCAGCGTACAAAATGTACAGGCGCTCTCGGCCTTTGCCAGCGCTTTCGGCCTTGATTCCACTTATCCCTTCGCGCTGGAACGCATCACGCTTACTACCCCCTCCGGCACTCCTGGAAAGGCGGATCTGACCGTTCAATCGCCCGCGGGCACGACCACTGCGGTGAAGGCCTTCCAGTACCTGACCTCAAGCCAAACCTATCCGAATCCTCCGTTGTATAAATTCGTGCTGTACGATCAATCGCGCCAGCACCTGTATCTCTCGGCCACCGACCATGTCGACATTTTCGATTTGAAGGCACAGGCGTTCCTCGGCGCGATCGAGCCGCCCCCGAACGGCCCGCCGCCGGATGCGGACCAGCGCGGCATGGCCCTTACGCCCGACGCCACACAACTGATCGTGACGGACTTTGGAGCGCAGAAGGTGTACCTCATTAACCCGGATGGATCTGCTTACAACGGAACTGTGGTCCCAGTAGGTGGAGTTGCTGGTTACGCCAGTTCTGGTCCGGCGCGAGTGGCTGCCACCAGCGCGCAGACCGTCTTTGTCGGGTTGGCGGGGCAGGGCGGCACGACCGGCAGTTGCAACGGCTGCTTGGGTCAGTTGAACCTGCTTTCCAGTCCTCCGGCGTTTCAGCCGGCCCCGCAGCCCGAAGTCAGTTCGCTTACCGGTACGCCGCTTTTGCAGGCCGATGCCATTGGCGATGTGGCCTACCTTGCTTACGACACATCGCCGGGTGGGCCAGTCGCACTGTGGAATGCTGCTACGCCGGACGCCTTCTCCCTTTCCACCGCCAACGACACCGCGACCGACCTGGCGACCTCCGGCGATGGCACTATTTTCGCGATGCGCGCTGCGAACGCCACAGAAATTCGTGGAGCCAATTTGTCGCTGTTCTCTTCGCCCGCGGCGCCGGAACTGGAAACGATTCCAAATCGCGTGGCCGTACCCGGCATCGCCATCCATCCCTCCGGTGCGTTAACCTACGAACCTTTCCTCACAGGAGCGCCGCCCACTGCTCCTCCGGCCACGGGAATCCAAGGTGGCGTCGACATCCGCGATGCACATAGCGGGCAATTACGTTTGCGCGTCTATATGCCCGAGCCGTTTGCCATGCTCAATACCGATGTGGATGGTCTGCATGGCGCATTTCTGACCACCGACGAGAATGGCCAGCGGCTCTTCGCATTGACCACCAGCGGTCTCACCATCGTACAACTGGCCAACGTGCCGCTCGGTATTGGTTCGCTTTCGCCTTCCTCGGGTCCTGCCTCCGGCGGCACCGCCGTCACGGTGCGAGGGAGCGGCTTTCAGAGTGGAATCACCGCGACGCTGGGAGGAAAAACGGCGAACGTGTCGGTAACAGATATGAACACGCTGGTACTGACGACGCCTGCGATGACGACCGGTCCGCAACAACTTGTCCTTACTAATTCAGACGGCGAATCGGCCTCGCTGGATTTGGCCTTTTCCGCGCAATGATTTTGCCTTAACCTTTGTTTGGTACTTCTCATCCAACGAGAGCGCCCTTCCCAATCCTTGCGGGCGACTCGTTTTCTTCTAGAGAGATCCATGAATACTCGCAAACTCGGAAATTCGGATCTGCAAATTACGCCTGTGGGCTTCGGAGCCTGGGCCACCGGCGGCGGAAATTGGGAATTCGCTTGGGGACCGCAAGACGATCAGGACTCGATTGCGGCCATTCATAAGGCCCTGGAACTGGGCGTCAACTGGATTGATACCGCCGCAGTGTATGGACTGGGACACTCCGAAGAAGTAGTGGCGCGCGCGTTGAAGCAGTGGAGCGGGCCGCGTCCTTACGTATTCACAAAATGCGTTTTGCGTTGGGACGCCAACCGCAAGGTTGCACCGAACCACTCGGCGCAGTCGATTCGCCAGGAATGCGAAGGCAGCCTGTCGCGTCTGCAAACCGACACCATCGATCTGTATCAGATGCACTGGCCGCCCGCTGACAACGGTCCTGCATTGGAGGAAGCTTGGCAAACGCTGAGCGCTCTGAAGAACGAGGGTAAGGTCCGGTGGATTGGTGTATCCAATTTCGATGCGGCACAAATCAAGCGCGCGGAAAAAATCGCCCCGGTTACCTCTCTGCAGCCACCCTACTCGATTCTCCGCCGGCAAATCGAGGGCGAGGTTTTGCCCTATTGCGAAGAGCGCGGTATCGGCGTGATCGTCTATTCGCCGATGTTTTCCGGCATGCTGACGGGCGGCATGACGCGCGAACGGGCGGCATCTTTACCCGCCGACGATTTTCGTAAACGCAATCCGGAATTCCAGGAGCCGAAACTTTCGAAGAACCTGGAGCTAGTGGAGCGCCTGGGAGAGATCGGCGCGCGCTATGGCCGCACCCCCGGCGAAGTGGCGATTGCCTGGACGCTGCGCAATCCGCGCATCACCGGCGCCATTGTGGGAGCGCGCAACGCCAAACAGGCATCCACGGTCATGCGCGCGGGCGACTTCCGCCTGAACCAGGAAGAGATCGCCGAAATTGAGTATTATTCCGCGGGCATTGCCAAACTGAAGGCCGCGTCTTAACCACGCACACTCGTTGAGAGGGAGTCGTCACAATGAATTTCGGCCTTCAAGGTAAACTGGCCGCGGTTACCGGTTCGACCGCAGGCATCGGGCTGGCCATTGCCGCAACCCTCGCTCAGGAAGGCGCGCGCGTGGTCATCAACGGCCGCACTCAAGAGCGTGTTGACGCCGCATTGCACAACTTGCGCTTGAATAATCGTGGCGCGGAGTTTACCGGCGTAGCTGCGGATTTAGGCACAATGGCCGGGATGGAAGAGTTCATCGCCGCGGTGCCTACCGCCGATATATTGGTCAACAACCTGGGAATCTTCGAGGTAAAGCCGTTTTTGGAAATCACCGACGACGACTGGCAACGGTTTTTCGATGTGAATGTGCTCAGTGGCGTGCGCCTCAGTCGCCAGTATCTTCCTTATATGCTGAAGAGAAATTGGGGACGGATCATTTTTATTTCCAGCGAATCGGCACAGCAGATTCCCGTGGAAATGGTTCACTACGGTATGACCAAGACCGCGCAAGTCGCCATCGCCAATGGCATTGCCCGCTCCATAGCGGAAACCGGTGTGACCGCAAATTCCATCCTGGTCGGCCCGACCGCTTCCGAAGGCGTCGGAAACTTTTTGCGAGACATGGCGCGGCAGCAGGGCGTCAGCGCCGCCGAGATGGAAAAGCAATTCTTCGAGAAGGCTCGTCCCAGTTCGCTGCTTAAGCGCTTCGAAACTCCCGAAGAAATCGCCGCGATTGTGGCCTTCGTCGCCAGCACCCAGGCTGCGTTGATCAACGGAGCGGCTGTGCGCGCGGACGGCGGGGTCATCCAGAGCATTTTGTAGATTCTGTTTAAGCCCGCAGATAATCCGCGTGCCAGTGCTTTACCATCTTCTTGATGGTCTTAGTGTCCGCGAGTTTGTCGTTGAATACCTTCCTTGCCAAGTCGGGCAGCTCTTCATCGCTGGCGAAACGCAGAGCCACGAGCTGCGGTATCGTGAATTCGTTGATATGTGGCTGCAAATCCGCCGGCAGCAGCCTGGCCATGCGCAAGCGCTCTTCCATGCGAATCACGCGGTTTTGCACGGTTAAAGCGAAAACCCGCGCATTAAAGGCGAATACAATAAGCGCCGCTGCGGTCAACAGATAAATCAGGCCGCCCCACGAAAAGCCCATGCGGAACAATCGGACCATGGCCGTAATAAAATTCGCCAGAAAAACCGGCAACACAAAGAAAATGATACGAGGGCACCCACCGCACGTGATTCGAATAGTTTTGCTCCGCCATTTTCGGGAGTCCTCCTGATGGCGGTCATTCTAGCAGACCTGCCCTTCGGGACAGTTATCGTCTCCTCACACGCGAGCGCATACTCGCTGCACTCCGCTCGCTCAGGCGCACAATGTACGAATGAACTGAGCTTCCCGTGGGAAGCGAGGAGCAAGCCGATGCCGGTTCAAAGCCTCGCGCGCATTATGTACGGCAGTAGTCAGGAATATTCTCTTGCGGTGGCCACCAACGCGCCCGTTTTGCCACGGACGCATCTCTCAAGTCCAGAAGACACGCATTCCGTGCGGGAGCCAGAGAGCATCGCGGACTTGCTCTCCAAAGCCTGGGCCCGCATTTACCCCAAACACTAGCTTGTCCCGCCCTCTACGTGCCCAGAAGATTGCGCTGAATTCTCGCGTAGCCTTTTTCCTGCGCCCACAAACTCAAGGGAATCGCGGCCAGGTCGTCCACCAGCGGCACCGCGTGTCCGTCTTTGGTCAGGTCCACCGTGCGCAGACAATGTTTGCACGTGTCGCAGCACTCTACCCGTAAGTGCGGAAATTGCTCCGCAATAAACACGGGCAGCTTTTGTTCCTGCTCCTCGCCGCATTGTGCGCAGAGAATGCGGCGAAACTCCCATTCCTGCGAGCAAAACGAGCACTGCAAAAAGCGTTTCCCGCCGTCGCCTTCCGGCCGCAGCACTCCCACCGCGGGAAGGGAATTGCAGCGCGGGCAGCGGCACACGGTCATCGGCAAGACCGGCGGTAACAGCGCGCTGACTTGGAATTCGGCATAAGGCTGCAGAAACCCGCGCGCCACGAGCTCGTTCATCGGTTCGGAGTCGGTGGCCTCAAGCATTCCGTGCTTCCAGAATTCATCCAACAGCTGTTCCCAGGAGGTTGCCCCTTCAGCCCGTAGTTGCCGAGAGTGGGCTGCAAGAGGAGCTGGGCTCTGCTGTTCCATGAGCGCAAGGAATCGTTCGAAAGGTTCCAGAAGAATTGTTGCACGAAGCTCGGAACGCAATTTGCCGCCAACCGGCGCGATCGCCTGCTTCCCCCAAAGCTTCGGCAATTGTTCGTAGAACTCTTTCTGAAAGCGTGCCACCTGCTGGTAGAAGTGAAGGATTTCCTGAGCAAAGGAAAAACGCTGGGCAAGAAGCTCCGCACGGTCAATACGTGCGCGATAATTAACTATTCCGGCGGCCAATAAGGTCATTTCGGAGGTTCAGAACCCACAATCTCCTCGTACCAGCCGGGATGATACCGCTTTGCAAAGGCCATGGACACGTCGCCGCGGATGACCGAGCCAAATGCGCCGCGTTCTGCAAACACGCCCATGTAAATATGAATCATGAAATTGCCGATTGTGATCAGCGCGGCAATGGGATGCAGAAGCACCGCCGCGTAGCGCAGCCAGCGCCAACTCCACGGAATCGAATCGGTGAACCACAACACCAACCCGCTCAGCAGCAGAACGATGCCCGCCCAGAAAAACGTCCAGAACAGCAATTTCTGCCCGGCATTGTAACGGCCGGCGGGCGGCATTTTATCGTCCTGGTTGGTGATGTAATAGTGCAGGTTCTTCCACCACTCCCGGTCTACGGAGGTGAATCCCATCTGCCTCCGCCACATCTCAAACATGTAGAAAACTGCTCCGACAAAAACCAGCCCCACCCACGGATGCAACATTCGCGAAAGCTGTCCGCCGCCTAACACGACCGCTAGCCAGAAAAACCAGGGAGACCAGAAAGCCAAACCGGTGGCCAGCAGATACAAGTAAGAAATCGCCGCGACCCAATGCGTTAGCCGCTCGTGCAGGTTATAACGCAGCACATGCCCGTGAGGGACGATCTGTTCCGGATGCGTCATGAATTACTCTCCCAGCGGGTGAATATCTTCTTCTTCGCGGGCCTTCGGACCGTAGCGCAGGAAGTGCACAAACAGCCCGATCAGTCCGCCCGCAATCGCTAAATTGCCCAGCCACTTCAGCGGATGCTTCCACAGACGAACGGAAAGGGGAATGGAAGGATTGCTTGGCAGGCCGCCGTAAAGCTCCGGCTTGGTCACGTCGTGCAGCACGTAAATCACGCCCGTGCCGCCCACGCCAGGAGGGTCGTAGACGCCCGCATTTGCAAACCCGTAATGATCTTTCAATTGTTTGGCGCGCGCCTGCGCTAAATCCTTCATGTCCTCTTTCGTACCGAAGTGCAGGCAGCCCGTCGGGCAAGACTTGATGCACGCCGGTTCCAGTCCTTCGCTGACTCGATCCGTGCACAACGAGCACTTGTACACGCGCTTGGTCACCGTGTTGAGCTTCGGAATGTTGAACGGGCAGCCGGTGATGCAGTAGCCGCAGCCGATGCAGTGATCCTGCTGAAAATCCACCACGCCATTCGTATATTGCACGATCGCGCCGTCGGACGGGCATGCTTCCAGGCAGCCAGGTTCCGCGCAATGCATGCACTGGTGCTTGCGCATCAGCCACTGCAGCGAGCCGTCCTCGCGCTCGTGTTCGTTGAAGAGGATCAGGTTCCAGTAATTCCACCGTGTTTCCGGCATGGTCTGATAGGTGTTTTCAAACACCGTCGGAGAGAACGGCATGTCGTTCCACTCCACGCAGGCCACTTCGCAAGCCTTGCAGCCGATGCAGGTGGTCGTATCGACGAGTTTGCATACCTGTTCCTGGCGCTGCGTGTCGTAGCCCGGCACGCTCCCGGCATGCCCGCTGATCTTTTGTACGCGTAGTGTCGCTTGGCTCATCTGCGATCCTCTACGCTTTCTCGACCTTCACTAGGAATCCTTTGAATTCCGGTGTGTAGGCATTCGGATCAACTACGGTAGGCGTGACCAGATTCGCCAGTGTTTTCGCGGTCTTTCCCTCATCTTCGGCGATGCCCCGGAAGCCCCAGTGGATCGGGAATCCCACCTGATACGTTTTCTTGCCGTCGATCATCATGGGTTTGATACGTTTGGTGACCATGGCCTTGGCGATGTACGTGCCGCGAATACTAGACACCTTCACTTTGTCGGAGCCGCGTATCCCCAGGTTTTGCGCCAACTCTTCGGGAATTTCCACGAACGGTTCCGGCACCAATTGCACGTTCATCGGATTGTTCTTGGTCCAGTAGTGGTAATGCTCGGTCAGCCGGTAAGTGGTGCACACAATCGTGTAGCCCTCTTCCGGTGTGCTGTACTTGTCGTCGGGCGTGGTGAAACGCTTGATGACCGGATTATGGGTTTGCTGCGGGTGGAAAAGATTGGCGACCGGCGTTTCCGTGGGCTCGTAGTATTCCGGAATCGGGCCATCCGCAAACGCGCCGAGCGGCGCGAAAATGCGTCCCACGCCTTCCGGATTCATGATGAACGGACCCATGTGCTCGGAGGGCTTGGAGTCCGCCTTAAAGTCCGGCACATCGTTGCCCACCCACTTTTGTGCCGTTTCGCTCCACCACACTTGCCGCCGCGACGGATCCCACGGTTTGCCTTCGACGTTGCACGAGGCGCGGTTGTAAAGCACGCGGCGATTTGCAGGCCAGGACCATGCCCAATTCTGGTGCACACCCATGCCCGAAGGATCGCTGGCGTCGCGTCGCATCGTCAGATTGCCCGCTTCGGTATAAGCGCCGCTGTAAATCCAGTTGCCGCAAGCGGTGCTGCCGTCGTCTTTCAACCAGGCGAAGCCGGGCAACTGCTGATTCGCTTTTAGTTGCTGCTTGCTGGCGGCATCTTCCGCGTCAACCAGCGTTTTACCGTTGATTTCCTTCAGCACTTCCGCCAACGACGGATTCGCCGGTTCCGTGTAGTTCCAAGTCAGTTTCAGAATTGGATCGGGGAACTTGCCGCCCTCTTTTTGGTAGAGCGCGCGCACCGCCAGAAAAATCTGCGCCACGATGGCTTGGTCCAGCCGGCAGCCGAGCGGTGTCGGCAGAGCCGCGTTCTTCCATTGCAACCACCGCGCGGAGTTGGTAAAGCTTCCATCTTTTTCGGCAAACCCTGCACAAGGCAAACGGTACACCGTCGTCTGGATTTGCTTCATCTCGTCTTGTGTAATGCCGGGAGACCGCCAGAACTCGCTGGTCTCATCGGGATAAATCTCGCCGACCACCAGCCAGTCGGCCTTCTTCAGCGCGTCGATATTTTTCTTGGTGTCCGGGCCGATGGCCACGCCATTCATGCCAAAGGCAAACAGTCCTTTGACGATGCCGTGATACATGTTGTCCCAGATGTACGTCCAGGAATAATTCCGGTCGACCTTCGGCAGAAAATCGTAAGCAAACCCGTTCTGCTTTGTCGCCGCGTCGCCGTACATCGCTTTCATTAAGCTCGCAGCAAACTTCGGAGTATTGGCCCAGTAATTAAAGGATTCCCAGGGAGTTGGTTTCGATGGAGTCGGAGTGATTCGTTTCATCCAACCGTCGAAGGAATCATCGGCCGGCACAGGCACTTTCAGATAGCCGGGCAAATTGTCGAAAATGCCGGCCATATCGGTAGCACCTTGAATGTTCGAATGGCCACGGAGAGCATTTACGCCGCCACCCGCGCGCCCGACATTGCCCATCAGAAGCTGCAGGATGGCCGCGGTGCGGATGATCTGAGTGCCGAAACTGTGCTGCGTCCAGCCAACGGCGTAGATCACGCACCCGACTTGTTTGGTGTCGCCATCCTTGCGGATGGACGTGTACATATCGGCGGCCTTCAAGAACTGGTCTTTCGGAATGCCGGTGATGCGCTCCACCATCTCCGGCGTGTAGCGCGAGTAGTGTTTGCGCAAAAGCTGGTACACACAGCGCGGATGCTGCAAGGTCAGATCGTATGCGGGTTTTTCCGGAAGTGAGGGAGCGGGCGCACCGGCATGCGCTGCGGCCGGCACAACATGCGCGCCCTGCATTGGTTTTCCCGCGGCATCGCCGCCCGCGTAATTCCAGCTTGCTCGATTGTATGACTGCGTCTTGGCATCAAATCCGGAGAAGACGCCGTCGGCCTCTTCCGGAAGCTTAAAATCGTCATCCAAGATGAACGCCGCATTCGTGTAATTCAGCAGATATTCTTTGGCGATGCGGTTATTTTCGATAGCATAGCGGATCGTGCCTCCGAGGAAGGCGATATCCGATCCGGCACGAATCTGCACGAAATAATCGGAAACGGAAGCGGTGCGCGTGTAGCGTGGATCAATGACAATCAGTTTCGCATTGCGGGTTCGTTTGGCTTCGATCACCCATTTGAAACCGCACGGGTGATTTTCTGCAGGATTGCCGCCCATGACCAGCATCATGTCGGCATTCTTGATGTCCACCCAGCCGTTCGTCATCGCCCCGCGTCCGAATGTTGGTCCCAAACTTGAGACCGTAGGGCCGTGTCAAACGCGGGCCTGGTTTTCCAGGTGCACGACCCCCAGGGCGCGCATGGACTTAACCACAAGATAGTTGAATTCGTTGGTATCCGTGCAACCGCCGGTGAAGGCAATCGATTCGCAGCGGTTCACGCGGTGCCCGGCCGAGTCCACTTCAATAAATGTATCGTCGCGAGTTTTTTTGACTTTTTGGGAGATCTCCGAAATCGCCTGATCCCAGGAAATATCCTCCCAGTCCGTCCCGCCCGGCCGGCGCACCTGCGGTTTGACCAGGCGCCGCTCGTTCAGAATGTCTTGCTCGAGAGAGGAACCCTTCGGGCAAAGCGTCCCGCGATTGATGGGATGGTCGGGATCGCCTTCGACGTGCACGACTTGCGGGGTGACGTTCTTCGCGCGGTCGCCAATGCTGTAGATGATAATGCCGCAGCTGACCGAACAATAGGGACAAGTAGAGCGTGTCTCGTTGGCCCGGGCTATTTTCAGGGCTCGAAGCTGGGCGTAGGCCGGTTGCAGGTCGAAGCCAAAAGCCGCGGCAGCTGCGCCGCCAACTGTAGCGAACTTCAGAAAATCCCGTCGTGACGGTTCCATAATCCCCCCTGAGCCGTTATGGGTCAAGCGACGCGGCACCCTTTGTATGCCGCACTAGGCCAGGGTGTCAAGTAAATTGACGCTCCGGAAGGCTGGAGGGATACAGGAAAGCTACGCGAAGGTTATTTTTAACTGAATTGTAATATCGTCACGTCAGATCAAGACGATGGATTTCGCATAAGCCATCAACTCATCGCGGAAGTTCGGATGAGCGATGCTGATCAGCGCCAAGGCGCGTTCTCGGGTCGATTTTCCGCGTAAATTCACACATCCATACTCGGTCACGATGTACTCCACGTCCATGCGCGTGTCCGTGGCCATTTGCACCCGTGGCACGATGCACGAAATTTTTCCGTCTTTCGCGGCGGCTTTCAACGCGATGAAGCTCTTGCCGCCCTTCGAGAACGACGCGCCCTTCACAAAGTCGAACTGTCCACCCGAACCGCTGTATTGATGGCCGTTGATAAATTCCGCGTTCACTTGCCCGTACAGGTCGACCTCGATGGCGGTGTTCACGCTCATCATGTAATCGTGCTGTTTGATGATGTGAATGTCGTTGACATACGACGAAGCATAGCTCTCGATCGCCGGGTTGTCGTTGATGAAGTCGTAGACCTCATCGTCACCGATCGCAAACGTAAACACATGCTTGCGCGGATGCAGGGTTTTTTTGCTGCCATTGGCTACGCCGCTTTTCACCAGCCGCACAAAGGCATGGCTGAACAATTCCGAGTGGATCCCCAGATCATTGTGTTCCTTCAAATGCAGGGCTACCGCGTTTGGCAAATTGCCAATTCCCAATTGCAACGTCGCGCCATCGGGAATCTGTTCGGCGATGCACTTGCCAATCTTCAGTGAATCGGGATCTGGATCCTTGTAAGGAATTTGCACCAGCGGCACATTGTTTTCCACGATCGCGTCCACTTCGGAAACGTGCACCAGGGAGTCACCGAACACCCGCGGCATGTTCGGATTCACTTCGACAATCACCCGGTCGCAATGCCGCAGCACGATCGACGCATAGTCATTATTGGTGCCCAGGCTGAAATGCCCAGACTTGTCCATGGGCGACACGGTCACCACGAACGTGTTCACATGGATGTGTTCGGTTAGCACCCGGGGGATATTTGAAAAATTGATGGGCACATAGCTGAGATTCTTTTTTCCGTGCTCGATCCCGTAGGCGACCATTTTGCGGTCGGCATCGCCCATGAAGAAACAACGCGAATCCACTTTGTACAGAACTTCAGGGCAGATCAACGTTTCAGCGCTGTACTTCATGGAATGCTGGTAATACAGATTCAGGTCCTTCAAGTTTCCCGCCAGGATGCGGTCTGCCACCGCCTTGGCCAATCCCTGAGGCATTCCTACGGCGAGGGCCAGGCACAAGGTGCTGCCATCATCGATCGCTTCCACCGCTTTTGCCGGCGTCGTCAGCTTCGCCGCATATTGTTCGGCCGGAGGACGGCCCTTCATTGCTTTGTCCACATGTGTTTCCGTCGTTGTGTATGCCATGAAATCCTCGTTGAATGACCTGAAACGTCGTCGCGGTGAGCGTGGCCCCGATACGTTAACGTTGGCCAAAATTTTTGTTTTTTGCAAGGGCACGGGGCACGGAAGGGCTGCCCGAAAGGGAAGGGCGG
This sequence comes from Verrucomicrobiia bacterium, assembly GCA_035506955.1. Taxonomy (GTDB): domain Bacteria; phylum Acidobacteriota; class Terriglobia; order Acidiferrales; family UBA7541; genus Acidiferrum. The sequence goes on from DATJOO010000105.1 coordinate 23,595, forward strand.
GCCACTGGTACGAAAGTGCTAGTTTCGGACCCGGCACACCGCTGAGGATTTTCAGCTCACCGGTCGCTGGAATAGCCAAAAATGAAGGTGTGCGTGCGCTCCGCCCCCGGTTTTCAGGAATAGCACTACCTCCGGAATTGCTTCCGGGCGAACTGTCCTTTCCTACTGCGCACCGAAGGTCCTATGGCCGACGGAATCGGTTTGCTTCAACCTGGAGCGATCGCCCTCCCTCAAGTCTCGAGGAAACTGCAGTTTTGCCTGCTGGTTAGCCTGAGCGTTTTGCTGGCGGTCTTGCTGGCCGCGTGGTTTCTGCCCAAAAGCTTCGCGCTCGCGGTTTTTGGCGACAGCCTGCAATTTGGCCTGATTGCCGCGGCCACCCTCCTAACCTTGCGCAATTCCTTGCAGGCCCAGTCTCGCGCGCGAATTTTTTGGCTGTTGATGTTCACGGGTTCCTTGCTATGGGCCATCAGCACTGGGGTCTGGGATGTCTACGAATTGTGGTTCAACCGTCCCGTGCCGGACGTGGCGATAGTCGATTTCTTGCTCTTCGTGAAGGTGGTTCCCCTGACCGCCGCAATCGCGGTTCGGCCCGATGCGCTGCAGGACGTGCGTTTCCGCGCCTTCGGTCTTCTCGACGTCTCGGTATTGATTGTCTACTCGTTCTATTTGTTTGCCTTCGGTGTATTTGCCTTCCGTCTGTTGCCTGGCGCCAAGCCAGATTATGATTTTTATTTCAATCTGGCCGATGCGATCGGCAACCAGATTTTGGTGGTGGCCACAGGTATCGCGGTGCTGAGAGCCCATGGCTTATGGCGCAATCTTCACTGGCTTTACTTTTTTTCTGCGGCTTGCTATGGCATTGCTTCCAACCTCAGCAACTTCGCCATCGATGCGGGTCGTTACTATACCGGATGCCTCTATGACGTCCCCTTGATCGCGTCCTTGCTAGCGCTGGTTTGTCTGGCATTTGCTGGCGACGATTCTTCACAAGGGCAACCCATAGACGCGCCTCCAACACCGTTCGATGCCGCGGAAGCGCGTGCCACGTTTTTCTCCGAGCATCTGGCGATGCTGGTAGTCTTGTCCACTCCGGTTTTGGGCATTTGTTCGCTTTCCGATCCTTCGTCTCCGCCGCAATTACGCCCCTTCCGCATCACCATCACCCTGATTGCGCTGTTCCTGATGACACTTCTGCTGTCCGTCAAAGAGGACATTCTTGCGGCTGGACTATTTCAGTCGTTGCAACAATTGTCGGAAACTCACAGCCGGATTGAACGGTTCCGAAGTCATCTGACTCAAGGCGAGAAGCTGGCGGCGTTGGGCAAATTGGTCGCACAAGTCGCCAACCACATCAAGGCTTGCATGGCTTCCACGTTGGAAGCTTCGTCGCGGTTAACTGCCCGGCCTGACGCGGATATGCGGGTTCAGAATATGGCCGGAAAAATTGGCCAATGCTCTCAACGCACTGATGCGCTGGTTCAAAACATGCTCCATTTCGCCCAGGAGACCCCTTTGCGTTTGGAGCCCCTCGATGTAAAACCGCTCCTCGAGAGCGCCCTTCACCTCAGCCGCATCGCCAAACTGCCGCTAGTACACGTGAACGTCGCCCAAGAAGAAAATTGTCCACCCGTCCGGGGCGATTCCGGCCAGCTCTTACAGGTGTTTCTGCAACTGATCGCGAATGCCATCGACGCCCTGGAAGCCACCGGCGGCGGAACGTTTCAAATCACCCTGCGCCCGGCCGGTTCGAAACTCCTTCTCGAATTCGCCGACTCCGGCTCGGGCTTGCTGGAACCGCAGCGCGTCTTCGAACCTTTTTACACCACGAAACCAGTCGGGAAGGGAACCGGCCTTGGTCTAAGCACCTGCTACGGCATCATCCAGCAACACGAAGGTGAGATTTCTTGCCGAAATGGTAAGGAAGGCGGCGCGGTCTTCACCATTTTGCTTCCGTTTGCCTCGACACTCTCTGGGAAAGAAGCTTTGCAAACGGATTTGCTCATGAAAGGTAGCCCATGACCCTGTCGCCGCGCCTGAAGCTTTACTGGGCACTGGCCACCCTGGTGTTCCTGGTGCACCTGGTCGTGGGCGCCCTGGCCACCAAGCCTTCTTTTCTTCTCACGCTCTACGCCGACGCAAATCCTTGCCTGCTATTGCTTTTCGCTCTTCTCGCCGTGCGAGAAAATTTCCGGCGCCAGATAGGTGTTTTGCCGTTGTTTTGGAAGTTGCTTGCCGCTGGTCTGGCCTTCATGCTGCTTTCCCAGTTGTATTGGTTTTATTTCGACTGGCGGCGCCAGACGGTACCAGCCTCTCCCATCATCGGTGACGGGCTATTTCTGCTGGCGCAGGTGTTCTTCTTGTCGGCGCTTGCCCTGCGTCCTCATTCCTCCTCCGCCGGTCGAAACCTGAAGATTCGCTTTCTGGATTTAGTGTTGCTGACGCTTTGGTGGTTCTCGCTTTACGGTTATTTCAGCCTTCCGTGGCAGGTGGGCCGGCAGGACTTCGCTCATTACAACCCCAGCTACTACACACTCTCGCTGATTCAGCATCTGGTGCTCATTGCCGCGCTGGTCGTGCTATGCGCCCGCAACCAGGCCCCTTGGCGTGCCTTTTATGCCAAATTGCTGGTTGCTTGTGTCTTTCTGGCCGGTGGCAATCTGCTGCTCAACGTAGCGATTAGTGTAGATAAGTATTACGGCGGAAGTTTCTACGACACGCCCTTCTTCTTTGCAATCTATCTCATCACTCCGATTGCCGCTTACGGACCTGCCTTGGAGCCCCGTCCTGACAGCAAACCCAATCGCGAGTTGATGCAAAGCGTATGGACCGCGCGCTTTGCTATGTTTGGCATCCTTTCGCTGCCGGTGTTCGCGTTGCTCGGAATGCGGCAAAGTGGCCTGCCTGCCGACATTTCCACGTTTCGGTTGAAAGTGATATTTGCCGCGATGCTCCTTCTCGGTGCGTTGGTGTATTGGAAACTCAATCTGCTGGCTCGCGAATTGAATCAGTTGGTCCAACTCACCCGCGAGTCGATCGAAAAACTCAACGCCGTGCAACTCGAGCTTACCCATTCGGAAAAGCTCGTGGCTCTCGGACGGCTGGCTGCAGGCGCGGCCCACGAGATCAGCAACCCGCTCACCGCTATCTTTGGCTATTCCGAACTGCTCACGGAAATACCTTCCCTGACGCAAGAGGATCGCACGAACGCACAATTGATTAAGGAGCAGGTACGCCGCGCGCAGGCCGCGGTCAGTAGCTTGCGCGATTCCCTGCGCCAGAATTCAGCGAATACCGTAGTGGTCGATAAAAAGCCTGTGGTTTGATAGATTCTGGCCAAGCCATGGCCAAGCCCGTCTATCTCATTCTGGAATTCTTCCTCCTGTTTATAGGCATTCCCCTGCTGATGTTCTATCGCATCCTGCCGAATCTGCCGATTCCTTACTTGCTTGTGGTGGCCTTGGCGGCGGTGGCGTTCCTCCGGCGAGACCGCACCTTCGACACCGATACGCTGCTGGCCACGCGGGGCGTCGCGACGAATCTGCCGCTGCTGTTGCTGCGCGATGTTGTTTTTCTCATTTTTCTGGCTATGGCCGTACGTATTTTTGCTCCGCAACTGTTGTTCTCGCTCATTAAGCGCTCGGTAGGACTTTGGGCCTTGATTATGGTTTTTTACCCGCTGGTATCGGTTTATCCCCAGGAACTGCTGTACCGGGCCTTTTTCTTCCACCGCTATCGACCAGTGTTCGGCACCGGGTGGCCTATGTTCATCGCCAGTGCCTGCGCCTTCGGTTTTGCCCACGTGATTTTTGGCAACTGGATCGCCATGGCCCTCTGTGGGATAGGAGGCTTGCTTTTCGCGCTAACCTACCAGAATTCTGGTTCACTCTTACTGACCTGCATCGATCACGCGCTGTTTGGCAACTTCCTTTTTACCATTGGCTTGGGCCAATTTTTCTATCACCGCGGGCACCTCTAGCTCCTGCCGCCCTCCGCATTTCCCTGCCGACAGAATTGCGTTCTCCGAGTAGAATATCGATGTACCGAATCCACCTGCCAAAGAATTGATATTTTCAGCTGTGTGGATACGTATCTACTCCAGGACTCGTATAAACAATTAAGGAGCAAGCCGCCGTATGGCGACGCCACCCCAATCGCTGAAGCCGGATTTGTCTTCGTTGCGCATTTCCGATACCAAGCGCACTAACCCTCGCTCCGGGAAGCGCTGGATCTGGATCGCTGTTTTCATTGTTATTTTGGGCCTTGCGGGCGGCGCCGCTTTTGCCTTCCGCAACCGCAAGGCCGAAGTGGAAGTGGCCACCGCTACCAAGCCGGCCACGGGACCTGCCGGCGTACTCAACGCCAGCGGTTATGTCACCCCGCGCCGCCGCGCAACTATCGCCGCCAAGATTACCGGCCGGGTCACCGGTGTGTTTTTCGATGAAGGTACGCGTGTAACCGAGGGGCAACTTCTGGCCACTCTCGATGATTCCGATGCGCGCCGCGCCTTGGAATCCGCCAAGGCCGACCGCGATGCCTCGGAAGCCGCGATTCTCGATTACCAAGTGCAGCTGAAAAACGCCGAAATCGAACTACGCCGTTCGCAGGCATTGGTCAAGGAAGGCGTAGCGACGCAAGAAGCTTTGGACTCCGCCACCATGAACGCCGACAGCTTGCGGGCAAAAATTGCCTTGGCCAAACAACAGGTGATTGCTTCCGACGCACGCATTAAGGAACAGCAGCAGGCCGTGGACAATTGCACCATTCGCGCCCCGTTTGCAGGGATCGTGGTTTCCAAGGACGCCCAAGTAGGCGAGATGGTGTCGCCGGTTTCCGCCGGTGGTGGCTTTACGCGCACCGGCATCGCCACGGTTGTGGACCTGCACTCGAACGAATTCGAGGTGGACGTCAGCGAAGCCTACATCGCGCGCGTGTTCGACAATCAGGGTGTCAATGCTGTCCTCGATGCTTATCCCAACTGGACCATTCCGGCCAAGGTGCGCACGGTCATTCCGACTGCCGACCGCCAGAAGGCCACCGTGAAGGTACGCATTTCCATTACCGAGCCCGATCATAAGACGCTCTTTGACCCCGCCAAGGACCCGCGCATCTTACCCGATATGGGTGTGAAGGTGACCTTCCTCGAAAACGAGCCCAAGCCTGGCACGAAACAGCAAAAAGCCCCTGCCGTCGCCATGGTGCCGCAAAAAGCCGTTCGCCAGGATGGCTCCTCCAGCTACGTTTTCATCCTCAAGGGAGAAACCATTGAACGCCGTGCAGTCACCACCGGCGAAGCGCGTGGTTCCGATGTGGAGATTCTTGCCGGCATCCAACCGGATGCCACCGTCGTTGTGGGCGGACCCGATACGCTCCGCGACGGCCAAGCGGTTCAGATTCAAAAATAGGAGCGGTTCCGATGGTCAAAGTCGACGGTAGCGGCAATCAATCCAGCCTTATCCAGGTTCGCGATCTGGATAAGACCTATCGCCGTGGCGGTGAAGAAATTCACGTGCTGCAGGGACTGAATCTCGACGTGTCTCCCGGCGAGTTCGTGGCCTTCATGGGTCCCAGCGGCTCGGGAAAAACCACTTTGCTGAATCTTATGGGCGGACTGGACGTCCCCACGCGTGGCAGTATCACCGTGGCCGGCGATGAGATCACCCACATGTCATCCGGCAAGCTCACCGAATGGCGCGCGCGGCACGTCGGCTTTATCTTTCAGATGTACAACCTCATTCCCGTGCTCACCGCGTTCCAGAACGTGGAGCTTCCTCTTCTTCTCACCAAGCTTTCCAAGGCGGAGCGGCGCTCTCACGTCGAGACCGCGCTCTCCATCGTGGGGCTCTCCGATCGCATGAACCACTTCCCGCGCCAACTCTCCGGCGGTCAGGAACAGCGCGTCACCATAGCGCGCGCCATCGTTTCCGATCCCACCTTCTTGCTCTGCGACGAACCCACGGGCGACCTCGACCGCAAGAGCGCCAGCGAAGTCATGGCTCTTCTGGAAGAACTGGTCGGTTCCCACCACAAGACCGTGCTGATGGTTACGCACGATCCGCTGGTCGCCGCCCGTGCCCACACCACTCTTCATCTCGATAAAGGCGTTCTGGTGGAAGGTTCGAAACTCCAGCAGGGGGTTCCTGCGGGAGGTGTCGCATGAAATTCGCGCGCATCATTTGGGCTAATCTCTTTCGCAAGAAAGTCCGCTTGTTGCTCACCATCGGCTCGTTTGCCGTCGCGCTCTTCCTCTTCGTGTTTCTGGCGGTCGTGAGCGATGCGTTCAATCGGGGTGCCGACGTGGCGGGAGCCGACCGTCTGGTGATTATCAATCGCACCTCCATCATCAATCCCATTCCCCTCAAGTACCGCGATCAGATTCTGCGCATTCCCGGTGTTAAGGCCATTACGCACAACAATTGGTTCGGCGGCACCTACATCGAAGAAAAGAATTTTTTCCCGCAGTTCGTCATCGACCCGGAAAATCAACGCGAGGTGTTCCCTGAACTCATCGTTCCTGACGACCAGTGGAACGCTTTCCTGAAAGATCGTCAGGGCGCCATCGCCGGAAGACAGTTAGCGGATCGCTTTCACTGGAAAGTCGGAGATCGCATCCCCATCAAGACCACCCTTTACGGCAGTAACGGTGTCTGGGAATTCAATCTCGTTGGCATCTATCACGGCAAACGCCCGCAGGACGACGAAACCCAATTTTGGTTCCAGTGGAACTATTTCGAAGAGAAAGTTCCTGAATCCTTCAAGGGCAACATCGGTTGGTACGTGCTTCGCGTCAACAATCCCGACGATGCCCCAAAAATCGCCAAGACCATTGACGATATGTACGCCAACTCTCCCTACGAGACCAAAACGGAAACCGAATCCGCCTTTGCCGCCGGCTGGGTCAAGCAGTTCGGCAACATTCAAAAACTCATCGTCAGTATCGGTATCGTGGTCTTTTTCACGCTGCTGCTCGTCACCGGCAATACCATGGCCATTTCTGTGCGTGAACGCACCTCCGAACTCGCGGTCTTTAAGGCCATCGGCTATTCCGATCTCTCGATACTCTTCTTCGTGCTGGCAGAGGCCCTGACCATCGCGTTGATTGGCGGCTTACTCGGTCTTGGTTTGGCCATGCTGGCCGTGCCTGCGCTCGGCAGCGCGCTGAATGGCCTGCTCCCCAGCATCATCTTGAAGTGGTCGTTCCTGGGTTTTGGCTTATTGGTCGCGGTGTTCACCGGAATCTTGAGTGGCATACTTCCGGGTTGGGGCGCGATGCGTTTGCGCGTCGTCAACGCGCTACGGAGAGTCTGAGCATGGCTGGGAAATTCATTGGCTTTTTCCTGATTACCATCGCCGCGATTGTGGCGTTGCTGCTGATTCTGACCGTGGTCTTCGGCATCCTCGCGGGTCTGCTGGCGCCGTTTATCGGAAACGTTCCGGTCTCCTATAACTTCCGCAGCATTCGTGCGCGCTGGACCTCCACGATCGTGGCCATCCTGGGCATCGCCGGAACTGTGGGCGTGTTCGTCGCGATGCTCTCCCTCGCACGCGGTTTCAAAGCGACCCTGGTGGCCTCAGGTTCGCCAGGCAATGCCCTGGTGATGCGCGCCGGTTCCTCTTCTGAAATGATGGGAGGCATTACGTTAGAGTCCATCAAGGTGCTGGAAGACGCGCCGGGCGTGGCTCGTGACGCTGCCGGAACGCCCATTTTGACCCAAGACGTAGTCGGTGTAATTCCAGTTCCACTGATCACCACCGGCACCGACGCCAACGTGCAAGTTCGCGGCGTTTCCCCGAATGTGTTGGAAGTGCGCAAATTTGTGAAGATCACCCAGGGACGCATGTTCCAGGCCGGGCTGAACGAATTGGTCGTGGGCAAGAACGCTTCGAAGACCTATCAAGGATTGACCGTCGGCAACAAGATCGATTTCGCCGGTGGACACTGGCAAGTCGTCGGCGTGTTTGACGCCGGAGGCTCCGCGTTCGATTCCGAGGTTTGGTGCGATTCGCAAATCTTCAACCAGGTTCTGCAACGTCCTGCGAACATTTTTCAGTCCGCCACCGTGCACCTCGCTTCGCCATCCACGTTTCAGGAGTTTAAGGACGCCGTCGTGAAAGACCCGCGCATGAACGTCGACGTGTATCGCGAAATCGATTACTACGCGAAGCAGTCGACCACCATGACGAAACTGATCACCGTGCTCGGGGGGTTGGTCGCCGCGATTATGGCCATTGGCGCGGTGTTTGGCGCGCTCAACACCATGTATTCCGCGGTGGCTGAGCGTGGCCGCGAAATCGCCACCATGCGCGCCCTCGGATTCTCTACTTCCAACGTCATCCTCTCGTTCCTCTTCGAAGCGCTCTTGATCTCTTTCCTCGGCGGCATTATCGGCTGCTTGGCGGTTCTGCCTCTGAACGGCCTGACTACCAGCACCATGAACTTCCAGACTTTTTCGAACGTCGCCTTCGCCTTCAAAATTACCTTCGACCTGCTGCTTATGGGCGTGCTCTTTGCCCTGGTGATGGGTGTGCTCGGTGGCATGCTGCCCGCGATTCGTGCCGCGATCCAGCCGGTTTCCGTAGCCCTCCGCGAACTGTAGCAGCGAGGGAAGGCCGTCTGCGCCTCCGTTTCCTCTGCGGGCCTCGGCGGCCGCTGTGGTGAGTTCGTTGCTTCTCCAAAGGGGCAATCACTTTCACCCCACCCTTGAAGACTCCTCATACGACTTTTTCAGAACCTGATAAGCCGCTGCTACACTCTCAAAATTCTCGTTCTTCGATCCTCCGGTGCGCGGGATCGTAATCGCAATACCGCACCCACTTGGGTCGCACCACAAAATAGGTAATCCCCGGCCAACTCTCTCTCGCGGGCCCATCAGGAAATGCGCTGAAGTACGTTTTCTTATACTTCGCCAAATCCTCTCCGGCCAATTCTTCCGCCACGCCCTCATATTGCACGGTCACCTCGGTCGTGCATCCGATCACCCAGGCCACCCGCGGATTTTTCTTCAAATTCGGATATTTCCGCGAACTCTTCACCGTGTCGAAAATAATCTCCAACTCCGGCGTCACTGCAAACCCCATTAGTGCCGCTTCCGGCCGCATATGTTCGCCTACCGTGGCCAGCACTGCTAGCCGCTGGCTGTGCATGAATTGAAAAACTTCGTCGACGTTCATCGTCACTCCCTCCGCACTCGGCCCGCCGGAAATTCTCCGACCCGCATGTTACACTGACTTCCTCTAAAGGAGTTTGAATGAGTCGTCCGCTCCCGGCCTGCCGTCTGGCACTTCTGCTGCTTGTAGTTTCCGTTTCTATCTCACCCACGCTCTATGCGCAGCAGGTCTCGGCGGATTTGCTCCACGGCCTCCAATGGCGTCTGGTTGGCCCCTATCGCGGCGGTCGCGTCACTGCGGTAGCAGGCATTCCCGGAAATACGCAAATTTATTACATGGGCACACCCGGCGGCGGCGTGTGGAAGACCGTCAACGCGGGCCGGACTTGGGAACCAATCTTTGACGCGGCGCACGTCGCTTCGATCGGCGATCTCGTTGTGGCTCCCTCCGAACCCAACGTGATTTACGTAGCCACTGGCGAGCAAACCGACGGCAATGGCGTTTGGAAGTCCTCGGACGCCGGGGCTACCTGGACGAACATCGGATTTCGCGATTCACCCATCACGCCCTCTATTCTTGTGGATCCACGCGACGCCAATCTTGTCTACGTGGCCGTTGCGGGCACTATCACTCCCAGTGAAGCGCGCGGCATTTTCAAATCCTCCGACGGCGGCAAAACCTGGCGCAAAGTTTTCTATCAGGACGAGTACACCGGCGCCACCGAACTCGATTTCGATCCTGACAATTCCCGCACCATCGTCGCCACGGTCCGCCACCTGCCCCCGTCTCCTGGCGAAAAACCCGCGGAAGGCGTGGATACGCAGCTACTGCGCTCCACGGATGCGGGTGAAACGTGGACGGTCATGGGCGAGCAAGGTTTGCCTCCGGCACACCGGCAACGCGTTGGTCTGGCCGTCGCGCCAGCCACCGGCGGCAAGCGCGTTTTTGCTTTGATGGCTCAAGGACTGTTTCGTTCCGACGACGCGGGCGCAACGTGGATCAAGATCACCACCGATCCGCGCATCCTCGGCTCGAATTATTTCGGACGTGTCTTTGCCGACCCGAAAAACTCTGACGTCGTTTACGTTATGCAAACCTCTACCTATCGTTCTCAGGACGGCGGCCGCACTTTCGTTTCCTGGAAAGGCACTCCCAGCGGCGAAGACGACCACGTCCTCTGGATCGATCCGCGCGACACCAATCACATCCTGGAAGGTACCGATCAGGGCGCGGTGATCACCTACGACTGCGGCAAAACCTGGAACACCTGGCTCAATCAACCCACCGGACAGTTCTATCGCGTCGCCACAGATAGAGGTTTTCCGTATCGCTTGTATGCCGCCCAGCAGGATTCCGGCTCGATTGTGGTGCAGAGCCGCTCCGACTTCGGCCTGATCACCTATCGCGACTGGTTTTCCAGCGGCTCCTTCGAAAGCAGCTTCATCGCGCCCGATCCGCTGAATCCCGATTACGTCTTCTCGCTTGGCTGGTATGGCAATGTCATTCGCATGGACCGCAAGACCGGCCAGGTCGCCACGCTTTTCATCTCCCCACCGAATTATCGTGATAGCTGGGAAACGCCCATTACGTTTTCGCCGCGCGACCCGCACACTCTATTTGTCGCGTCGCAATTCCTGCTGAAGACCATCGATGGCGGCGCAACGTGGAAGGAAATCAGCCCAGACCTCACAGTCAAACCCGGAGCGTCTTCCCAGGCGCCCAAAGGCAATGTGGCGGGTCACATCCCATCGAAAGACGACAACGAAAACGCTGGATTTTTCTCCGATGACGAGGATGGCGACGATGACGCCCAAGCCCCTGTGAATCGCGGCTTCATTCAAACCATCGCGCCCTCCCCTCTGGATCCCAATTTCATCTGGGTAGGCACCTCTACCGGTTTGATTCAATTCACGCACGACGGGACCAACTGGTCGGACGTTTCCGTGAATGGCTTGCCCGAGCATTCCATGGTGAACGAGATTGACGCTTCTCCGCACGACCGCGACATGGCTTTCGCCGCTGTTTTTGCCCGCCGCGATACCCATCCTTACTTTTTCCGCACTCGCGATTGCGGCAAAACTTGGCAGAAAATTGTCAACGGCCTGCCCGAAGCAGGAATTTCCCGCGTGATTCGAGAGGATCCCATGCGCAAGGGCATGCTTTTTGCCGGCACCGAAACCGGCGTTTATCTGTCCTTCGATTACGGCGATCATTGGCAGTCGCTGCAACTCGGCTTGCCCACCAGTTCGCTGCGTGATCTGACCATTCACGACGATGATCTGGTGGCCGCTACTTTTGGCCGCGGCCTGTGGATCCTCGACGACATTTCTCCGCTGCGCCAGCTAAACGATAACCTCGAAAAGTCTCCGGTCTATTTCTTCAACCCGGCACCCGCAATCCGCACACGCTGGGACAATCATCCGGACACGCCGTTGCAACGCGATTACCCGGCTTCGTCCAATCCACCCGATGGCGCCATCCTTTATTACTCGCTCAGCGCTCCGGCCAGCAGCGAAATTTCGTTGGACGTTCTGGACGCAAAAGGCAATCGCATTCGCCATTTCTCCAGCATTCCCGAACAAGAATCTTTACCTCCCGCCAACGTTCCGGAATATTGGTTCTACCCGCCAGCCGCTTTACCCACCGCGACGGGCATCAATCGTTTTGTGTGGGACCTGCGCTACCCGCATCCGGCCGCACTGCCCTTCGGTTTCTTCGGAGAGCGGCTGGACTACACCGAATACACATTGCCCGATCATGCGGTACCCGGCGCGACACCGCGGTTCCAGCCGCCCGGGCCGTTTGTTTCTCCCGGCACCTATGAACTGGTTCTCACCGTAGCTGGCAAGTCCTATCGACAGAAGCTGAATGTCGAGCCAGACCCGCGCGTGCATATTTCTTCGGCGGATTACGCCGCGCAGTTCGCCATTTCGCGCAAACTTTGCGACCTGATGGACGCTTCGACCACGGCGTTCCACGGACTCGTTCCCCTGGATACTCAGCTCGCGGATCGCAAGAAGTCGCTTCCCTCCGCGGCGCCCAAGGAATTGACCGACGCTTTTGCGGAAGCCGAGAAGCAAGTGGAGGGCTTGGAAACAGGTACAGAGATCGCGCCGGGCTTTGGCACGATCAACCGCGAGGCAGCCCGCTATTTGCAGATGGTGCAAGCGGCCGATGTAGCGCCGACCGAATCCGTAAAAACCCTCTACAAGTTCACCTGCGCAGCCTACGGCACCAGCGTAGCCGGCAATAACAAGCTTGCCAGCGAAACCATTCCAGCGCTCAACAAGCAACTGGAAGCGCAAAAACTGGCGCCTTTGAGCTACGCACCCAATGCGCCGCCAGGCCCGTCCTGCGTGCCATAACCTTAGAGAAAACCCAGGTCATCCCGAAAGAAAAAGCCACGCCATCCCGACCCTCACACTGCGGTCCTCCGCAGTCTGAGGTTGAGGAATTCCTCTTCGCATTGATAGTCTCCCGTTAAAAAAACCAAGCAGTGAATAGTTGATAGTGAATTCATTTGATTTTCCAGGAAAGAAATTGCAAGGTTTTGGCGCGAGGAGCGCTGAAATCTTGCAATTTTATTTTGGGGAGAACGGATGAAACCGAG
>DATJOO010000106.1:0-4075 GCA_035506955.1 Verrucomicrobiia bacterium
AGCGTTCGAGAGATCGATAAGAAGGCCATGACCTCCGGAGCCTCGCGCTGCATCTCTCTCTCCGAACTATCGGCGGAAACGCTTCATGCGGCGATTGCTTCCACGCTGTCCGAAAGCAAATCGCAATTCATCCTGGAGAAAGGTCCACAAATGCGAATGCCCTCGCAAGATATGGAAGGCGTCACCATTTCGCTGTCGAAAAACCAAGTGATCACCCACGCTCTCAGCAACCTCTTGTGTGTCATCTCGGCAAACGCTGACCTGCTGGCTGATAATCTGCGCGGCAGTGGGCCGGACCCGCGTCCGTTGTCAGAAATAAAGAAGGCGGCGCAATCCGCCGCAGCACTCATGCGCCATCTAAAATAGCGCCACAAAGAAAAAGCGAAGCTTTTTAAACCGCGACTGCGCCGTCTCAGACCTTCTACAGGTTTCCCTTGCTAGTTCCTGCACCGCTTTTGCAATATTCTTGCGCACGCCCCGCCCGTACCACCCAATCAAACGCCTGGAGTACGTATGTCCGCTCGCTCCTGTCTGCTCTTTTTGCTCCTGTTCGCGATCAGCGCATCTCCAACCCCCTCCCAATCTGTCACAAGCGGATTTTTATACAATGCTACCGGCAATGCCGATGGGAACGCTGCCGCCAACGACGACACTGCCACTTCAAGCAACGCGGTAATGCCAACGTCTCTCACAAGAACTGTCTTGCGAGACTTCCATGAATTCTCGGTCTATAGCGGACAGTCGTTTGGATATCCGCTAGTCATGAGTGATTTGCCGGACCAGCGTCTGCTTATCGTGGGGATTAGGCTCACCTCGCACTTCCTCGAATTCCGTCACACCACACTCAACTACAATTTTGACTTGAAGCCCCTGGCCCTGTATTCGAATGATGTGAATGGCCCGCGTCAGTACCGGTATGGAGGAGGAGGCGCGCTGGGGCTGCAGATTGTTCCGCATTTTCACACCCGCTATCGGCCGTATCTCGACGTAAATGGAGGTTGCCTGGCCTTCCCCAAGGAGACGCCTGTTCCGGGATCACGTCGCGTCAACATGACCCTCGACTTCGGGCCGGGACTATACCTCCCGGTTGGCCATAACCGCCGGCTAAAAACGGGCGTGCAATTCTTCCATTTTTCCAACGCGTACACGGTGCGACTGAATCCCGGCTTCGACTCGTTCTTTGTCTATGTCGCGTACGCTTTCGAGAATGTCCACCCCTGGTAGCCGAGCACGAAAAGCTTCCCCGGCAACGCCCTTCCTAACGTGCTTCTGAGTTCCGGTTGACCGCGCCATGGGCGAGGGCCCAATCCACAAATCCTGACGGTGGATTTTTTATGCCAAAAATGTTCGCACCGTTCACGGCCTGAATCGAATGCCACCGCACTCCTTCCCAATCCGAATTCTGAAGGTCGGCGTTCTCTAAAGTCGTGCCGCTCAAGTCGGCATTCTTCAGGTCTGCGCCATTCAGATCCACATCGCTCAGCACGCTGCCTGCGAACGACGCTCCTTGCAGTTTGGCGCCGCGAAGATTGGCACTGCGCAGGCTCGCATCTGTGATGGTGGCCCCGGCCAGATCGGCGTGGCGTGCATCGGCCCCGTCGAAGTTTGCGCGAGCTAGTTTTGCTTTCGGTAGTTGGACGCCCATCAGAAAGGCGGACGATAGATTCACGCCGACGAGGGAAACGCCATCGGCGTTCAATTCCTCAACCGCTTCAATCCTTCCACCATTGCCGCCTTTCCCTTCCGCGGAATTGATTACTTGCCATGCTTGATAGTGCTTCTGCTTAAGACGATCGCCCGCTTCGGAAAAATAGAAAATCACCGCGACCAGCACCCCGAACCGGCTTAAATATTCCAAGACCTCTACGAATCGCCAGTTGCTCAAGGCGTACGCCAGCCACTCCATCCCATACTCGAACGCCGCGAATGGCAGGTGCCACCAAGGGTGTGCGCTTCCATACCACTCTCGCCAACTCGGCGGCCTGGTTCTCATTTCGTATACGAGCATCTGCGTATCCTCCGGCTTTTCGATCCATGTCAGCTTGCCACGTTACACCGAGTCGCGTTCGCAGGACCTAGAATTAGTGTCGCTCTGCTATGCTTCTGCGATGACGACAAATCACCAGTTGCTGCTGCGCGCGCGTCCAAGCGGTCTTGTAACTCCGGAAGTATTGCAGTTGACGGAAGCGCCTGTGGCGGCGCTCGAAGAAGATCAGGCGCTCGGCCGAGTGAAATACCTGTCGATTGATCCCACCATGCGCGTGTGGATGGCGGACATCCCGCAATACATGCCGCCGGTACAAATCGGCGAGCTCATGCGCGCCTTCGGTCTAGCGGAGATTGTGGAGTCGCGTCATCCCAACTACAAAAAAGGCGACAAGGTGATGGGCCTGACGGGATTGCAGGAGTTCGTGGTCATCACCGGGAAGGAAACCCGCTCGTTTCAAAAGCTCCCCTCTATTCCATTTCTCTCGGACACGAATTTTCTGGGCACTCTAGGGGTTAACGGCCTTACCGCCTATTTCGGACTTCTGGAAATCGGCAAGCCACAAACCGGAGAGACCCTGGTGGTTTCCGCGGCTGCGGGCGCCACCGGGAGCATTGCGGGACAACTCGGGAAGATTCGCGGATGCCGCGTGGTGGGCATTGCCGGCTCAGACGAAAAATGCCAATGGGTCAAGGAGGAGCTGGGTTTTGACGCGGCCATCAATTACAAGCACGCCGACTGGAAGCAGCAACTTCAAGCAGCCACGCCGAACGGCATCGACATCGATTTTGAAAATGTGGGCGGGGAAATCATGCAAGCGGTCCTGCATCGCATGAACTTGCACGGGCGGGTGGTTCTCTGCGGATTAATCTCGGGGTACACCAAGAATGATCCGGCGCTGGCGAGTTTCGGGCAGGTGCTTATCAAACGGCTGCGCGTCGAGGGCTTTATCATCCTGGACTATGCTTCGCGCTTTACGGAGGCGGCGCAGAAACTAGGAATGTGGAAAATGACCGGGAAGCTCAAAGACAAGCAAACCATCCTGAAGGGGCTGGATAAAGCGCCGGAAGCAATCAATATGCTGTTTGCCGGCGGCAATATCGGAAAGTTAATGATTGAACTGTGAGATACGCGATGCTACGCGGCGCTATTTTCCTGCGGCCTGTTGCTTCTTGCGTTCCGCATCCATGCGTTGGACCATTTCTTCAAACTTCGGCTTCTGCTCCGGCGTAAGGAACTGGCGCATTTCGTCGCGCGCGTGTTCCCGTACCACGTCGACGTCGTTTTCGGCTTTGTCCCGGATGGTTTTCATGTCTCCGTGAGCACGGCGGATGATGTCGTCCATCTTGGCGCTCTGATCCGGCGTGAGCCCCAATTCCTTGGTCATCTCTTGCAGGCGTTTTGCGCGCCGCTCGGGTTCATTCATGGGGGCGGACGTGGTTTTCGCCAAGACGGTGTGGTGGCCGAAACTGTAGCCGAAGACAATACCAATCGCCGCCCCTACCAAAAACACCAAGGCGAGCCAGAGACGAGCCTTGCGCTGCGCGTCCTGGATCATGGCAACCTGTCCTCGTGGGCCGTGGCAATGATGTCGTCGTTCGGAGGCGTCGCGGGCGTTCCTTCAAAGATGCTTTCCACCGGCCCCATCTGCGCGCCCTGGACGCGCGTCGCGGCGCGACGCTCCTGGAACGCCCAGGTGCCGCCCAGCATGAGCAGTAAAGTAGCAAATGCCACCATGCGAGGAGCCAAACGCCGCACATACACCCAGAAGCCGTTCTGGCGCTCCTCGATCTCTTTTTCCTGCGCAGCAATGGCGCGCATCACGCGAGCGGTGAACCATGGTCCAGCTTGCGGCAGGTTCTGGCCCATTCCAGCCAGCGCCTGCCGTGTATCAACGAAGTCTTGCACCGTGGCCCGGCATTCCGCGCAAACCGCCGCGTGCGCGCGAGCCTCCTCAGGCAACTGCGCGAACAGCGCGCTCGCCGTGCAAAGTTCGCCGGGTGGCAGACCTTCCAGTTCGTTGTGCAGCCACTCGCAATTGATTTTTTCGCCCATTGGGAGTTCTCTCATCCTGACTTTACCTCGTTT
>DATJOO010000107.1:0-4980 GCA_035506955.1 Verrucomicrobiia bacterium
AGCGTTCGAGAGATCGATAAGAAGGCCATGACCTCCGGAGCCTCGCGCTGCATCTCTCTCTCCGAACTATCGGCGGAAACGCTTCATGCGGCGATTGCTTCCACGCTGTCCGAAAGCAAATCGCAATTCATCCTGGAGAAAAGCCCACAAATGCGAATGCCCTCGCAAGATATGGAAGGCGTCACCATTTCGCTGTCGAAAAACCAAGTGATCACTCACGCTCTCAGCAACCTCCTGTGTGTCATCTCGGCAAACGCAGAGCTGCTGGCGGATAATCTGCGCGGCAGTGGGCCGGACCCGCGTCCCTTGTCAGAAATTAAGAAGGCGGCACAATCCGCCGCTGCGCTCATGCGTCATCTGAAATAGCGCGACAAAGAAAAAGCGAAGCTTTTTTAACCGCGCCTGCGTCGTCTCAGACCTTCTACAGGTTTTCCTTGCTACTTCCCGCTCCATTTTTGCATTATTCTGCCGCACGCCCCGGAGGTACCGGCCCGATCACAAGCTTGGAGTAGTGCTCATGTCCGCTCGCTCCTGTCTACTCTTCTTGCTCCTGCTCGCGATTAGCGCATCTCCAGCCTTCTCGCAATCCGTCACAACTGGGTTTTTGGCAGGTCCTACCGCCGACTCCGCTGGAAGCACTGCCGCCAACGACGACACTGCTACTTCAGACAGCGCGCTACTGCCGACATCTCTAACAAGGCCCGTGTTGCGCGACATCCACGAATTCTCCATCTACAGCGGAGAGTCGTTTGGATATCCGCTGGTTATGAGTGACTTGCCCGACCAGCGTTTGCTTATCGTCGGCCTTCGCCTCACTTCTCACTTTCTCGAATTCCGTCACACCACCCTCAATTACAACTTTGACTTGAAGCCCCTGGCCCTTTATTCGAATGATGTCAATGGTCCACGTCAGTACCGCTATGGCGGCGGTGGCGCACTGGGGTTGCAGATCGTTCCGCATTTTCACACGCGCTATCGCCCGTATTTCGATGTGAACGGAGGTTGCCTCGCCTTCCCCAGGGACACGCCCCTTCCGGGATCGCGTCGCGTCAACATGACCCTCGATTTCGGTCCGGGACTATACCTCCCGCTTGGCCATAACCGCCGGCTAAAAACAGGCGTGCAATTCTTCCATTTTTCCAACGCTTACACGGTTCGGCTTAATCCGGGCTTCGATTCTTTCTTCGTATATGCGGCATACACTTTCGAGAATGTCCACCCCTGGTAGCCGAATACGAAAAGCTTTACATAGCCGAATGCCGTGGCGTATCCTCCCACCACTTCGGCCGAGTCTGTCCCCAAGTCATGACGGGGGTCACGATGCTCATTCGCTCCGCACGTCTCCTTGTGTTACTGTTTTTCTCCCTCCCTGTCTCGTTGTTCGCGCAGTCCCCGGGCGTGGAATTGTCCAACGGCGGAACAGACCCTTCCTCTGCTACTCCGGTTAACACTCCGCTCAGCGCGCCGTTGCCCAGATACCACGAACTGTCGGTGTACACCGGACAATCGTTTGGGTACCCGATGATCATGAGCAACCTGAAGGATCAGCGCCTATTTGTCATAGGCTTGCGCTACACGCAGTTCTGGCATGCGTTCCGCCATATGAACATGAACTGGAACGCGGATATTAAACCGCTGGCACTCTATTCCAACGACATTTACGGACCACGCGAATACACCTACGGCGGCGGCGTCACTCTCGGCGCGCAATTTGTTCCCCATACCCATTGGCGTTGCCAACCCGTGTTTGATATGGATGGCGGTATGATCGCGTTCACCAAAGATACGCCCGTTCCGGATTCCCGACGACTGAACCTGACGTTTGATTTTGGACCTGGTTTGTATATTCCGGTGAGCGAGGGGCAAGCCGTCAAAGTGGGCGCCTGGTTCTATCATTTTTCGGACGCGTTCACTGCGCCACGTAATCCAAACATGGATACGTTCCTCTTATACGCCGGTTTCACCTTCCGAAACTTCCCGGCGTTTAGTCACAGATAACGGCGCTTCCTTAAAACCACATCCCGACAAGCTATCTCATAAATTCCGGCACCGGGGGTCGGAGCTTTAGCTCCGGCATAAAACCCACACAAAAACTGCGCTTTAGCACCCCTGAGGAACTGACTTTCTACCCGCCACCCTCATTTATGAGACAAGACAAGTTCTAGCGCCCTTCGGAGTTCCTGCTGACCGCTCCATGGGCGAGGGCCCATTCCACAAATCCTGACGGTGGATTCTTTACGCCAAAAATGTTCGCCCCGTTCACGGCCTGAATCGAATGCCAGCGCACTCCTTCCCAGTCCGAATTCTGAAGGTCGGCGTTCTCTAAAGTCGTGCCGCTCAAGTCGGCATTCTTCAGGTCGGCGCCATTGAGATCCACATCGTTCAGCACGCTGCCTGCGAAGGACGCTCCTTGCAGCTTGGCGCCACGAAGATTGGCAGTGCGCAGGCTCGCCTCTGTGATCGTGGCCCCGGCCAGATCGGCGTGGCGCGCATCGGCCCCGTCGAAGTTTGCGCGAGCCAGTTTTGCTTTCGGTAGTTGGACGCCCATCAGAAAGGCCGAAGATAGATTCACGCCGACCAGGGAAACGCCGTCGGCGTTCAATTCCTCAACCGCTTCAATCCTTCCACCATTCCCGCCTTTCCCTTCTGCGGAATTGATTACTTGCCATGCTTGATAGTGCTTTTGCTTAAGGCGATCGCCCGCTTCGGAAAAATAGAAAATCACCGCCACCAGCACGCCAAACCGGCTCAAATATTCCAAGACCTCCACGAATCGCCAGTTGCTCAGGGCGTACGCCAGCCACTCCATCCCATACTCGAGCGCCGCGAATGGAAGGTGCCACCAAGGGTGTGCGCTCCCATACCACTCTCGCCAACTCGGCGGCCTGTTTCTCCTCTCGTATACCAGCATCGGCGTATCCTCCCGCTTTTCGATTCATGTCAGCTTGCCACGTTACACCGAGTCACGTTCGGGGGACCCAGAGAATTAGCGTCGCTCTGCTATGCTTCTCCGATGACGACAAACCACCAGTTGCTGCTGCACGCGCGTCCAAGCGGTCTTGTAACTCCCGAAGTGTTGCAGTTGACGGAAGCGCCTGTGGCGGCGCTCGAAGAAAATCAGGCGCTCGGCCGAGTGAAATACCTGTCGATTGATCCCACCATGCGCGTGTGGATGGCGGACATCCCGCAATACATGCCGCCGGTACAAATCGGCGAGGTCATGCGCGCCTTCGGTCTGGCGGAGATTGTGGAGTCGCGTCATCCCAACTACAAAAAAGGCGACAAAGTCATCGGCCTGACGGGATTGCAAGAGTACGTGGTAATTACCGGGAAGGAAACTCGCTCGTTTCAAAAGCTCCCCTCCATTCCATTTCTCTCGGACACGAATTTTCTGGGCACCTTGGGGGTTAACGGCCTTACCGCCTATTTCGGACTTCTGGAAATCGGCAAGCCACAAACTGGAGAGACCCTGGTGGTTTCCGCGGCTGCGGGCGCCACCGGGAGCATTGCGGGACAACTCGGGAAGATTCATGGATGCCGCGTGGTGGGGATTGCCGGCTCAGACGAAAAATGCCAATGGATCCAGGAGGATCTCGGTTTTGACGCGGCAATCAATTACAAGCATGCCGACTGGAAGGAGCAACTCCAAGCAGCCACACCGAACGGCATCGACATCGACTTTGAAAATGTGGGTGGGGAAATCATGCAAGCGGTCCTCAATCGCATGAACCTCCACGGGCGGGTGGTTCTGTGTGGATTAATCTCGGGGTACACCAAAAATGATCCGGCGCTGGCGAGTTTTGGGCAGGTGCTTATTAAACGGCTGCGCGTCGAGGGCTTTATCATCCTGGACTATGCTTCGCGCTTTACGGAGGCGGCGCAAAAACTAGGAACGTGGAAAATGACCGGGAAGCTCAAAGACAAACAAACCATCCTGAAGGGGCTGGAGAAAGCGCCGGACGCAATCAATATGCTGTTTGCGGGCGGCAATATCGGAAAGTTAATGATCGAACTTTGAGACTCGCGATTCTACGGAGCGCTATTTTCCCGCGGCCTGTTGCTTCTTGCGTTCCGCATCCATGCGTTGGACCATTTCTTCGAACTTCGGCTTCTGTTCCGGCGTGAGGAACTGGCGCATCTCGTCGCGCGCCTTTTCACGCACCACGTCGACGTCGCTTTCGGCTTTGTTTCGGATGGATTTCATGTCTTCGTGAGCACTACGGATGATGTCGTCCATCTTGGCGCTCTGATCCGGAGTGAGCCCCAACTCCTTCGTCATATCTTGAACCTTTTTCGCTCGGCGCTCGGGTTCACTCATGGGAGCGGGCGTGGTTTTTGCCAAGACGGTGTGGTGACCGAAACTGTAGCCGAAGACAATACCAATCGCCGCCCCCACTAAAAACACCAAGGCGAGCCAAAGACGAGCCTTGCGCTGCGCATCCTGGATCATGGCAACTTATCCTCGTGGGCCGTGGCGATGATGTCGTCGTTCGGAGGCGTCGTGGGCGTTCCTTCAAAGATGCTTTCCACCGGCCCCATCTGCGCGCCCTGGACGCGCGTCGCGGCGCGGCGTTCCTGGAACGCCCAGGTGCCGCCCAGCATGAGCAGTAAAGTAGCAAGTGCCACCATGCGAGGAGCCAAACGCCGCACATACACCCAGAAGCCGTTCTGACGCTCCTCGACCTCTTTCTCCTGCGCGGCAATTGCGCGCATCACGCGAGCGGTGAACCATGGTCCAGCTTGCGGCAGGTTCTGGCCCATTCCAGCCAGCGCCTGCCGTGTATCAACGAAGTCTTGCACCGTGGCCCGGCATTCCGCGCAAACCGCCGCGTGCGCGCAAGCCTCCTCAGGCAACTGCGCGAACAGCGCGCTCGCCGTGCAAAGTTCGCCGGGTGGCAGACCTTCCAGTTCGTTGTGCAGCCACTCGCAATTGATTTTTTCGCCCATTGGGAGTTCTCTCATCCTGACTTTACCTCGTTT
>DATJOO010000108.1:0-4973 GCA_035506955.1 Verrucomicrobiia bacterium
CCGTTCGATCACGGAAAACTGCCCGTCTTGCACCAGCTTCTGCACCAGTAAATCAGAAATGCCTTTCCCGACGTCCTGATCGGAGCCAAACAGTTGGATCACTTCGGTTTTCACGGTGCCGTAATCGAAATTCAGCACGGCTACACGTTTTTTCGGTCCGGATGGCGCCGGTGCTGGCGCTGTCGCGCTTGTCGAGGGCGTGGCCGTCTGTGCCGACGCGGGTAGGCACATCCACGCGAACGCGAATAGAGACACGGTTATGCGGTTGAACCGGGAGAACAACATAAGGGCTCCTTACCGCAGGCAATTTGGGCGGATGGGACCGAGGACCTTAGGTCGCCTGCGAAATGCCGTTATCTTAATGAATGTTCCCTGAGCGTGGCAACGCCTTTCCTGCCCCGGGTTTCTGCGCAAGATTGTCACATCAAGTTCATCCTCAGGTTACTCGGTTTTGCCGGTGCCACACAGAAATGCGACGGCGTTTGGGTCGTGCTGCATCCAGCTCTTTGGCCCACCGGACACAGCCTTCTCGGGCTCGGGTGCGAGCGAGGATTGCCTGACGTTGAATGAGGCTCGCTCCACGGCGAGGGCGGTTGCGGCGGCTTCCAGCGCAACGTGCCAACCGGAGGCGCAGCGAAGGGCATGCCCAGGAAAATATTAATTTGCCCGTTCCCCGACGTTTTCCCTTGCACTGGACCAAACTCCGTCTTCGCGACGGGACCATCGGCGGCCACCGCACGCATCACCATCAACAACAAAACCAGAAATGAGCAATTCCAGAGCAAGCGCATAGGCGTACCTTTCGTTTTTGTTTGGCGCTGGTGTGGGCGAACACAGCGCAATCGCGCGTTTATAGGGCGTTGTTTATAACTCACCCGGTTCCGACTGGTCTCTAATTTCTGGTTAAGATTGCCATCCTCTTGCAGGCCTGGAATTCGGCAGGTGCGCTTTGGAGCCTCCGCTTGTATTAGACTATTCGCGCACCTGCGCTTCGCCCATGACTCAACCACTGCGCCAACCTCGTTGGCCCGCCTTCGTGGCCATGCTGGCTGCCTCCAGCGTTTACCTCGCGTTGCCAGAACCACTTTCCATTGGCCCCGGTTGGCTTTTGTTCGCCATCATTTTGTTGCTCATGATTCCTATCGTGATCTCCAATCGCCGCGGCGATTACCAGGTCACGCGGGTTCTCACTCTGGCGGCAAATATCATCATCACTCTCGCCATGATCGCCGCTCTCGTTCGCTTGATTCAGGGTATTCCCGAACATCTGGAGACACCCAAGGCGCTGCTGCGCTCCGCAGGCGCCCTGTGGGTCGCCAACATCCTTATTTTCGCTTTGTGGTACTGGAAACTCGATGCTGGCGGGCCCGTGGTCCGCGAACAACCCGGCGGCTTGGCCAACAGCGCATTCCTGTTTCCGCAGATGGCCCGCGAAAATCGCGACGCTTCCTGGACTCCGCACTTCGTTGATTATCTTTTTTTAGCTTTCAACACCAGTACGGCCTTCTCGCCCACAGACACCGCAGTGCTTTCCCGCTGGGCCAAACTCGTCACCATGCTGCAGTCCCTAATTTCTCTGGCAATCATCGCGCTACTCGCCGCCCGCGCGGTCAACATCCTTTAGCGTGCTTCTTTGGAGTGCGGTGGCTTGCCACCGCTTTTGCGCACCACAGTCACGGCTACCGTAATTTGACGCCTGGCGCGGCAGTCATGCACTGTCTGGTCTTTGAACCGTTTTGCGTCTTCAAAACGCGTGCTATCATCCCTTGGCAAGCTCCATCTGCCTGAACTGAACTTGGATTCCAGGAGCTGACCATGCCCCGGTACCTCTACCTCTCCTATTTCTTCGGCGGTGCTTTCTTGGCCAATGCGCTCCCGCACTTCATCAGCGGTATCTGCGGCCGTCCCTTTCCCACGCCGTTCGCTTCGCCACCAGGCAAAGGCCTATCTTCGCCAATCCTGAACGTCATTTGGGGCACGTTCAATTTGCTCGTGGGGTATTTTCTAATCGGTCAGGTCGGAGACTTTCACCTCCGCACCATCCCCGACGCGGTAGCTGCAATCCTGGGCGCTTTCTGCATGGCCCTCATGCTCGCTCGTGCGTTCGGCCGCCTGCAAAACATAAAGTAGCGCGAAATCTCAGCCCCGAAAAATGACCACCGGCGGAAAGCCGGTGGCCATCTGCATTGACCACTTTGAATGACAGCTCGCTATCCCAGCCTCTCTACCATTGGTCTTTCCGGTGGGCGTCAGCGAACACCGTAACACATCCGGGTAGCGTTCCGCAGAGCGCATTGGGATTTTCGATGGGCACAAATATCTGGTTATTGGCGGGGTTGACCGACAAGCCGTGGGCATCAAAGAAGTCGACGACGACATCTGGCTGGTGAGTTTTATGGAATATGATTTAGGCTACTTCGATCTGGAAACGCGAGTGCTTGAACCGCTCGAAAATCCGGCCCAAAAGTATCACCTATGTCTTAGGTACGTTGTGTTACCTATGTGTCCGGGCTGGACCCTTTGTGCGTTCGGATCATCCCTATACAAAACGTTCCGGAGACATGGTTTACACCTCCTGGCTGGATTAATCCAGCCAGGAGGTGTCCATGCCGTGGAAGGAGCGGTCCGTCGTGGAAGAACGCATGCGATTTGTGTTGCGGCTCAAGGATGGGGAGAGCATGGCATCGCTGTGCCGTGAGTTCCAGATTTCCCGGGTTACCGGATACAAAATCTATGAACGGTACAAGGAATGCGGGCTAGAAGGACTGACAGACCGCGCACGAACCCCCTACCGCTATGCCAATAAGCTCCCCGCTCAGATCGAAGCGATGATTGTCACCATGCGGAGAGAGAAACCAACTTGGGGCGCTCGCAAGCTTAGGGAGCGGCTGTTACGCAAGTTGCCCAACGATGTCCGTGTACCCGCCTGCAGCACCATCCACGCCATCATGGACCGTCATGGGCTGGTGACTCGGCAAAGGCGCTCACGCACAAAAGCCCAAGGTACACCCTTATCCGAAGGGCTTGCTCCGAATGCCTTGTGGTGCACCGACTACAAGGGCGAGTTCATGCTCGGGGATAAAAGATATTGCTATCCCCTCACTGTCTCGGACTACGCCAGCCGTTATCTTTTGCTCTGCGAAGCCATGGAGTCCATCAAGGAACAGGGTGCTTTTACCGCCTTTGAGCGCCTGTTCAAGGAACGCGGTCTGCCCCTAGCCATTCGCTCTGACAACGGCGTTCCTTTTGCCTCACCCAATGGTCTCTTCAACCTAAGTAGACTGGCCGTTTGGTGGCTTCGCCTCGGCATTACCATCGAGCGTATCCAGCCAGGCCATCCGCAACAGAACGGCCGCCACGAACGCATGCACCGAACTTTAAAGATGGAAGCTACCCGGCCGGCCGGTTCCAATTTCCTTCAGCAGCAAGCCAAGTTCGATGTCTTCGTTCACGAGTTTAACCACGAGCGCCCCCATGAGGCTCTCGATATGAAGTGCCCCGTCGAAGTCTATAAGCCTTCCACGCGGCCCTATCGGGGCATCGGAGAGCTCTCCTATCCTTTCCACGATCGGACGGTTCTGGTTACCTGCTGCGGAAGGATCTGCATTTTCAAAAAGAAAATAAATCTCAGTACTTCTCTCGCGGGTCAGGCTGTGGGCATCAAGGAGGTCGACGACGGTATCTGGCTGGTCAGCTTTATGGACTATGATCTCGGTTACATCGATCTGGAGGAGAAGACTCTGCAGCCCTTAAACAACCCCTTTGGTCCAAAAGTGTAAACTATGTCTCAGGAACGTTCTGTAAAGGATGTCTCCGGACTGTACACTTGAAGAAATGGTGGAGCCGATGGGATTCGAACCCACGACCTCCTCGATGCCATCGAGGCGCGCTCCCAACTGCGCCACGGCCCCACCGCCAACTATTTTTAGTCTACCACATCCACTCTCCCGCGCGACTCCGGTGGGTTCGCACAATAATTGCTTGTCCATTTCGCAGAGATCGAGTTCCAAAACATCATTCGTCTCCGGCGTTATGGAATCACTTGTCGGCGGACTCTCCGATTTCATGTTACAACCACGTTAAAATAACGATTTTTCTTCCACAACCCCAGCAAATTTTTGATGGATTCTAGAGATACAATTCTTTGTATCTCATTGAAAATACGTGGGTAATAGACCCTGCCCCAGTGATCCCCGTCACTTTCCTTTTCCTCAGTCTTTTGCTATCTTGACCGTGGACAAGTACCGCGGCCTTTTCGTATCCTCCACTTTCCTAGGGCTCGCTCAAACCGTCTAAGGAGCAGTCTCCATGTCTGTCGATTTGTCGTCGCAACATTTCCGCGGGGTCATTTGCCGTCACTGCAGTAAGCCCGTGCGTGTCCCCCAAATCGTTTTACGTAAGGATACCCAGATGCACGGCGAACCGCCCGCTGACCAGAATGACTTCCAACTCATCTCCCGCGTCTTCGTCGTTCGTTGCCGTTCCTGTGAAAGGGAATCGATCTACGCCATGGATCAGATCGTCGATTGCACTTTCCCGCCGCGAGCGGCGGCCGCGCACATGGCACACACCGCCCTGTAGCTCTTCGGAGTGCGGCAGCCCAGCCTGTGCTGAGCTGGCGAAGGGCGCCGGTGCACAATCCAATCCCCACGCCGGTTGATCAGCGGGAGCCCTGCTCCCGCCAGCAGAATTTTCTGGCCTAAGAGTCTGCAGAAGAACTCCGTTTTTTAGGAATGCGGGCGTCCGCTCCCGCGTAAGTCACCGAAGAGTGAGTTCCTTGCCTCTCCCTAGGCCAATCACTTTCGCCCCGTCACCTGCGCGTCACGAACTCACCACCGCGATCCGCACCAACTCCACCGAGCAAGTCGCGTGCAGCGCCACGCTCTCCGACACGCTTCCCAGAATCAGCCGGTCAAATCCGCGCCGTCCGTGCGATCCCATTACAATTAAATCCGCCTTCCAATCCTCCTCGC
>DATJOO010000109.1:0-138598 GCA_035506955.1 Verrucomicrobiia bacterium
TTTTCCTTTTACAACTCACTTTTTCTCTCTGGAGCTTCTTATGCCTAGAAATCCCGATCGCACTGACTTGTGTCATTTCACTTATTCCGATGGCCGCCGCTGCACCCTGCCGCAATTCCCCGACGATATGGGCCTCTGCTACCACCACGGCCAGAAACGCCGTGCCTTTCTCGAATCCCGCCAGGCCGGCCGCGAAACTTCTCGCTTTCTCCGAAACGACATCCACACCGCGTGCGACCTCAGTGCCACCCTGGCTGCGCTCTTCGCCGCCACCGCCGAGGGCTACATCAAACCCAAGGTCGCCGCCACTCTCGCCTATATCTCCCAGCTCACGTTGCAAACTCAAAAGCTCGCCAAACAGGAATTTCTCGAAGCCTTTGAAGAGACCTGGCCCGACATAGTCACCGCAGCTCCCGCCTTCCACGACCCGGTGTTCTGGAACGAGCGGCTCGAATCCGAGTCCCAATCCCAGCCCCAATCCGAATCCCAATCCACTCCCTTACTCGTTCCAGACGCGCCCCCGCCCGGCAATCCCACCTCTGCGTCTCAAGATCCCGCTTCGGCCGATCCCAGCGCCGTCTCCACGGATGCGCAAGCAGACACCCCCGCTCTGCGCGTCGTCTCCATCGCTAACCACCTCTAAAGTCAACAGAAACCAACCATCGCCGCTTAACCACCTTTGAAGTCAACACCTACAAAAAAAGGGGGGAGGGGGGCAAGAGACCCTGTGTAAGAGTGCTTTCGTCAGGGCAAGGCTTCAGCCGTGCCGCAACTGCCTCGGAATCCGTGCGGCCTTACAGTCTGCGGAAAAAAGGGTTCGGCACCGGGGGTCGGAGCTTTACCTCCGACAGAAATGCTTGGCAATCAATTGGCTTCAGCCCCTGAGGAATTGCTTTTCGACTTTTGCCGCAAGCTGTTTAGCCGCTGAGGGCGCGTTTGTCAGTTCTCACGCAGACTCAAGAGGGCCCCACCGTACCAAAATGAATTGGGGCGACCGAGTCTCTACCCGGTCGCCCTCTCTCGTCTTGCCTGCCCTTTTCTCTTCTATGTTTTATGCATTAACTCTGTTGCGCCGCTACGCGGATGCACAAGAACTGTCCGCCATCGGTCGACTGATAGTCCACCAGCACCATCGTGCCGACCTTCACCTGGCCTTCCACCTTGGTGTTCTTGTCCACCACGAACTTCATAGGAGACTTGGTGCTGCCGTCATTACTTTCCACCGTGAACGAGTGGCCATTGTCGCCAATGTCCAGCACTTTCCCGGTCACCGACTTTGCCGCCGGCGCTTGCTGTCCACCCTGATCTTGTGCCTGCGCAAACATCACTGCAGGAACTGTCGTCGCTAACAAGCCACCCAACGCCGCCGTTACCAAAATCTTTCGCATCATGGAACTCCCTCCCTCTAGGTTTTGGCCGGTCTTGCTGTCTTGTGCACCAATGCTTCCATTTGTTTTCCCTATTTTCCTGTACGCCGCCACCTTACTCGCAACACGTCACTTGTGTCATTTCCGCCCAAGCCTCGCGTTTCTCGGCACCGCGACCCTACCGCAATGCCGCGCACATTTTCCTCGCCCCATGTCATTCCTGCTCGCTTGGCTTATGGTTTCTTCGGCTCCGGCGGCACCACCGACCAGTGCGCATCACGGAATCGCCATTCGCCCCCTTGCTGTTCCGCCACACCTGTAAAATATCCGTTCTCTGTGGTTTCTTCCCCGTCCGGACTTTCGCGCACTTCCTGGTACGTGGTTCCTACCACCGCCAGATTCGGAGTCAGCACATCGACGCGCAAATCATTCTCCCAACGCAGCGCAATTTTCTTGATCATCTTGGGCAAATCCGGAATCGCCTTGGCCGCGGCTTCTCCGCTCGCGTAGGCCAATTTCCCTTCCGACGCCATGAAAAAATTTGGTCCGCTCTCGAACTCCTTGCTCCACGCAGTCGGTCCTTCTGTCGTTACTTCCTGTGACACTCGCGCCATGAATCCCCGCACGCTCTCTTCCACCGCCATGCGCTCCGCAGGCGTCATCGCTTGCCCTGCGTCCGGAACAGCCCGTTGCGCATGACAACTGGCCATACACATAGCTGCAACCATGAACATCCAACACCAGCTTCGCATCGCTACACCTCCCGAATTCCGCTGCAGCTTACTACGCATCCTCTGCAGTGCGGGAGCCCAGCTTCCGCCGGGGCCCTTCTTGATCCGCACCACGGCTCACGGACCTTTGATATCCTATGGAGCGGTCCACTTTCCTCCACGGATTGCACCGCAAATATCATCGAAAGGTTTCTTACCGTGAGCTCCATTGCCCCTGCACGCCCTGCAAAGCGTGCCTTTAACTTCAACGCCGGACCCGCAGCTCTTCCGCTCTCCGTTCTTGAGCGCATGCGCGACGAACTTCTCGATTATCACGGCACCGGCATGTCTGTCATGGAACTGTCTCACCGTTCCCCTGAATATGAAGCCATCAACGCCGCGGCGGAACTGAACCTCCGCAAACTCCTTGCTATTCCCGACGATTACGCTGTCATCTTCGTTCAAGGCGGCGGCAGCCTGCAGTTTTCTTCTGTGCCCCAGAATCTCGCTCTCCCCGGTAAACCCATCGACGTACTGCACACCGGCGCTTGGACCGCCAAAGCCATCGGAGAACTAAGGAAGGGCTTCCTCCACAACATCGCCGCCAGCACCGAGTCTGAAAAATTCACGCGTGTGCCTCGCGCCGAGGAAATCAAGCTTTCCGCGGATGCCTCTTACACCTATCTCTGCACCAACAACACCATCGAAGGCACGCAATACCACTCGCTTCCCTCCAGCGCCGCTCCTTTGGTGGCAGACATGTCCTCCGACATCGCTTCGCGCCCCATCGACGTCTCCAAATTCGGCCTGATTTTTGCCGGAGCGCAGAAGAATCTCGGCCCCAGCGGTGTAACCCTGGTGATCGTGCGGAAAGATCTCGCCGAACGCGCCGATAAAAATCTCCCGACGATTCTTCAGTACCGCACGCACATCAAGGAAAAGTCGCTCTACCACACGCCTCCGACCTTCGCGGTCTACACGTTGGGCCTGGTCACCGAATGGATCGCTGCCGAAGGCGGTCTGCCCGGCATTCAGAAGCGCAACGAAGCGAAAGCCAAGTTGCTTTACGACACCATCGACAACAGCAACGGCTACTATCGTTGCCCCGTCGAAAAATCTTCCCGCTCGCTCATGAACGTGGTCTTCCGCGTGGCCGGCGGAGACGAAGCGGAAGAAAAGGAATTTGCCAAGGGCGCTGCAGCCGCCAATCTAGTCGGTACTCCCGGTCATCGGTCCGTCGGCGGCATGCGCATCTCGCTCTACAATGCCGTCGGTCAGGACGCCGTCGAAGCCCTGGTCGCGTACATGCGCGAATTCCAGCGTACCCGCGGTTAATCCGCGCGTGTCGTCATCGTTTTAAACGATGCATAAACGGGGCTTTTCATCGGTGCCTCCGTTATCTCTGCGGCGACTCTGTTGCTTCCCTGGTGATTTCTAATCTCATCACCACAGAGACCGCTGCGGTCCGCGGAAAAACGGAGTTCCGGTGGGTGACGCTTCTGCGGGGCTAATTTTCAAATTCTAAACGCACCTGCAAACGACTCCGCTGTACACTAATGCCAATATGACTGTCTACTCGCTAGTTCTTTTCACCCATTTCCTGGGATTAGTCGCTCTCTTTGTTGGCTACGGCCTCGAATGGACCGCTTCTTCTCTGCTCCGCCGCAGCGCCACTTCCGACCACGCCCGCGCATGGCTACGCATCTACAGGCTCTCGCTCCCCATTTCCGGCCCCGGCTTGCTGGTTCTGATCATCAGCGGCGGCTATATGGCTTCCGTTACCGGCAGCATGAGGCAGGGCTGGATCTCCGGGTCGCTGCTCGCCATTGTCTTCGCGCTCGGCATTGGTTTCGTGTTCATTCTTCCGCGCGTAAAACGCGTGCGCGCCGCTCTTCCGGAAGGGAATGTAGATTTGCCGGCAACCATCGTCGCGCGTCTGCAGGATCCGGTGATGACCACGCTGATTCGGGTGCGTTTTCTCCTGGCGCTGGGCATCGTCTTGTTGATGACGCTGCAACCTGCGCTGCTTTCCACTTCGCTGTTTATTTTGCTTGGCGCCATCGTGGTGGGCCTGCTCTGCTCCGCCACTTCCTGGACCACGCGCCCAAAAGCGGCCTAATCAACCGGCAGCTTCTGAAAACAAAAAGGGCGGGATCGCTCCCGCCCTGTACTTGTGCTGTGGTATCCGCTTTACGCCAACTCGAACAGCAGCACTTCCGCGTCCTTGACTCCGGCTAATTCCACGGACGTCTCCGCGGATAGCGCCGCGCCGTCGCCTACGTTCAGTTGCTGGCCATTCAACGTGACGCTGCCGCTTGCGACCTGGACGTATACGTGCCGCTCCGGCTTAATCGCGTGCCGCACCGTTTCGCCTGGTCCCAGCACGGTGGCGTAGAGCTCGTTGTCCTGGCGGATCTTCACTGAGCCGTCGCGCCCGTCCGGCGAGACTACCAGGCGCAGCTTGCCGCGCTTTTCGTCGGTCGAAAAATGCTTCTGATCGTAGGTTGGCTCGTAGTTCTTTTTATCCGGGAACATCCAGATCTGGTACAGGTGCACGGGTTCCTTTCCTGACGCATTGAACTCGCTGTGCGCCACTCCGGTTCCCGCGCTCATGTACTGCACGTCACCCGGGCGGATGACCGAGCCGTTGCCCATGCTGTCTTTATGCGCCAGCGCGCCTTCCAAAACGTACGTCACGATCTCCATGTCGCGATGGGGGTGTGTGGGAAATCCGCCGCCACCGGCAATGTGGTCATCGTTCATCACGCGGAGAGTACGGAAATGCACATGTTTCGGGTCGAAATAGTCGGCGAAAGAAAAGGTGAAGCGGGAATTCAACCAGCCGTGGTTGGCGTGGCCGCGTTCTTCGCTTTTGTGGATGCGAATCATAGGTCCCCCTCGAAAGTCGTCGGGCAAGATAATAGTCGTTGTAACGACAATTGTCAAGAGGCACATCTCCTGCCCGCGCTCCCCATCCCTATTCCCTTTCTTCCGACGGACTTACCGCTCCACGGATCTTCCGGATTTCTCGATCGGTGTTTCCCCGCATTTCCCCGGCGCATTTCTTTGGTGTACAGTGGTAATTCTTACTTAGGCTACGCTCCAAGCCGGGCCGGACCGAGGTACTTTGCATGGATTCAGCACTTTCGTCGACGCAAACCAGAGCCGCGGACGCAAACTCCGCGAAGCGCGAAACCCTCACCATCACCGACAACCGCACGGGGCTGAGCTACGAAATTCCCATCACGCACGAGACCATCCGCGCCAGCGATTTGCGCAAAATCAAGGTCGAAGATGCTGATTTCGGGATGATGAGTTACGACCCGGCGTTCAGCAACACCGCCTCATGCATTAGCCGGATTACTTATATCGACGGGGATAAAGGGATCCTCCGGTATCGGGGCTATCCGATTGAGGAACTGGCCGAGAAATCGACGTATCTGGAAACCGCGTATTTGCTGCTGAATGGCGAACTGCCAACGGCTGCGCAGTTAAAGGATTGGCAGTACCACATTACCCATCACACCTACATTCACGAAAGCATCAAGAAATTCCTGGACGGCTTCCACTATGACGCCCATCCCATGGGCATGCTCATTTCCACCATCGCCGGCCTGAGCACGTTTTATCCCGATTCCAAGCACATCTTCGATCCGGAATCGCGCAAGAAGCAGACCTATCGCCTGATCGGCAAAATGCCCACGTTGGCAGCGTTCGCTTACCGGCACACTCTAGGCATGCCGTATGTCTACCCCGACAACGATCTAAGCTACACCGGCAACTTCCTGAACATGCTGTTCCGCACGAGCGAAACGCGCTACCGGCCGAATCCAACGCTGGAGCGCGCGCTGGACGTCCTGTTCATTCTGCACGCCGATCACGAACAGAACTGCTCCGCGAATACGATTCGCAGCGTTGGCAGCAGCCACGCTGACCCGTTCTGTGCCTCGGCTGCGGCAACCGCAGCGCTGTATGGTCCGTTGCATGGAGGCGCCAATGAAGAAGCCCTTCGTATGCTGGCGGAAATCAGCTCGGTGACTAAAGTTCCGGAGTTTATCAAGCGGGTGAAAGCCGGCGAAACGCGCCTGATGGGATTCGGTCACCGCATTTACAAGAACTACGACCCACGCGCCCGCATCATCAAGAAGATTGCCTACGAAGTTTTCGATTTGATGGGCAAGAACCCGCTCTTGGAGATCGCTCTGGAGTGCGAACGCATTGCCCTCGAGGACGAATACTTTATCAAGCGCAAGCTGTATCCCAACGTCGACTTTTACACCGGGCTGATCTACCAATCCATGGGCTTCCCCATGACCATGTTCCCGGTACTGTTCGCCATTCCGCGTATGTCCGGTTGGGTGGCGCAGTGGGAAGAAATGCTTCTGGATCCAGAGCAAAAGATCGCGCGACCGCGGCAGATCTATCTAGGACATGACACGCGGGCGTACGTGTCCGTGGATGAGCGGGGTTAAAGATCACTAAGAGTTCGGCGAGCATTGCCAAGCCGCAGGACAATCGAAGGCCAAATTAACGATTTGTAACCGGCGCGGTTTCCTAATCCCTTATATCCTTTTTGCATACGCGCAAAATCCATCACCCTCGACTTTCCGACCTCGCGCGCTATATTGAGGTGTACGAGGTCCTATGGCCACAACTCCGAATCCTCCCAGTCATCCCACCCCTCGTCGACGGAGCCAACGGGTATTGATGCAAGTGGCGGTGCGCGTGAGCGGGACCGATGCACAGGGAAAGCCGTTTGAAGAGGAAGCTTCCACACTGGCAATCAATGCGCACGGCGCACTGGTGCCGCTGCAGACGCGACTAACCAGCGGCAGCGCGGTCCACCTGCGGCACAAAGGAACCCAGGAAGAGCAGGAATGTCACGTGGTGTTTCTCGGTCCGGTCCGCTCCGGCAAAGCGGAAATCGGTCTGGAATTTACCGTTGCCTGTCCCACCTTCTGGCGGGTGGCGTTTCCCCCGGAAGATTGGAGCCCGAAGCACCCGGAAGCCCGTACGACCATCACCACCACCTTGCCTACCGGGAAGAAGTAAGAGCCCGAAAATCCTGCTAAAGTTAAGAGGCCATGCGCGTGCTTCTGTGCAGCCTCTTGTTGGTGTTTGCGGCCGGGGATTCGTGGTGGGCCGCGCATCCCACGAACACGGACGCCAACCTCCGCGGACTCGCGTTGGTGGTCCATCACAGCAGCGTGAATGTCTGGGCTACCGGCTCCAAAGGGACGGTGCTGCATTCGGCGGATGGCGGCAATACCTGGCAGCCGATCC
This sequence comes from Verrucomicrobiia bacterium, assembly GCA_035506955.1. Taxonomy (GTDB): domain Bacteria; phylum Acidobacteriota; class Terriglobia; order Acidiferrales; family UBA7541; genus Acidiferrum. The sequence goes on from DATJOO010000109.1 coordinate 7,361, forward strand.
ACATTGCGGGCGCGGAAGCGCTAGATTTTCGCGGGATACAAACCTTTGATGGGAAAGCCGTCTACGTGATCTCCAGTGGATCCGGAGACGCTTCGCGCATTTACAAATCGGAAGATGGTGGCGCCACCTGGAAAGTGCAGTACACCGACAAGCGCAAATCTTTTTTCCTGGACGCCCTGGCTTGTTCTGATGAGAAGCATTGCTTCGCGCTGAGCGATCCGATAGACGGAAAGTTCTTGCTGCTGGTAACCAGCGATGGCGCCACCTGGAAGGAGCTGCCGCGCGAGCACATGCCCGCTGCATTGCCGCAAGAGGGAGCGTTCGCCGCCAGTAACTCGTGCCTGCTGCTTTACAAGAAAGCGGACCTGTATTTTGCCACCGGCGGAGCGCAAGCCCGCGTTTTTCATTCAGGAGATCTGGGACAGACCTGGAGTGTGAGCGAGACACCCCTGGGCGGGGGCAAGCCATCGCAAGGCATTTTTTCCATTGTGCGCGCAGCAGACACCGTGGTTGCCGTCGGCGGCGATTACGAACAGCCGAACGTGAAAGAGAAAACCGCGGCGTATTCCTCCGACGAAGGGAAGACCTGGCATTTAGCCGAAGAACCTCCAGCAGGCTACCGTTCTGCCGTAGACACGTTCGATGCCGGCTTTGTCGCCGTAGGTCTGAACGGCGCGGAAACGAGTCGGGATGGCATCCACTGGACGCACATCGATTCTCCTGGCCTGAACGCGGTCACTTTCATCAGTGGCAAAGGATGGGGCGTTGGCCCAAAGGGGTTGGCAGCGGAGTTTGTGGACCGCACCGAGTACAGCTCGGAAAGCGGCAATCCGTGACGCGAGTTTCAGGGCAGTCAGTGCGCTAAGCCCAGTCATCCTCTCAGCACTATCTCTTTCACCACAAAGTACCTTCGGGCTATTGCCGCAGTAGAGCAGAGCCGCGATTCTGGCTCTGGGTCTGATTGCGCGCGCGTGTGCGCTGAATCTGGGAGCGAGGGCATGGCGACGATAGATCGGCAAGAGCTTGACCGGTTGGAACGCCGCGGGATGCAGTTGACTATCTTTTCTGCGGTCTTTGTCCTGGTGCTGGCCAGCGGTTTGGCCATGTTTATGTACCCGCTGGTGTTTGTGCATCCCGAGGGCGAAGCCAACAAGTGGACCCTGCGCGTAGCCTTTTTCGGATTCTGCGCGTTGACGGTGCTCTTTGTCAGTTATCTGTTCGACCGGCAGCGCAGCTTCAACAAACTAAAAGAGCAATTGCTGGCGGAACTGGAACGCAACGTGGCGCTGCAATTGCAGGCCAGCGCGGACATTTTGAAGTCCATGCCCGACCAAAAATATTTCTGGGACCGGCTGACCATGGAGTTCCGGCGGTCACTCACGATGGAGAAGACCATGTCACTGGTGCTGGTCAAAGTGAAGAGCGCCGCGGCTACCTCTGCGAACGACCGGAAGTCAGCGTTGGGCGACGCGGCGAAAGCGCTCTCGAAGAAGCTGCGGCCCACGGATTCGATTTACAGGCTCTCCGATGAGCTGTTCGGCATCGTGCTCCCGGAAACCGACACGCTAAACGCGAAACGCATCGCCATCCGTCTGCAGGAGGATTTGCAAACCATCCGCGCGCGCTATGGCACCACGTTCGAGATCACCGCGCACAATTATCCGGAGCACGTGAAGAGTTCCCACGAGCTGGAAGATATTGTGAAATCCATGCTGCCGGAAAAAGAGGAATGGAGCGTTCCGGCGGAAGTCACCGCGAGCTGACATGAGAATGTTGATACAAAGGTTAAGCAAGCGCTTGTTGGAGATCGTCGATCAGATCTTCGGGATCTTCCAGACCAATCGATACGCGAACCGTGCCAGGTTCCACACCGGCTCGCCGCAGCTCCTCCTTGCTCATGTTGAAGTGAGAACCGTAAATCGGAAGAATAATTAGCGATTCTACGCCGCCCAAACTGGCGGCCAGCAGGAACAGTTTCGCACGATCGCAGAATCTGCGTGCCGTGGACAATCCACCTTTCAAATCGAACGCCAACATAGAGCCGAAGCCGCGCATTTGCTTCTTGGCCAACTTGTGGTCGGGGTGCGAAGGCAATCCGGGATAGTGGACGCGGGCGACCTGAGGATGCTTCTCGAGGAATTTCGCGACTCGCAACGCGGTTTCGCACTGGCGCGCGAGACGTACACCTAATGTTTTCATGCCGCGCATCAGTAGAAACGCCACTTCCGGGTCCATGCATCCGCCGAAACGCGAAACCATGTGTCGCACGGCATCGACATATTCGGCCCTGCCCGCGGAAACCCCGCCGAGCAGGTCGGAATGACCGGAGAGTCCTTTAGTCACACTGTGCACGACCATGTCGAACCCGTATTCGACGGGATTCTGCAAAATTGGAGTGGCGAAGGTGCTGTCCACGATGCTGATCAGATGATGCTTGCGGGCAAAAGCCGCCGCTTTGCGCAAATCGACCAGATAAAGTGTCGGGTTGGTTGGTGTTTCCACGTACAGGACTTTTGTTTTCGGGGTGACCAACGATTCCAAACCTTCGAGCGACGAATCCACATGCCGCACGGTGATCCCAAACCGAGGAAAAATGTCGCGCATCAGACGGTACGCACCGCCGTAAATCTCTGAGGTGGAAATAATCTCGTCGCCATTAGCCAGGAAAGCCAGCAAAGTGCTGGTGATCGCCGCCATACCCGAAGAAGTGACCACGGCGTCTTCGGCTCCTTCGAGCGCGGCGATTTTCTTTTCGGCCATCGACAGCGTGGGATTGCCATCCCGCGTATACATGAACGCTTTGCTCTTGCCCTCGGCCCATAGTTTTAGTTCTTCCGTGGAGGCCAGTGTGAACGTCGAGGAGCGCACGATCGCCGAAGTTACGGGAGCGCCAACGCCGTGCCTGGGCGGTTCGCCGGCATGAATCGCGCGAGTTTGAGGACGCAAGTGCGAAAGGTTGGGCTTTTTCATGATGAAGGATTATTCGCTGAGGCGCACAGAAGCGGCAACCGCCAAATTGGCGGAGATGCCGCATCGGCACTCTACCGGTTCTGCGCGGAATGGTCTGGCGAATACTGGATCACTGAGCGGCCCGGCACTCCAGCAGGAAGCCGACGCAGGAAATAAACGTAAGGCCTCGCACCCGCCTGTTCGGAAACGCGTTCGAGGCGATAGTAAACGTCGTCGCTAAACACGATGCGTGGCGGATCCCAGCCGGGTTTGCGGTGCGACGAATGGACCGCCAGAACCTGGCCCTCCGCATCTTTCGTATGGACAAGTTCATCCGGCAGAACCGGCAACCGCAACGAATTGATGCGCTGCCGGATGGCGCTTACAAAGGAGGACCAAGCCGTTTCCGCTCCGGTTGGCGGTTGGCCGCCGCCGGTCGAAGCGAACCGCACGAAGATTTTGTCTAAAACGAAGAGCGGAAACGTTCCGAAAGCGTTGCCGGTGAACGCTCCGGCCAGGAAACGCACGATTGCTTCCAGCTGAAAGAAAACGATCAGCCAGGTTAGTGGGTGCAGAAACATAGTGGCCAAAGCGGCCAGGCCGACTCCGTTTGGCGGAATATCGGCGCCATTGCGAATCGCGGACTCCACCGTGTCCGCTGCCCAGTGGGTAACGGAATACGAATACCAGGCAAGGAAAGCCAGGACCGCGAGGAGAAACTCCACGGCGGCGCTAAGGGCTGCGGCCACGGGCCAATGCAAGGACGACGATAGCGGTAACCCGGCGCGCCAGCGGCTCGGGAGGAAAGAAAGGAAGGGTCCGAGCAGGAGAGTCTTCACGGGGGCTAGTGTCTCACGGAGCGACGACAGCTGGGTGTTTCACGTTTGACAATGCTAAGGCAATTAGTACACACTTGACATAGTCATGAATGACCTATTATTGCTCGCTTCCTTACTCGATGGCCCCAAGCACGGCTACGCCTTGAAAAAGCGCATCGGGCTGCTGCTAGGCCAGGCGGCGCTGCACAACAACATTGTCTACCCGCTGTTGAAGCGCTTTGTGGAAGCGGGTTGGGTGAGCCGGCGGGCGACCTCCGGGGAGCGCGGGCAAACTCGCGAAGTGTATTCCCTGACGAAAACCGGCAAACGGATATTACTTGAGCGGGTCAGCGAACTGAGCGAGAAGGATGCTGCTTCGCCCGACGCGCTGCGCCTGCGCGTGGGCATGTTCAGCGTGCTGCAGTCGGAAAAGCGCGTAGCCATCCTGCAAAGACGCGGCACGTTTCTGGCGAAGCGGATGGAGCGGCTGGATGCTGTCGTGGAGCATTTACCTTTGGACCCGTGGTCGAAAGAAGTGGTCAGCTTCCTGCGTAGTCAGGTAGAGATGGAACGAAATTGGCTGAAGCGGCTGGAAAAGCTCGCGAAGAAAGCTACGGATTCCGCGACTGACAAGTAAGCGGGGAGGACAAAATGACCTGGCACACCTTAACCGAGGAAGACGCGTGGATGTGGGCGAGCCGCATGTGGTTAGTCTTGGTGGCTGTGTGGGTGCTGATGTGGCTGGGAAGGAAGAAGACGAAGAAACGCGAAGCGTGGGGCCAACGCATGGAGCATGGCGTTTTGGTCATCGCTGGTTTCTATCTGCTCTCGGCGTCGCGGCTCGATTGGGCCTGGCTGAACGAGCGCGTTCTGCCGGCGGTGCCCGGGGTATGGCTGGCGGGACTCGCAGTGACGGCACTGGGTATTGCCGCGGCGATCTGGGCCCGCTTGAGCCTGGGATCGAATTGGAGCGGTATGGTAACACTGAAAGCCGATCACGAACTGGTGCGCAGTGGCCTTTACCGCTGGATTCGCCACCCGATCTATACCGGCATTCTGGCCGGGATGATTGGGTCGGCGATGATTCGGGGATATGTGCGCGGCTGGATTGGCGTTGTGCTGGTTCTGCTGGCGTTCTATTTGAAGGCCCGCAGGGAAGAGAGTTTCTTGCGGGAGGAGTTTGGCGCAGGGTTCGACGAGCATCGTAGGCAAACTGGAATGTTCCTCCCGAAACTGACGTGAGAGAGCACGCGTGAGCTCATGAGTCGCTTGCCCGACACGCGCTCAGAAGGTACAGGTCACCCATCGCACTGATAACAAATCGTTTACAAAATCAACCTGTACCTTTCCGGTATTGAATCGCCGATTTTCGCGCACGTATAATGGAAGTTCCCACCCTCTAGGTCATTGAACACGACTCCGCCGTGAAATTGCCAGGAGCGCTTGCGTCTGTGTTGAAACACACCTTCCAGAGGGGTACATGAAAACGATTTACACGATTTTGCTGCTGGCCGCTATCTTTGTGCCGGTGGCACGGGGTCAAAATCCACTGGTGGCGGGCCAGGCGCCAGTATTCGAGGCGGGCATCGGTTACTCGTACACGGATGTGTCCATTCCCTCGCAGAGCACATTAGGAATGAACGGCGTGGATCTGCTGGGCACCGCCGATTTCAGCCGGCATTTCGGAATTCATCTCGACCTGGGTTACGCCCGGAACTTCAACGCCTTCAACTCTAGCCACACGGCCGACCTGCTGACCTACATGGGAGGTCCGGCGTTCTATCCCCTCCGCAAGCGCCATTTGAATGTGTACACCCATGTGCTGTTTGGGGGCGCCCGCGAAACCGGCGTGAATTATGAAAGCGACGGTACGGTTTTGACCGGGTACGTAAACAAATTTGCCTGGGCCGCGGGTGGCGGCGTGCAATACCGGTTTTCGCGGCCGTTTGCGCTGCGAATTGGCGTGGACTACCTGCACACGCAATTTTTCAATTCAAACATAGTTGTGCAGGGGCAATCGAACTTGAAGTCCGGCGTGAGCCTGATCTACACGTTCGGCGAGGGCCGCGAACATTAGTGCTCAGGAAAAAACAGCGCCGCATTCTCTGGCGGGTGCTCCTCGTGAACCAGCTAAATCGCCCACGCTCGTCGAGCCAAAACAAAAAAAGCCCCGCACGCCATGGCGACGTGCGGGGCTCCTCTGAACCAACGGGCCGGAGTTAAGCTTCTTCCTCGACGAGAGCTTCGCCGTGAGCCGCCTTGTGGGCTGCAATCACTTTTTCCGCCAACTCGTTGGGAACGTAGTCGTAGTGGGAATATTCCATCGAGTAGCTGGCGCGCCCTTGGGTCATGGAAGTGAGGTCCGTGGCATAGGACAACATTTCCGCGAGGGGCACCAGCGCTTTCACGATGACGTTGTGCCCGCGGGATTCGCTGCCTTCAATACGGCCGCGGCGAGAACTAAGATCGCCCATCAAATCGCCGGAGAATTGATCGGGAGCGAAGACCTCCACACGCATCACCGGCTCCAGCAGAGCGGGCCGCGCCTGCTTCATGGCTTCCTTGAAGGCCAGCGAGCCAGCGATCTTGAAGGCCATATCAGAAGAATCGACATCGTGATATTTGCCGTCGTATAGCGTGGCGCGAAAATCGGTGACAGGGAATCCGGCCAGATAGCCGCGCGCAGCCGATTCGCGAATGCCGCGTTCGACCGAGGGAATCCAGTTCTTGGGAATAGCGCCGCCGAAAACGTCGTCGACAAACTCGATGCCCTTGTTGCGCTCGGCCGGCTCGAACTTCACGCGGCAAACGCCAAACTGCCCGTGCCCGCCGGACTGCTTCTTGTGCTTGCCCTCGGCATCGGCTTTGCCGCGAATGGTTTCGCGGTAGGGCACTTTGGGGGGCTTGAGGGCAAGGTTGACGTTGTAGCGTTTTTGCAGCTTGGCGACGACGACTTCGACGTGCTGCTGTCCATTGCCGGCCAAAAGAAATTCCTTGGTCTGCGGATCGCGAGAGAAACGCAGCGCGGGGTCCTCTTCCATAATCTTATGGATGGCGACGCCGATTTTGTCTTCATCGGCCCGCGACTTCGGCTCCACGGCAAAGGTGATCGAAGGTTCCGGCAGATTCGCAGGTGCGTAGAAGATAGGAGCATTTTTGTCACCGAGGGTATCGCCAGTGACGGTTTCCTTTAGCTTGGCAATCGCCCCGATGTCTCCGGCATGCAGTTCCTGAATTTCGGTGAGCTGCTTGCCTTGCACAACCATGGTGTGTTGCATGCGCTCGGCGGAATTGCGATTGAAATTCTGAAGGGTCGCGTCATTTTTCAAGACGCCGCTTTTTACTTTGAAATAGTTGATGCGTCCGGCGAAAGGATCGGCCAAGGTTTTGAAGACGAACAGGGAAAGCGGCTGTGAGTCGTCGTACTTGCGGTCGATGCGATCGCCCTTGCCGTTGGGCTCCTTGTAGCCGACCTGCGCGTGCTCGTCGGGATGGGGAAACACGTCGGCGAGGAAGGTGAGCAGGCTGGCGCTACCGATATTGCGTGTGGAGGAAATCATCAGCACCGGAACGATTTTCTCGGTGACGATGGCCTTGCGCACCGCAGGAATCAAATCTTGAATGGGAATAGTGCCCTCGCGGAAAAACTCCTCCATCATTTCGTCGTCGCCTTCCGCGATCATTTCCACGAGCTTTTCGTGGGCTTCTTCCGCCTCATCCTTCAAAGCGTCGGGGATATTTTCGATGGTGGCCTTGCCGTCGCCATCGGGCGTGTACATATGCGCTTTCATGGAGACCAGATCGATTACGCCGCGGAAACCTTTTTCACTGCCGATAGGCATTTGCAGAGCAACCACGTGGCGGCCGAACAGTTCGATCAGCGATTCCATGGAACGTTCGAAGCTGGAAAGCTCGCGATCCATCCAAGTAAGCACAAACGCGCGTGGAATGTCGTATTCGGCGCAATAATCCCAGACTTTTTCGGTGGTGACCTGGGCGCCCACGTGCGCGTCGACGGTGATGAGCGCGGCGTCGGCGGCTACTAAAGAAGCTTTCGTTTCGGTGATGAAGGTGGAATAGCCGGGCAGGTCGATCAAATTGATTTTGACGGTGTTGCCGGAGCAGAGGGTGCAGGGCCACTCGGCATTGGCAAGGCCGGTTTGAATGGAGATTTTGCGGGCAATTTCTTCTTCGTCCCAGTCCGTGATGGTAGTTCCTTCCGCAACTTTGCCAAAGCGCTGGGTCGCTCCGGCGGTAAAAAGTAACGACGACACCAGTTGCGTCTTGCCGGTGCCGCCGTGACCTACAATGCCGACGTTTCTGATGTCCTTGGTGGGATAAATCTTCATGACAAACCTCCGCGTGGGTGGCTGACAAGGTCACCGGGCGATGGTCCGCCGACGGAAAAATAGGCGCGGGCCCGCGCCTGGCGAGATTGCAGATTTATTTTTGAAGGAGAGCGTGGCCCTACCCTGGGTCCCGAGAAAGCGGGGCGAAGGAGAAACGAACAATCCCTGGTCCGCTCTTCTTAACGGGCCGATGCTAACACAGAGGATGACATGCGGCAATGATGCTGGGGCCTTAGGGGCCTTAGTGCTGGGGCGGCGGATCAAAATCGGCATTGATGGTTAGATTGCTGAAGCGAGGCACTTGAACGATGCGCAAGATGTCAAGCCTCCCCGGCGCTGTTACTAACACCTCATGTCTGCCGACAGGAAGTTGCAACGTGAGCGGTGAGTTGCCGTAGGGTTGGTGGTCGACAAAGATTTCCGCCGTGGGTTTATCCGATGTGATGGTCAGTGTGCCGAAATCGACTGGTGCTGGAGGCAACACAGAGTTGGGGGAACTGCTGGAGCGACCTGGCGGAGTAGCGGAATGCGCGGGATAAGCCAACTCGACGTTGGGCGCCACCGACGGTCGGGACTGTTTCACGTTCAGGTGACTGTGCTGTCTGTCACCTTAAATGCCGTCCGGATAGAACCGTAACAACATATTGAGCAGATCGCTCGAACTGAGGGCGAAACCAATCCCTTCGAGATCCTCAGAGATATAGACCACGAATGCAGGCAAACTCGCGCCACCGGGCAGCAAGGCCACTAAATCGGAATCACCGCGAGCCACGTGGGCATTCGTAGCAATCACGCCGGTATCAGTGACAAAAAAACCGGAACCAGAACGGGCTTGAGGCAGACGACCGCCGGCTTCGCGTTTTTTACCATTTCTTCGAGGGATAATTCCGGGCGAAGCGCCAGTGGCTGTGTCGCAGCCGCCGCGGAAACGGCGCCGGTGAAGGTGCTGGCTACGGTTTGCAAGTCCACATGAAAATGGTCGGACTTGAACAGCCAATACTGCCCGTGATGGCGGCCATGAAGATCGATCCAATCCATCGGGCCTTCGGTGAGGGCAATTTCGTGAGTGACGTAACCGGGGAGGCTGACGCGAGCAACCATAGGGTGCTCGAGACGCTGGCCGAACGCCGTTTTTGTGCGATGGAAAAAGCCGCCGGGAAACTTCTTGTCCAGCGGCGTGGCGCCGGCAGGAACGCCGTCGAGTTCCACGGTGGCACCCGGCGGATCGCTGTCGATTTTGAGGGACTGGGCGGAAGAAAGGTTTGGGAGGCTGAGTGACACCAGCATCGGGGTAAAGGCAGGGGACACTGCGAAGAGGGAGCGATGCGGAGAGGGGGAACGCATAAGGAGCCTCCCAATGTCACAGTATACGCTTAACTACGTTAATAGTTAATATACAAGAACGGACATGAACTAAGACGGCTCGGGCGTGTAACCGCAGCAGGTCAAAACGGGCAGGCGCGGATATTTGGGGAAACGCGGGTCCGATTGGGAGAGCTGACAAAGGAGAAACTGGGAACCCCGGGCCGAAGAAATCGTTCTGGCGTGGACGCAGTTCGCGCACAAGCCAACTTCCGGGGAAAGCTTTGGGTCGCTAGACTTTGCGCACATTCGCTAGAACAGCCGCGGGTCAGTTCGGCTTGGGCGCTTCGGAGACGGCCGGAGCTGCCGGGGGATTTGGTTTCTGGAAGAGAGAATCCTCGAGGGGAAGATTCACTTCGATCTTTGACGCGGTGATTCGCTGCGTTTGATCCGTGCCGGGAGCATCCGATTCGACCAGGAACGGATACTTCAACCCATTCACATCGCGGAAATCATGAAAGAAAGATTCCCAGGGCACATCTTTTTCGTTGATCTTGCGGTTGCCTTCCCACTTCAAAAGCAGAGCGGTGGACACATCGAAATAGAAGAAGCTCACATCGCCGGCTTTGCTGGTGAGTTTCAGTTTGTAAGCGGGGCTGCCCTGAATTTCTTCCTTGCCGATCAACTCAATCTTATTGCCCTTTTCTTTGTAATCGACGAAAGGGCCGTCGAAATCGGCTTCGTCGCCGATGTTGTCCAGTTCGAATTCGCTCATGGGCTTGACACTGGGGTTGGGCGTAAACGGGTTGTAGATCCAGCCGGAAGACTTGCCGTCATAGACGCGAATGAGCGTTTGTCCGCTCAGAGTAATTTCCATGTGCATCTTCAGAGGACGCTTGCGCTGCACGACAAAGGGTCCATCGGCGTCCGGGCCGAAAGAAATCGTGCCGGCGACCCGCTCGGTTTTCACCGATTTGATTTTGTCGACGCCGCCGCGCGCATTGATGTAGCTAGTGATGATTTCGTCCACCGATTGCGCCGACGCGGGCAAGGCAATCAGCAATAACGCCAAGAGCGGCAAGAGTCTGCGGCAAATGTGAGACATAAAGAGATGGTAGAAGGAGAAGTCCAACGGGTCAACTGCGCCGGGGCACTCCGCTAGATGCCGGTGATAAAGCCAACATCGGCATTGGCGATGCCGTAGGCCATGCGTGGCGTGTTGTAGGCATAGCCGGGGTTGCCGTCCTTATCGAGAAGAATCAGCCCGCCGGTGCCTTTGCCGCGCCGCACCAGCAATTGCACGGCAGCCTGAGACGCGCGCGTGGGATTCGATCCTGCAGGTCGAAGGAAATCACAGGCAGTCTTGGCGAGCACTACTTTCATGATGGCTTCGCCATATCCCGTAGAGGAAACGGCGCCGGTCTCGTGGTCGGCATAGCAACCACAGCCGATTAACGGCGAATCTCCGACGCGTCCGGGAAGTTTGCAGCAGGTGCCGCCGGTGGAAGTTGCGGCGAACAACCGGCCCTGATCGTCGAGTGCGACTGCTCCGACAGTACCTTGTTCATGGCCACGGTGATGCTCGGCCGCGTGCGAGTCTTGCCTGCAACGTTCCCAAGCTTCGCGCTCGGCCGGAGAGACAAGCGCCTCCGGGTCACACAAGGAAATGCCTTGATCGAAGGCAAACTGCTCCGCACCTTGCGAGAGCAACATCATATGCGGACATTTCTCGAGGACCGCGCGGGCTGCTTGAATGGGATTTTTGATGCGCCGCAATCCGGCTACCGAGCCAGCGCGCAGAGTGGCAGCGTCCATGACGATCGCGTCGCATTCGACCTGGCCATCCAGATTCAGATGAGAGCCGTAACCCGCATCGAAAACCGGATCATCTTCGAGAACGGTGATCGCGGCCTCAATCGCGTCGAGCGCGTGGCCGCCGTTGAGCAGAATATCGTAGCCGGCGTGAAGAGCGCGGAGACAACCTTCTTTACAAGCGGAGATGGCGTCGTCGGGAATGTCCCAGGCGCCGCCATGAACAATCAGAGAAGGACGCATGCGCGAGAAGGATAACAGATATTGGGAGGCGGCTGGCGGATTGGGAAAAACCGTGAAGCGGATTTGTGAGGCGCGGAGGTATCCGGATCGGAGAGAGATTCCTCACTTTGTTCGGAATGACGAGTCTTTTTTCGTTGCTACGCACCCCACATGCAACACCGGCGTGTGAGGCACCTGCACGCTTACATTATTTAAACGAAGAAATCGAGAATGAAGAGAAACAGCCCGACGAACAGCAGAAAGGCTCCCCAGGAAAAACGGCGGCGAGGAAGCTGCGTTACCGAATGAACGAAGCCGGCGGGAATCACGCGCAGACGCGATTCGCCACGACGCTCGTAGAAGGACCCAGCAGGAACGTAACGCGAGAAATTGCGTCGCAGCGTAGAAAGCTCATCATCAATCCAGAAAGTGAACTCCGCGCGATGACGCCACAACGATGACGCTCCAACCACGAAGATGGCGTAACCGAGACAAGTCAATAGACCAAGCGTAGGACCGGAACCCCAATAAAACATTTGACCTCACCGCGGCCAGGCGGAAAAAATCAGACTTCCTCGTGAATCGTGACCAAACGCACCACTTCAAATTCTTTCTTACCCGCCGGTGTGGCAACCTGCACTTCATCGCCAACCTGGCGGTTCAGCAAAGCGCGGCCAATCGGAGAAGTGGTGGAGATTAAGCCCTTATCCACGTCCGCCTCTTCGCTGCTGACGAGTTTGTATTCGACCTCAACGTTGCGTTGCACGTCAAGTACAAGGATGCGCGAACCGTAACCGGAGCGATCCTTGGGAATATTGGTCAGGTTCAGCATGCCCAGGTCGCCCATGCGCTTTTTGAGCTGGCCAATCTTGGCGTTGACATAACCCTGGCGCTCCTTGGCGTACTTGTATTCCGCGTTTTCCGAGAGGTCGCCATGCGCGCGAGCCACCGCAATTTCCTTGGGTAGTTCGACGTTGAGTTCGTGCTCGAGCAGGTCAATTTCTTTTTGCAGCTTTAGTTTAATTTTTGACAGAGGATCAGTCATTCGTTCGCCACGTGTTCTAAGAAAAATGATGCGGAGTTCAGCAAAGCCGAACTCCGCCAGAAAGACATTATAGGGGGAGAGAAATGAGGGGACAAGAGGGCAACGCAAGGGGAGGCAAGTGGTAAAATAACCGGCATATTTTCAACGGCTTATGCTGATTGAAAGACCTACTTGACCTGCAATTCTACGGTCTGTGACGCGTCTTTCCCCGTGGCATCCGTGATGGTCAAGGTGTATGAAGTGGTCTTCGCCGGCGAGACATCCAGGCAGCGATTGTGGGACGGCCAGACTTCGCCGGCAGGCGGATCCAGTGTGACGGTCTTGGCATTGGCCACGTCATAGCAAATCTGTGCGGTTCCACCGCGGCGAATCTCTGCAGGAGCAATGTAAAAGGCGCGGATGGCTAATTCTGAGCCGCCCAATTGTTCGACAGCATTGCGATCCGATTCGCGTTGTTGCTCGGCCGCTTTCTTTTCGTTCTGCCGTTCGTAAGCGCGGTTCGATTCGTAGCGGGAAAGCAGGACGAAGAGCACGTAGGCGGCGACAATGACGAGCACTAGCCCGGAATAAAGGAAGGGGTTCTTCAGGGCAGACTTCGATTGCAGAATTTGTTGATCCATAGCGCTTGCCAGCTTACGAGAAGCGCATGAGAGATACCATCCGAATAACTAATTAGATCCCGAATCCGCGGAATTGAGCGAAGAAATGAGTTTGTCCGCTTCCTGCATGGAGTTATCAATACTCTTGGTGAGCGCTGTGACATCTGTATTGATCTGGGCCGAAATTCCTTTCAGCGAGCCAATCGCACGAGCGTTCAGATTGTGTTTCAGGAAGAGCACCTGATCCTGGAAGGACTTCAGGACCGGGGTTAGCTGCGATTCGGTTCTTCGCATGGCGGTCATATAGGAGGCCTGGCGCTGCTTGGCATCGCGCCGCATAGCGGAACTCTGCGCTTTCAGCTTGGCTTTGCTCATCTGATTGATCTCCGATTGTCACTCCTTGAACATGTCATTGCTGACCTGGTCGATGGATTGAATGCGGTCGTGCAGCTTATTGGCCTGACCCTGCGCATCTTCATATTGGGAGTTGAGCTTCTTGTAGGATTTTTCGAGATCGCCGCCCTGAAAGCCGGTGAGCTGCTGAAAAGATTCGAGGGTAGTCTGCAACTTCTCCTTGGTCTCTTGCTGATCCTTCTTGGATTCGATGACGCGCTTGACCAAAATATCGCGCTTCTCCTTACCCAAACTCTTCATGGTCTTGTAGTAGACGGATTGACAGCTGACCAGTCCCACAGAACACCGCAGCACGGCGAGAAGCCGCGAGCGGCTACGCATGATTCCTCCGAATGTGGGGCGGATGAGTGAGTATTGTACCCACGCGAAGTCACAGACGCGCAGTGAAAACTAGCTGCAGGTAACGGGACTTTGAATTTTACGAATGCAACGCGGCCAATAGCGTATCGTACAGGCGATCGGCGACAATCGAATCCTCGCCTGGCTGCAGCATCCAGACGCCAACGATGATGGTGTTTGCCCCGCCGGGAAGTCCCGCGCTGGCGGGGGCGCCGCCGGTACCCGGATTCAGTTCGATGCGCGGTTTTCCAGAGCGCATCCGGTGCATCACCTCGGCAGCGGAAATCTTGATGCGGTTCTGGTCGTAGCTGATAAGTAGATGGGGCACGTGGTTGGCCACATCGGGAATAAAGGTTTGCGCTTGCACGGTAGGAAGCGCTTTGAGTTTGCCAGCAATCAGGTCGGCCCGCTTTTGGTACTCAGATTCCATGGCCGCGTCATTTTGGTCCAAGAACCAATCTACGGCGGCCACTAGACCAACGATTTCTTCTTTGGCGACTTTCATCCCCCGACCCACGGTGTTGGAGAAGGGCGAATTGTTCTGCTTCGCCGCGTCAATCAGTTCTTTGCGGCCCAACAGCAAGCCTGTGCACTGCGGCCCGCGCAGGCCCTTGCCTCCGGAAAAGGTCACTAGATCGAAACCCATTTGCGTGTAGTTCCACAGGTTGGAAATAGGCGGCACATCGGCGGCCGCATCGTTGAAGCAGGGAACGCCGTGCTGGTGAGCCACGCGGATCCAGTCTTCGCGGGAAATCTTTCCGCCCTCGGCGGCATTGAAGAAGTGGCACATCACGGTTTTGTCCGTGAAGGCTTTCTCGTATTCGTCCATGGTTTCCACTTCGACGTAGCGAATCCCGCAATTGCGTAGCGCATGGTCGTAGTCGTAGCGATGCGCTTTCTGCACGAGCACTTCGTTCTTCAAGCCGCTCATATCCGTGGGAATGTTCAGCACCGCTTGTTTGTTTCCGTGGGTGATGCAAGCGGCGGTACCCACGGTCAACGCGGCGGCCGCGCCCGCAGTGACCAAGGCGGCTTCGCATTTCAGGCGCTGCGCTAGATACGCACCCGCAGCATCCTGCAATTCCAGAATGTTGACCGGATGCTGCGATGCTCGCGCGATGGCGGCCTGTACTTCGTCGGGCATGGTAGAAGCGGACAGCACGGTGTAAGTGCCAGCGGCGTTGATGAATGGGGTAACGCCGAGTTTCTGGTAGTAATCCACATCCTTGGTGGAAGCCGGCTTCGATTTGGGCACCGGCGGAACAAGAGCAGGCACAGCGCGGGTGCCAACCGCTCCTACGAGCGCAGCCTGCGCTCCTTTACTGAGCATCTTGCGACGGCTGAGTTTTTCTGACATGGAAGCCTCCAAACCTTCTCTCTGAGCCAGCGACTCCTAGCTTGTTGTAACAACTCGCCCATCCTGCTGCACAGCGGCGTAAAGGTGCGACTACCGATCAATGGTGTGGCAAATCTTCGGCGGTGGAGGGCGGGTCCGAGCCCAATACCGGCGAAGTGAAATATTGTTTGCGGGCGTGTTCCCATTCGACCATGCTCAGGCCCGAAGGATCGTAGACGATGCGCCCGGCACGAACGGTCATACGCGCGGTGATGGTGGTGTCTCCATCCATGCGCGCCCACCCGCAATCGATAAAACCGAATTTTCCATGCAGTTCCTGGAGCACCGCGATATCCGCATCGCGGCCAACGGTGAGTGTGCCAAGTTCGGGATGATGAATTTCGTTGGCAGGATTCACCGTGGAGCGCTTGATAAGTTCCTGGAGTGGAACACCCATGGAAGCAAACTTCGAAAGAACATTGTCGTAGCTGAGAATCGTGTAGTTTTCAATGTGCAAGTCGGTGGAAATAGAATCGGGCAAGAAGCCTTGTTTGACCGCGGGCACGGCGTTGCGGAACCAGAAGCTTCCGGCACCGTGGCCCACATCAAAAATGACACCGCGCTTGCGCGCTTCCAGCAGGATGGGATTCAGTTTGCCGTCGGGAAGAATAATGGGGAATTGCTGGGCGAACACGTGGGTGTGAATATCGCCGGGGCGGGCTTTTTTCAGAATGAGGTCGGCATAAGTGCGATCCGGCCGCGGCCAGAAATCGAACATAACCGGCTTATTGACGGCGTCGCCACAGGCGACAGCGCGGTCCACCGCGGCCCAGGGGGTGTGCTCGCCGTCCCATGGCTCGCTGGGCCAGTAGTGCGCGGTTTTTACGCCCACAATGAGGTCGGGATATTTCTTGATGGTGTCGGCGCAACGCTTCACGTCCATCTGGTCAACGCTTTGCTCGAGCCCGCCGCTCATGCCGTTGGCAACGATGTTCAGGAAAGCCAGTACACGAACTTTGGCGTGATCCATGACGCTTTCTTTTTCCTGGAGAAACGATTCGGCGCCCGCGGTACCCGCATCGACCACTGTGGTCACACCCGAGGTAAGCACGAGGTCGGCGGGGATAGCGTAAGGCTGGATGTGGGAACGCGATTCTGGATCAAACCAATTCAGCGGCGCACCGCCATACGTGATGTGGACATGGATATCGATCAAGCCTGGAGTGACATAGAGCCCAGAGACATCCACAACTTTCGCCGCGGAGGAGTCTGGAATGTCTTTCTCGACGGCAGCGATCTTGCCACCCGACACGGCAACGTCCATAACACTGTCAATATTGTTGGCGGGATCGATGACGTGCCCACCCTTCAAGAGCAGGTCATAGCGAGGAGTTTGCGCGTGCGCAGAGGAGGCAAGAAAGGCGAGCAAGGTGAAAAGGAAAACTAATTTTGTGAAGAGTTTCATGGGCGGTCCCCTGTTTCTGTTCACCGGTTATTTGCGCGAGAGAAAAAATTCGTTGCGCTGAATGATCGCTCCGGTCAAACACCTAAGAGATTACTCGCATGAGTGCGATTCCTCCAGCATTAAAACGAATCAATGGAAAATGCGGCGTAACGGGAACAACCACGTTCCTCTCGTCGTAAAAGAAAAATGAGAGTAAGCTGGACGTGAATAAGGTGAAGCAGCTGTCACCTGGGCGCCCCGGAAAAGAGGTTCGGTCAACATGGGAATGGATCGGAGGGACTTCGTAAAGAGGACCTGTGTTGGGGGCGCGGGGTTGCTACTGAGCGGAGTACCCGCTCTTGGTACGGAGGAAGTGGTTCTGCCGGTGGCGCCGCCGATTGAAGTGCGCGAAGCGCCGTTAGCGAAAAAATCTTCTTTGGGGATGCCGGGGCTGTATCCGGGGCGGGTCGTGGAAGTGGCCGATGCACGCGCCATCGTGGACAACCGCGTCTCGCAACCAATCGTCCATGAAATGCTGGAGCGCGGGTTGAAAGAGTTGACTGGCGCAAACTCCGTAGCGGCGGCTTACGCAAAGTTCATCGAACCGAACGACGTGGTGGGCATCAAGATCAATCCGTCGGGAGCTCCGGCGTGTTGCTCTTCCCCGGAACTGGTGCGGGAAATCATCGAAGGCGTGCATTCGGCGGGAGTGCCGCTGAAAAACATCCTGGTCTACGACCGCTTCGGTTATGAAATCGATCTTGGCAGTTATCAGGCACTGATGCCTATCGGCATCGACGTCATCGGAGTGCAAGACGACCTGCTGGATGCCTCCGGCTACGAACCCAATATTTATTGCGAGATGAACTTTTTCGGGGAGTGGGAAACTCGGTCGTATATGGCGAGTATCGTGGCCAATCGGCTGGACAAAATTATCAATGTTCCGACGCTGAAAGACCATTCGGCCTCTGGGATAACCGGGTGCCTGAAAAACGTAGCCTACGGCACGTTCAACAACGTGGCACGGTCGCACAAGGAACCGTACTCGTTCACAAACCCGTTGATTGGGGTGATGTGCACGGTGGAACCGCTGCGCTCGAAAGTGGTGCTGAACATTATGGACGGTATGCGCATGGTGTGGCACGGCGGGCCGCTGACACAGAATCAGACATTTATTTATCCCTCCGGCGTGTTGCTGATCGGCACCGATCCGGTGGCCGTCGACACCGTCGAGATGGAAGCCGTGGAAAAGAAGCGCAAGGAAGAGGGCGCTCCGTCGGTGTGGAAGCACGATCCCAACAGCATCACGAAAGATTCGCGCGAATTTTACGGAGATGCCAGCAAAAACCTGTTTTACCGCCAACCGGGGCACATCGCCGCTGCGGGAAAACTCGGGCTTGGCGTTTACGACTTGAAACAGATTGACCACAGGAAACTGCAGATCAGTTAACGACCATGACAGACGAATCCCTGGCAGCAGAAAGCGTCGCAGTCGCGGAAGACGATTGGGTAACCCTGCTCAAAAATAGCGCGCGCACCGGCGGACTGAGTGCCCCGGCATTGCCCTCACCGACAAAAGCACGCTGGCAACTTCGAGCAGGCAGTTCCATCCGCACCGCGCCGGTGTACCGCGAGAACACGCTCTATGTCACGGCGGGCTCGGGGCAACTCTATGCAATACAAACTGAAACTGGCCGCAAATTATGGGCGTTTCAGGCAGGCGGCCAGCTTCATTCCACGCCGGCGCTCTACGGCAGAGCGGTTTTGTTCGGCTGTGATGACGGCAAGCTGTACGCGGTGAATGGAGATTCTGGCGCAAAGTTGTGGGAGGCGAAGTCCCAAGGGGAAATCTGGAGCTCGCCTGTTATTCAAAAGGGAGTGGGGTATTTCGGAAGCGCAGATGGCTCGGTGTACGCCGTGGAAGCCAAGAATGGCAAGCTGCGCTGGAAATCGCCGCTGGACAGCCGCGTATATGCGACTCCGTATGCGGGCGAAGACAAGCTCTACGTTGGTTGCGGCGATGGCCATGTGCATTGCTTGGATGCAGCAACGGGCAAGGGTGTGTGGACGACACCGACAAAGAATGGTATCGATTCGTCTCCCGCACTGGCGGGAGATACGCTGATTATCGGCTCTCAGGACTTCTTCGTGTACGCGCTGGACGCAAGCACAGGCGCAGTGCGTTGGAAATACGAAACCGGCTTGGGCGTGTCTTCCGCGCCGGCGGTTTCTGGAAACATGGCGGTAGTCGGTAGCAAAGACGGTTACCTTTACGCGTTGGAAGTGGCAACCGGAAAACTGATCTGGAAAGTGCGAGCGAGCCAAGTCATCACCGGGCCGGCGGTCTTCGGACAATCGCAGATCTATATTCAAACGGAGTGGGGATTCGGGGCCTTGGACCCCACGAACGGAAAAGTGCTCTGGCACGCGGGACTGGGCGCGGGCATACAGAATGCTCCGGCGGTTACAGACAAGGCGATTTACCTTACGGGCCATGAAGGTGAAATCTATGCGCTGGAGTAAAGCGCTGGGCCTGGTTTGCTTGTCGCTATGCGTGCCGCTGTTCGTCGCTTCCGCGCCTGATACGAAAATACCGCTGGTGCACAAAACGAAATATGCGATGGGCACGGTGTACGAAATCGCGGCTTTCGATGAATCGCCGGACCACGCGTCGGCCGCTATCGATAAGGCTTTTGCGGAGATCGTGCGGCTCGACAATATGCTGAGCAATTACAAACCCGACAGCGAGTTGAGCCAGCTAAATCGCGAGGGACATTTTCACGCGGTGAAAGTTCCCGCGGATTTGTATCGCGTGATCGAAGAGTCCGATAGGTACTCGCGGATCTCCGGCGGAAAGTACGACATCAGCGTGGCTCCGCTGGTGGATATGTGGAAGGCGGCGCTGCGCGGCGGACGTGTGGTGTCGGAGGCGGAACAAGCGAAACTGCGCGCTTGCGTCGGTTACGAAAAGATCGAATTGATTCCGCCGGACATGGTGGAATTTCATTCGCCGTGCATGCGCATCGACGTGGGCTCGATAGGCAAGGGATACGCGGTAGACCGAGCTGTGGAGGTCCTTCGCGCGAATGGGATCAAGAATGCTCTGGTGGACGCGGGACAAAGCAGCATTTATGGCATGGGCGCACCCCCAGGGCAAAGCGCCTGGGTAGTGCACTTGCGTGATCCTTCCAACCGCGTTGATCCCACGGTGATGCTGAACGAAAACAGCGTCTCCACCGCGGAGCAAACTCAACCAAGTCTGCTGGGAAATGAAACCGCAGGGCACATCATCGATCCAGACACGGGCAAGCCGCTGGAAACCCGGTACGCCTTGAGCGTTGTCGTGAAAACGGGAACGGCTTCGGATGCGCTTTCCACAACGCTGCTGCTGGTTGGCCCGGCAAAAGGAAAAGCCATCATCCACAAGATTCCGCATACAGCAGCCATCTGGGTTGCCCCAGATGGAGCAACGGAAAGCGTAACGACTGGCCCGGAGATCCGTCTTGCGGGCTTGCACGAAAAACAATTGGCGCAGACCAGCAGGAATTTAAGCAGTTCAAGGGAACCGCAATGAGGACGTTGAGAGCACTGGGTGTTCTTTTTCTTATTGGAATCGTTTTGGCTCCAAAGGGGATGAGCAAGGTGTATGTGCGGTGGACGCAAACGAAGTTGCCGCCGGCAAAAGTTCTGGGCACAAACGATCTGGTCATTCCGTGGAGCGATCAAGCCTCGAGCTTTGTGGATATGGCAAAAAAAGAAGGTTATCGCGTATATCTGGAAGCCACCGCGGAGCAATCCGCAACGGCGGCGGAGGCCGGTGCGAAGCTTGGCATCGCCGGAATTCTGGTGAGCGCGGCGAGCCAGGGGAAGCAGGTGGAAGAAAGTGCGGGCGCATTACGCGCGAAATATCCGAAGCTGCAGATTCTTGTGGTCAGCCCTGGCGGCAAGCAACCGGAAATGCGCGGGTGGCTGGTCTTTAACAAAAATGGAATTCTGCAGGTATCCAGCCCTTCTTCGCAGCCGTGGCTCGATCAGAATCTGGCGACGGTGCGTTACGACCGGGCGTTTCTGCCAGGACAAACGCCAATCTACTCGTTTGCATGGGACCACAGCGACCCGCTCGTCCAGCAACACGGCCCGAAGCCCGCTGATTATTCGCTGGCCATCTCGGAGGCAGGCGCATTTCACGCGGACCTGATTTTGGAATTATCGGACGAGAAACAACAAGCTTTGGCCAATGGGGACAAGCTGGCGTTAGAGGATTGGGAGCCGGTGAGACGCACGATCGGGTTCTACGACCGCGAGAAACAAGACGAGCCCGAGACCGCTGCCGTCGGCGTGCTGACCGACGATTACGATGTCGCCTACGAAGCCTTGAACCTGATGGCCCGACACAATATTCCGTTTCGCGTTCTGCATTCCACCGAGACAAAGCCACAGGATCTGGCCGCGTTCAGCGTGATTATCGAATTTGCGGCGCCCGGCGAAGAGTTGATTGGCGCGCTGCAATCGTTTGCGGAATCGGGTGGAGTGGTGGTGCTGGTGAATGTGCCGGCAAACTATCCTTGGGATTCGACGGCGTCCAAGCAGGCGCAGCGAGATTCGGTCACATACATGGTCGGGAAGGGCCGGATTATCGAACTGGGGGAACCGATCAGCGACCCGGAAACTTTTGCGGAAGACGTGCGACGGCTGATGGCGAAAGATCGAGTTCCGGTGAGTCTATGGAATTCGCTGACAACCCTTGTAGTGGAATATCCGGGCGCAAAGCCGGGGGAGGTTGTCGTGGAACTGGTCAATTACGACGAAGAAACTACGCAGGTACAGGTGCAAGTGAGAGGTGCGTTTGAATCCGTCACGTTTGAGAGTGCCGACACGGGTTGCTGCGAGACGCTGAAGCCTTCGCAGGTGGACGGGTTCACGGATTTCGTGGTGCCGAATCTAGTGATTGGCGGGCGGGTTCACTTGCAAGGAGAGAAGCCAGCAACGAAAGAGAATTCCACAAGAACGGCCAACTGATCGCAACCCTACGGATCGCCGCAGTTATCGTCAAGTTTTCTTTACATTTGAGTTTGTCGTGGTTATTGTAGGAGGGTTCAACCAGCCGCCGGTCAGGGAGACCCTTGCCTACCAATCGCGCCGAGCGGAAAAAAGTGAAATCTATGAATCAGAGCCTGGCCGTAGTTGTCAGTTTTTTGCTGTTGTGGTCGGCCGTTCCACCTTCCGCCGTAGGATCGGCGGGGCCCGCCGCGGTGCCAGGGAGACAGGAAGCTTACGCGCCGGTTGGAGCGAGCGATATGGACGCGCTGGTAGCGCCGATTGCGTTGTATCCGGATGCGCTCGTAGCACAAATTCTGGGCGCCGCCACCTATCCCGATCAGGTGGAAGAGGCCGACGTGTTCGTGAAATCAAACTACAACTTATCGGGCGATTCCCTGTTCCAAGCGGCCGAAGATAAAGGCTGGGATCCCTCGGTAATGGCGCTGCTGCGGTTTGCCAGTGTGCTGGACATGCTGTCGAAGAATATTGGCTGGACGTCCGCGCTCGGCGACGCATCGGCAAATCAACAGGCGGACGTGATGGCGGCCATCCAGCGCATGCGAGCCAAAGCCTACGCGGCGGGAAATCTGAAATCGGGCGAACAGATCAAAGTCGTACAAGAGAGCCCCAGTGTCATTGTGATTCAGCCAGCCAATCCGCAGATCGTTTACGTTCCGACCTACAACTCTACCGTGGTGTACGGAACAGCGGTGTCGACTCCTGGATATAGCACCGGCGACGTGGTGGCGGCGTCGGTGATTTCGTTCGGACTGGGCGTCGCGGTAGGCGCAATGATTAGTAGCTCCAGTTGTGGATGGGGTTATTACGGATGGCGCATGAATTGGGGCGGCGGAGCGGTTTATTGTGGCGGGGTTCCGTATTACGGGAATCCGTATTGGTGGGGTGGCTACTATCCCGGTTATCGGCCGGGCTATCGCCCCCCGTATTACCCGCCCCCGCGTCCGCCGATGCCACCGCCGGCAGGTTGGCGCCCTCCGCCGCCGGGATACCGGCCACCTTACTATCCACCGGGAGCTAGACCGCCTTACAACCCGCCGCCCGGGAACGGAAGACCGCCGAGTGGAGGTAGACCACCTACGGGAGGAAACCCACCTGGGACCGTGAAGCCTACGCCGCTGCCTTCGCAACCTGGCAGGCCGAGCATTCAACCCGTGCCCGGAGGCCCGACGACGCGTCCCACACAACCCGGGGCGCCGACGATTCAGCCGTATCCGGGTCCGACAACACGTCCCGCGCAGCCAACAGTGCAGCCGAAGCCGACGACGCGTCCCAGCGTGCCGGGGCAAACGAATCCGC
Source organism: Verrucomicrobiia bacterium (assembly GCA_035506955.1). Lineage (GTDB taxonomy): Bacteria > Acidobacteriota > Terriglobia > Acidiferrales > UBA7541 > Acidiferrum. Next base: position 30,347 of record DATJOO010000109.1, read on the forward strand.
CACCCACACGGGAGTTGCGCGGTTATCCATCGACGCAAGGCCCACAGACGACGCAACGCCCGAACGCGTTTTCGGGTTCGGCGGGTGGAAGACCGGAAAGCGCGCGGGGCAATCGCAGTTTGAATCCGCCCGCAAAACCAGCGAGCCCACCATCGCGAGCACCGGCGGCGGCCAGCGCGCCCAGGAAGCGTTAACCATGCGTATAAGAAAACGGGGGCAAACGCGCGCGTTTTTGGCTGTGCCTGAAGGAGTAAAGATGAGAGCGGGGCAATCACGAGGGCTACAGTGGCGCGTTGGACTTCTGGTGGTTGCCACTTTGCTGATTTCGGCGGTCGCTTGTCAACGAGCGCAACAGCAGCAAAAAGAAGCGATGGGCCCAACGAAGTTTGTGTCGCCGCAATCCGCGGGGCTGGCCGTTTATAACGCGGCGAAAGCCGATGACACGAATGCGCTGCTGGCGATCTTCGGCCCGGAAGCCAAAGACTACGTGCTGATGGAAGATCCCAACCTGGACAAGAACGCATTGTCAGAGTTCGTAAGCGATTACGAGCACATGCATCGCTGGGCGCCGGCCGCAGGTGGCGAAATGGTGTTGGACGTGGGAGTGGAAAACTATCCATTTCCTTTCCCGCTGGTAAAAACCGAGAACGGCGAATGGGTTTTCAGCGCGGAACGCGGTAAGAAAGAAATCGAAGCCAGAACTATTGGAAAAAATGAACTCACGGTGATTGATATCCTGAATGAAATGGCCGACGCGCAGACTGAGTATTTCAAAACCGCGCAGGATGGGAAGGTCAAACAGTACGCGCAAAGGTTTACCAGCAGCGAAGGTAAGCACGATGGCTTGTACTGGAAAGTAGGCGAGGGCGAACCGGAAAGCCCGCTGGGTCCGTTGGCTGCGCGGGCCAGCGCTGAAGGCTATCAAGCCGGAACGAAGGAATCGCCCGTGCCGTTTCACGGATACTTTTTCCGCATATTGAAAGAACAAGGGCCTCATGCCGAAGGCGGCGCGAAGAGCTACATCGTCAACGGCAGCATGACCCGCGGATTTGCCTTTCTGGCGTATCCAGCCGAATACCGGAAAACCGGTGTGATGACTTTGATGATCGGTCCAGATGGTCGTGTGTTTCAGAAAGACCTCGGCGTAGCCACCGTGGAGACCGCCAAGGCCATCAAGTCTTTCGATCCGGACGACACTTGGTCGATTGTGGAATGAATTTGTGGTAAGAATCCACGCAGCTCTGGAAATTGTGATTCCCGCCCCGCGCGTTCCCTAAAATTTGGTAAACTTCCGGCGCGTTGAAGGCTCTAAGACTTGCAGGGCCGCAGAGATAGGTTGGGTGCCTTCACGGCTAAGGTTTGTCGGGCCTGGGGGTGCGCAGCAACCGGGGTCGCGATCTTCACGGGTGGGATTGATGCTGCCGCTGGTCCGGCAAAGCGCGATGAGAATCCTGGCTTCAACGGCAATGGTGGTTGCGTTTTTCTCTCACTCCACGTGCGCGTTTGGGCAGAGCGCACCTGGTTCTCCGGATCATCCGTGGCATGCGCCAGCCGCGGAGCAAAAACTCGAAATGGAAGCAAAGGGAGTGCCCCACCCGGAATTGATTCTGGACCCAGCCAAGACTTATTCCCTGTCAGAATTGGTGGATTTAGCGGAATCGCATAATCCGCAAACGCGTTTGGCATGGGAACGCGCGCGATCGCAAGCAGCGGCATTAGGAGTTGCCCGCAGCGACCTTTATCCAACGCTGGTGGCAGTGGCGTTGTCGCAGACGGTTCGTCAGGAAATCTTGTTTGCCAATCACTTCTACCCACAGGTGGTGCAAGATTTTGCCGTGGCGGTTGAGTTGAACTATACCATCTTCGATTTTGGAGCACGCCGCGGGCGCATCGATAGTGCAAAAGCCGAAACCCTCGCGGCCAACCTGGCATTCAACGACGTGCACCGCAGCATCATCTACCAGGTGCAACACGCTTACTACCAACTGTTGAATGCTACTGGCCAGGAAGATGCCGCGAGGGCGAACCTAGCGAATGCGCAGGCCGTGCAGCAAGCCGCGGAGGAGCGCCTGAATAATGGGCTTGCCACTTTACCGGACGTCCTGGAAGCGCGTAGCGCGACAGCGCAGGCGGAATACGAACTGCAAGCCGTGCTTGGCGCGGAAGAAATCGCGCGCGGCAACTTGGCAACATCGCTGGGAATTTCGCCGACCACCACGATTCATGTGCAAGCGCTGAACGATTTGACCATCCCGGACTCAACCAGCGAAGCGGTGGACACCGCCATCGATCGAGCGTTGGCTCAGCGCCCGGACCTGTTACAGCAGGTGGCCGAGATACGTTCCGCGAATGCCAGGATCAAAGAAGCCAATGCGGCGTATTATCCCTCGCTACAGGTCACCGCGACACCGACAGGACAGGCGTTATTTGGGTTGCAGAAACCGTCCCCTTGGGTCTTTACCGGAGACCTGGCCGGCGGAATCGTCTTTAACCTGAACTGGACGATATTGGACGGAGGCGCGCGACGAAACAATCTGGCGCGGGCTAAAGCCGACGAGCACGCGGCAGAAGCGCAAGCCAACGCAAAGCGCGATCAAATTGCCAATGAGGTGTGGGCGGCTTACTCCAGTTTAAACACGGCGTTTCGGCAGCACCAGTCCGCCCTTGCGCTTCTGGAAGCGAGCAGTAAGTCTTACGAAGCTGCGTTGGAATCTTACAATTACGGCCTGCGCAATTTTTTGGACGTGACGGCCGCACAGCGAACCCTGGCACTGGCGCGCTCGGCAGATGTGCTGGCGCGGACGCAAGTACTTACGGCTTTAGTTGAAGTCGCGTTCCGAACGGGAGATTCCGTTCACGCAAAACCTACGGTGCCCTGAGCATGATAGCAAAGAGAGCCAGCCAATATTGCAGATGCAGTTCCATCCTTCTGCTCGCTGCCTGGGGCCTTGGCGGCTGCTCGCGCGCGCCCGCAGTGGATATTTTGGGATCGTTTTTCCCGGCATGGCTGATTTGTTTTGCCGTGGCAATCGCGCTGACCGCACTGACGCAACAGGTGCTGTCGCGGCTGCGCGTCAGACTCTTGTATCCCGTCCTGGTCTATCCGAGTCTTACCGCCCTCTTTACTTTTCTGCTGTGGATCATCTTTTTTCATTAGGAGTAGGAAGTTATGGTTACCGAAACACCTGCACCCAGTGAGCGGACACTCAGCCCTTGGGTAAGCATTGGCATTGCGGCTGTTGCCGTGCTGCTGGGACTGGTGGTGTTGCTACACGTAAACAACAATCCCCGAACAGATGACGCCGAAGTTTTCGCCAACTTCATCGGGATCGCTCCTCAGGTCGAAGGGCCGATTCTGCATTTAAATGTGCGGGACAACCAGCTTGTGAAAAAGGGTGAACTGCTGTATGAGATCGACGAGCGGCCCTATGAGTACGCGCTGCAGAGAGCCGTCTCCGACAAGGCCGCGCTTGAAGGACAAATCAACGACGAGCAACGAAAGATCAATGCGTTGGTCAGCGGAGTGTCCGTTGCCAAGGCGAATATCCTAAGCTCACAGGCGGATGTGACCCGTTCGTCTGCGGTCGTCGACCAAGCCCGCGCGGATGTGGCCAACTCTGAGCAAGGCGTGAGTCGCGCCAGAGCGGAGTGGACCTATGCAAACAACAATCTCCATCGGCTCGAGCCGCTTCTGCCAAAGCAGTTCGTCACGGTGGACCAGGTGGATCGTGCGAGAACCTTGGAGGTCGCCCAGTCGGAGGCCTTGAAGCAAGCGGAATCGCAACTGGCACTTTCCAAAGCCGCTTTGCAGTCCGCACTCGCGCAATACGAGCGTTCCGGCTCGAACTTGGAAGAGAGCAAAGCGCAACATCAGCAAGCGCAGAACGCGGTGACCACGCTGGAGCCTCTGGTCAACCAACGAGGCGCGCGGGAAGCAGCGGTCCGGGACGCCCGCTACAACCTCAACAACTGCCGGGTCTACGCGCCCTTCGACGCGCTGGTAACTAACCTGACGATTTCGGAAGGGGCGTACGCCCACGTGGGGCAGGAAGTCTTTACCCTGATTGATGCGCGTGTTTGGTGGGCCATCGGAAACTTTCGGGAAGGGCAGCTGTCGCATATCCGACCCGGCATGCGTGCGGATGTATACGTCATGTCCAAGCCCACGCTACGCTTTTCCGGCGTTGTGGATAGCGTGGGTTTCGGAGTGACGCCCGATCCCGATGTCATCGGAAAGTTTGAAAAAGGGCTGCCGGATGTGCAGCGAACGCTAAATTGGGTGCACCTCGCGTCTCGCTATCCGGTTCGCGTGCGTGTAGACAATCCCACGCAGGAGTTATTCCGGGTGGGCGGATCGGCAGTGGTAACGATTCGCGGAAACTGAGTATGTCTACAGCTGCGCAGAGCCTGCAATATTCGCCAACTTCGGCAAGTTGGATACGCGACTTCCTGAAAGAGGAATTGGCGCCCTACCCGGGACGCATGGGGGTGGTGGCGCGGATGGTGGCGGCTGCGACGCTGATTATGGTCATCTGCGTGACCTTCCAGGTGCCGTATGCGTTCCAGGGCGCGATTTTTGCGTTGTTGATCACACGAGAGAGTCCCCGGGCGACGCTGTGGGCATCGGCCAAGTCGGTGATTGGTATTGGCATTAGCACGCTGTACGTGCTGGTCACCGTGCGACTGGTCATCAATAGTCCGGCGCTGCATTTTTTCTGGATCATCGGCACTTTTTTCTTGGCGTTCTATATCCTCAGCGCCATGACGGACTACGCAACAGCTACGACCTTTACGATCGTAATCTCGGTGGCGGTTCCGTTGTGGGATCGCCACGTGCCGGGGACAACCAACGTAGAGGACACGCTGTGGGTCGCTTTTGTGTCTTTCCTGGGAATTGTGGTCACCGCTGCAGTTGAACTGGTGGTGGCGCGGCGGAAGCCGGGTGACGAAGTGGTTTCGCCGATCGTCGACCGGATAGAAGCTATTGAGGAGCTGCTGACTCGCCTGGCGGAGCACGGCACAATCGATGAGGCCAGCAAAAAGAGGGTCATCCGCTTCGCTTTTCTCGGCACGTCGAGGGTGCGGCGCTTGTTGCGGCGCTCGGACTATTCCCTGCACTACCGGGCGCAGATGAATGCGGTCTTATCGGTGGCAGGGAGATTGGTCGATAGCGCCGCAACATTAACGGAATTTCGGGGCACACTTTCCGCGAGCGATCCGCAAAAGCTGCGCAAGTTGGCGGAAGCGCTGGAAACCATCCGCGAAGATTTACTCCATCGACGTATTCCCAAGGCGATTCAGTTCAGTGCCCGGGAAGATTCATCCTCGAGCCTTCCGTTGCTGTACGAAATGGAAGAGTTTGTCTCCCTGGTTCCTCAGGCTTTTTCGGACAATGAGATCGCAGGGGAATACGTCCCGGAAGTGGGCGATCGCTCCGGACCAAAACTGCTTGCGGCGGACGCTTTCTCTAATTTGCGCCACGTCGAGTTTGCGCTGCGGGGCTGCATTGCTGCCAGCATCGCGTACATGATATACAACGCGATCGATTGGCCGGGCATAAGCACCGCAGTGACTACGTGCCTGTTGACGGCGCTCTCGACGATCGGTTCGTCCCGGCAGAAACAGATGCTGCGCATCACGGGGGCGGCGATCGGTGGTTTTGTGTTCGGGATGGGTGCGCAAATCTTTATTCTGCCTTACGTAGATTCGATTTTTGGATTCACCCTGCTGTTTATGGTGGTTACGGCAGTGGCGGCTTGGTTCCTGACTGCCAGTCCGCGGCTGTCTTATTTTGGTTTGCAATTGGCGCTGGCGTTCTATTTGATCAACTTGCAGGAATTTGCGGAGGTCACGTCGCTCGCAGTGGCGCGAGATCGTGTGGTTGGTGTGCTGCTGGGGTTGTTTACCATGTGGCTGGTATTCGATCAACTGGGAGGCGCACCTGCAGCGGTGGAAATGAAAAACGCGTTCGTCCTGGACTTCCGGTTGCTCGCCCAAGCGATGCGAGAGCCGGTTTCGAACGACGCGCAAGTGGCCAAAGCCCGGCGGTTCTCTCTTCGAGAAACGCTCATCGACAATTTCGATCGCGTGCGAGCTGCCGGAGATGCGGTGCTGCTGGAATTTGGCCCGTTTCGGCGGGAAGCGCTGGCATTGCGCAAGGAGAGCCAAGTCGCGCAGGTGGCCCTGCGAACGCTTTATTTGACACGTATGGCGCTCTGGAAATATCGCGCGCAAACGGTGGGGTTCGAACTACCAAAGGAAGTTCTGGCCGCGCAGAAGGAATTCGACAATCAATCCGCTGTCGTGTTGGATGCAATCGCGGATCGCCTGGCGGGCATATCTACGGTGAAAGCAGTAAATATGCAGGAATCGTTCAAAGATCTGGAACAGATTGCCAAAACAATTGAATCGCAAGAGCCGCCCGACCCGCTCGATCCACAAGTTCGGGCGCTGCTGGTTTTATCACGACGTTCTGGGCAATTAACACAGTGGCTGGCCGATAATATTTGAGGCGCGTTCAATCCGCTCTTACTGACGTAGGCACCGATTTGGAGGCCGCGCTGGCACGCATGGCCATCGCTACTAACGCACCAATCAAAATTGCGGGGAACAGTTGACCTACCACGGCCTCAGCGATTGCCAAAGAGCGGGCATAGGGAGAAAGCGGCGACACATCACCGTAGCCAACGGTCGTAAGGGTAACGAAACTGAAGTAGACCAATTTCGCAGACTGTTCATCCATGTTGGAAGGAAGAGAGATAAAACGGAAGGCGCCTGAATCAAATTGTTCCACCAGGTCGTAGGCGGCGCCCCACGCCACTCCCAACATCAAATAAGCGCAAACACCGCCCTGGATGCGACTCCACGTGACATGCCCTTGGCGAAACATCACCAGCAAGACGATGCGCACGTAAATGAACATCACCACAATGGTGAGCAGACTGCTCAGGTGTCGCAAGAACGGTGAGGGATACATGCGCGAGATGAACAAGATGCACGCCGCCAGGATCACTAGAACGACCGTGCCGATGGTCAGAATCCGCTTTTGCTTCACTACTAATGCGCCGGAGATCATCAGCGTCACCATCACCAGATCGAGAAACGCTCGTCCAGTCAATCCGGCCTGTCGCAAAGGAAGAATAACGAAGATCAAAAACACTAACGCAATGGTCACCAGAGTCAGGCCGAGGTCTCCGGACCAGAACTCGCTCATCTGCATCTGCAGAAGTGCAGTCTCGTCGTGCCAGTCTTTCTTGTTCATGCTTGGTGCTCCAACGGGATTCGCGGGCGAAATGCAGCGAGATTATAGCTGCGAAGAGGAACCCAGGGATGAAAAATGTTTGCCTGGGAATTCTGGAGACTCTCGAAGATAGCGGGTGGCCGGCATCGGCTGCGGTGAAAGTAACTTTACCGTGATGAATACCGCAGGAAGGAAGCAAGCAAATATTCCTAATACCCACATGAGGGACCCGGCGAGAACCTGGTCGGCCAACGCGGAATTTCCGAAAAGCACTGGAGCCTCGCGATAAGAGGGATAAAGAACACGATCGCAAAAGGCGAGAAATGCTCCTACGGCGCTGCTCGGAAACATGCCGAGAAAAAGATATACAGGAATAGCCCAGCGTGGCCAGCGTGCCTCCGAGGGAAATGGTTGAATCACCGGCCACCAAAAGAGAATCGAAGTGGAGAGAAAGCAAATGTGTTCCAGTTCATGCCAAAACTCGGAACGTAACGCGAGTTCGAAAGCGGAGGGCACGTGCCAGGCAATCATCGCCACGGCCGCAAGAATCCAGCAGAGCATAGGGTGCACCAGTGCTTTCCCGACGGACTGCACGGATCGTAAACGTAAGATCGGGCCAAGCACAGTGCGCACGAACCACTGCGGGAAGCCATGAAGCAGGGGAAGAGCCGGGGCACCGAGCAGGACCAGCGGAGGTACCACTAGCATGAGCAAAATATGCTGAATCATGTGAGCGGTCAGCGAGGCGTCGTCGAACGCCGAGAGAGGCGAGCCAATGGCCACCCACAGGCAAAATATGCCCGCCAAAAAGGCGGCGAGGCGCGACCCGTCGATCAGACCTGGTGACGACCGGCGCAGTGAGAGCCAGCCGCGCAAATACACAATAGCGATAAGCAGCAGGACCACATCGAGCGCGAGGGGTGGCGTCCATTCGTTCAGTAGTGATTGGACCGCGGGCGACATGATCTAGAACGGTTGCCCCGCTGGCGCATTCTGATTGACCACTTCGCGCGAGGCATCGCGTGCGGGCATTTGGGCGGCGGGGTGAAGCGTCCTGAGAAATGCCACCAGCGCGGTGACCTCGGGCGGGCTCAAGTTTTTTCCATAAGCGGGCATGTTGCCGCCGCCTTGAATCACTTGGCGAATCATCTGGTCCTGCGTCTGAATCAGCGCGACATTATCGAGCGCCGGCCCGCGCTTGCCGCCTTCATTCCCCAGCGCGTGGCAGTTGTGGCATTGCTTCAACTGGAAGAGCAACGCGCCTTGCCGCTCCAAGGCGGTGCGATGTTCCAGGAATGTGGCCGGGATCGGATCACCGCTCCACGCATCCATCACCGGGCTCCATGGGGCATGACCAGCAAGATCCGTGAATGTGCCCAGAGCAACGGCGACCAACAGAATGGTGAGCACCGCGACGGGCCGCCGCCGCCAACTTTTTTCGCCTTCACCAAAAATGAACGGCAGTAGCAGCAGCCCAAGGAGTACAACGACTGGTCCGATCAGTAACGCGGGTGTCTCCATTTCCGGCGGCAGCAAGGAAAGCAACGCATAGAGCCAGAGGAAAAAGTAATCAGGGCGGGGGGCCGTTTGGATAATGGTGGGATCCGGCCGTCCGGAGGGTCCGAACGGACCAAAGTAAAATGCGACAACAGCTAACGCGAGAAGTATGCAACCAGTAAAGAAAATGTCTTTGTAAATCGCCCCGGGAAAAAATGGAACTCCGTCGCTCGCCGTTAATTCGTGATACTGCTTTTCATAAGTGGCCTTGCGCACGATGCGGCCGGGCATCGGCCATTCGTTGATTCCCAGCTTAAGCACCATCAACAAATGTAGGCTGACGAAAGCGATGAGCAGCCCGGGAATAACGAACACGTGCAGCGCGAAGAAACGGGATAACGTGGCTCCCGCGATGATTGGACCACCGAGTAGCAGATGGACGGTCCACGCCCCCATAACCGGAACTCGGCTAGCAATGGATGCGCCGATTCCAATTCCCCAAAACGCGTCCTGATCAAAGCGGAGCACCTGACCGGAAAAGGCCATTCCCAAGGTCATGAGCAGCAGGAAAATCCCGACAACCCAAGTAAGCTCTCGCGGAAACTTGTAGGCGCCAAACAGGAACACCTGCACCATGTGAATCAAAACGATGGCCACCATGAAGTTGGAGCCCCATCCATGGAGTGCGCGGATGTACCAGCCCAGCGGCACGGAGTGATTCAGGGTTTGCAGGCTGTTCCAGGCTTCTCCGGCAGAGGGAACATACACGATCGCGAGGAGAATCCCCGTGACGATCTGTAGCATAAATACGGTGAGCGCGGCGCTGCCAAAGACGTAGAAAAAACTAGAGGTGTCTCGTGGGACACGATGCTCCATCGTTTCGCGCACCGTACCTGCGAGTTGCAAGCGCGCGTCCAGCCACTCTCCGATGCTTTGCATCAAGCGCATGGAAACTTTTCACCTATGTTGACCAACGCCGTCGGGCTTCCGGGTGTGGGCAGTTCTCCGGCTTGGATGAATAACTTTCCGTCTTCAATCTTGTAGGGGTATTCGAACAAGCCGCGTTCCGGTGGGCCCGAAGCGCGCGAACCGTCCTCGTAATACGCACCGCCGTGACAGGGACACATGAATAGGCCGGACTGGGGAAACCAGCGCACCGGGCAACCCAGATGGGCGCAATTAATCGCAAAAACTTGGAACTTGGCCGTGTCTATGCGCCGCACCCAGCAAGCGCTGTCGGCGGTTTTTCCGTCCCACGCCGTAACATCGGGATTGCGGAACGTGGCGAACCGCGTTTGTCCTGCAGGGTATTGTTCGAGCGGGCCAAGAGCGAGCCATGATGTGTAACTGGTCTTGCGGCCGCCCAAAACCGGCGAAAGCACGTAGCGAAGGATGGGCACGGCAAGCACAACGGCTACAACGCCGTTAAAAAATAAGCCGAGCTTCACCAGCATGGCCCGGCGAGACATATCGGGCAGAGTCATCGCGATTCTCCTGCAGCCTGGGCCACGGCGGGATAGGGGCGCCCGGGAAATTGCCGGCGCTGCGAGGCCAACCAGGCCACTACGTCGGAAATTTCTTGTGCCGACATGGGCTTGTTGGGAACGTTATTGCGCCAGTCGGGCGCGCCCAAGTCTGGCCGGCCCACAATCACCAGGGTGCGTAGTTCCTGATCCGTCAGTAGCGCCAGAAACGAGCCATCGACTATCGAACTGGCCTTCGCGCCGCCCTTGCCGTCGGGGCCGTGACAGGAAGAGCAAAAGGTCGCGTATACGGCGGCACCGCGCTTGGGATCGCCCGCTTCAGTAGCTTTGTAAGATGGCGTTGTAACGCCCGCGAGCACGCTGGGATTGGCATAACGCTGCCGTATGCCGTGTACGAGGATGTTCACCTGGTTGTCGGTGAGCATGCCACCGGCGCTTTTTGCAAACGCGGCCATCGATGTGCCGGGAATTCCGTTCGCGATGATTTTGTGCATGGTGTCGTCATCTACGATTGCGAGATACACGGGATCGCCAAGCGCTAAAGCCGCGCCGCCTTTCCCGTCCGCACCGTGGCAACCCGAACAGTTGCTCTTATACAGAGTGGCGAAATCGGCGACGTCGTCCGGGTCAACGGGAATGGCGTTGGGAGCAGGCCGCCCAGGAGCATTGCTGCAACCGACGCAAAGAAAAAGCGCTGCCGCGAGCGTAGCCGGATTGTGGCGGCGACCGGTCATTGCGGACGGCCCTCGTCTTTTCGCTCGCGCATGGTGCCCGGGGTTTCGATTCCTGCGCGCACTGCGAACGGTATGAACTGCTTCACGGGCACACGTTGTTGCCGCACGACCACGAGGCCCGCGACAATTCCGAAGGCAAACTGCGAAGCAATGAACCACGTCCAATCGACGCGCTGCTTCAGCAATGGATTGATCAGGTCCAACATGCTGCGCAGCAAGCCCGACCATAGAATTGGCGCGACAACTCCCCCAAGAAAAATAGGGTGTCGTGGGATCATCGGCAGCATCGCGCCGTAGAGAAGCCCCACAAGCACTGACGTCAGGAGGTGAATGAAAAGCGCGAGCAAAAAGCTATCCAGGTGAAATGCTTTCAGCGCGTCCGGGCCCATTTTCAATGTTTGGGAATAAACGGTTGCTGCCAAGAGATTGATGGGGTACCAGAGGCTGCCCTGCTTCAACACTCCGTATAAACAGGCGCAAACCGCCATAGCCACCATGCCCGCGAGTCCGCCCTTAATGCCGGCGGAAACAGGATAGGTTTCCAGCGGAAGCAGCGCACGGCGCAGTTGTGGGGCAATATCTAGCCGTTCCACTTCCTGGCGGGAACTGACAATCTGAACTTCTGCTTCTTCAATGGGCACTTCCACATGCTTTTCGTGTGGAAATACATCGAGGAACCAGCCCACAGAACCCGCGACCGTCAGGATGGCGCCGAGAATGCTCACAGAAGCGCTCGTGATCAAGCCCGCAAAAAGCAGTGCCGCGCCAAAGGCCAGCACGATAGGCCAGGCGGTTGGCGCAGGCAACACGACGGTTGGCCTACCGCCGCTCGGAGCAGATCTCGTGTTGGGTACGGACGTTCCGTTCATTTGCTACCGCCCAATGATGTAAACCACAGTAAACACCACCACCCAAACCGCGTCGACAAAATGCCAGTACATGGCGAAGGTGTCGACGTTTTTGGTGTGTTCCGTTCGTACTCTGCCGAAGAGCGCCAGAAGCAACACGGTGAGTAGGCCGATAAGCCCGACCGTGACGTGAAACGCGTGAAGTCCCACAAGCGAGTAATACGTTGTGCCGAAAAGATTGGTACTGATGGTCAGCCCTTTGTCGTAGATGAGGTGGTGCCACTCGCGGGCGGTGGCAATCAAAAAGACCGAACCAAGGACCAGCGTGATGAACCACCAGAGGCGAAATGCTCCCAGGTTCACTTTTTGCAACGCCCCAACTGCCAAATGAATGGTGAAGCTGCTGGAGAGCAGGCAGACGGTCGCAAAAATCGGCAATTCCAGAACTTCTCTCGGTGTCGGGCCGGATAAGCTCCTACCAATGTAAAAAAGGTATGCGACCACAAAAATTGCGAAGATCGAGGACTCTGCGACAATCAACGAGAGCATTCCCGCTTGGCCTTTATAAGGCAGCGACCATTGCCCTTCGAGGGGAGCCGGCGATGTGACCATAGCGCTCAAGTACGTTTCTCCTTACTCATTGCAAGCCGTCATTCGTACTGCCAGTCCGGATCCTCAGGATGTTTGATATCCCAAAGCGGGCGGCGGCTTCGCACTTCCGGGATCACCGCAAAATTGTATTCGGGCGGCGGCGAAGAAGTGGACCATTCCAGCGTCCATGCATCCCACGGATCGTTGCCCGCGAGCTTACCTTCGAACGCGGAGTACAACAGGTTGGCCACGAAAATCAGAATCGCGATGCCCTGAACAAATGCGCCAATGGTGACAATCATGTTCCAGACGTCCCAGCCGCGACCCGGTTCATAGGTGTAAATGCGGCGGGGCATGCCGAGCAAGCCGGGAATGTGCATGAAGTCGAAGGTGAGATGGAAACCAAGCACAAACAACCAGAAGTGAACCTTACCGATCGTTTCGTTATACATTCGGCCGGTCACCTTCGGAAACCAGTAGTAGAAGGCGGCGAAGGTCGCGAAGACAATCGCGCCCACAATCACATAGTGAAAATGCGCAACCACGAAGTAGGAATTGCTCAGTTGCCAATTAAAAGGAGCGGCGCCCAGCATGATTCCCGTCAAACCGGCGCACAGAAACTGGAACAGGAAGGCCAGGCAAAACAGCATAGGGGTTTTAAAGATGATCTTGCCGCCCCAGATGGTGCCTAACCAATTGAAGATTTTGATTCCCGTGGGAACCGCGATGATCATTGTGGTCAATACGAAAAAAGTGTTTCCGTAGGAGCTCATCCCCACCGTGAACATGTGGTGAGCCCACACACTCATGCTGATAAACCCGATCGCCACCGTCGCCGCGACCATGACGGGGTAGCCGAAAATCGGTTTGCGCGAAAACACGGGAACGATTTCCGACATAAAGCCAAACGCCGGGATCACCAGGATGTAAACCTCGGGATGGCCAAAAATCCAGAAGAAGTGCATCCACAGAACCGCGGACCCGCCGGCCTGGGTGTCGAAGAAATGCGAGCCAATGAATCGATCGAGACACAACATGACTTGAGCGGCGGTAAGCGGCGAAACCGCGATGAGAACGATGACGGCTGTTACCAGGTAAAGCCACGCGAGCAGTGGCATCCTGCCGAGAGTCATCCTTGGACAACGCAAGCACAGAATTGTGGCCACGAAGTTGACGGCCACACCGATACTACCGAAGCCGGATACAAGGATGCTCAGGGTCCAGAAGTCCGTGCTGTGTCCCAGAGAAAACGTTTTGGCAGTGAGTGGCGCATAGGCAAACCAGCCCACGTCGGGCGCGGCACCCGCTCCATACAAGCCGTTACCGCCGATGAAACTGAAATAAAGCAGTAGGCCACCGAATGCGGTCATCCAGAAACTGAAGGCGTTCAAACGCGGAAAGGCCATGTCTCGCGCGCCAATCATTAAAGGGATCAAATAATTACCGAACCCGAAGAGCATGGGCATAACCATAAAGAAAATCATGGTGGTGCCGTGCATGGTGAACATCTGATTGAAGAACTGCGGCGACACGAAATGATTGTGCGCAACAATCAACTGGATGCGGATGATCGTGGCTTCAATTCCACCGATCACCAGAAATAAAAGCCCATAGAGGATGTAAAGGATTCCTAGGCGCTTATGGTCCACGGTGGTGATCCACGAATGAATCACGAGACCCAAGGGCCGCGACGGTTCACGTACGCCGGTCAGTGCAATCGATTCAGAGGACATGGAGCGAAATCCTGCATCTCATTTGAGCGACTCCAGATAGGCCGTCAGCAATGCCAGGTCATGGTCGTTCAAATTCATGGCCGGCATCAGCGAGCCGGGCTTAATCGTATCGGGGCTACGAATCCAAAGTTTGAGGTTGTCGTGGGTATTGTTGGCGGCGCCCGCAGCAATAGTCGCACGGCTCATGAGATGGGTTAGATCCGGACCAAAATGCCCGTCAGCGATGGTACCGGTGACGGCGTGGCAGTTGACGCACGCCGTGGATTCAAAGATGTGTCTTCCGGCCGCAACGGCGTCAGAGGTCTGCGCGGGTTGTTTTTCCGCAGCGACCCAATCCGCAAATTGTTCGGGCGTGTCAACATAGATGCGCAAAAGCATCTTGGCGTGCTGAGTGCCGCAATATTGGGCGCATTGTCCGAGATACATGCCGGTGGCGTGAGGGTCGATCCACATGGAATTAATGCGATTGGGAATCAAATCCGTTTTGCCCGCCAACTGTGGGACCCAAAAACTATGATCCGTATCGGCCGAGAGCAACTTGATGTAAGTGGGCGTAGGGCGTCCGCGGCCGCTGACAGGAACATGCAGTTCATTGGCAGTGACGATCCCCAGCGCAGGATAACGGAACTCCCACCAAAATTGGTGGCCAATGGCGGTGACTTGAAGCGCATTTGCCGGCGGAATCGCATCTTGCACGGATTGAATCACGCGCGCCGTGGCCAGAAACAAAACCAGAACAATTAGCACCGGCACTACTGTCCATGCCAGTTCCACTTGGTTGCTACCGTATACCTGAGGTGGCTCGCTGACATGGTCGCCGCCGCGATGCCCGTATTTCGCGATCGCATAAACCAAGAGCGAAAACACCACCGCGAAAATGAGTCCGGTGATGATCAGGACAAACACGGAAAGCCGATGGATATCGTCGGCAGGAGTGGACTCTGGCTTGAAAATATTCGGGACAGGCGAAGCGGCCTGTGCAAAAACAGGAGGGCACCGTAACGGGAAAACGCAGAAAGCAAGGAAAAGGAGTCCCCTCTTCATTCTCGTTCGAAGAGACGAAGCTATGCCGACGGTTTCCGGTGTCCGACACGTCATGATTGAGGCCCAAACACTCGCCCGGGCGGAGAGAGGAGCAGCGTCAGAGGAGAGCTACCCTACCACATCCCCGATAGATGCGCCCGAAAATTCAGCTTGCGTGGGGTTAGATAGGGTGGCGTGCTGCAAAGGTGCAAAAAAATTTCGGGCGATGGCACTAAAAACACGAAGCCGGGCCCAGGGTCCAAGAAGCTTGAAGATGTGCCTCTCGGCCGAGCCCGGCAGGTCAAATCAATGGAAACGGATTATCGCGGCTTACCGCCACCCTCGTGAGGTGCTGGCGCTGGCTGATGTTGCTGTTGCATTTTTTGAGTTTCCTGGGCATGGCGTTGTTCCATCTGTTGTGTCTGCTGTTGGTGCCGCTGCTCCTGTTGCTGGCGGTCGGCCTGGCTAGCGTTTCGCTTTTGCATCTGCTGGTCTTCTTTTTCCTGTTGTTGCTGCATCTTTTGGTGTTCCTGCTGCTGTTTGGCGTAGAGCTTGTCTTGCTGCTGCTGATATTTCTTGTCGAGTTGGGGATTCCCGGTATGGGGAGCAGGCATATGTTCATGAGGAGGCAGCTCACTAGCGTGCGTTGCCGTGTATCTGGCTGGCGGAGTGTAACGGCCCTCGGACGTGGGCGCGGTGGTGCCACTGTGGAAGTCGCCAGGCTTGGCACTCGCGGCGATCGGCGGCTTGCCGTGATTGACGGACGCACGCATTTGTTGGTTGGCGCGGGCCAGCTCCATGTGTTGATTTTGTGCTGCGACCGGTGGGAGATGGCGCTCGTGCTCTGCGGCCTCTTCTTGAGCGGTTGGTCGTGCATCAATCCCGCCTCGACCGCCGTTATAGCTGACACGGTTTTCTGCAATATTTGTAACCCGCGTTTCATACACGTTGTGAATGACTGTGACGTTTACATTAGTGACCGCGCGATTGTAGAAGAAGTGCCCGTTATCCCAGCGCCCTCCCTCGAATCCGTGTCCGAAATAGCCGAAGCCATAATTGATCCCGCCGTAGAACCCAACCACCGGGCCCCAATATCCCGCGTGGAAAATAAAGGCGGAACCGCCCCAGCCCCAATAGGGAGGAGTCCAGAAATAGCCAACTTGAGGCGCGAGGATCCAAGTCCCAGGAACCCAGTAATAATCGTAGCCATCCCAAGCCCAATAGCCGGGCGTCCAGATATATCCGTCACCGGGGCAAATGGGTTGTTCATAAAGAGGTAATTCCGGGGGCGCGAAGCCCACCGAAATGACAACCTGAGCGCGAGCTACCGAAGAGAACGTAAGCAGGACAAGCACAACGAAGCACAATCGAAACACCTGGTTAGTGCGCATGGTCCTTCCTTTTTCTAAGTTTGCGTTCGCAGATCTTACTCGCGATCGGCAACCGATTTTCGAGGTAATCGTACTGGGTTTGACCCAGTCTGCGCAGTATCTTATTGCAGGACGGATAATCTTTAGTATACGGCAATGCTGGTAAACGGGATTGCTGGCGTCGTACAGGCCATCCCGGATGGTTAGAGGTGTTTGTCAAAGGTCTTGTGGAACACCGACACACCAAATACCGGGTTGTCGCGCGTCCCGGTAATGCGAATCGGCAGCACGGTTCCGTAACCTTTTTTCGAAAATAGCGGGTCCAGGGGCTTCAACAAAGCGCCTTTCGGCCCGGTGACGATTTGCGAGAGCTTGGCTTCCAAGTTCAAATGTCCCGCGAAATCCAGGCTGCCTTTCAGTAAATCATAAGTGCCGGTTAAATCGACAGAAGCGCCCTCGACGCCAAATTGCAGTTGGCGGAACTGAAAGACGCCATTTTGTAACAGGAAATTACCTTTAAGGTCAGAAACGGCGCTGCCGCTCTCTTCACTTTGTGGCTTGCCGAGCGCGTGCCGGCTTAACGATTCCAATTTTTCGCGGAGTTGCGGACTGTTCCATCGGCCGTCATTCACCTCGAACTCTCCATCCAGAACGATCTTTTCAATCGTGCGCACTTGCCCCGGAGGAATGGTCAATTTGGCTTTCAGCTTCACCGGGCCGGTTAACAGAGGTTTGTCGGTATTCATCGCCAAGCTCAGGAAATCCTGAATGCGCCCGTTGGGCACATTCGCGTCAATGGAAATCAGATGACCTTTTTTCTCGGGCATGCGCACGACGCGCCCCACGGCCACAATCAGCGACTTGATTAATGTCGCGTTCACAGGATGCAGATAGGTGTCGCCATTCGTGCCATCTACAGTGGCAGAGAACTCGGTGTGAAGCGGGACCGGCTTGCCCACTTTATCCAATGAAAAATCGGGCGTATCCGTACTACCGTTTACTTCCAGATTCGACAACACGCCACGGTAGCCTCCGACGGATGACAAGATGCCGCCAATTCCCGGTAGTGGGCCGAGGTCCGCGTGGATGAAGTTGTATTCGCCGGAGACCGGCGTGTCACCGGGTTCCTCGGCGTTCCACGGACCAAACCGTCCATGAGTGGCGATTTCGCCTTTTGGTTTGCCGTTGGTCAGATTGCCGGTGAACGCGAACGGCTGATCTGCGCCCGCGGAGAGAAGCAGCAAATTATGGATGTCCCAATCGAGGGGCTCTTTTCCTTCCTGCTTGGGAAGGATACGAATGTCCAGGTTGTCGCAGACGACACGGTCGACCACAATTTCTGGGGTGGGGCTGCCCGGCTGTGGAGGCCGTTGCTGGCCTGAAGGTTTTTCGTTGGTTACTCCGTTTTTCTCTTTTGGAGGGATCGAGATAAGCATGTTCTGCACCCGCACCGAAGAAAGGCGTTTCACCGGGTGAAGCAGACCAAGAATTCCCAAGCGGAAAGAGAATTTCTCAACCTGAATCAGCGGAGGGACGTCCTGGCGCCGGTGATAACGCAAAGTTAGGCCTTCGCCTGTGACGGTCGGCGTGGCGAACCCCTGAATTGTCAGGGTCTTCAGCTCCACGTCGCTGTGGAAGCGATCTGCCAGCGCATGGATCACTGCGATGCGAATCCGGTCGTCGATCCGTTTCGGCCAAAAGTAAATGTAAACGGCTACCAGCAATAGCAACAAAGCAAAGGCCGCGGGGATGACGAGCAACAACCGTTTCTTTGAAATATTTTTAGAAAGAGACATGGAGTGAGTCACGCAAAATAGGAAGCTGCTGGCGGCCACGCGGTCGTTATTGACCCGGATTTGACACCGGCTCCGTGAGGACCTCCGGCCGGACCGCGGTGGTCGTAGGAGTTTCTTGCAATTCCTGGATCTGCTTCTGGAGTTGCCTTTCCTTTTTGTCCGGCATTTTGTTACCGGGCGCAGGTTCAGCATAAAACGCAAGAAGCTGAGTTTTCAAATCCGGATCGATTCCCATGACTTGTTGCTTGGTCAGGCGAGCAAGCAACTCCGCGCAGGACTTGTCATTCAACTTATATTGGCCGCGTACAGTGACCTTGCCCACGTCGAAATTTTGGTTCGGTAATTCCAGGTGGCCCTGCGCCTCCGCGGCGATCAGACCTTGGTAGCGATTCACGGTGGCATTGAAGCTGGCTTCAAAGAGCTTTTCGGTTTCCGGTGTGGGCGTTCGGAACGTCAAGGCGCGAAGGGGACCGATTTTAGGCATAACGCGAATAACGAAGGCCAACAATTTGTCCCCCGGGGTAGGCCGGCTATAGTCGCGGCCCCATTTTTTCTCATAGCTGGAACGCGAAATGTTATAGAGGAATTTTTTGCGCGTCATTCCCGGCAAATCCTTTTCAATTTCGTTTTGTTTCAAGTTCCAGGCAATCCGGGTAGCCCGCGGAATCAGGGTGCTGACGCAATAGCGATAGGTATTGGCGGCGTGGCCCTCATTCTTGATGACCGTGGGAAGTTCGATCCCGTAGGTTTCCAGAAATGCTTGATTGAGGAGGGGAAGATCGACTTCAAAACCGACGAAGTCCCGGTAACTGTCCGGAGCGTAGCGTCCTTTAGCAACTTGGAGCACATCGAAGCCAAACTCGGTTTTGATATGGGCGAGAGGATCGTCTTCGTAAGTCACCGTGGTTCCATATTTCTTGCGCAGCTTGGGATAAAGCTTGGGAACAGACAAGTTTGTCGCCAAAGGGTGCCCGTCATTGTCCGCAGCATAGTGAGAGAGGGCCCCCAATGCAAACGCGTATTGATTCAAGGTAGAAGAATCTCGCAACAGCGCCAAGATAAAATCGCCGCTGCGGAAGTAGTGGGTCAGATCACTGAAGAGTTTGTTTCCACCCGGGTAGTATCCCATGTCCTGAATAATGGCGCCCCCATAGGCGTAAGCGTGGGCCTGGATGAGGTCGTCTTTGCTAGCGTTGGGGAAGCGTTTCAGGAGCAATGGACGCAAGCTGGCATCCCACGCCACGTCGATAACAGCTTCGTGCGTTAAAACGGAATACGCGGGCGACGGAACTGGAGTCACGATCACAAAAACCGTCAGTAGGGCAATCCCACGGCTCAGTAGATTCTTCATTCAACGATTCCAGATGGCGTTTCTGGCGTTTTGGTCAAAAACGGACTGCCCGAAAGAAAAACGGCCGGAGCGGCACGCATCGCACCGCTCCAGACGTTCAACCGAAGGTGTGCGAACTAGTGGCCCGCCCGTGCCTTCGAAGCATCACGAACAGACTCATCGTTCAAGGAGTGCGTAAACTCATCCACCTGGCGCTCCGCTTGATCTTTCGCCCATCCGTAGCGTTCCTGAAGCCTGCCGACCAATTGGTCACGCTTGCCGCTTATCGTGGTGAGATCGTCATCGGTTAGCTTCCCCCACTTCTCCTTTACCTTCCCGGAGTATTGCTTCCACTTACCTTCCACTCGATCCCAATTCATATGCCCTCCTTGCAAAAGTGCGTGTGGCGCACAAACTATGAAACACCCGCTCACCGCGTTACGGACATACAGCGATTTATGGGGTGTCGGTACAGATGCACCTGAAAAAGACGAAGTTCGGGAAACTTCCTCGGCGGAATACAGTCTGCTATGGATACTGCGAAAGAAGCCAGAGGGCCGAGACTGGTTGTATATTCTGCGGTTGTGGTTTTGCGATCGCATCCGCACCTACTTCATTTGCTTGAGGAACAGGAGGATTCACAAATGAGCAGCAAATCGGTATTGGGAATTGTCTTGATTGTGTTGGGGGTGCTCGCGCTCGCTTATCAAGGTTTTAGCTATACGGTACCCAAAAAAGCCGCGGATGTCGGCCCCATCCACATCACCAAGGATGAGCGTCATACCGTACCATTGCCGCCAATTTTGGGAGCTTTGGCGTTGATTGGTGGACTTGCCGTTTTGGTGGTCGATCGTCGCGAAAAGTAGGTTGCCCAGTTGCGGACTTCAAAATGAGGGGAGAAAAGGAATGACGCGGCATTTCACGTTTCGGACAATCTCGATTGGTTTCGGTGCGCTAGCTCTGACTTTTGGCATCGTCACGGTGCCTGCTTTCTCAGCATCTTTGCATACGCCCTTTCAGCAAGCCGACAACACCGGCGCCAATAAACAGGGCGGCGCCACTGCCGACCAACAGAAAAACGACGCGGGCGATCGCGAACTCGCGCAGAAAATCCGGCAATCGATCAACGCCGACAAATCTCTTTCCACCGACGCCCACAACGTCAAAGTCATCGTTCGCAACGGTCATGTGACCCTGAAGGGGCCGGTCGCGTCTGCGGAAGAGAAGAAGAGTATCGAGGACAAGGCCTCCGATCTTGCCGGACCCGACAAAGTGACCAATAAACTGACCGTCAAGTCCTAGTTGTATTTCGATGGTGCGATTGGCAGTGCGGAGCTTCCAGTGTTGAAATACAGTGAATCTGGTATTCAACCATTTACATTGAGACGATTAACTTTGATTTGTTCTTGAGCGATGCCTAATCCTTTGTTCGGAGTAACATACCAATGCGGAACTTGGAAACAGAAAGCGGGAATCCCCACATTTCCGCCGGAACTGACATGACGACACTGAACATCCTAGTCGCCGACGACCACGATATTATCCGTCGCGGACTGAAAGATCTGCTTAGCGCAAAGCCGGGCTGGGAAGTGTGCGCGGAGGCAAAGACGGGAAAAGAAGCAGTGACTTTGGCAGAGCAGTTCAAGCCGCAGATCGTCGTGATGGACATCAGCATGCCCGATTTGAACGGTTTGGAAGCAGCGCGCCGAATCCACAAATCACTGCCAAAAACCGGTATTCTGATTCTGACGATGCACTTCTCCGATCAATTAGTGCGGGAAGTCGTGGAAGCGGGCGCGCGCGGTTATATTCTCAAGTCCGACGCCGATCGAGACTTGGTGACTGCTGTAGACTCAATTTCGAAGCGTCGTACGTTCTTTACTTCACGCGCATCCGAAATGCTGCTGGGTGATTTTTCGTTTCAATCTCCTGGAGCCGAACCGAAGCTGCCGACCCGCAACCGCCTGACGGCCCGCGAACGCGAAATTGTGCAGCTTTTGGCCGAGGGCAAGAGCAGCAAGGAAGTCGCCGTTTCTTTGGGCATCAGCGTGAAAACCGCCGAGACCCATCGCGCGAACATCATGCGCAAGCTGGAAATTCACTCGGTCAGCGAGTTGGTGCGTTACGCGATCAAGAATCAGATCATCGAAGCTTGAGAAAAAGTTAAATTGAATTTACTTTAGACAAGAACAGAATCTGCCGCCGTGAGGCAGGGATGGAATCGGCCCGAAGGGTTCATCGATCTCTGAGCAGTAGCGAGTCCGCACCCTCGCAACGGCTTATGGAGAACTCCATTCATGCCACGTGTCCTAATCGTTGACGACCACGCGTTTATCCGCCGCGGCGTCGAAACCATACTCGAATCTTCCCCCGAATGGGAAGTGTGCGGCGAGGCGAGTAACGGCAATGATGCCGTTCGGTTGGCCAACCAGTTGACGCCCGAAGTGGTATTGATGGACGTTACGATGCCCGGTATGAACGGCCTGGAAGCGACGCGCATTATCCGCAAAGAGCATCCGAACGTTAAAGTGATCCTGCTCACGCTCCACGAGTCTTCGGAGGTCTTGCGCAGCGGATTTCGTGCGGGCGCCAGCGGCTACCTGTTAAAGGCCGATGCCGAAGAAGAACTGATGAAGGCGCTACGAATCGTGATCGGGGATGGCTCCTACATTAGTCCCAAGATTGACCAAAACGTGGTTGCCCAGGTGATCGGGGAAATCCACTCTTCGCAACAAGGCGGCCGCGCCGTT
Source organism: Verrucomicrobiia bacterium (assembly GCA_035506955.1). Lineage (GTDB taxonomy): Bacteria > Acidobacteriota > Terriglobia > Acidiferrales > UBA7541 > Acidiferrum. Next base: position 52,743 of record DATJOO010000109.1, read on the forward strand.
TAAAATGCGCGCCAGAGGCGCCATTTCCTGTGTTGCATTCACGACCTGATCTACTTGGAGTTGTGAACCAGGCACGCATTGCCGCCCGTACCAGAATTGGCGATCAATTGTCCGTTGCTTGCGTTAAAAATGAAATAGTTCCCGGGCGTACGTTCTGCCATCTGGGCCAGTTCCTTCCGAGCCTCCTCCAGCCGTTCCACCGCTTTGATCCAGATGGGCTGGCCGTCCGGTAGCCTCATGAAGAGATCGAATTTCGCGGTCATGTGGATCACCTCTATCTCAAGTTGCTGGCCGAGTAATCTCAGGGCACGGAAAAGGCCATCTGCTGCAAGAGTCCGCTAATCTCCTACTATTGTTCGCCTTAAGACAAAATGAGTGCCGATACGAGTCACATTATCTCGACCGCTAACGGCATATTTTTCAGGACTTTTTGTACATTCCGCGTACCAGTACCCACATCGCGCGCAGTCGAAAACAGCTATAAAAGAGGAGGGGACGCTGATGAGGCGTCCCCTATTGGTCAGGATGAGAATGTTGAATTGCTCCTATACTGCGCGGCACCCGCATTCGAAGCCATACGGCATTTGCTGTAAAAAGGAGGCGAAAGTGCCCGTTCAACTCGCTGCGCGCACGACGGGAGCGGCCGCAAGTTTTCGCAAGGATTCAGTGTATGGGGCTTTGGCGACGCCGCGTTCGGTAAAAATTGCGTGAATGTAGCGGTTGGGCGTCACGTCAAAAGCCGGATGTGCAGCGGGAACATCCGGTGCGATACGCACACCTTGAATGTGAGTTACTTCCTGCGCCGTGCGTTCTTCAATGGGAATGTGCTCACCATCAGGAATAGACAAATCGAAAGTGGAGGTAGGAGCAGCAATGTAAAAAGGAACGTTGTTCTCTTTGGCGAGCACCGCGATCTGGTAAGTGCCGATTTTGTTGGCGGTGTCTCCATTTGCGGCAATGCGGTCGGCTCCAGTGACGATCGCGCCCACTTTGCCGGTCTTCAGGAAGTGGCCAACCATGTTGTCGGTGATAAGCGTAAGCGGGATGCCTCCACGGTGAAGTTCCCACGCTGTAAGCCGCGCGCCTTGGAGGTACGGCCGCGTTTCGGGAACCAAGACGTGGAGTTTGCGGCCCTGTTCGAACGCCACACGAATTACACCCAAGGCCGTGCCGATGCCGGCAGTCGCCAGTGCGCCTGCATTGCACTGAGTCATGACCTGGCCTTCTTTGGGCATGAATTCCGCACCAAAGCGCCCGATGGCTTGGTCGGTGGCCAGCTTCTCGCGATGCACTTGCTCCGCTTCCGTGACCATCGCATGGCGAATCCCGGCTAAGTCTTCGCCGGATGCGATTAATTCCTGGAAGCGCTTCTTCATGCGCTCCAGCGCCCAGAACAGGTCCACGGCCGTCGGCCGAGTTTTGGCGAGTGTGTCGCAAATTAACGGAAATTCCGCCTTCAACTCTTCGATCGTTTTCGCTTGTGATTTTTGTACACCGATTGCGACTCCCATAGCCGCCGCGACACCGATGGCCGGCGCTCCACGAATCACCATTTCGCGAATCGCCTTGGCCACTTCCCGATAATCCGTGTAGGTGTAGCTGACTTCTTCGGCCGGCAGGCGGCGTTGGTCCAGCATAACCACGCCTTGCTCTGTCCACTCTATGGGTTGTGCAACGTACATAAGTCCAATGCTCCCTTTTTTGATTGTAGCGAAGGCGTTATGAAATCGGATGGTCTAATGATGCTGGGGAATTTGCGTGAAGCCGTGGGTGGCCAGAAATAAGCTGGCGGCGATTAGCGAGTTGTATCCCAAGTGCATCAGGTAGCTGGCAAACACGCTGCCCGTGCGGGCGCGCACCGTCGTGAAAACGATTCCCACCAAGGACATGATCGCAATCAAACTTTTCTCTCCACCCAGTTGCGGCCCATGCATCAATCCAAACAGTACGCCGGTGACGACGATGCTCGGGACCACGCCGAACCAGCGCGCAAACATGGGGTACAAATAACCACGGAAGAGTGTTTCTTCCGCCAGCGGCGCGACCAGTACCGCTGTGGCGACAAACAACATTGCGGTTTGCTTGAACTTGAAAACTTGCTCAATGGGCGCGTTTTCCGGCGTTTGGATAAGGGAAGTGAGCCCGAACACCAGTAATGACACGCCGCATCCGACAAAGAAATAGATCAGCGGGCTGCGCGATTGTCCGTTGGCTCTTGATGGCAGCTTCCGCCAGCCAAGAGTGGTCCAGAAAGGCTGTCCACGCAGCAGCGCCAGGGTGACATACAGGAAAAATAGCAGCAGTGCGTAGGTAATGATCGTGCTGCCGATGGCTACTTGAGGCTTCGACAGCATGTAATCTTCCAGCTGCTGGGTAGTCATTTTCTGGTGGGGCGCATAGGCCGCCAGGAAAAAGCCTTGCACGGTCAGTAGACTGATAAAAATGAAAATGAGGAAGACCACCAAGTGTTGCCAGGACCAGGAGATCTGCAGGTCTGGCGGGTAAACCTTGCCCGTCGGCAAAGAAGACACAAGTTGTTCCGATGCGCCGTGGGGTTCGGCAGCGAGAGGCGCAAACGGGGCGGCAGTAAGTTCCGGTTGCGATGTGGGTTGTTTCAGGTTCGGATCCTGTTCTTGTGGCGGGGAATTTTCCTCGAATGGGCCGGTCATTTTGCTCGCCTTCCTGAAGCAGGCCAACCCGTCGTGAGCGCCGACGCCAGCAACGGCATCATCAACTCATGGTGACCAGTAATCGCGAAACCTCGGGATACTTCGCCTTTCTTTGGATTGGATGCGGCCGTCGGTCGCTTTACGACATTTGTCATGGGCCGGTAGTGCTGGATGAAGTCGAAATTGGCAGTGGTGATGGAACGTAACGGCACGCCGAGATTGCGTACCACAGACACGGCCTTCAAAAACACTTCAGGCAGAAGCACGGCAGAACCCCAATTCAAATACACGCCGCCGGCATCCATCTGCTGTACCAGCGCACAGAATAACCGAAAATCGTAGAGTGAAGCCGCGCCAAGCGCCGCCCCGTCCACCGAGGGATGCATGTGCGGAATGTCTGTGCCGATCGCCAAATGAATGGTTACCGGGATGCGCTTCTTGTACGCGGCGACCAAGACGCTCAGTTCCGGGTGCTTCGGCTCCACAATGCCGCTAGTGAGATATTGCCCTGCGGCCTCGCCGTACCCCATACGAAGCCGATAGGCCAGCTTAGCGATTTCGTTGATTCCCCAGCCCGTTTCCGCGGCCATGCCGAATTGCCCTTTGCCGAGTGCCGCGTCCACATCTTCGGAAGTATTGCCGGCCATAGCCATCTCAAAATCGTGAATTAGTGCAGCGCCGTTCATGGCAATCCCGGAAACGAAGCCTTTCTCCATCAAATCGATCAGTACCGGCGCGAGCCCGACCTTAATCACATGGCCGCCCATGCCCCAAAGGACGGCGCGTTTGTGCGTGTGCGCAGAGTGGATGGCGGCAGCGATGTCGCGGAGGTCGCGAGCCGCCAGAATATTCGGAAGAGAGTCGAGAAACTTAGCGATGGAACCGCCACGCCCTGAAGGCTTGGCCACATCGGTCGCACTTACTTTGCTTTTGCGAGACGCTAGCGGGTAGGTGCGCACGCCACCAAACGTTATGGGCTGGATCGGATAAACACTCATGCAGGTGTACTTACTGTACGAAGGAAAGTGGCCGTGGCGCAAGCGGCAGAAAAACGAACAGAGCAAAAGAAGATTAAGCACTCTTGAGATCACCGTTCTTTGCGCCACCCGAACCGTTCATGTGCAGCACGCGTGCCAGGGCTTGCCCGGTATACGATTTTTTTGTCTTGGCCACATGTTCGGGGGTTCCCTGCGCAACGACCCGTCCTCCACCCTGGCCGCCTTCGGGTCCGAGATCGATGATCCAGTCGGCTTGTTTGATGACATCAAGATTGTGCTCGATGATCAACACCGTGTTTCCGAGGTCGACAAGCCGTTGCAACACATCGACCAACTTGCGCACATCGTCAAAGTGCAAACCGGTCGTGGGTTCATCGAGAATGTAAATGGTGCGCCCGGTCTGGCGCTTCGAAAGCTCACGCGCCAACTTGATACGCTGCGCTTCGCCGCCGGAAAGCGTGGTGGCCGATTGCCCTAATTGCACGTAGCCCAAGCCAACTTCTACCATGGTGGCCAGTTTTTGCTGCACGTGCGGAATATTCTCCAGCAATTTCAGCGCGTCCACGGCCTGCAAATTCAAAACGTCGTTGACGCTGTGCCCTTTATAGCGCACTGCGAGTGTCTCCGCATTGTAGCGACGCCCGCGGCAGACTTCGCACGTGACATAGACGTCCGGCAAAAAGTTCATTTCGATTCGCCGCAAACCCTCGCCCTGGCACGCTTCACAGCGTCCGCCTTTCACATTGAAACTGAAGCGTCCCGGCTTATAGCCACGTTCCCGCGACTCCGGCAACATCGCGAACAACTCGCGGATCGGCGCAAACACTCCGGTATAGGTGGCGGGATTGGAGCGCGGCGTACGTCCGATCGGGGCTTGATCGATTTCGATGACCTTGTCGATGTGTTCGATTCCCAGAATCATCTTGTGAGCGCCCGGCGGCTCCATGGACCGATACAGCTTCTGGGCCAGCGCGCGATACAAAATATCGTTGACCAGCGTCGACTTCCCCGAACCCGAAACTCCTGTAACCACCGTAAGCAATCCCAATGGGAGAGTAATGTCGACATCCTTTAAATTGTTGGCATGCGCGCCCAGGATCTGAATGGCCTTGCCGTTTGGACTGCGGCGTTTTTCAGGAATCGCAATTTCCGCCGCGCCCGACAAATACCGACCAGTCAGGGAGTCGGGAGCAGCCGCAATCTCGTCGGGTTTGCCGGTAGCTACGAGGTACCCGCCAGCATTTCCTGCACCTGGGCCGAGGTCGACGACATAGTCGGCGCGGCGAATCGTGTCTTCATCATGTTCCACCACCAGAACCGTATTGCCGAGGTTGCGCAGACGTTCCAGCGAATGCAGCAAGCGGTCGTTATCGCGCGCGTGCAGTCCTATGCTCGGCTCGTCCAGCACATACAGCACTCCGCGAAGCCGCGAGCCAATCTGGGTTGCCAGCCGTATACGCTGCGCCTCGCCACCCGAAAGAGTGGCTGCCGAGCGATCCAGGCTTAAATAGCCGAGTCCCACCGCCAGCAGGAAGTCCAGACGCTCAGCAATCTCGCCCAATGGGCGCGCCGCAACTTCCAGTTGCCGTGGTGAAAGCTGGGAAAGAATCCTGTCTACTGCAGGACGCGCTTCGCTTATCGCGAGCGCCGTAAAATCCGCAATGGACCATCCGCCCAGCTTAACCGCCAGCGATTCCGCGCGCAGCCGGCGTCCCAAACACGCGCTGCAAATGGTGGCGGACATGTATTGGGTCATCCATTCGCGATACGAGTCGGAATTGGACTCTTCAAAATTGCGTTCTAAGAACTTGAGGATGCCCTGGAAGCGGAAGCCTTTCTCTTTGCTGGTGGATTTTTCGCTTGTTTCGTTGGGAGTTTTCTTGCCGCCCGAGGGCGGATAACCATAGAGCAGTAAGTTTTGCACTCGTGCAGGATACTTCTCGAACGGCAGGTCCAAAGGAAAGCCGTGCGCGTAAGCGCCCAGCTCCAGCGTCCGCTTGAGAATGGCCGAGGTGGAACCTGGGCCGAGTCCGCCATCGAAAAGCGGGCGCGTCCAATCGACAATCACTTTGGCCGGATCGAAATCGTATTTCGAGCCGAGTCCATGACATTCTGGGCAGGCTCCGTAAGGCGAATTGAAGCTGAAAGACCGGGGCTCCAATTGCGGAACCGACAGGCCGCAGTCCGGGCACGCCAGCTTTTCCGAGAAAGTGTGCTCGCTGCCGCCAACGACCGCCACGGTGACAAGGCCTTGCGCCAGTTTGAGGGCCATGGCAATGGACTGCTCAAGCCGCGAGGCTATGCCCTGCTTGACCAGCAACCGGTCCACTACCACTTCAATGGTGTGATTCTTGCGCTTGTCGAGCACCGGAATCTGGTCGAGAGGAAGAAGTTCGCCATTGATCCGCACGCGCACAAAGCCGTCCTGCGCCAGTTTCTCCAATTCTTTGCGATAGGCGCCTTTTCGGCCACGCACGATTGGCGCCAGGATCATGATGCGATCTTCGGGTTTGCAAAGTTCGCCTTGCAGGATTGCCTGCACGATCTGTTCGCTGGATTGCCGCGTGATGGGTTTGCCGCAATTCGGACAATGCGGCACACCGACGGAGGCATACACCACGCGGAGATAATCGTAAATTTCCGTGATGGTTCCGACGGTGGAACGCGGCGAGCGCGTGGTGGTCTTTTGTTCGATGGCGATCGACGGTGACAATCCTTCGATCACGTCGACTTCCGGCCGCTCCATCTGGTCCAGGAACTGCCGCGCGTAGGCCGAGAGGGACTCGACATAGCGGCGTTGTCCCTCTGCGTAAATGGTGTCGAAAGCCAGCGATGATTTACCCGACCCAGACAGCCCGGTAATCACTGTCAGCGAGTTCCGCGGAATTTCCAGGCTGATGTTCTTTAGATTGTGTTGTCGCGCGCCCCGCACGACCAATTTACTGAGAGCCATAGAACGAAGCGCTCCCCCCACAGGAGCCCTGGCGCCCAGTGCGTAGAATGAGGCCAGTATAGTCTTTCAACATAGCAACAGCAGCGCGTCACGGTCAAATCGATGCGCCCATACGCAAAATGGCGAACGCAAAAGGAAAATGGAAAAGAATTTCAGCTCTGCAGTACTAGAAAAATTTTCCCCGGGGGTGGTGCATTTTTACAGACGTGCGTAATCCTAATCCATTGAAAATACGCCAATTACAATGGCCAACTGCTTGCAATCTGTGAACGCGTGGGGGAGACGAGCCGAGGATCCCTTTAGGGGATTGAGGGCTGGGCCGGTTCGTTCTTCCCCTCCTTTATTTTCCGCCAAGAAATACCCCGCAGAGCACAACACCTCAGGAAAAGATTTTCCCGCGTACGAGTCGCACGCGAATTTATTGAAATACGCAACGAGCTGACGATTTGGGGCGTTCCAGCTCAGTGCCGGATTATGCGCGAGGGGAAGGCACTAGAGCGATGTTCTGCGTCATGGGGTAGCGGATTCCGCGGTAGTCTACGCGGCTCGCGTAATCGCTTAGAGTCATAAACAGCAGGATGGCCAGCCAGAAAATCCCCGCCATAATTACGAGTTTCGTACGCTTCGGGCTGTACTTGGCGTGCATGAAGAACAGAACAACCAGCGTCGCCTTCATCGTGGCAATCACCAGAGCGACCACGATGTTCAGTGGCCCGAGGTTCACATAAGCGGCCGCCACCGTCGCTGCTGTCAAGCACAGCAGCGAGAAAATGATGATCATGTACGTCCTGGGTGGAACGATGTGTTCCGTATGCTCAGCGTGTTCGTGGTCCGCCACAGATCGCTCCTAATTGTGCCGATCAATCAGATACAGCAACGGGAACAAGTAAATCCACACAATATCGACGAAGTGCCAATAGAGCCCGACGAGGTCCACCGGCGTGTTCCATTCGGGACTAAACCGCCCTTTGAGCGACTGTCCCAGCAGCCAGAACAATAACCCGGCGCCAATGATCATGTGCAGGGCGTGCAGCCCGGTCATGCCAAAGTACGCTGAGTAGTAGAGTTGCGCATGCGCGTTCAAATCCGGATCCGCGGCCTGTGCTTCTTCCAGTTCGACGCGCTCGGCTTTAATTTCCTCCGCGCTCATATCTTCGCAGCGGGTGGGGTTGTTCACGCAATAGGTAATATCGAAGTTTCGGCCTGGAACCAGGTGGTGATGGAATTTCTGCGCATATTCCACATACTTAATTCCAAAGAAAACGAACCCCAGCACAATGGTTAGCGTAAGAAACACGGGGAGGAGCTTTTTCTTGCCCACCTGCGCGGACCACACGCCCATAGCCATGGTGAAGCTGCTAGCCAGCAGAACCACCGTGTTGGTGCCGCCCAGCGTCAGGCTCAGCGTTTTGCTGCCCATAGCAAACGCATGGAAATAAGTGTGGCGGTTGATGGTGTACGCCAGCATGATGCCGCCGAAGAACATGACTTCCGTCACCAGGAAAATCCACATTCCCAGCGACGCGGTATCCTTCTGCTGCTCCAGTGTCTCGAATTGTCCGAACAGCGCTCCGGTGCGATGCACTTCGCACTCCTCTAACTAAAATTCAGGCGTTCCGCGAACCGCCTGTAATGCGTCCCTGACCGTGTAAAACTCAATCGTGGCCATGAGCGGGCGCAACCACGCCGCTCGGTGTTCCCGGCACATCCAATCCCAGTTCGGGCCGATTGTGAAAGTCGTAGGCTTCCCAGGTGACTACGGGCGTAACCTCAAAATTCTCCGTCGGCGGCGGCGAAGCCGTGGTCCATTCCAAGCCAGTGGCGGGCCAGGGATTGTTGCCGGCAACTCTCCCGTAGAAAGCGGCCCAAGTGAGGTAAATCATCGGCAGTAAGTAGCCAACCGCAAGAATCGACGCGCCTGCCGTCGACATCACGTTGTACACCTGGAACTCCGGCGGATACACGTGATAACGCCGCGGCATTCCTAAATAGCCAAGCACGAATTGCGGGAAGAATGTCAGGTTAAACCCAACAAACAGCACCAGCGCGGCAATGCGTGCCAGCCATTCCGGATACATGCGCCCGGTGATCTTCGGCCACCAGAAGTGCAAACCACCGAGGTAACCCATCACCGCGCCACCCACCATGATGTAGTGAAAGTGCGCGACCACGAAATACGTATCGTGAACGTGCATGTCCACGCCCAGGCAGCCCAAAAACAATCCCGTGAGGCCGCCAATCAGGAACAAGCCCAGAAAGCCGAAGGCATACAGCATCGGCGTATCAAACGAGATCGAGCCGCCAAACAGGGTTGCCGTCCAATTGAATACCTTCACCGCGGACGGGATCGCCACGAGAAAGGTCAGAAACGAGAAGGCCAGCGCGGCGTAGGTCGACTGCCCGGTCAGGAACATGTGATGGGTCCAAACCAGGAAGCCGATCACCGCGATGGCCAAACTGGCCGCAGCCACAAAGTGATACCCAAACAATTTTTTGCGCGCGAACGTTGGAATCAATTCGCTGATGACGCCCATGGACGGCAAAATCATGATGTATACGGCAGGATGCGAATAGAACCAGAAGAGATGCTGGAACAAAATCGGGTCGCCGCCCATTGCGGGATTAAAGAAGCCAAGTCCAAACAGCCGCTCCATGGCGGCAAGCGCCAACGTAATGGCGACCACCGGAGTACCGAGGATCATCACGACGGAGGTGGCATAGTGCGCCCAAACGAACAGCGGCAAGCGGAACCAAGTCATGCCTGGCGCGCGCATGGTGTGAACGGTCACCAGGAAATTCAAACCGGTCAAAATCGAAGAAAACCCCGTGATGAAAATGCCCACCACCGCGGGTGCCACCGCCGAGTTCGAATACACCGTACTGAGCGGGGTGTAAAAGGTCCAACCGGTATCGAGCCCTCCGCTCACCATGGAATACAAAGTGAAGCAGCCGCCGATAATGTAGATGTACCAGCTCAGTAGATTGATCTTCGGGAAGGCCAAGTCCTTTGCGCCGATCATCAGCGGGATCAGGAAATTGCCCAGAACCGCTGGGATGGAGGGGATCAGGAAGAAAAAGATCATGGCCACGCCGTGCATGGTGAACATGCGGTTGTAAGTGTCGGCGGAGAGCAGGTAGCCACTCGGGGTCAACAGATGCAGGCGAATCATCATGGCGAAGAAGCCGCCAATGAAGAAAAAGAACGTGACCGAGGCGAGGTAGAGCAGCGCGATGCGCTTGTGGTCCGTGGTGAGCAGCCACGAACGGATTCCATAGCTCGCATTCAGGTAGTGTTTTTCCGGCAATTTCAGCGCCGGTTCACCCATGGTCGTGCTCACGGTGCTCATGTTATTTCTTCCCCGCACTTGCTGGCGCAATTCCCGCGCCCTTGGCAGGCACAGGTTGCGACTGCAGAGACTTGATGTAGGCGGTCAGATTCAAAATCTGCTCCTCCGACACCAAACCCTGGAACGTGGGCATCACAGGTTGATACCCGGCTACAATCTTTGCTTTCGGCTGCAGAATCGATTCGCGGATGTAAGCGTCATCGGCGGTCACTGTGCTGCCGTCCGACAGCAATACTTTGGCTCCGTACACGCCGTTCAGCGAAGGCGCGCGGCCCGTACCATTCCCGATGTGGCAGGTCACACAAGCCAGTTGCGTAAACAGTTTTTCGCCGGCCGAAACCGGGTCCACATTGCCCGCTTCATCGGAGAGCCACGCCGCATATTCGGCGGGATCCATCACCGTGACATAACCGCCCATCACCGCGTGGTTGGTGCCGCAATACTGCGAGCAGAAGAAATGGTATTTGCCGATTTTCGTGGGCCGGAACCACATGGTGTTGTAGCGCCCCGGCACCACGTCCATCTTCACGCGGAACGCCGGAACGTAAAAATCATGGATCACGTCTTCACTGCCCATGATCAACTTGATATCGCGATTCAGCGGCACGTGCAGTTCATTGATTTCCCGTTTGCCGTTGGGCTGCTGCAGCTTCCACATCCACTGCTTGCCCACCACGTAAATGTCCAGCGTGTCTTTGGGAGCGGTGCGGTAGTTCACGTAAAGGACCGCGCCCCAACTGAACATGCCCAGCGCGATCACCAAGGGAATCACCGTCCAGCCGACTTCCAACAGGGTGTTGCCGTGAACTGTGGAACCGACCTCCCCGGGCGAAGTCCGGCGATATTTGAACGCCGCGTAGATCGCCAGCACCGTTACCAGCACGGCGAAAAACAAACACGTCATCAAAATAAACAAGAAGAGGGCGTCCACATTTCCCGCGAAATTGGAGGCCTGCTCTGGAAAGAATGGAAGCGGTGACTGCACGGCTCTAATGTGCTCCTTGCGTCGGCGAACCCGGCCCGTTGCTCGCGCCGTGATGTTCTCGACGGCGGAAAATTACAAAACCAATGGCCATGCACAGCAGCGTGACCAATCCGCCCATGCGGATGACTCCAAGAATTGTCGCGCTGTAGTGCGCGGTCGTCGGATCGTATTGGTAGCAGAACAGCAACAGGTGGTCGACCGGCGTCCCGATTTTCCCGGCCGACGCGTCCACCAACCCCAGCCGCACGTTGCTCGGCGGATACTCCACACCGAAAAAGTAGCGGGAGATTCGGCCATCCGGCGTCAGCAACAGAATGCCACTGGCATGGCCAAACAACTGCGTCTTTGGATCGTAAGTAAACCGGAAATCGGCGGCCTTGGTGACCGCGTCGATCGATTCCTTAGTGCCGGTCAGAAAATGCCATCCTGGTTCCGTCGAGGGGCGCGCAAACCGCGACATCGCTTCCTGCTTCTTCTTCAGGGCTTCCTCGGGCGTGTCTTGGGGATCGAAGCTCAGAAACACCACGTCATAATCCGCGCCGGGGTTAAACGAAATCATTTTCAGTGTGCCGACCAACGCCTGCTCCACCTGGTTGCAGAGCATCGGGCACCGGAAATACACAAACGTCAAAACCACGGGCCTCTTCCCAGCGTATTGCCGCATCGTCGCGGGCTGCCCATTTTCGTCGACAAACGGAGTATCCAGAGGAATTTGCTTGTTGAGTTGCGGATCGAAACCTACGTTTACCAAGGCCGGCGGCAAGCCATTCGACGACTTGCCAACATTATCGGGAATCGCCTGCGCGCGACAAAGACCGCTGCAAAGCAGCAAGCCTGCCAGCGCCAATACATAGCTTCTTACGTTCATCGTTCTTACTTCTTTTCCGCCGGCTGCGGTGTCACCGCCGGCAAACCCTTTTCGACGATCAACTGCATCGCGTCATTCACGGGAATTTGCGCGATGCCCGCTTTTTGATCGACCCAGCCCAGCTTATTGTTCTCCGCGGTATCCGCTTGAATCTTGATTCGCAAATCCTCTTGAGGATCGGTCAAGTGTCCCGGCATGCCTTGCATGCGCGGCTCCGGCGGCATGGTAGGTCCTGCTTCCAATCGCGTCGGCAGCGGTTGCCGGTACGAATCGGTCCAATAGCTCTTCAGGGCTTTGTAAATGCCGAAGGTAAGAATGTAAGAAAAAACCACGCCGATGCCCAGGTACACGAGAAACTTCAAGATGGGAGACGTGCGAACGTCGGTCTTTTCGAACGCCACATCCGCATGCACCGGCCGCCCGTTTTTCGGGGCGTGGCTGAGATGCTCAGTGCTCATGATGCGCTAAAACCTCCGCAAGCTTGGGATCTCCCAAGGGCAAAACCGGGCGCTGCTTCAAATTCCAGGCAAAGAAACCGGCCCACAAACCAATGAATGCCACCGGCAAAACGAAATCGAGCCAGCCGGGCAGGGCCGACCTGCGAAATTCCGGTTGGGTCATCCAGTACAGGTCCACCAGGCGGAAGACCAGCATCCAAATCGCCACTTTCGAGATCAGGCCGGCATTGCGCTTCACGTCGCGCGACAGCAGGATCAGGAATGGCAGTGCGAATGTGAACAGCAGCACAACCACCGCCACCACCCCCCACTGCCCGTACAAGCGCGTGCGGTAGAAGCTGATCTCTTCCGGTTGGTTACCCGACCAGATAATCAGCAATTGCGAGAACGCGAAGTAAGCCCACAGCATGTTGAACGCGAACAGCAGCTTGCCTAGATCGTGCAGGTGCCGTGCGCGGATGAAACCTTTGTACGGCTCGAAGCCCGACAGCGCCACAACCGCAAGAATCATCAGGCACATCGAACTGATCAGTTGCCCAGCCACAAAAATGAATCCGTAGATCGTCGAGGCCCAGTGCGGCGATATCGACATCACCCAGTCAATGGCAGCGAAGGTCATCGCCAGGACGTAAAGAATAATTCCGGGACCGGCAAAATTCTTCAAACGCTGGCGCACGCTGACATCATCAGGATTTGCGTCCTGTTGCCTGGACCAGAGGTTGTAGAAATAAATGAGCGCAAACCAGATCACGAAATAGATCACAGCGCGGGTGAAGAACCCGTGGACCGTCAAGTAGCTCTGCTGATACGCACTAAGCGCATGTTCGCCGGTTTTCGGTGCATTCAGCCATCCGGGTTCCACTCCATTACCGGAATACAGGTACTTCATTCCCAGCGGGATTGGAATGAACATGACCAGCATCAGCCAAATATTGCGCGTAGCCGCTTCCGCCGGCCGACGAATCACGATGCCCCAGACGCCGCTGGTCAAATGTTGGCACAGCAACAGGCCCAGCGAACCGAGGGTCAATCCCAAGACCAGCAAATACCCGGTCAGATAGGCGTGGAAAAATTTTTCAGGAGAAACCACCGCGCCGACAAGACTCAGCACGAGCGCGATGCCGCCGATGGCCCAGCCCAGCATTTGCGCCCGATTCAAATTAGCGGGTGCTTGAAATTCTTGCGCGTTCATTGCGCCGATCCTCCGGCCATCAGCTTCTCCCTTAGATTGGCGGGCAGTTCGCCAACATGCGCGTCGCGGCTCAACTGCAGGGCGCGAACATAGGCCACAATTGCCCAGCGGTCTTTTGGTTCCAACTGGGCCGAATAACCATTCATCGCGCCGAATCCATAGGTAATTACGTCAAAAAAGTAGCCGTTGGGCTCGTTCCGCAAACGGTCCTGGTGATATGTCGGCGGGTGCTTCATGCCGCGCATGGTGACCATTCCCTGGCCATCTCCCTGCAGTCCGTGGCACGGCGAGCAAAAAATCGTGTAGCGATCCTGACCGCGCCCCAACAGTTCTTTTGTCAGCGGCAAGGGAAACGTATTGGAATCCTTGGGAACAAATAACGAATCTTCCTCGACCGAACCTCGCGCCACGGTGTTATCGATGATCGGCCTCGCGGACCGGTCGTCCTGGAAAAACGACGCTGGGGACAACGGATTTTGCCGAGGCTGGTTGGCCATATCTTGACGCAGCGTTTCACCACAGCCGCCGGTTACCACCAGGCACAACACCGCAAGGAGCAAGGATTTATTGTTCATCCTTCACCTCGGTGACGTGCCTGGCAGCAGAATCCTGCAAAAACTTCGCGCAGCCTGCCACATCGAATTTCGGATCGCGCGCTTCGATCACCAGAAAGAACCGGTCCGTGGACGCGGCCGCAAAACGCTCCACGTTGAAGACTGGATGGTACGGTTCGGGAAGCTTGTTGAGCGCCAACATACCAACTACCGCGAAGATCGCCGCACCCAGCACGGTCAGTTCGAATGTCACGGGAATAAATGCCGGCCAGCTATTCAACGGACGCCCCGCAATATTCATGGGGTAGCTGATCGCCGAACACCAATACTGCAGCCCAAAACCGGTCAGTCCACCGCCGACGCCCCCGATCAGGGTAATCAAGGGCACCGCTGTCCAACGAAACCCGATGGCCTGCGCGAGTCCCTCAATAGGGAAAGGAGTGTAAGCGTCCACGTGTTTGTAGCCCGCTTCCCGGGCCGCGCGAGCCGCATGAAGCAATTGTTCCGGTGTTTCAAACTCGCCCATGACGCCGTGCAGATGAGGGTGATGATGATGGTCGGTCATAGCTGCCCCCCCTCATCCGTCTCATGCACCAATTCGCGCATTTCCGCGATGGCGATGGCGGGCAAGCCACGCACGAAGAGGAAGATCAGCATGGTAAACAGCCCGAGGGTTCCAACGAAGGTGGCGTAATCCCAGAAGGTCGCGGAGTAACGGCCCCAAGCGGAAGGCATGAAGTCGCGAGTCAACGAGATCACAACGATGACGAAGCGTTCCAGCCACATGCCGGTGTTAATGATCAGCGACAAGATAAACAGTAAGGCTACGTTGCGACGTACCTTCGAAAACCATAGTAATTGGGGCGTCAGGATGTTGCACAGAATCAACGCGAAGTAGAAGTGCGAGTACGGCCCATGCAATCGCTGCTCTGCCAGGAACACGTCAAATTTATTGCCACTGTAAAACGCCATGAAAAATTCGACGAAGTAGCCGTAGGCCACAATCAAACCGGTGGCCAGCATGACTTTTGCCATGTTGTCCAGGTGGCGCATGGTGATGAAGTCTTCCAGGCCGTAGGCCTTGCGCAGTGGAATCGCCAGCGTCAGCACCATGGCAAAACCCGAATAGATTGCGCCGGCCACGAAATACGGGGGAAAAATGGTGGTATGCCAGCCGGGAACGATGGCCACCGCGAAGTCAAAGCTCACCACCGTATGCACAGAGAGCACCAGGGGCGTAGCCAAGCCGGCTAATAACAGATACGCTGACTGGTAGCGGTGCCAGTGGCGCGCCGAGTTGCGCCAGCCCATCGAAAGCATGCCGTAAATCACTTGTTGATAGCGCGATTTCGCGCGATCGCGCAACGTTGCCAAGTCTGGCAGTAAACCCACAAACCAGAAAAGCAACGACACTGTGCCGTAAGTCGACACCGCGAACACGTCCCAGATCAGCGGACTGCGGAACTGCGGCCAGACTCCCATCGTGCTCGGATACGGGAACATGTAGTAAGCCATCCAAGGACGACCGGTGTGAATCAAAGGGAACAAACCGGCGCAGGCCACGGCAAAAAGCGTCATTGCTTCCGCGAAACGGTTGATCGATGTGCGCCACTTCTGATTCAACAAAAAAAGAATCGCAGAAATCAGCGTGCCGGCGTGGCCGATACCGATCCACCACACGAAATTGACGATCGCGAAGCCCCAGCCGATCGGAATGTTGATGCCCCAAATTCCCACGCCCTTGATGATCAGCCAGGATATAGCGACGAACAGCATCATCACCACGGTGAAGGTTAAGGCAAAGCCTGCCAACCAGCCGATGCCCAAAGGTCGGGTCAGCACCACTGCGGCGATTTTGTCGGTTACCGACGCATAGGTATGCCCCGGTTCGATCATGGGATCTCGAGGGCGCATATCCCGCGGCTGTGCGGTGGTGCTCATGCCTTCTCCAAGTCAGGATTCGGGTTGCGCACCGCTGCCAGATAGGTTGTGCGCGGGCGGGAATTCAACTCGCCCAGAATGTTGTAATTGCGTTGCTGTGCCTTTAGCTTGGCGACGCGGCTGTTCGGGTCGTTGATGTTTCCGAAACTGATCGCTTCAGTGGGGCAAGCCTGCTCGCAAGCGGTAACAATATCTCCATCGCGGATGGACCGATTCTGCTTTTCCGCGTCGATGCGCGCATTGCTGATGCGCTGCACGCAATACGTGCACTTTTCCATCACGCCTCGGCTGCGCACGGTAACTTCTGGATTGCGCATCAGCTTGTATTGCGGCGTGTCCCAATCCTGGAAACGTAGGAAATTAAACCGCCGCACTTTGTAAGGGCAGTTGTTCGAGCAGTAGCGCGTGCCGATGCAGCGGTTGTAGACCATGTCATTCAGGCCTTCCGAACTGTGCGCTGTTGCTCCTACGGGACAAACCTGCTCGCACGGCGCATTTTCGCACTGCTGGCAAGGCACGGGTTGGAAGAACGTTTCCGGATTGTCCAGAGTCGCGCTGTATTGCGAGGGATCCCCCGTTCCGCCATTGGTCGATGAATCGGTGTGGGTGTAATAGCGATCGATGCGGATCCAGTGCATTTCGCGGCCGCGCATGACCTGATCCTTGCCGACTACCGGAATGTTGTTTTCGGAAACGCACGCCACCACACAGGCATTACAGCCGTTGCACTTGTTCAGGTCGATGGCCATTCCCCAGGCGTAGCCGTCATACGCAAACGCCGAATACAGAGAATCGTCCTTCGGGGGCGTTTCGTCGCCTTCGTGCGCGAAATTCGGATTGCTTCGATATTCTGCCAGCGTGGCCGTGCTCAAAATCTTGCGGCCTTCCATGTTGAAGTGATACTGCGTGCACGCCAGAGGATAGTCGTCGCCGGTGGCGGTCATTTTGCCGCCCGTTGCGGTCCACATCGCGTTCGACGCGCGCACCACGTAGGCGCTGAAGCCTTTGTCGGTGCCGGTATAACCGGAGCGCGTGCGGCCGTAGCCCAGGGGCAGCACCACGGTGTTTTCTTCTTGTCCCGGCAGAGTCCAAACCGCGGCCGTTACTTTGCTGCCGTTCAGTTCGATATCGACCAGTGGAGACCGGACCTGCCCGTGTTCGCCACCGCGCGACTGCACTTTGTGCGTGAAATCTCTTTTTTGCGCCAGCTTTGGACTGATCAGCGCCGCGTTATCCCAAGTGAGTTTGGTGACCGGCTTGGGCAATTCCTGCAGCCAGCCGTTGTTGGCGAAACGGCCGTCGTGTACTGCCGGGTCCGGCCGGAAAATAAATTCAACCTGATCCGCAGGCGCCTGCTGAAATGCCGGGAGGTTCGCCACGTTGAATTTCAATTCCGCATTGACGGGAGCGAACTTGGTTCCGGCGATAACTCCATCGTTCAGCCATTTGCGCCAGCCGACTTCGATCGAAGACGGCAAGTGCGTGGACGCTTCGGTCCAGTAAGCGCGCACCGTATCGTACGCAGCCGCGCCCGGCTTATCGCTGAAAGCGGCCACCAACTCATGGGCGGAATGCGTGTAGTAGAGCGGCGCAATCAACGGCTGGACAATGCTGGCGGTACCATCGTGCGCGCGAGCATCACTCCACCCTTCCAGGAAGTGCGATTCCGCCACATGCCATGTTGTCCACGCAGACGTTTCGTCGAAATACGGGCCCAGGTGGATCGACGTGGAAACTTTCTTGAGCTTACTCACAAAATCGAAATCATGCGGCGCGTCGTACACCGGATTGCTGTCCAGAATCAGCAGCAAATCCACTTTGCCCTGATCCATTTCGCTGCAAAGGTTGCGCATCGACTCCAAACTGCCCGCGTCGCTACCGAGAGGCTCGGTGTAGTACAGCGTGTTGCCGACGTTACCCAGCGCTGCATTAATCGCATGCGCCAAAGCGTGCACTGCGGCGGGTTGATATTCGCCGGCAATCACCAGCGATGCGCCACGGTCTTTTTGCAATTCCTTGGCGATTACATCCACCCGCTGGGCCAGTTCGCCGGAAACGGATGCGCCCTGACCGACGCCCAATTTCCCTGCCAACGCACGGGCAAACAATTCCACGTCGCTGGCGCGCATCGGCACGCGATGGTCGGCAAAAGATCCGGTCACCGAAGGCGTGGGCTCGACCACGTACAACCGGTTCATCGTGCCGTTCGGCCCATCCAGCTTGCGCCGCCGCGCGAACTGCCGGGCGTACGCCACGTGTCCCGGCCCACTGGCCATAAAATCCGCGTCCAACGAAACAATTACGTTGGCCTTGCTGACTTCGTAGACTGTGTTCACGTTGCGCCCGAACGCCAGCTTTGCTCCCTCGCGCGCTCCATCGCCGCCCGCTGGCTCCCACTGATACCATTTCGCCTGCGGATACATGGTGAGGAGTTTCTGCATCTGCGACTGCAACGTCGGCGAACTCACCGCGCCCGACAGAATGCGGAATCCGGCTCCGCCCGTAGCCTTGGCGTTGGTGGCCAATCCCGCCGCCGCATCCAGAAACGCCGACCACGAGCGAATTTCGCCGTTCTGCTGCACGGTTTGCGAGCGGTCGGGATCGTACAGATTCAGGATCGACGCCTGTACCATGGCGTTTGTTGCGCCAAGGCTTGAAGGGTGGTCCGGATTGCCCTCGAGTTTCGTCGGGCGTCCTTCGTGGCTTTCCACCAGCACGCCGATAGCAGAACCAGCAAAGGGCACGGCCGTCGCATAAAAATTCGGCCGGCCGAGAATCAAACCATCCGGCTGCCGCACATAAGGAACAATGTGCGAAATGTCCGGACGTCCACAGCCCGCCAATCCAGCCAGCGCCAAGGACGCGCCCATCAATTTCAGGAAATCGCGACGATCAACGGCATCGTCCCACTCGGACGCCTGGCGAGGAAATTCGCGGTGCAGCAAATCCTCGAAATGCGGATTTTCGGCAAGCTCTTCCAACGTACGCCAGTATTGTTTGCCGGTCTTCGCGCGGAGTTTCTCGCGGACCGTCGACAGCTCCAAGCGGTGCTCCTGCTCGATTCCCGCTTCGTGGTGCTCCTCATGATCGTGATCGTGCGGATCATGCGTCGGGGCACTGGCCTGCGGACCTTGCAGGATGGGCAACAAGTTTTCCTTTGACTGATCGTTCATATCTCTTTTAGCGATGACAGGTCGAGCAGCTTGTCAGCTCATTGACCGTCCGGATTTTGTACGCCGCTACAAGTTTTTTCCCGACCTCGTCCTGATTCGCGGGCGCTTTCCATTCCATGTTGAACACTTGGTCTCGCGGACGAACGTTCTTCGCAGGATCACGGTGGCAATCCAGGCACCATTGCATGTTCAGCGGCGCAGCCTGGAAGATCAGCGGCATTTCGTTTACGGAGCCGTGGCAGGTGGAGCAGCCGATTCCTTTATTCACGTGGATGCTGTGATTGAAATACACATAATCGGCTAAGCGGTGCACTTTCACCCACTCGATCGATTGATCGGTGCGATAACTTTCGCGCACGGGTTCCAGATACGCGGAATTGTTGAACAGGACGGAATGGCAATTCATGCAGGTTTTGGTTGGCGGGATCCCCGCATAGGCGGAGTACTCTACGCTGTTATGACAATACCGACAGTCGATCCCGTCGTCGCCCACGTGGTGCTTGTGGCTGAACTGCACGGGCTGCACTCGCGTTACGCGCTGGTTGGTTATATATGGAGATCGAGCGACAAGTAAAACGCCGGCAAGAGCCAGGTTCGCAAGAACCACCAAGGCGAGCACAGAGAAACGCGCAATTAAATTTGCACTGCGGTGAAAAATTTGGGCCATGTCGAAATGCGCTGAGAACCACCAGCTTCTCCCAGGGCCGTCAATCGCAGGAGAAGTGATGCTTCCTTTGCCGAACAGCGCGCGTCCGGGTCAGTAATGCGACCGCATAGTTTCCATCAAATTTAAAAGGATTGCAACTCTGAACAAGATTTTTCGCCGCCGGCAGGTACTTCGGAACTTGTGGAAAAAAGCGCGTTTGCGAAAATTTCAACAAAAACGAAATTGCTTTCGCGGCGAGGCCTGTCGACCGCCGCGACGTTCTATCGAATACTCGTAAAGATGATTCGGCTGTGGGTGCCAGATGGGGCGGGAGGTCTCTCCAATAAACATTTCTTATGCTCAGCCTAATCTCATCTCACTTCTGGTGATATCGACTCGCGTGCTATTCTTACTTATGTCTTCTGTCGCGGTCTTCCGTGGCGAAGCCTACCTGCTGTCGAGAGCGAGTCTCGCATCCCGCTGGGGCGTGGTCCAACCGGTAGGACACCTCACTGTTAATGAGGATGGTGAAGGTTCGAATCCTTCCGCCCCAGCCAAACTTTCCCCTCGGTTCATGTGGAGAGTTCTGCTTAGCTTTTTTGCGTGGGATACCCGGCGTCGAGCCAGCCCTTCCATCCGCCGTCCATCGACTCCACGTTGGTATAGCCCATTTTCTGCAGGTTGTCCGCAGCCAGCGCCGAGCGGAACCCACCGCCGCAATACAGAATAAGTTTTGTGTCCGCGCCGGGCACACGCTGTTCGATATCGCGCTCAATGATCCCTTTGCCTAAATGAATCGCTCCCGGCAAGTGGCCCCGGGCAAACTCGCTTTCTTCCCGGACATCCACCAGGACGAACTTCTCTCCCGCGTCGATGCGGCGTTTTACGTCGGGGACGTTCGTCTCTTTCACTCTTTTCTTTGCATCATTCACGATTGCCAGAAACTTCGGTGAGTGGGCCATCTTGTCCTCCTCAAACTTGCAAGGCCTGGGAGACAGCATAACGCGGCGCGAAAAAAAAAGACGCCCCGAGGGTTGCGGGGCGCCCTAATGTCGAGTCGATACTGTTCAACAGCAACTACGGCTTGGCCGTTTGTTCCGCTGGTTTCTGCGAGAACGAATGCACCAGCGCCACCAGGTTCCAGCGCACTTCTTCCTTGGTGCGATCACCTTCGCCGCCGACCATCTGTCCGCGTCCGTTGGTGATGATATAGAACAATTCGCCATCCGTGTAGCGGTTAAGTGAGCTTGGATCGCGCCAATCCTTCAGTTGCAGTTTCATTTGCTCCGCCAGATCGCCTTTGCCATCCCCGTCTTTTCCGTGGCACATGGCGCAGTGGTAACCGTACAACTTCTTCGCCTCGGCAAGGCTTTCCGGTGTGGCCTTGACCGGGTTTTTCTTGGCCGCAATGTCCGCCGGTATGGGCGCAGCTGCCGGTTCGGCGGTTTGCCCTGACTTGCCCTTATCGCTGGATTGTTGTGCGAAGCCAATTCCTGCAGCGGTTAGCAGGACGGCGCAGATGAGTAGGAAAATGCGTCGCATATATACCCCCTAGGTAGGACTGTCCGGGAGCGAATGCGGAGAGTGTCTAGGCTGATTCTACGCCCGGAAATGGGGCAAAGATAGAGTGCAAGGGCCGTTTTGCGCCCAATTGTGCTATGTAAGGACGACCGCGCTGCCGTGCGCCGTATCACTGACGAAAGGCACTCGCTTGGTTAGTCGGAAACGTCAGCAGCCGAAGGCCGCGGCGCAGATATTCGACAGCCCGCGCCGGCTTGACGGACGTGGTCCCCTGCGGTGAAGCGGCTCGATTCGCGAATCCGCGTCCGTAATCCATCGATCATCATCGGCAGAGGATTTCGCGGCACACCGCGAATGACGAAAATCATCAACGCTGCCTCGCTCGGTGCATCGGCGCTGGAGGTAATCCCCACGCCTTGGATCCCAGGCTGTTTCATCAGCACACTGGAGTGCGCTAGATGCACTGCCCGCGCGCGTGCCAATTCCGCTTTCGAGATGCTGTTCACCGCAAACGTATCTATCACGGGCGCGATCCGGCCTGCCACGTTTGCGTCAAAAATCCCGTGTGGACCTAGGCCAGCCGCCGGCTGGTTTCGCACGACGCGTGTCGGCACGCCATCCAACTCATCTGGAATCGCCGTTGGAATTTGCTTCGGGTCCACCACTACGATTACCGCAGCGCTGCCAGGGTGATCAATGCTGGCTCCCACGCCGATCGCCTGAACGTACGGATTGGCCAGCAACTCCGGCGCGTGCAGATCGCGTGCGCGTTGCGCCACGGCCAGTTGCTCTGGAGGTATTGCTGCGCCCGCTTGCTCCTGCGTGGTTTTGGCGGCATTGGCTGCCAGCGAGCAGCCGATCACATTATGAGTAGCCGCGCTCCCCACGAACGTTGGCTTGTTACCCTGGCTATCGGCCAGCGCGTTCAACACATCTGAAACGGGATTGGCCACCGTGTCGCTGTCCGATCCCGCATAAAGCAGCCCCACTGGGTCCGCGGTGTTCTGATCCACAATGAGCGAACCGGAATCTCCCGAAATGCTGAAGCTACCGCCCGAAACAGAAAGCTGGCCCGTGAACGTCACGTTGAAAGTCGTACCGGTGTTGCACCCGGTCTGATAGCTGACCGATGTCTGGACATCGATGGCGTCGACCGCCGAGCAAGTTAATCCCGAGGTGCGTCCGCTCTTCGCGACGTTCTCGCCGATCACCGCGACGATGCCGTTGCCGGCATGCGGAGCACCGGGATCGGGTGTCCCACCTGTGGCCGTCGATCCCAGCAATAGAATATTTCCGCTCGTATCCACAGTTCCGCTGACGATTTGAGCCATAGCGGCATCCACGTCAGTCCCCGCCGCTTGCAAATTCACGAACTGGCTCAAATTGGCTACCGTGGTGGTCCCGGCCGGCAAACAGTCAGACGTGTCGATCAACCCGGGCTGA
The DNA here is from genome assembly GCA_035506955.1 of Verrucomicrobiia bacterium. Taxonomy (GTDB): domain Bacteria; phylum Acidobacteriota; class Terriglobia; order Acidiferrales; family UBA7541; genus Acidiferrum. The sequence continues at coordinate 75,491 of DATJOO010000109.1, forward strand.
ATAATCGAATCCCCTATATTCGCGGAATCACTGCGCGCCAACACATGGTTCGCGCTTAAAATATAAAAATTGCCGTTGCGTTGAACCAAAGCGCCGAGCGTTCCGCCGCAGCAAGTAATCTGGCCCGATTGCGTACTGGAATCGTTGGCGTTCCCCCCGGAAGTGCCGAGCTTCACAGGAGTGCTTTGTGCTTGCTGATTCGGATTGGCGGAAACAATGAGTACCGAAGCGGACTGGTTCGCGGCCGCGCTGGCTTGCGCGATTGCCATGACATCAACGGTCGCTGGATTGGGTACGCTGACCGGCGCTGTATAAACGCCCGTAGAGGAAATTGTTCCGTAGGTCGCGTTTCCGTTGGCTACTCCGTTTACTTCCCAGGTGACGGCAGTGTTCATCGAGCCAGTTACCGTCGCCTGAAACTGCTCAGTTTTGTTTACGATTACGGTGGCGCTTGTTGGAGTCAGCGACAACGAAACGGCCGTACCGCTTCCCCCGCTGTTTTGTCCCGAGCTTCCGCTGCCGCTGCAGCCGGCAAAAACCCCCGCGATTGCCCCGATCGTCAACAGCATCTTGCTTCGCAGCATCACACACCTAACTCAATTCGATTTCAGGCTAGCACGTACTTCCTAGGCGGGTGGAAGGTGGCACCCCTTCCGTTACGAATGCATTGCCTGCTCGTCAGGACAGCTCAATGAGGGCCTATTCCATGGTACTACCAATCGCCAGGGCCCAGTTTCAAAGTTCCAGCTCAATCCAAATCGCGCCAATTCGGCCCGATTCCAATTTCCACGACCAGCGGCACGGCCAGTTTGTAGACGCCTTCCATTTCTTCGCGCACCAGGGCCTCCACCGTATTCTTTTCCTTCTCGGGCACTTCAAAGAGCAATTCGTCGTGCACTTGCAGAATCATTCGCGTGCCCAATTTCTTTTCGCGGATTCGCTGGTCGATTGAGATCATCGCCATTTTGATCAGGTCCGCTGCGGTGCCCTGCAGTGGCGAATTCAACGCGGTGCGCTCAGCGAAATTTCTCAACTGCATCTGGGGTGCGTTGATCTCCGAAATCGGGCGGATTCTGCCAAACAAGGTTTTGGCTACTCCGCTCTTCCGCGTCTCTACAAGGATATTGTCCAGATATTCCTTTACGCCGCGATAGCGGGTGAAATATGCATTGATGAATTGCGCGGCCTCTCTCTGATCGATTCCCAATTGCTTCGCCAAGCCGAACGCCGACAGTCCATAAATGATTCCGAAGTTGATGGCCTTCGCGGCCCGGCGATGATCCGCGGTCTGCGCCAGGGGTCCCACGCCAAACACTTCCTGGGCCGTACGCGCGTGGATATCCTCGCCATTGCGAAATGCCTCTACCAGCACGGGATCGCGCGAAAAGTGCGCCATGATGCGCAATTCGATCTGCGAATAGTCGGCTGACAGCAGCAGGTTGTCTTTTTCCGCCACGAAAGCTGCGCGGATTTCGCGTCCCAATTCGCTGCGAATCGGAATGTTCTGCAGATTGGGATCGCTGGAACTCAAACGGCCGGTCGCTGTACCTGTTTGAGAAAAACTGGTGTGCAAGCGGCCTGTTTCGGGATGAATCAACTTGGGCAACGTGTCCACATAGGTGGATTTCAGCTTTGCAATCTCGCGATACTCAATTACTTTGGCCGGTAACTCATGTTGGTTTGCCAGCTCTTCCAAAATATCCGCGGCGGTAGAGCGCACCTTCGCTTTGCTGCGCCTCCCCGGCGGCTGCAAGTTCAGCTTGTCGAATAGCACTTCCGCGAGCTGCGTGGGAGAATTCACGTTGAAATCCGTCCCGGCGAGCGTCCAGATTTCCTTTTCCAGACGCCGAACTTCCTTCTCCATGGTCGCCGACATTTTTTCCAGTGCTTTGGGATCGACGCGAATCCCGGTTCGCTCGATTTCCGCCAGCACACCCGAGAGCGGAAGATCAATTTTCTCGTAAACCTTCGCCAGGCCCTGCTGTTCTACTTGCTGCCGCAGCACCGGTGCCAGCCGCTGCAGATAATCCGCGCGTTCTCCGGCCCCGCCGCCCATGGGAACATTGAATGTACGGAAAACCACGTCCGCGAATTCGTGTTTCGCGGTCGTCGGGCGCAGCAAGTAATCGTAAAGCTGCGTGGCGTGCTCGATTTTGTTCACTTTGCCGGCCAACAATTGAAACAACTTCGGATCGTGCACGATTTTGCGGCGCTTTTCGTCCGCAAACACGCTCTGCGACGCTTGTAACGCCTCGCCCTTTTCGTCGGCCCAAATCGCGCGGCCCTCGCCGGCCTTAGAAGAAAATTCGATTCCGGCCAAATGCGTGCCAAATCCCTCGGAGTCGCGTCCGCCCATATCCAGATTCAGCCACAACGCCAAGGGCGCTCTTGCCGGCACTCTCTTCAAATAGCCGGCTAATTCTTCCGCATTCGCAAACTGCGCGTAATCGCGTTTTTCGGGTGCGCCTTCGGGAGGCACGATCGCCACTCCCTGCGCTGGCGCAGCCGTGGGGTTCTGGTCGGTCGGTCCACTGGACAGCAATTCCTTCAGCAGCGAATTAAAACCTAGCTCGCGGTACAGTTCGATCAGAGTACTCGCGTTCGGTTGACAGATTTTCAGCTTCTCGAGATCCAGTTCCAGCGGAACCGCCAAGTCGATGGCGGCAAGTTGCTTGCTCATCAGCACTTGCTCTTTTTGTTGTTGCAGCGCTTCGCGGTAACGTTTGTTGCTCACTTCTTCCGCGCGCGCCAGTGCTGCTTCGACCGTGCCGTATTTTTGGATCAGTTCCGTTGCGCCTTTTTCGCCGATTCCTTTCGCTCCCGGAATGTTGTCGATCGTGTCACCCAGCAGGGCCATTAAGTCGATCACTTTTTCCGGCGGAACGCCCAGAAGTTCTTCCACTTTTTTCGCGTCGACGATGGTGTCCGCTTTTGCGCCGCCCGACCCGGTCCGCAAGATGCGCACGCCGGAATTCACCAATTGCATCATGTCCTTGTCGTTCGAAATCACCAGCACATCCAGGTTATTCTCCGCCGCTTTCTTCGACAGCGTCCCAATGACATCGTCCGCTTCATAGCCGTCGAGTTCCAGAATCGGCATGCACATCGCCTCGCATAGCCGCCGCACGTATGGCAATTGCTGGCTCATTTCGTCCGGCATGGGTGGGCGGTGCGCCTTATAGGACTCGAACAGCTTGTCGCGGAAAGTCGGTTTGCTGGTGTCGAACACGATCCCGATATAGTCGGGCCGGTAATCCTTTATCAATCGCCGCAAAATATTCGCAAACAGGAAAGGAACCTTGGTGGGAATACCGCTGGGAGCGTTCATGCGCACCATCGGCGCATAAAATGCTCGGTAAACGTGTGCCATCGCGTCTACCAGGAAGAGTGTCTTACGAGTTTCCACCTGACCGGCCATCCAGCGAGTATAGCAAAGCGCCTTTCTGGGCCTCAGGAACAAACAGCCGCGGCAGGGCTTATTTCAAGCCGATGTACAAATCCACTTGCGCGTTTTGCGGATCGGACGCCCGTTGATCGTAGAGTTCGAAATCGGTCCGATAAGCGCGCGCTCCGCCCAATTCGTGTCGATCTTCCATTACCCACACGCGCTGCCAAGCTTGCGAGACAACCTTGCCAGACGGCCCTGTTTCAGTGGTCACCACCGCGTAGCTGCCGGTAGGCACCTTCTTTAGAACAAAACCAGCCGGCGGCGTTGTCCCTGGCAGCACCTTGGCTCCCAACGTGAAAGAATATTCGCCGTTGCGATCGCTCACGTAGTCGCTGTAGATCGCGTAGATGTTGCCGCTCGCCTTGTTCGGGATCTTCTGCAGCACGCCTTCCTGGAAAAAGCGTTGCCATTGTTTACCGATGACCCCGTTACCGGCCATCTCTTTCGCATTGCTTGTACGAACCTCAATTCCAACAACCGAAAATTCATCCTCGTGCAGAATGCGAGGAAGAACTTCTCTGGGCGTACGTGCCGCCGCAAAACCCACAATCAAGAGGACGCAAATAAAAACTCGCATCGTCGCCCGCCTCGCAACAACATCGCGGCGATTCTACACGAATCCGCTTTAGCGTTGCCTTGCCGGGTACAACGCCCTTCTGTTTCTGCTAGATTTGCTCGCTTCGTCAGCGGTTTTACTATCTCGTGGACGTCTGCGTGCCTACTGGCTCCGCGGCCAGCAGCAGCTGCGTTCCGCTATTTAGGTGCACAGACTTGTCCGTTGACGTGATTACTGCTGCGTGCTGGCCGTCGGAGCTTGTCGCCATGCCAATTCCTTGGAAACCATAAACTCCGCGACTGTTTGGTTTCAACACACCGTTGTCATCCAAGCCGCCCTTGACGGCAGGTGTAGCTTGGTTTGTGCCGGTGTTCCCAACCGTGTCGGGCACGGTTGGTGGCGATGCCGGCGTGGCCGGAGAGCTGTTCCCCTGACCGGCGCCACCCTTCGACGACCCACCCTTCAGTGGAGTCGTGCTCGGACTCGGCGCACTGTTTACGGCACTTGCCGGCGGGGCAATCGCTTGCACATTCACGTTGATCGGCATCTCTTCGCCATTTTTCAGAACAGCCTTATCAAAAACAATTCCGAGAGTGGAGAAGGAGTCGCCCCTTCCCCGAGCCGAAGTCTGGGTAACATGGCCTCGGACAATGGAGTCCTCGGGAATCACGGTTTTGCCGTCTGCTTTGGTTGCTGCAATCGTGCGCGCGGTGACTTGGTCGCCCTTCTTCACCTTGTCCGAGTCCACGGCTTTCGTAAGCGTCGCAGGAATAGTCGCGCCCTCCGGCAAGCGTTCGTTTGCGGAGTTAGGCGCAGATTCTGCTTGGCTTTTCAGCGTCAAGTCCTTATCTGACTGCGCCACAGCGATTCCCGCAAACAGAAATCCACTTACTATCGTAACTGTCAATCGCCTCATACCCATTCCCTCCTTGGGCTGGGCAACCCCGGAAAAAGTTCGGGCAGCGTTTTAAAACGCGCCCCAACATTCTTAAGATTGTGGCTTCTGGTTCGTGTTGGCCGCGCCTCGGGTCAACAGCAACAGTTGTGTGCCGCCATCCAGGTGCAGATCCTTGCTGGTGGAAGTGATTCGGGCAGATTCCTGCGGTGCAGCGGCATTGTCTGATGCAATGTCCGGCAATCCGAAGACGCCTTTACTGTTCGCTTTTAGTTGCCCGCGCGCATCCAGCCCGCCCACCGCTCCAGAACTGGCGGGAACCGCTGGCGAATTCGGCGCATTTGAACTAGCGGAGTAGGTATGCGGCGCTGGGTTGGCTTGTGGCTGCGGCTGCGTTGCCGTCATTCCGCGGTTCATGTCCGAAGACGGCACGCCGCCCATCGTATCCATATTAATGTTGGTGTTGTTTTGCGAGGTGGCTTCGCTCTGCGAAAGCGCCAGAGCCTGTACGGTCACAGTGACCGGAATGGTTTCTCCATGCTTCAGGACCGCTTTATCGAAAACGATCTGGAGAGAACTGATCGGCGCACCCTTGGAACGTGCCGAAGCCTCGGTCACGTGGCCTTCGAGACGCGTACCTTGAGGGATCATGATTCTCCCGTTCGCTTCCGTGTTCTGGGTAACGGTTGCGGTAACCGCGTCGCCGGGCTTTGCTCTCTTCGAATTGAGCGATTTGTTGAGTGCTGCGTCGATAGGAGCGCCCGCCGGCAGCGCCTGTCCGTCAGATGGAGTTTGCGCTTGTGCCGAGGCTGGTTGTGAGCTGCGTTGTGCCGGTTGCTGCGGCTGTGCAGGTTGCGCGTGAACGCAAGTCATGCCGGCACTCAACAACCCGGCGGCCGCCAAAATTGAGAAACGGTTGATGCTCATGAAACCTCCCATTTTTGTTGTGCGTGGCTGGCTGCACCCCCTAAGGAAGTACAACGTGTGGCGAGAAGGGGGCAAACGTTACGATGACTCTTCCCGAAATTAGACGTAGGGACGGACACACCCGTTCCTCCCCAAAATCACTCATTTGGGATTTCTATGCAGGGGTATGCAATTTTGCTTCAGGCAATTACTGTACGATGCCCAGGGTTCTCCCGACTTCCGCGAGCGTGTCAGCAGCCTTCATCAGGTGTTCCCGCTTGTGGGCCGCGCTGACAATCGCCCGCAGCCGCGCTTTTCCTTCTGCAACGGTCGGATAGCCTACTGCCGGCGCGAACACGCCAGCGTGAAACAGGGTGCGCGAGAATTCAAAAGCTTTTGCAGCGTCGCCCACGTGAATGGGAATAATCGGCGTTTCGCTGGCCTTGAACTCGAAGCCACGCTTCTTCAATTCGCGCTTGAAGAATTTTGTATTGGCCCACAATTTCTTCACCAACTTCTCGCCTTCGGCGGAGTCGAGCAGCGTGAACGCCGCCTGGCAAGCGGCCGCGGTTGCAGGCGGGTGCGAGGTCGAAAACAGAAAGGGCCGCGCGCGCAGATACAAAAAATCGATCAGATCACGCGAACCGCACACATAGCCGCCCATCGAACCGATCGCCTTGCTCAGGGTTCCCACCTGGATGTGCACGCGCCCATGGCACTGGAAATGATCCACAGAGCCGCGGCCACCTTTGCCCAACACGCCGCTGGCGTGCGCGTCGTCGACCATCATGATGCAACCGTATCTTTCCGCCAGGTCGCACAACTGCGGCAAAGGCGCAATGTCTCCATCCATCGAGAACACCCCGTCGGTGATAATCAGCTTTCTGCCCGCAAAGCTGGTGTGTTCTGCCAGGATGCGCTCGCAATCCTTAACGTCCTTGTGCTTGAAGACCTTGATGGTCGCTTTGGAGAGCCGCGCGCCGTCGATAATGGACGCGTGGTTTAATTCGTCGCTGATGATCAGATCGTCTTTCCCCAACACGGCAGAAACGGTACCGGCGTTCGCCGTGAAGCCGGACTGAAAGACCACGCAAGCTTCGACGTGTTTGAACTTGGCGATCTGCTCTTCCAGTTCCATGTGAATCTGCATGGTTCCGGCGATGGTACGCACCGCACCGGCGCCCACACCCAACTTGCGCACCGCTTCAATCGACGCCTTGCGCAACGCCCGGTTCGAGGTCAGCCCCAAATAGTTATTCGAAGCCAGATTGATGATTTCCCGCCCGTCAAATACGCAGACGGGTTTCTGCTCGCCCTCGAGCACTCTCAGTTTCGGGGCCACACCCTTTGCCCGCAAATCCTGCAATGTTTCGCTTACATACTGCAGTGGATTCTGTTTCGTGGTTTGTGTTCCGGATTCACTCATGTGCTTGCTCCCAATTGCTATATTTCAAATTCAATATTGCCGGGCTGTGGTGAAAGGCTGGAGGCTGGCTTACTTTTGGATGCCATTCGGATACATCAGGATCTTCCCCGCCAGTCCACTTTGCAGCTTGGCGAAGGCCGCTTCGAAATTCTCCAGTTCTAAGCGTTCCCCAAACAGCGGATCCAGGTTCAGACGTCCCGCCTTCAGTAAGGCGGTCATTTGCACCCACGTCTCATACATGCGGCGCCCATAAATCCCCTGCACCGTCGCGCCTTTGAAAATCACATCCTGAACCAAATCCAACGGCACATTTTCCGTGGGAATACCCAGCAGTGAAGCCCGGCCGCCTGCCCGCAACGCCTTGAAACCTTGTTGGATCGCCACGGGATTTCCGCTCATCTCCAGTAGTACGTCGACCCCGGTTCCCCCGGTAGCCCGCAGAATCTTCTTCACCGGATCTTCCGTCGCTGGATTCAAGACAAAATCCGCACCCATTTCCTTGGCCAGTTTGCGCCGATGCTCGTTCGTTTCGGTAGCAAACACCGTGGAACCTCCGCAGGCTTTGGCCAGCGCAATGGACATCAGCCCAATCGGTCCGCAACCGGTCACCAGCGCTGTTTGCCCCGCAATCGCTCCGGCCAGCACGGTGTGTACCGCATTGCCTAGAGGATCGAGAATCGCCGCATAGTGTTCGGGTATCGCCGGATCGAGTTTCCAGATATTCGTTGCCGGAATTTTTACAAATTCGGCAAACGCCCCATCGATATCAATGCCGATAATTCGTACATTCTGGCAGATGTGCGCCTGACCCAACCGGCACTGGTGGCAATGCCCGCAGTTCAAGTGCATTTCCGCGCTGACAAAATCTCCGGCGCGCACGGCGGTTACTTCTTCGCCGACCCGCTCTACCACGCCGCAAAATTCGTGGCCCAAAGTGACGGGCGGCTTGATACGCCCCTGGGACCAGCGATCCCATCCATAAATATGCAGGTCCGTGCCGCAGATCGAAGTTGCTTTTACGCGCACCAACACATCCGTCGGGCCTATCGACGGTACCGCCGTCTTGTCCATCTGCAGACCTTTTCCCGCTTGCGTCTTCCGCAAAGCCTTCATAGTCGCAGGCATTCCGGTAGGCTCCTTACTCAGGCAGGTACAAATTGCGCAGATATCAATGCTAGCACATACGCTGAGGGCCCTACAGAGCAGTCGTCACGCCAGGTCCGTGCAATCGCCAACATTCCTACATCGGCCGCACGATTCTTCTATCGCTTTGCCCCGGCGCAAAATCCTAATACCCGCAACTCGCTCGTCGCTTCGCGCACTTCCCTCAACGCCTTCTCCAGCGATTCTCGTTTTTCTGCTTCCACGTCCACGTAAAATTGATACTCGAACGGTTTACCGTGGATCGGCCGGCTTTCGATCTTCAGCAAGTTCACGCCATGCCGGGAAAATGGTTCCAGCGAGGCCAACAGCGCTCCTGGCCGGTGTGCCAACCGCATCGCTAACGACATTTTCCTCGCGTCCTTGGTCCGGAACCTTTGTGCCTCCTCCGGCGGCAACAGCAGCACGAATCGTGTGAAATTCTCTGCGTTATCTTCAATGTTTTCCCGCAACAGGATCGCTCCATACACGGTCGCTGCGCGTCTCCCCGCAATGGAGGCCGCGCTCTTGTCCCCACGATCCATCATCTCGCGTACGCTCCCCGCTGTATCTTCTGCCGGGACACGCTTCAGCTTGGAGTTCGCCTCAAAAAATCGCTCGCATTGCGCCAACGCCATCGGGTGCGATGCCACCGACCTCAGCTCCCCAAATGTCGCGCCTGGGCAACCCATCAGGTGATGTTCGATCGGCAGAATCGTCTCTCCGCAGATTTCCAGCGGACTCTCCAGCAGCAAGTCGTACACCCGTACTACCGAACCCGCCAGCGTGTTCTCCACCGGCACCATCAGTGCGTCAGCTACACCTTCCTTAACCGCCCGAAAGGTGGCTTCGAACGTCGGCCGGGGTACCGTCGTTATCCTATCCCCCAATAATTGCAACGCCGCAGCCTCGCTGAAAGCCCCGGGCTCCCCCTGAAACGCCACCCGCATTTCTTCAAAACGCAATCCGCTCATTCGCGTTGTTCCGTTTCCAGCAGCCCCCGGCCCTTTCTCGCGATATAATCTCCTCCTCCAGCTTGCCGGGAGGTACCGGAATCATGACACAGAAGCGCCCACAACAGGACGAGTACACCATCGCTTACGCCAAATATATTGACCTGGTTCCCAGCGGGGACTTTCTGGAGATCCTGCAAGACCAACGGAGGGAGCTGGTCGAGATGCTTTCCCCGTTAACGGAGCAGCAGGCGGACTTCCGCTATGCTCCCGGCAAATGGTCTATCAAGGAAGTTCTCGGCCACATCATTGACGCGGAGCGCATCTTTGGCTACCGCTTGTTGCGCTTTGCTCGCGCCGATAATACGCCCTTACCCAGCTTTGAGCAGGACGGCTATGTCAAGAACGGCAACTTCGCTTCGCGCACACTTCCAGATCTTCTCGAGGAATTTTCTGCCGTCCGCCAGTCCACCATCTGCCTGGTCCGTTCCCTCGATCACGAGGCTTGGCTCCGCCGGGGTATCGCCAGCCAGAAGGAAGTCAGTGTTTTCGCGCTCGGCTTCGTCATTGCCGGCCACGAACGTCATCACCGCATCATTTTAGAGAAGCACTACTTGGCCGCTGCGGCTCGCGCCTGATCGGTTCTCACATCGGTCCTGGCAGATGCTTGTCGATGCTCAACGATTCTTTCGCCATCAATTGCCGGTGTACCGTCTGGCCATAAACCGTTATTGTCCGGTTTTTCCGTTCCTCCTCGGCCCGCTCTCCCGGCTCGTCTTTCGCCATCTGTATTCTTCTTTGTGGCAGAACCAGGTACACCACTAAAAAACTCGAGAGAGACAGCGCGAATCCGGCCGCAAGCACTGCGAGATCGGACGCCCCAATGGGATCGATCAGTGCCTCGGTCATCAAATAGGCGCCCCCCACCAATAAAATTGCGGCCGCAAACGCTCCCAATCCAAAAAAGGTTCTCTCGAATCTTGACCGCACCACTAGAGGTATTTCTCCCCGGCTCTGCAGTACTTCGATCCGCGTGGTCCGCATGGCAACTCACTCCTTGTTGGCGGCCCCGGCTTCCTTCTCGTCTGCCGTGTCGTCTCTTAAGAAATCCAGATAGTGGAACGCTGGTACCGCGTCCCCTCTCTGCATCGTTCGCCCGCAGATACATCGTGGCTCCGCCGGAATTTCGCCCGCGTCTGGTATTGCCACCACGGTCCAGTTGCAGTCGCGGTTCGGACAATGCCAACGGATTCCATCTTTCTTCGACATGCGCTCCTCCGTTTTCGCGTCGTGCCCTGAGCGGCGACAAGGGAGTCTCTGCGGTATAATATGTTTTTGTATAGTATAATGTAGTAATCAATACGATGGTAAACTCGATTAGTACTGCAAAGTAATGGCGCCGCAGTTCTGGTACTCCGCGCAGTTCCGAAATGGAATCTCCACGTGTTCTTCTCCCTGCGTTGCGACCCTGTGTTACCGGCTGTTACAATTCCTCTTCAGGGTTTCGGTTCGTTCCATCAGTTCTACCGGTCTACGGTCGCCAAGCATCCAATGGGTTTGCTTTCATCAAGAGCCGCCGTGATGGTTCGGCCAAAATTTGTCGTGCGTTCTTTGTGAAGGGAGATTGGGCGTGGCGAAATATGACGTGGCGATTATCGGCAGCGGTCCCGGGGGCTATGTTTCGGCCATCCGCGCCGGCGAACTCGGCCTCAAAACCGTCGTCGTCGAGAAGGATCCCTTCCTTGGCGGCACCTGTCTGCACGTAGGCTGCATTCCCACCAAAGTGCTTCTCCATCACGCCGACGTTTACGATCACTTCAAAAACGGTGCTGAACTGGGCTTCGAGGTTGCGGGCATCAAGGTCAATTGGGCCAATATCCTCGCCCGCAAAAGCAAAATTGTCACCAAGCACGCCAAGGGTATTGAATTCCTTTTCAAGAAGAATAAGGTCGAGTGGCAGCAGGGGTGGGGCCGCTATGAAGGGCCCGGCAAAGTGTCCGTCGAGAAAGACGGCAAGAAATCCACCATCGAAGCCAGCAACATTCTCCTCGTTAGTGGATCAGAAGCGAAATCTCTGCCCGGTATCGAGCCCGACCACAAGCAGATTCTCACCAATCGCTCAATTCTCGAATTGCCCAACATTCCCAAAACCCTCATCGTTGTCGGCGCCGGCGCCGTTGGCGTGGAATTCGCCTCTATCTACAACTCCTTCGGCACGCAGGTCACGATTCTCGAAGCCTTACCACGCGTCACACCTCTCGAAGACGAGGAGATTTCTTCCGAGCTCGAAAAGTCCTTCAAGAAAAAAGGTATTAATATCTTCACCGGTTGCGCTGTGGACGGCGTGAAGAAGGACGCGAAATGCGTCACCGTTTCTTTTAAGGATAAAGACGGGAAAGCGCAAACCCTGCAAGCTGAGAGACTGCTTCTCGCCGTCGGCCGTAAGCCGCTCACGGAGAATTGCGGCCTCGAAAAATCCAAGGCGCAACTCGAACGCGGCTTCGTCCACGTGGACGAACACTTCCAAACGACGGAGCCAAATCTTTACGCCGTCGGCGATATCGTCGCGGGTATGCCGCAACTTGCGCATGCCGCCATGATGGAAGGTATCATCGCTGTCACGCACATCAAGGGCCTGCCTACACAGAAGCTTCTCAAAACGCGCATTCCCAATGCCACTTACTGCGAGCCGCAGATCGGTTCCATCGGCTTAACCGAAAAGCAAGCCAAAGAAGCCGGCTATGCCGTCAAGGTCGGGAAATTCCCGTTCATCGGCAATAGCAAAGCGACGATCCTTGGCAACCATGGCGGCTTCATCAAAGTCGTTTCCGACGAAAAATATGGCGAAGTGCTCGGCATTCATATCATTGGCCCGCTGGCCACCGAAATTATTGCGGAAGCTGCCACTGTGCTGAAGCTCGAAGGCACCATCGACGACATGATGAACATGGTCCATGCGCACCCCACCGTTTGGGAAGCCATGGGCGACGCGTTCGCTTCCGTCCGTGGCCTGCAGATCAACGTCTAGCAGCGACGGTTAGTAAACAAGCCGTTCTCAGCGCCAATAATGGCAAGACGCAAAAAACACGTCAGAAACTCTGACACTTTTATACGATTGAACTTTTTCACTCTTCTGCCATGCCACCGCTTCTCATCTCCGACCTGGGCCTGATCTCTTACTCCGAGGCTTACGCCCTTCAGCAGTTCCTCGTCGCCGCACGTAAGGTCAACGCTATCGACGATGTGTTGCTGTTCTGTGAGCATCCCCACGTCATCACTTTGGGCCGCAACGCCAACCGCACCAATCTGCTGGCCTCTGAACATGTCCTCCGCCAAAAAAACGTCGAACTCCATCCCACCAATCGCGGCGGAGACGTCACCTACCACGGTCCCGGACAGATCGTCGGCTATCCCATTCTCAATCTCGACAAAATTAAACGCGACGTTGGCTGGTATGTCCGCACCCTCGAAGAAGCCATGATTCGAGCCTCTGGCGATTTCGGCGTCACTGCCTATCGCATCCCCGGCAAAACCGGCATTTGGGTCGACGCCAGTCCCACTGAGGAGAAACTTGCCGCCATTGGTGTTCACATCAGCCGCTGGGTCACTTCCCACGGCTTCGCCTACAATGTTTCCACCGATCTTCGCTATTTCGATCTGATCATTCCCTGCGGTATTGCCGACCGCAAGGCCACTTCGCTCGAAAAGCTTCTTCAGCGCGCCGTGTTGCTATCCGAAGTGAAACCACGCCTTGCCCATCATCTCGCCGAGCTTTTTTCACGGGAATCCAAGTTCATCACTCGGGAACAACTCGCTTCTCAAGTCGCTGCCTCCGCCTCGTAGCACGCCGCACTTGCCTCCATAACGGATTTTCCGTATTGTTTTGCCCTGCCAGAGCCTCCACCCTGCTCTAGGCAAACGCTATTCGAGCACTCTCGCTAATGGCAAAGACGGGCGAAATTCGCATCGGCATCTCGGGTTGGCGTTACGTGCCCTGGCGCGGCGTCTTCTATCCTCCCAAACTCCCGCAACGCCAGGAACTGGAGTTCGCTTCCAGCAAGCTTACTTCCCTGGAGATCAACGGCACCTTCTATTCCCTGCAGCGACCGACTAGCTTCGCGAGCTGGTACAAAGATGTTCCCGCCAACTTCAAGTTCAGCGTCAAGGGTCCGCGCTACATCACGCACATTCAACGCCTCCGCGAAGTAGAAGCTCCTCTCGCCAATTTCCTGGCCTCTGGCGTGCTGCTCCTCCGCGAGAAACTCGGCCCGTTCCTTTGGCAATTTCCGCCAAACTTCAAATTCGAACCCGACAAAATGGAAAATTTCCTGAAGATGCTGCCGCACGACACCGCCGCCGGAAAATATCTCGCTTCCAATCACGACAGTTGGATGAAAAAGCGCGCCGCCTTTGACAACGCGGAGGACGGTCACAAGCTTCGTCACGCCATCGAAATTCGCAACAAAAGTTTCGCCGTCCCTGAATTTATGGAGATGCTGCGCAAATATGACGTCGCCATCGTTTGCGCCGATACCGTCGAGTGGCCCAAAATCACCGACGTCACTGCCGACTTTGTCTATTGCCGGATGCACGGCTCCGAAGTGCTCTACGCCAGCGGCTACGACGCCAAAGCCTTGGACGAATGCGCCCAATGGGTTCTAGCCTGGGCGAAAGGTGGCGAGCCCCCCACGGAGAAAATCCTGAAAACCAAGCCGCCCAAAGCCAGTTCCCGCGACGTCTTCGTCTATTTCGACAACGACGCCAAAGTCCGCGCCCCCTTTGACGCCCAGGAGCTCATCAAGCGCGTCACTCCCACCAAGTCTAAGAAATGATGGTTCAGGCACTGGCCTTCTGGCTGTGCTCGGTATCTCCGCGCTCCTCTGCGAACTCTGTGGTGAAATCCGCTGGCTCACTTCACCTTATCAAAGCCAATGTCCCGTGCTTCCACTGTGTACACACTGAATCCGTTTAGCTGCCCGTTCCCGTCCCTCTGAAACACAATCGTCCCGTATTCCTCGCTCTCAAACTCATCCTTCGTCAGCGGCGTCAGTATCACCGCGGGATTCCATCCAATTCGCAGTGTCAATTTTCCTTGCGCCACCTTCAACGTGTACGTCGCCTCCAACTCTCCGCTCCGATAATTTCCTTCGTACGCCGCCAACTCCGCTCCGCTCAGCTGTGGCGGCTCCACTCTTTGTCCCGCGAAGAATGCTTTCCCATCCATTTCCAAAATAGCTTTCATCTCCGCGCCCGAGCCTTCAAACGTAATCGTTCCCGTCCCCAAATCCCTAAATTGACTTGGTCCCACGCGCCTCAGCTTTGCTCCCCATGCCATCAGCTGCCCATCTGCCGCCGAAAACGTATAAACAAAATGTTTTTGCGGGTCCAGATATTTCCCCACAAACTGATGCGCATCGGGAAGGCCTTTGCCGTTTGGCACTATCGGTTCCACGGCTAACGCCTGTAGCTCTTTATCCAAATAAATATCCGCAACTCTGCGGCTCAAATCGTGCGGATTGGCGTTCGACAGGTTACAAAGGCAAACTGCCGTGAACCGGCGGTCCGGAAACCGCAAAATATTGGTGCGGTATCCGTATAGTGCCCCATCGTGTTCCACAATCGGCGATCCACGGTAGCTTGCGATCTCTAACCCCAGCGCATAGCTGATCGCCTTGCCATCGTTCAACACACCTTTGGTTTGCAGCTCTTTCACCAGCGTCCCTTTGCCCAGCTTGTTTTCGTAAAAATTCCGGTCCCACAACAGTTGATCGTCTACCGTACTCATCAACCCACCCGCGCCAACAATGTCATACTGCGTCGACCAGTCCACCAGAAACTTGCCATCGTTTCCCGAGTCGTATGCCGCAACTCGCCCCGCCAGTATCAACGTGTGGTCGTCGTAAAAGCGTGTGTGCGTCATACCCAGCGGATTGAAAATATTTTCCGTCGCGAATTCGTTCAGCGACTTTTTCGTTGCGCGCTCGATCACAATTCCCAGCAAGTAGTAATTCGTATTGCTGTACAGCCACGCCTCTCCCGGCACATTGTTCAGCGCTTTTTGGCGCGCGATCATTTCGATGATTTCCGCTTCCGAATGCACGTCCGCTACGTCGCGTCCTGCCAACGCATACAAGCTCAAAAAATCGCGCAAGCCGCTGGTATGGTGCAGCATTCCCCGCAAGGTGATGGTGTGACCGTAGTCCGGAATTTCCGGAATGTACTTCCGCACATCATCGTCCAGCGACAAATATCCTTGTTCCTGCGCCAGCACCACCGCCGCAGCCGTGAATTGCTTCGAAACCGACCCCATGTAGAACACCGACTCCGCCGACAGCGGCACCCCCAGCTCCACGCTTCCCATTCCGTAGCCTTTGCGATAAACAAAACTGCCATCGCGAATCACGCCGAGGGCGCATCCCGGTGAGCCCGGCTTGGCGTATTCCGCGAAAACCGCATCCACTTTTTGCTGCTGCGCCTCTTGTGCGACAGCCGACGCTGCCCACAAAGTTCCCAGAGTCACCGCCACAATCGCTAGAGACCGCACGGGATGCCTCCATCTCGATAACCGCCTGTCACTACCGTGACTTCGTTTAGTCATAGTGGCGCCCCACGGTAACATGCATCACCCAGCTTCGCCCCTCTCAAATCCTGCCTCCGCTGTCCTCTGTGATCTCTGTGGTGAAAATCGCGTTGCCTACACCTGGACCAAACCCAATCCGAAAAACACCTCTGATTAGCGTCGGTCGCTCCTTTTCTCGTAAGATAGAACCCCGGCCAACGATCTTCGGCCCGGAGAGCCACCCATCATGCCTGTTTCGGAAACTTCCACCAAAGCTGCAAAACTTTCCCGCCAGCAGTACCTCGACCTCTACTACTACATGCGCCTCAATCGCGAAGTCGAAGACACCATGACGCGGCTCTTCCGCCAGAACAAGATCGTGGGTGGCCTCTATGCCAGCCTCGGCCAGGAAGGCATCTCCGTCGGCACCGCCTACGCTCTCGAAAAGCGCGACTGGATGGCGCCCATGATCCGCAATATTGGCGCGCTGCTCGTCAAAGGCGTTCCGCCCCGCGATATTTTCACCCAGCACATGGCTAAGTACACTTCGCCCACCAAAGGCAAAGATGGCACCAGTCATTTCGGCGACCTCGAAAATCTCCACATTATCTCCCCCATCTCCATGCTTGGCGATCTCATCCCGGTGATGACCGGAGTCGCCATGGCCGGACGCTACATCGGCCAGAAAATCGTCGCTATGACCTGGATCGGTGACGGCGGCAGTTCCACTGGCGTTTTCCATGAAGGCCTGAATCTGGCCGCGTCGCAAAAAGCCGCGCTCGTGCTGGTCCTCGAAAATAATTTGTGGGCCTATTCCACGCCTGTGCGCCGCCAAGTGCCCCTCGAAAATCTCGCTGACCGCGCCAAAGCCTATGGCATCTCGAGCTACATCGTCGATGGCAACGATGTCGTCGCGGTGTACACCACTGCCAAAGAGGCGGTCGAACGCGCCCGTGCCGGCGAAGGGCCCATCCTTATCGAAGCCAAAACTTTCCGCCGCCGTGGCCACGCGCAGCACGATCCTGCCGAATACGTTCCTAAGGACCAGCGCGCTTACTGGGAAAAGCGGGATCCCATCGCTCTCTTCGAAGAATTCCTCACCAGCGAAAAACTGCTCGACGCCAAGGGCAAAAAAGAAATCGAAGACAAAATCCACACGCTCCTCGAGAAGGAACGCGAGTTTGCTGAAAATTCCCCCATGCCTCCGCCGGAAACCGCGGATCAGGGCGTCTACTGCACTGGCCCCGAATGTCACAATATTCAACCCAAGTGGCAACGTCCCATCGACGAACTCATGCCGCCCAAATCCTGCGTCGATCCGGTGTGGCTCGTCGAAGGTTTTGGCGCCGGCACGGCTTCGAATGGCGCCCAAGCGCCGATCCATTTTGGCGATGTTCCCGCTGCGGCTGATCCGCAAAAACCCGCTGTTTTACCTCCGCCGAAACCGCTTATCGAAACCGCTTCGCCAAAACCACCTGCCATGCCCGCACCTGCACCAATGAAAAAGTCCGCGCCGAAAAAATCCGCGCCCGCGAAAGCGGCCCGCACAAAATCTGTGAAGAAGGGTGGCCGCTGACCATGCCTCCCATCACCTTCCTTGAAGCCATTCGCCAGGCCATGTTCGAAGAAATGGCTGCCGACCCTCGCGTGGTCCTCATCGGCGAAGACGTTGGCGTCTACGGCGGCGCTTTCAAAACCAGCGAGGGCCTGCTGGAAAAGTTCGGCTGGGAGCGCGTTATCGACACGCCCATCAGCGAAAGCGCCATCATCGGTGCCGCGTGCGGCATGGGCTATCTCGGCCTGCGCCCCATCGCCGAAATGCAGTTCATCGACTTCATCGCTTGCTGCTTCAATCAGCTCACAAATTTCGTCGCCAAGGGACATTACCTGTGGAACGCTCCCGCACCCATGGTCGTTCGCGGTCCTTCGGGAGGCGGCGTGCATGGCGGTCCGTTCCACTCGCTTAATCCTGAAATGTACTTCCTGCACACCCCGGGCTTCAAGATCGTCTACCCTTCCACTCCTTACGACGCCAAAGGTCTGCTCAAATCCAGCATTCGCGACAATAATCCCGTACTTTTCTTCGAACACAAATTCCTCTACCGGCGGATCAAAGAAGAAATTCCCGCGGGCGACTACACCGTTCCGCTCGGCAAAGCCGTCGTGCGCCGCGAGGGCAAGCACCTCACCATCCTTTCTTACGCGGCCATGATGCACGTCTCTCTGGAAGCCGCCGACGCTCTCGCCAAAGAAGGCGTCGAGGCCGAGGTCATCGACCTACGCACGCTAATGCCCCTCGACGAGCAAACGATCCTCAACTCCATCCGCAAAACCAACAAATGCCTTATCGTCCACGAAGACACCAAAACCGGCGGGATCGCCGGCGAAATCTCCGCCATTCTTTTCGAAAAAGCGTTCCACGATCTCGACGGCCCCGTGCTCCGCGTAGCTTCTCTCGACACTCCAGTGCCTTATGCGCCCACGCTCGAGGAAGCCTTTCTTCCAAACGCGCAAAAGGTTTTCGCTACCGCTAAGGAGCTCGCACGCTTTTAATTCGGAGTTGCCCGTTGTCCGTTCCGCCCTCTCAACCCAGCGTTCCAGAATTTCCTCCGGACGACGAAGTCCGCCAACTTCTTCAATCGCACGTCGACCAAAAACTCGCCATTGGCGTTATCGCCGGTCTCCTGGACGCGCGTGGACTACGTTTCGTCTCTGCCGGGACCAGCGGCAACTCCGCCCGTCCCAAAATCGACGAATTCACGCTTTTCGAAATTGGCTCCATCACTAAAATCTTCACGGCCACCGCGCTCGCCGCTGCTGCTGCCCGCGGCAACCTCTCTCTCGCAGACCCCATCTGCAAATTTCTGCCGCTGTCCGAAAATGGAATCGGCAATCGCACTCTAAAGGAATTCGTCACGCATACGAGTGGCTTGCCGCGTCTCCCCTCGGGCTTCGCCTGGTGGTGGAATCTCCTTCGCCACCCCCGCGATCCGTACGCGGACTATTCCCGGCGCGACCTCTATGCTTATCTCAACAGTCTCAACGCCGGCAGGCTCCGTCGCGGTAAATTCCTCTACTCCAACGTCAGTGCTGGTCTTCTCGGCGACGCGTTGGCTGCCTTTGAAAACACCGATTACCCCAATCTCATTGCCCGCCACGTCACCACCCCCCTCCACCTAGAGCGTACTTATCTCAACATTCCATCTTCGGAGGAATCTTTCGTCGCCCAACCCCACAACAAATTTCTTCGCCCCACCAATCTCTGGACCATGACTGCGCTTCCTGGCGCTGGTAGTCTGCGTTCCTGCATGCAAGACATGCTTACGCTCGCATCCGCTGCGCTCACCTCCGCCGCTCCGTTCGCCGCTTCCATGTTCCAGCCTCTCGCTCCAGCCGGTGGCCCTGATCGCAACGTCGGCTTCGGTTGGATGCTCCGCCACTCCGCCTCTTATCAAGTTGCCTGGCATAACGGTGGTACCGGCGGCTCTCGTTCCTTGCTTGGCCTCGAACTGCAAACCCGCCGTGCCATCGTCATCCTCAGCAACACCTCCCATTCTGTCGACCAACTCGCCATCCGCTTGCTTCTCGGCGATTCTCTGGCCGCCCACTTCTGACGGCGCAGCCCGTGTTCTTTTGGGTGCAGGGCTTGATTTTTCTTACTTGTGCTTCTACCCCCACGTTAAATTTAAAAATGCTCTTGGACTGCCGCGTTCCGTGACGGGGAAGCGGCCGATCAGTAGAGCACCTCCCCGTAGTCTAGGGACAACAGACAACTTAAACGTTGCAGCTCAGTCAGAAGGAGCAGCAGCCATGCACGCAGCCAAAACATATCTTTGCGTACTCGCCACGCTCTTTTTTCCTATGCAGCTCCTCAGCGCACCCGGCGGCAGCGTTTCCGGAAAGGTCACTCTCTCGGGGGCGCCCCCTAGGTTTAAGCCCCTCGATCTCACCAAAGAGCCTCAATGTGCTCTCATGCACGCTTCCAATCCCTTGTACCCGGAAAACGTCGTTACTGGCCCCGGCAATTCGCTCCGCAATGTCGTCGTCTATATTTCTGCTGGCCTATCGGACGATCCTCCCGTCCCGTCCTCGCCCGCCCTGTTCGATCAGCAAGGCTGCCACTACACCACGCACGTTCTGGCCGTCCGTGTGGGCCAGGAAATTAAAATCTCCAACAGCGATCCTTTCTCTCACAACATTCATCCCCTCGCCCGCGTCAACCGCGAGTGGAACAAAATGCAGCCTCCGGGCACACCCCCGTTCTCCTACGCTTACGAACACGAGGAAATCATTCCCATCAAATGCAACATCCATCCCTGGATGCAGGGCTACTTCGTGGTTTTGAAGACTAGCCATTTCGCGGTTACCGGCGAGGATGGCCGCTTCACTCTTCCCAATCTGCCTCCTGGCCATTACGTGGTTACTGCCTGGCATGAAGCCTACGGCACACAAACCAAGGAAATTACTGTTACCAGCGAAGGGCAGCTTTCCCTCGACTTTATTTTCTCGGCAAAACCCTGATCAAAGCGCCGCATTTTACAAACCGATGACATTTGCTTCTGCGGCTTTTGCTACTCTCTTTGCAGCACGTTTGCTTTCGGTTTCTGGTGATCCTGAGACAAGTCGCTCTTGAAGGAGAATCCATGAAGACTCTCGCTTGTGCCTCCCTGCTTTTCCTCGCGCCCTTTGCCGTTTTTTCCCAGGAGGCCCAGACCCATCCCGTCGTCAAGTCGGTCTCCGTCAATCTCATCAATGCGCAAGGCGAAAATGTAGGCACCGCGCTGCTCACACCCGCTTCCACGGGCGTAAAAATCACTCTCGATATCAAAAAACTTCCGCCGGGCGAACACTCCATGCACGTACATGAGAACGCCCAGTGTGAGCCACCCGACTTCAAGTCTGCCGGTGGCCATTTCGATGCGCACAACCATGTGCACGGCGGTCACGCGGCCGGAGATATTCCCGATTTCGTGCTCGTGGTGTCGCCCAATGGCACCGCCCACGTCAACACCGTCGCGCCCTATCTCACCCTCGGCTCCGACGACCATTCCGTCTTCACTCACGGTGGCACCGCCATCATTATTCATGCCGTAGCCAATCCCAGTGACAGTGGCGCGCCGCCGCGCATCGCCTGTGGCGTCATAACCAAACCCAACTGAGCTGTCTTGGTTGCGCCAGCCAGCGGAAAAAATCAAAGCATGTCGTTCCGAGGCCGTCGTTTGCCCGCCGAACCTGCTTTCCTTGGACTTTTTTTGCGGAAGTAGGTTTCTCGCTTCGCTTAAATGTTGTACGCTGAACCTGCCTTACCCCGGTTCGCTATGAAAAAATTCGCTGCCGTTTTTCTATTCTGGCTCCTTTTTTCGTTCTCATCCTTCGCACAATCCGCTCGCTGGACCGAACAGCGTGCCAACGACTGGTACGCCCAGCAGCCTTGGCTCGTGGGCAGCAACTACATTCCCGCCACCGCCATCAATCAGCTCGAAATGTGGCAGGCAGACACCTTCGATCCCAAGCGCATCGACCTCGAACTTGGCTGGGCCGAATCCATCGGCCTCAACACAATGCGCGTTTTCCTCCACGATCTTCTCTGGCAACAGGATTCCGTCGGCTTTCAGCAGCGCATCAATACCTTCCTCGCCATCGCCAATAAGCATCACATCCGCATCTTGTTCGTACTTTTCGATTCCTGCTGGGATCCGTATCCGCAGCTCGGCAAACAACGCGATCCCCGTCCCGGCGTCCACAACTCCGGCTGGGTGCAGAGCCCCGGCGCGAACGCGCTCAAAGATCCCTCGCAGGTTCCTCGTCTCGAAGCCTACGTCAAAGGTGTCGTTGGCGCTTTTGCCAAGGATCCGCGCATTCTCGGCTGGGACGTCTGGAACGAGCCTGGTGCGCTGAATAAGGGCAGTTACGAAACTCAGGAGTTGCCCGATAAACACAAGTATGTGGAGAAATTATTGCCGCAATCCTTCGCTTGGGCCCGCGAAGCCGGCGCCTCGCAGCCGCTCACCAGCGGCGTCTACGACGGCAATTGGTCCAATCTAAAAAAGATGGATCCCATTCAACGCATCCAGCTCGAACAATCCGACGTGCTTTCCTTCCACAATTACAGCAAACCCTCCAATTTCGAAAAGCACCTTCGCGAGCTATTGCCCTACCATCGCCCCATTCTTTGCACCGAATATATGGCCCGGCCCATGGGTAGCACCTTCGCCGCCATCCTCCCCATCGCCAAGAAATATCATGTCGCGGCCATCAACTGGGGTCTGGTCGCCGGCAAAACCCAAACCTGGTATCCCTGGGATTCCTGGCAAAAGCCCTATGTGGACCACCAGCCCAAACTTTGGTTCCACGAAATTTTCCGCAACGATGGCACTCCCTATAGCCAACAAGAAGTCGACCTGATTCGCAAGCTCACTAGCACCACTGCTCCCTGATCGCTGGTCACTCTTTCTTCACAATGCGATAATCTAAACCCTCCATGATCATCAACCTCCCCCGTCGAGCGCACAACCACAATTGGGAGATCGATCCCATCACTCGCTCTCTGCTCGACACGGATTTCTACAAGCTCCTCATGCTCCAGTTCATCTGGAAATGCTTTCCCCGTACGAAAGCGTCCTTCTCTCTGATCAACCGTTCCAGCGATCTGCGCCTCGCCGAAATCATCGATATAAACGAGTTTCGCCAGCAACTCGAGCAAACCCGCACGCGCCGCTTCCATAAGTCCGAGCTTATCTGGCTCGCCGGTAACACCTTCTACGGCCACCAGGGCATCTTCGAGCCGGCCTTTCTCGAATGGCTCGAAAAAGACTTTCGTCTCTCTGATTACGAGCTTTCGGTCCAGCAAGATGGCCAGTTCTCCCTCACCTTTCAGGGCCTTTGGACCGAAACCACCATGTGGGAGATCTACGCTCTCACCACCGTCAGCGAACTCAAAACTCGCGCCAGCCTCAAACACCTCAGCGAATTTGAACTCGACATCCTTTACGCCCGCGCCAAAACTCGCCTCTGGGAAAAAATGGCACGCCTCCGCGGCGTTCCCAGTCTCAGTGTCAGCGATTTCGGCACGCGCCGACGCCACAGTTTTCTCTGGCAGGAATTTGTCGTAAAGGCCATGAGCGACGTGCTCGGCTCTTCCTTCAAGGGCACTTCGAACACCTACCTCGCCTATAAGCACGACCTCGAGGCCATCGGCACCAATGCTCACGAATTGCCTATGGCTTTAGCTGCGCTCGCTAATAACGATGAGGAGTTAAAGAACGCGCAGTATCGCCTTCTCGAACTATGGCAGCAGACCTATCGTGGCGAATTGCTCGTTCTTCTTCCCGACACTTTCGGCACTACCCAGTTCCTTCGCGACGCTCCCGATTGGGTAGCTTCCTGGACCGGCCAGCGTGCCGACAGCAAAGATCCCTTCGTCGCCGGCGACGAATATATCGCCTGGCTCGAACGGCGCGGCCGGGATCCTCAGCAAAAGCTTCTGATTGCTTCCGACGGACTCGATGTCGACTCCATTCTCGGCCTGCACGCCTACTTCGCGGGCACTTTGCAAAACAACGCTATTCCCACGGACTTTCGCAACGCCCGCGATTTCTTCGATCCGCGCCTCTGGCAACCTGACCGTCGCATTCGCTTCAGCGCCGGTTGGGGCACGCTGCTCACCAACGATTTTCGCGATTGCAACCCGCGTGGTGACGAATCCTTCGATCCCCTCAGCCTGGTCTGCAAGCTCAACGAAGCCGATGGCCGCCCCGCCGTCAAACTTTCGGACAACTTTCAGAAGGCTCTCGGCGCCCCTGCCGATATCGAACGCTATCGGCGCATCTTTGGCACCGCCGGCGTCTCCAACATCCCCGTCCTCGTTTAGCTCAATTCACTTCGCGGAGCCGCGCCGCCTGCGCGATCAAATAATTTTGCTCTGGCGTGCTTGTGGTTCGCTCCGCAGCCCTGCGGTAATGCCTAATCGCCCCTTCCTTGTCGCCGAGCATCTCCAGAAAATGCGCGCGCACCGCGTCCAACCGGTAGTGTTCGGCGATCCGTGCATCCCTGTCCAGCGTTTTCAGCAGATCCAATCCTCGCTCCGGCCCGAATACCATGGCCACGGCCACCGCGCGATTGAGCGTCACCATGGGGTTGTCGCTCATGCGTTTCAGTACTTCATATAACGCCAGGATCTGCATCCAATCGGTATCCTCTGCGCGTGCCGCTTCGTCGTGCACCGCCGCAATCGCCGCCTGCAACTGGTACATGCCCGCTGCGCCTTTCGCCAAGGTTCCCGTAAGCAGCTCAATTCCTTCGCGAATCTCTTCCCGGTTCCACAGCGCGCGATCCTGTTTCGTCAGCGGGATTAACTCGCCCTCCGCGTTCGTCCGCGCTTCTCTTCGTGCGTCCGTCAGTAGCATCAGCGCCAGCAACCCGGCCACTTCGGTGTTCTCTGGCAACAATCCGTAAACATTGCGCGTCAGGCGGATCGCCTCGCTGGACAGCTCCACGCGGTGCACACGTTGTCCAGAGCTGCTCGTGTATCCTTCATTGAAAATCAGATAAAGCACGTGCAATACCGCCGGCAATCGTTCGCGCTGTTCCTTCTCGGTGGGCATGAGGAACGACACACCAGAAACCTTGATGCTTTGCTTTGCCCGGCTGATCCGCTGCGCCATTGTCGCTTCCGGCACCAGGAATGCCCGCGCAATTTCCCCCGTGGTCAACCCGCCCACAGCACGCAGTGTTAACGCAATGGCCGAAGAGGTCGTCAGCGCCGGATGGCAACACATAAACAGCAAGATCAGCGTGTCGTCCGGATCCATCGTGTGGAGCTCCAGGTCCAACTCGGGTGCGGGGGCCAGCGTTTCTCCCTCTTGCGCTACCGCCTTTTCTCTGCGTCGCCGCGCGATATTGCTCCGCAAATCATCCAACATGCGCCGCGACGCCACTTGGATCAGCCAACCTCGCGGATTTTCCGGAACGCCTTCCTGCGACCACTTCATCACCGCGGCGATCAGCGCTTCTTGCACCGCATCCTCTGCGGCCGCAAAGTCGTGGAATCGCCGGATCACCGCACCGAGCACCTGCGGCGCCAGTTCCCGCAGCTGGTGCTCGATGCAGTGTGCGCTGGCTTCTGCGCTCATAGCATTTCGGGTGGGGGGCAACTCATGACTGCTCGCACTTCAATCGGCATATTTAGCGGCTCGCCGCCAATCCCCGGTGCCGCCGAAGCTTGTGCCGCCAACGCGTATGCTCGTTCCGGGCTGTCCACATCCACAATCCAGTAGCCCGCCAGGAATTCCTTGCTCTCCGGAAACACACCGTCGGTGATCGGCAATCCATCTTTTCCGGCCCTCACCACCTTCGCTTGATCCGGAAACGCCAACCCTTCTGCGGCCACTAGTTCTCCCGATTCCTGCAACTGTTTCACGAACTTCATCATAAAAGCCACGTGGGCCTGCAGGTCTTTCTTCGGCCATGCCGGAACGCCCTGGCCTGCCTTCATGGTGTTCATCATCAACATATATTTCATATAGGCTCTCCTCTTGTTCGCGCGACTTCTGCGCTTGCACGAGTTAGTCGGAACGGGCACGTCATTCTCTACATCGCAGGCAAGCTACGCCCTCGGCGTGGCAAACCGTCGCACCTCGATCGGCATATTCGTAGGCACCCCTCCCGGTCCGGGCGCTGTGGAGATGCGTGCTGCAATCTGGTAAGCGCGCTCGGGGCTATTCACATCCACGATCCAGTAGCCCAGCAAAAATTCCTTCGCTTCCGGAAACACTCCGTCGGTAACCGGAATGCCATCCTTTTCCCCGCGCACCAGCTTGGCCTCGCTTGGCTCAGACAGGCCTTGCGTGGCCACAAACTCCCCGCTCTCGCCCAGTTCTTTGTTCAGACTTACTAGCACCGCCATATGCGCATCGATATCCTTCTGCGACCACGCATGATAGCCCTTCGCACCCGCGTTCGTTCCCGTCATCAACAAAATGTATTTCATCTCTTTCCTCCTCTGTGGATCCCCGGTCTTGCCACTTCGTTAAGCTTTCTCGTTCGTCTGGAACATCCAGCGCACGCCAAACCGATCGTTCAGCGCCCCATAACTTCCGAAAAACATTTCTTTGAGCGGATCCGTCACTTCGGCTCCTTGTGACAGCTTCTCGAACAATGCCTTCAACTCTGCCAGAGTTCCACCGCTCAGATACAAGCAAACCGTATTGCCCCGCACTGGAGTTCGGTCGGGCCTCAACCAGTCCGATGCCGAAATGTCGATTCTCTCGCTTCGCAACTGTGCGTTAATCACCTTGTCCTGCTGTGCCGCGGCCATCCACTCCTTGGCCGGTGAGTCCTTCACCTTCATGATCCGCAGATCTCCGCCAAAGCAGCCTTCGTAGAACTCCATCGCCTGCTGGCAGTTACCTTCAAACAATAAATACGGCGTCAAATTAGCCATATCCTCTCCTTTGAGTTTTTGCATCTTAGCGCCTGCGGAGCCGCCATCGCACCATGATGCCAATGTCCCTGCGCAGACCCCGGCAGCCATCCATTCCCGCCGCGAAATCCCGTAAGCTTTGTCCATGGCCTTCTCCTCTGCTGTGGCACAACCGGCACCGGTGCGTTCATAGAGTAGTCGGAGCCATTTCCGCTTTCTCTACATTCCCACCCTAATTTTCTTGAAGGAAATCAGTCGCCGCCGCGACCTGGTAGCACGGGCTTTAGCCTGTGGCCTTTGGAGTGCTGCGACCCGCTGCCGCTTTGCCACACACACCCGTCTCAATCCTCAGTGTGCCGGTAGCAGCGGCTTTACGCCGCTAGTCTTTTCCGGTAGCAGCAGTGCATGCCCTACTCGCACCGCAGCGCGGTCATGGGATCCACCCGAGCCGCTCGCCACGCGGGATACGTGCACGCCGCCCCGGCAATCGCCAGCACCACCAGCGCCACAGTCCCGAAAATCTTCCAATCCAACGGTTCCACTCCAAACAACCCGCTGCGAATTAATTGCGCGCAAATTCCGCCGCCAAGCAGCCCGATCGCCAATCCCACGACAGTCGGCCGCAGCCCATCCACGAACATAATCCGCATTACTTCGAATCGCTGAGCCCCCAGCGCCATGCGAATCCCGATCTCGTTCGTTCGCTCCGTCACCAGATACGACAGCAGCCCGTACAATCCCACTGCTGCCAGCACCAACCCGAGCGCCGCAAACGACAGCACCAGCAACGCGTCGAACATCGCCGAAGCTGTCGATTTTCCGATCCTCTCGTCCATGGTGAGCACGTCGGAAACTCCCAGATCCGGGTCCAGCGCGGCAATCTGCTTCTGTAGCGGCATCGCCAGTGCAGTCACGTCGTGCCCAGGGTCGGTCATCGCCACCAGCGAACCGTAGTCGAACCGTCCAGAATTCAGCGGCAGATACATAGTTGCTTCCGGTGGCGAATCCAAATTCGAAAGCACATCGCCCACGACGCCAACAATCTCGAAACGCGGCCGACGCTCCCAATCGATGACCAGATGCTTGCCAAGCGGATCCTCTCCGGGAAAGAACTTCTGTGCCATCGACTCCGTGATGACCATCGCATTGTCATCGATAGTTCGGCGATCCGCGTCGGTATAAACACGTCCACGCTTTAGTGGAATGTGCATCGCCACGAAGTAATCCGGGTCCGCCCCGCGCAGCACCGCATTGCGGAATTGCCCCGGCGGCAGCGGTGGTGCGCCCTCAATCGTGAACGTGTTGTCCATAAAATGCCCCGCGCCAGGAAGTACCGACACCACCGCCGCGTGGCTCACTCCTGGCACCGACCGCACCCGCTGCAGCAACTCCGCATAAAACTCTGCGAGCTTCGCTTCCGTGCCATACCTCGCATCCGGTAAGGTGAATCCCATCGTCAGCTCATTATCGGTGCGGCAACCCACATCTACGGACCGCAGCTTCGCAAAACTCTTCAGCAGCAATGCGCCGCCGACCAGCAGCACCACCGTCAGCGCAACTTCCGCAGTCAGCAGCGCCTTACGCAACCGCGCCCTCGCTTGTCCGCCCGCCATTGTCCGCGAATCTTCTTTCAGTGATCCGGCCAGCTCCTGTCGCGTGGCGGCTAACGCTGGCAGCAATCCCGCGAACATCCCGCAAAATATCGTAGTCGCCAGCGTGAACCCCAGCGCGGTCCCGTCCACGTGAATCGCATCCGCGTGCGGTAAATCCGCCTGGAAAGACAGTAGCCAGCGCAACGTCACCCATGCCAATACCGTTCCCAGCGCGCCTCCAGCAAAGGTCACCAGCAGGCTCTCGGTCACTTGCTCTTGCACGATGCGCCCGCGGCTCCCGCCGAGTGCCGACCGAACCGCCAGTTCGCGCCGTCGCGCGGTCACCCGCGCCATAAACAGGTTTGCCACGTTCAGGCACGCGATCAGCAGCAAACACCCCACCGCGCCCAGCAGCAGGTACAGCGGCTGCTTCACGTCCCGCACCAGGTTCTCGCTCAGCAACAGTGCTTGAGCGTTCTTCCCCATCAACTCTTTTGGAAATTGCGCGTAGTTCCTTTGTTGAATCCCGTTCAGTTCGCTCGAAGCCTGCGCCACACTCACGCCATCCTTCAGCCTCGCGGTGACGAAGAACCGGTGGTTACCTCGGTTCCGCATGTCCGCCTCAGAAACCGCTTGCCGCACCGGCACCCACAACTGCACACGCTTGTCCGGATAGTCGAACCAGGCTGGCAGCACTCCGATCACCACGAATTTCTGCCCGTCCAGCAGGATGGTTTTGCCTATGATGGTTGGATCGCTGCCATAGCGTCGCTTCCACAATGCGTTTGTCAGCACCGTGGTTGGCGCCGCTCCGTGCTGGTCGTCTTGTTCTGTAAAAAAGCGCCCTTGCGCCGGCTGCACTCCCAGCAGCGCAAACAAACTGTAGGAACACTGCCGGATCCCGATGGACTCTGGCAACGCCCCACCATCGCCAGAGAGATTTGCGGTGTCTTCCCCCACCAGCGCCATCTGCTCGAAACTCTTTGCCGCGGATTGCCAGTCAGTGAACACACCACCCGACACCGGATTGTACGCAGAGGTTTCGATGACGTTCTCTTCCCACAAACTCACCAGCCGGTCCGGCCGCGGAAACGGCAGCGGGTTCAGCAGCACACCATACACAACGGTGAATAGTGCCGTGTTTACGCCAATTCCCAGCATCAGGGTGATAATCGCCACTGCCGTGAAGCCCGGCGATTTGCGGAGGGATCGCAATCCGAAGCGCACATCCTGCGCCAGGGATTCCACAAAGCGCACTCCTCGCTCGTCGCGGCACTCTTCCTTAATCTGTTCTTCGCCGCCCATGGTCATCCGGGCCCGCCGTTGCGCCTCCGCCAGCGGCATCCCACTCTCTATCAATTTCCGCACTTGCTGATCAAAATGAAAACGCAACTCCTCATCGAGCTCTTCTTCCACCGCCCTCCGCCGGAACAACGCCTTCACCCGCAGCATGAAATCACCAATCTTCCGTCCCCTGTAGCACAGGCTTTAGCCTGTGTCCCTCGAAGCGCGGCACCTCGCCACCGCCTGCACCGTCAATCTGCACAACTCCCAAGCAAACGGGGCTCGTCATTCCGAGCGAAGCGAGGAATTTCTCTCGGATCGATCCGTGTCCTCGCAAGGGATTGCCGCCCCCGCTCCAAACGCCGCCGCACTCCCAATCAGTTCGCCTCCAGAACCTGCGCCACTGCCGCCGCCAATTTCTCCCACTCGCTTTTCTCCGTTTCCAACTGCTTCCTGCCGCTTTTCGTCAACTCGTAATACTTCGCCCGCCGGTTATTCTCCGACGCGCCCCACCGCGCCTTAATCCATCCGCGCCGCTCCAGTCGATGCAGCGCCGGATACAGCGACCCCTGCCGCACCTGCAAAACTTTGCTCGATACCTGGTGAATCCGCTCGGAAATTGCCCAGCCGTGCTGCGGCTCCAATGCCAGGGTGCGTAGGATCAACAAGTCCAGCGTTCCCTGCGGAAGATCGATTCCCGGTTCGCTCATTTTCTCCCCTTCCGCTTCTACAAGAACTTACCACCCTTCCTGTCGATGTACAAGGGGAACCTGTTCCGTGGTTCTCCGGTTGCAGTCGCGCTATCTTTCTCCCTCCCGCACTGTTCTCTGTACATTTTCGACCCCTGCTTCGATAATCTCTTTGCCGTTAACCATGCCGTCAAAATTGGGGTCAGCAATGAAGAAATTCAGCTACTGTTTCGTGTGCTTCTTATCCCTCATACTTCTTTATCGAGTCGCACGGCCGCAGCAGCCACCGTCCGAAGCGCCACCGGCAAATGTGGCCGGCAAATGGGTTCTCTACTGCAACGATCCCAACGGATCCACTTCGTCGAAGTATCTGGATCTCCAGCAGGATGGCAACAACATTAAAGGTCACTTCAAAGGCCCCAACCAATCCGGTGGAGTCGAAGGCACGATCAACGCGCAACATCTCGTGGTGCGTACCAAAACGCGTGAGGTGCTGGTCTTCCGTGGACGAATTGATGGGCCAAGGGTGAATGGCGTCGTGCAGGGCAGCACCTACAACGGAACGTTCCACGATCGCGGCGGTACCGGAACATTTCAGGGCCAGCGTGCGCAGTAACTATCAGCTAGGCCGCGCAAGTTTCCCTATGCCAATGCACACTTACACTCGAAGAACCGTTGTGGCCAACCTCTTTCGCGCAGTCACCTGCACCGCCCTTGGCGGGCCCGCTCTCACAGCGCTCGCGCAGTCAGCCAGCGTCCCGAGACAGCGCGGGCGCAGCATGATGCAAATCACCGGACAGTTCGAGCGGCATTTCCGCGTGCCTGCGATGTCGGTGGCTCTCTCGAAGAGCGGCCAATTTGCTTACGACCACGCGGGCGGCATGGCCGATCGTCAGCACGTTACCCAGGCGCAGCAGAGCAGTCTGTTTCGCGTCGCCGACCTCTCCAAAGTCATCACCGCTATCACCATTTTCTCCCTGCTCGAAGCCGGCAAGCTGAGTCTTACGAACCGCGTTTTTGGTTCTTCGGCAATACTCGGCACGAAGTATGGCAAGCCTCCGTACAAAACCTATGTCACGGACA
The DNA here is from genome assembly GCA_035506955.1 of Verrucomicrobiia bacterium. Lineage (GTDB taxonomy): Bacteria > Acidobacteriota > Terriglobia > Acidiferrales > UBA7541 > Acidiferrum. The sequence goes on from DATJOO010000109.1 coordinate 106,442, forward strand.
TTACCGTCGATCATCTTCTGACCCACACCGCCGGCGGATGGGCGGCGGACGATAACGATCCGATGTTCCACAACAACGGCTGGGATCAAACCAAACTGATCAGCGAGACCATCGACAACGTCCCACTCACCAATCCGCCTGGCACGTTCTGGGCCTACTCGAACTTCGGCTACTGCGTTCTTGGTCGGGTCATCGAACAATTGGCCGGCCAGCCTTACGAGTCCTACGTGCAGGCCAATCTTCTCGCCCCCTGCGGCATCACCACTATGCAGATTGCCCGCAACAGTGAGCGACAGCGCGCTTCCGACGAAGTCATCTACATCGGCCAATACTCCGAAGATCCTTACAAGATCAACATTAATCGCATGGATTCCACTGCCGGATGGATCGCTTCCTCTACCCAACTTGTGCAGTTCCTCGATCATGTCGCCGGTGCGCCCGGTATTACCGCCCTTCTTAAGCCTGAAACCCTCCACCTGATGACCACTCCGGCTCCCGCCTATCCCCAAGGCGATGCCCGCTACGCCCGCGGCTGTATGGTCGCCAGCGATGGCAGTTGGTGGCACAGCGGAAGTCTGCCAGGTTCTACAAGCCTAATGATCCGTAACCCCGATGCTTCGTGTTCGGCAGCGTTGTGCAACACACGATCGCAGCCCCACCAGGAAATGGACACGGCCCTCTACGAGATGCTCCGGAACATGGAACGCAATCTGCAAACCTGAAGCGTTTGGCTTCCTGACAGCACCCATTTCGCGATTTCGCCAGTTCTAACGATCCAGTCAAGTCTACTGACCCGTCGGCTATCCCGCTCGTCAAGCTTTCCAGCGCAATTCCTAAGGGCCTTACGGGATGTTATCTGCGGTTCGCCGCCTTCAGTATCTCCTTATCTCCGATCTGTCGCGGGCCATCCAATGGCGAAGAACAAGAAAAATCGCGGCTTGGCAAATCCCGTCAAACTTTCCCCCCGCGACGATTCCCACGCAGCCCTGATACAGGTCGTGATCGAAACCCCTAAAGGTAGCCGAAACAAATATGCATTCGATGTGGAGCAGAAAATCTTCGAATTGAAGAAAGTTCTTCCTGCTGGAATGGAATTTCCCTATGACTTTGGCTTCATACCCTCAACTCTTGCCGACGATGGTGACCCCGTCGATGTCCTGGTCCTCATGGACGAGCCTGCCTTTCCGGGCTGCCTTCTAAAATGCCGCCCCGTAGGGATCATCGAAGGCGAGCAGGGCAAGAAGAAAAAAGCCGTGCGCAATGACCGTATCGTCGCGATCGAGCAGGACAATCACAGCTACGCTCACGTGAAGCATGTCCAAGATCTCGGCAGGCCCTTCGTACTGGAGCTGGAAGAATTCTTCGTCAACTATCATCAACTCAGCGGCAAAAAATATCGCATCCTGAATGTGCGCGGTCCAGCGGAAGCATTTCGGCGCATCAAAGTTGGGATGCGCGACGCCAAATAAACCTGCTTCGCTTCCAAACTCCCTGAAATAGTGCGCCATCCTTGCGACTCTGGCCCTAAACTATTAAGGTTTTGTGGCACGATTTCCGGCTCTGTAGCCGACAACATCGCGAGCAACGTGGATGACGCTCCGCGCGTCTCTTAAATGGCTACGCCGCAAAATCAAATTGAAACAAGGAGAAAAGATGACCTCCGCCCTTCGCTCCACGCTGGTTCTCGCTCTGCTGTGCAACGCAGCGATCGCCAGCGCACAAACCGCGCCGCCCGCTCCCACGAAAATTGGCGGCGACCAGATGGCGCAAGGTTTTCAGCCGCCGTCCGTCGATCACAACTACGATCGCCGTGTGGTCATGATGCCCATGCGCGACGGCGTCAAGCTTTTCACCGTCATCTTTGTTCCGAAAGGGGCGCACGATGCCCCCATCATGCTCACACGCACGCCTTACAACGCCGCGAATCACCTCCGCAATCCATCCCTACCACCGGCGCGCACGCTTCTCGACGAACTCCCGCTCGCCGACGAAGGTTTCGTGGAAAGCGGCTATATCCGCGTTTATCAAGACGTGCGCGGCAAGTACGGCTCCGAGGGTCCATACCTGATGACGCCGCTTCCCGTGGACTCTGGCTTCAACACCACCGGCGCGGATGACACCACCGATGCCTGGGACACCATCGAGTGGCTCACCAAAAATGTCCCTGAGAGCGATGGCCGTGTCGGGATGATTGGCTCGTCCTACGAAGGGTTCACCGTCGTCATGGCGCTGTTGCATCCGCATCCGGCACTCAAGGCAGCGGTGCCGGAGAGCCCCATGGTCGACGGTTGGATGGGAGATGACTGGTTCCACTATGGCGCCTTTCGCCAACCCAATATCGACTATGTCATCGGACAGATGACCGCGCGCGGCAACGGCAAGGGCACAACCCGTCTCGGCGACGATTACACCAACTATCTCAATGCAGGTTCGGCTGGCGACATGGCGCGAGAAGAGGGCGGCGCCGACCTGCCGTTCATGCGCATCCTCGTCGAACATCCCTCCTACGATGCATTCTGGCAGGCGGGTGCACTCGATAAGCTGATTGCCAAACTTCCGCTCACCGTGCCCACCATGTGGGAGCAAGGTCTCTACGACCAGGAAGATATGTGGGGCGCCAACCACTCTTATCGCGCCCTTCAAAGTAAACCCAACGCGCACACCATGAATTTCCTGGTGATGGGACCATGGTTCCACTCACAGGTTAATCGCCAGGGCCGGGCCTTGGGTCCGTTCGTCTGGGCCACGGACACTTCGAATCAGTGGCGCCATGACGTCATGCTCCCCTTCTTCAACCAATATTTGAAACCCGATTCTCCGAAGGCCGACACGCCTTCCGTCTGGATTTACGACACCGGTGCCGACCACTGGGACCGCCTCAACACCTTCCCCACCAGTTGCGAGCAGGGCTGTAGCTTTTCCACGAAGCCGCTGTATTTCGCCCCTGGCGGCAAACTCTCTTTCAGCGCTCCAGAACGACAGGAGGAAGCCGCACGCTACTCTTACTCCGAATTTGTTTCCGATCCGGCTAAGCCCGTGCCCTATCGCCCACGGCCTATTTTGGAAAGAGATAGCACCGGCTGGCGCACCTGGCTGGTCACCGACCAGCGCTTCGTCGATGGCCGCCCCGATGTGCTCACCTTCGTGAGCGACCCGCTTCCCGAACCGATGAAGCTGTCTGGCGAGCCGGTCGCGCATCTGATTGCTTCCACAACTGGCACAGATGCGGATTGGGTCGTCAAACTCATTGACGTTTACCCGAACCGCCAGCTCGGCAATACGGACATCACCGGCGTCTTTCCTGGGTTAATTGGGCCGCCACCGGACATGAACGGCTACGAACTGCCCATGGCCACTGACATTTTTCGCGGACGCTATCGCACCAGCTTCGAGCACCCTTCTTCCATCGAGCCTGGCAAGCCTCTGGAGTACCGCTTTGCGCTGCCCATGGTCGAACGCACCATTCCTGCCGGCCATCGCCTGATGGTCCAGGTGCAGTGCACCCTCTTTCCCCTCTACGACCGCAACCCGCAAAAATTTGTCCCCAACATCTTCGAGGCCAAACCCTCCGACTACCAAATAGCCACCCAGCGCATCTGGCACACCACCGGCCAAGCCAGCTACATCAGCCTCCCCATCGTCCCTGCCGCCACAGCGCAGTGAACTCGCCGGTGTCGAGAACGGCGCTGAAGAAAAATCGGGCTGCCCACGTTCGGATTACCAGGACGCCCCTCGTGCTCAATCGCTGACTGTGCCTCAGGAAAGCCGGGGTGGCCAGCGGCTTTAATTGACGCTTGCTCCCGAGCCGTCATTTCTTCGTGGTCGTGGTTGTTTTACTGATTGCTGATTACTGCCGATCGAGTGTGCTGAATCCAAGCCTCGACCGCCATCAGCTGTAACGTGAAACCGAGCCAGAACGCCGCACCGAAAAATTCGTGCGGTGTGAGGCCGGTAACACGGCTGGTGGCGAAGAAGAAACCGATGATCGGGCGAATTGTCGCGACGGCGAGGCCGGTGCCGAACGCCCGCATCATCCACTCGCGGTGCAAGGCGATCTCCCGCCGGCGAATGTGCACGAAGGCTCTTTCGAGCGCAAAAAGAAAGAATGTCGCAAAAAGTGTCGTCGCGGCCGCTTGGTTGACTCCGCCAATCGCCGGCATGCCCAGGCTCATCACCAGTGCCGAGATTCCCACGATCGCGGCGCAAGCAAGGAAAATGCGGCCGTTGACACGATGAAACTTGGGATGACGCGCGCGTACAGTTCTGCTGAACTGCAACGGACCAAGAATCATGAAGAGAATTCCCGGAGCGATATGAATGAACGTCAGAATGGGATAGCGAGCGAACAGGTCGTCGAGCGAAGCAAACTGTGCGGCCACGGGATTCCGCGGTGCGGCCATCGGCCGATAACCATGAAGAATTACGGGAACCACGGCAACCATTCTTCGTACGGCCACCGCGACACCGATAACGGCGAGAAAAATCGTGCCGGTCCACAACATGCGGCGAAGTCGACGGCTCGGCTCCATGCCTGTTTCTACGCTGCCACGCCTCAATTCCTTTCACTGACGCACGGCCGGGCGCTCCGGGTTCGTTGTCACCATAACCCGGTGCATTCCTATTTCGATCCTGCCGGGTTGACTCTATGGGATGACACGTCTAATCTGATAAACCAATCTATGCGTTACCATCCCGACCACAAGGGCAAGACTCACCGGAAAATCGTCCGGAACGCCTCGCGTCAACTTCGCGCCAAGGGCCTGAACACACCGGCGGTGGCCACGGTAATGAAGGCCGCGGGCCTGACTCACGGCGGTTTTTACAAACACTTCAAGAGTCGCGACGATCTCGTGCTCGAGGCCGTCGACGAAAGCTTGCAGGAACTTCGTGACCGGCTGATCACCGCCGCGAAGGAGCGGAACCCGCACGACGGCTGGAAAGCCATGGTGGAAACCTACCTGTCGCTCGAGATGTGTGACCGCTCGGAGGACGGCTGCCCGATTGCCGCGCTGGCGCCCGACATGGCGCGCACCCGCCCGGCGGTGAAGCGACGAATTTCGTCGGCGATCCTGAAATTTCGCCAGGAGCTTTTGCCCTTCATGCCGGGGCGAAATCCCGACGAAAAGGCTGCAAACTTTCTTGCCATTTTCTCGTCCATGGTCGGGGCCATTGCTATTGCACGCACCATGCCGGATCTCGCCGTCAGGCAGCGCATCCTGAATACAGTCCAGGATGGTCTGCTCAAAAGTTTCTAAAATTTTTTGTGACAATTAGATGATGCTAATCATCCTACGCTTGCAAGTTCCAAAAGGAGGCTCCATGTCCCCCCAAGCTATCTTCCAAACCCATCTGGTCTTAGGTTATGTCGCGTGGCTGCTTTGTTTCCGGGTTTACATCCTGCCGAGACTGAAACGGATGGATTCGCTCGAAGCCCATCGTGTCATTGCTACTCTGCACAGCTTTCGCTTTTTCGGACTGGTCTTTCTGCTCCCCGGGGTCATCGGCCCCAACCTGCCCACTGGCTTCGCCACTTTCGCCGCTTACGGAGATTTCGCAACCGGTATCCTAGCCCTCCTCGCGCTTCTCACGGTAAGGACACGCACGCTCTTCTGGCCCTTGGTCTTCGCGTTTAATCTCGTTGGACTGATCGACATTCTCGTCGACTATTACCATGGCATTCGGCTCGGTCTTGGAGCGATGGCCGGGCAGTTAGGCGCCGCCTACGCGATTCCCATCCTTTATGTTCCTTTGCTGCTGATCACCCACGTCGTCGCGTTCTATTTGCTGTTGCGCCCGCTGCCGCAGCCTGCGCGGACCTTCGTTGGCGCCGCCACTTAATTCGCATTGCCAGGCCATCTTGAATGAGATTCCCGAGCAGACAGACTCGTGGGTCACGACGCAGAACCCCTGAAGCTCCGCGGTCCCGGCTACGGACGTAGCTTCTTTGGGCCGCTCACGTGGGCATTACCGCGTTCGTAAAAACGCAACAACCGGTGTGCGTCGCGAGTGATGCCGATACGCACACTCTTTCCGATTCGGCCGGTCTTTCGCGCGATCACCGCCAGCCAAAGCGGGTCGCCTGCGCACAAGTCCAATCCGTCTTCTCGGAGATCCACGCGCAATGCCTTCGTCAATCGGCCCGGACCTCTTCCCAAGTTGGCCCGGCCAGCACTCCCAGCAGAACCTGCCATATGCTCAATCCCTTCCAGCGGCTCGATGGCGCGCAACAGAACTCCGGCACCAACCCCCGGCGCCTCGCTCGTAACGTTCAGCAAGAAAGACGACCCATAACAGAAATACACATACGCGTGCCCTCGTTCGAGGAAGAGCGTGCGATTGCGCCGTGTCTCCCCACGGAATGCGTGCCCGGCTGCGTCACCCACGGGATAGGCCTCGGTTTCGACGATGCGCCCGCTCAATCTGCCGCAGTCACTATCGTGAACAACTACTTTGCCGATTAAATAGCGCGCCATCTCCACGGTGTCTACGGGAAGTTCCGCCCGCCGCAGCCGCCGCAGCCGTCCAACGAAACTGGTTTGCACGGAGAGACTCAATGGGAAACTACCAATCGTACTCGCGGTCCGACGCCGTGCGCAGCCTGGAGATTTTTCCATCGAAAGTCGAGTCGATGAAAATCAACACGGCGTCCTCTCCCTTGCGAAGGCGGAACACAGATGTGCGCTGGTCACCGGGGCCGGCAGCAGGGATGCGTTTTACGAGTGTCAGCGCACCGCCGGGCCAAAGGTTTGCAAGGCTCTGCCGTACTGATTTGCTGTCGGGAAGGATGCGTATACGAGTTCCATCGGCGGCCTGTGAAGCAACATCCTGACCAGCCGCTAACCGATCCAGCAGCTTCACCAAGGAAGCCGTAACTGCCGGCTGCGTGTCGGTGATGGCCACGAGCTTTGCAGGCAGCAATGGTGGATCCGCCAAGCCGGCGATCACGTGGGCCATCGGCCGGGGCATGGAATGGCCAGCCTCCAGATTGGTGAGCACCACGACCGTGAGATTATCGTCAGGATAGCGGGAGATGACGCAGGTAAAGCCTTGCCATGCTCCTCCGTGCTCAATCCGTTTGTGCTCGTTCTGTTTGCCGATCATCCAGCCAAATCCATAGCCCGCGGCATTAGGCTTGCCGTCATTCAGCGGATACACGGTCCAAATGCGGTCCAGGCTGGACTGTTTGAGGAGTTGCGTGCCGTAAAGCGCGGCGTCCCATTTGTTCAGGTCCGTCACATTGAAGTACAGCGTTCCATCGGCGGTGGAATTAAACGTGGGGGAAACCCACTCCTGGTTTTTCAGTTGGCCATTTTCGATCTCATATCCAGCAGCCCGATTGGGGATGATGTCGCGGTCGCTGATGAGCCGCGTGGAAGTCATGCCGAGTGGCTTAAAAATCCTTTCCTCCAGAAATTCGTAGTACGGTTTGCCGGTGACTTTGTGGATCAGCACGCCAAGCAAAAAATAATTCGTGTTGCGATAGTCCCATTTTTCTCCGGGAGCCCATTCGATGGGCAGCGCCTCGATTTTCGTGACGAGTTCGTTCTCCGTGAAATCGAGACGCAGGTAAAAAGGCCCTTTGGGCCCGGTGCGATCGTCGCTTTCGTATTCGGAGAGGCCGGAAGTATGCGACAACAGATTCTTGATCAGGATCGGCTTCCAGCTTGCTGGCGCGTCTGGAAAGTACTTCGTAACACTATCGTCGAGCGAAACCTTTCCTTCTTCCACCAGCATCAGGATCGCCGCGGAAACGAATTGCTTGCCCACGGAGCCCGATTGAAAGATTGTCTCCGGCTTGACGGGTACCGCGAGCTCTACGTTCGCCAGTCCATAGCCCTTGGCCAGCAAAACCTGTCCGCGGCTGTAGATGCCCACCGCAACTCCAGGAATCTTCTGATTCGCCATTTGTTTCACGACGAAAGAGTCGATGGCCTTCAGACGTTGTGGATCAACAGACGGGGTGGAAGAAGCCGCCGGGTTCTGTGCGAAAGACGAAGTCTCACCCGCAATGGCCATGACGCCAAGAACCAGCAGACAACGCACAACCTCAGAAAATCGCATCATTTTTTATCCCATAATCGCCCGCACAAAACTAGCCAACACCAAGAGACGCCGCCCGAACACAAATCGTTCATTGCTTCCGCGACCGCTTGCCCCCCACTTGAACCGGTGCTCTCGGCAAACAGAAACCTGCGCGAAACTACCACAATTCCGACACGACTGTATCGTTGCGCTGCACGTTACGCTGCACGTTAGCCTCCGTATCCGTTGAAACTTGGACCCTTTTCCATCATTGGGGTTTTCTCCGGCTTTCCGTCACTGCGCCTTTGGCGGTAAACTAGTAGGGTTTCGCGGCACGCGCCCACAGCAATGGATTCTTCCGGCGTCACACTCGCCGTTCCGGCCCGCCCGCGAAGGAGAGAGACATGGCAACCGATGTAGTGATGCCCCAGATGGGCGAGAGCATTTTTGAAGGCACGATTACCAAGTGGCTGAAGAAACCCGGCGACAAGGTCGAGCGCGACGAACCCCTCTTCGAAATCTCTACCGACAAAGTCGACGCGGAAATTCCTTCACCCTCCGCCGGCGTCCTGAAGGAAATCAAGATTCCCGAAGGCCAGACCGTGCCGATTCAAACCGTGGTCGCGGTCATTGATGGCGCCGACGGCGCTGCAGCTTCTACCCCGTCTCCGGCGTCCGCCGCTGCCAAACCCGCTCCCGCCCCGACTCCTGCCCCCGCGCAACAACCGGCCCCGCCGCCGGCCAAGCCCGCCGCTCCGACTCCCTCGGCTGCCCCTGCATCGGCCGCTGCTGCTTCCAGCGCTACTGCTCCCGCCGCGGGCGCCGAACGCATCCACTCTTCGCCCCTGGTTCGCCGCATGGCCAAGGAACACGGCATCGATCTCGCCTCACTCGAAGGCACTGGCGCCGCCGGCCGCATCACCAAGGAAGACCTTGAAACGGCCATTGCCGCGCAATCCGGCAGCACCGCTCCGGTCGCGTCCTCCGCTCCCACAGCCACGCGTCCCGCGCCTCCTCCTCCGGTCCCTGCCGCCACCCCCGGCGCGCCTGCGGTCCACGGCAGCCAATTCACTCCTGCGCTGCAACTCGGCGTTCCGCGCGAACGTATTTACTTTGGTAGCTACGAAGTGCAGCCGCTCAGCGTCATGCGCCAGAAAATCGCCGAGCACATGGTCGCCTCCAAGCACGTTTCGCCGCACGTCTACTCCGTAGATGAAATCGACATGACCAAAATCGCCGCGCTCCGCGCCAAGTCCAAGGACGACTTCGAGAAGCGCTACGAAACCAAGCTGACCTTCATGCCCTTCTTTGTCAAAGCCGCGGTCGCCGGCTTGCGCGCTTATCCCACGCTCAACGCTTCGCTCGACGGCACCAACATCGTGCTGCACAAGGAAATCAACATCGGCATCGCCGTGGCGCTAGACTGGGGCCTCATCGTTCCCATCATCAAGAACGCCGACGAAAAGAATTTTCTGGGCATCCAGCGCAATCTGAACGATCTCGCCGAGCGCTCCCGCACTAAGAAGCTCAAGCCCGAGGAAGTGCAGGAAGGCACCTTCTCCATCACCAATCCCGGCGTGTTTGGCGGACTGTTCGGCCTGCCGGTGATCAGCCAGCCCAACGTCGGCATTCTAGGCCTCGGCGCCATCGAAAAGCGACCGGTGGTGATCAACGATTCCATCGCCATTCGTTCGATGTGCTATGTCACGCTGAGCTACGACCATCGGGTGGTCGACGGCGCCATCGCCCACCAGTTCCTCCACAAGGTCAAGGAGACGCTGGAAAACTGGTCCGAGCCCCTGATTTGACATGGGCGAGCCGGGATCACCGGCGTCCGTTCAGTAGTCAGCTGCCAGTAAACCTAAGCGAGAAGACGGCGGCCTACGATCAGGAATCGCCAGCCTAATGCAGGGATCATTCATCTCTGCTAAGGGCCGCCTATTCCCGCCAACCGATCCGCATCAGTTCGTGATTCCGGATCGCAGATCACGGATCACTAGTCACGGATTCAAGAGCCACGCGCACATCGCCGCTTACCTCGACGGTGATTTCCGTTCCTGCATGTAGCACCGCATCTTCGCCACGCGCGAACACCGTGGCCGGAGCCGGAAACGGGAATACGAGAGGAACAGGAGCAAGAATGATTGCAACCATCATTCCTTTCTTTTGATTCTTCCCTTTGACGTCCGTATTTCCCCGGAGTGGTATCTTATCTCTGCCGGACACTTCGAGATAATCCAATGTGATCTGCAAACTTCCGGCCCGGCCCAACCGCCTTTTCGGCTGTACCTCCGTCACATGTCCCCCGGCGATAATTGGTTTCCCGCAAAGGTTTACACCATCGACAAGTTCGAACCGTACCGGGTCTCCTACCCGCGCGCTCGCGGAAGAAACATCTTCCAGCAAGCGCAGACGCACAAAGTTTCCCTCCAGCCACGCTCGCTGTTTCACGATGGTCGTTTCCTCTGCAGCATCTCCAGGTTTCTCCTGGCCAAGCGCAGCACGCCTTGGCACAGCAAACCCGAACAGCAGCACAACAGCAAAGAACAATTGTCTCGATAGACTAAATCTGTTCTGCCGTGATGGCGCTTTCTGGCCCCTTGATGCATCGACTGCGATTGGGGTCACTACACAATCCTTGATGCCCATCTTTTCCTCCTCGCGTGGCACGCTTCACGAACTGCAAGACCAATTGAAACTCCATCCCAAATCGGTCACCCAAAACGGGAATTCCGCACGTCCCGAAATCTCCCCACTCTTCCTTAAGCCTCGCGGTTTCTGCTTCGTCGGTATGCTTCGGCAAGAGATAGCGCAAAAATCACGCACAAATCATTGCAACCGGCGGCCCACAACGAAGTGGATCGCCTCGGAGCCAACAAGCTTTCGATTGTCGGTTTTTTACCTGCTTGGAGATCAGAGGGAGTGTCGACTTACTGTCTTAAAAACTCGCGATCGCCGCCTCTTCCGTCGCCGACGTCTCGAACAGGGGCAGCAGCCGCGCCAGTTCTAACGCCTGCTGCAGCTTCGGGCCGAGATGACAAAGCAACAGCCGTCCGCCCGCGGTTTTTGCCTTGCGATGCATTTCGATCAGCGCCCCGAGTCCGGCGCTATCTACGTAACTCACATGCTCAAGGTTAAGAATGATCCGCGTAGAGCCGGACGCGAGCAGTTTCTCCACCAGGCTGCGCAGCCCGCTGCTTTCCTGCCCCAGCGCCAGCCGCCCCTTCAAAGCCAAAAGCTGAATCCCGTTCATTTCCCGCTGTGTAACTTCCAAAGACATCGTCAGTATCCCTTGCGCAAAATAGCCGCTCAGTCGTTCGCTCCATGATAGCGTTTGCCTGGACTATCCCCAAGCCACAAGCGCGTGCGCCCTGGAAACCGTGACGTATGCAGAGCTCAGATCCACCGCCCAGGTCGCGCTGTCTAAACTTCTTTTTCCGTTACGGTTGCACAGGCACGAATCACGGCTCACTGAATCAGGGGCCGCATCTTTGCTGCCCACACTGCGAAGCCTTTCATGGGCACGGCCTCCACGCCCGCGTCCCGCAGCGTGTCCTGCACAAAGCGGTGCCGGCGGTCGTAGCGCGATGCGAACTGCAATCCCGCGGTGCACGGAATGCGCGTCCGTGGCGCCTCTATGCACAACTCCGCGGTCAGCCGGATCAGTTCCTCCGGCACTTCCACCACGCATTTCTTTCACCAGCACGCGCCGGTGTTGCGGGTTATTCTGAAACTTCACCACATAATAGTTTTCGTCCGAAGAGCGCATCAGGTGCGACTGGGCCCCGCCCCGCATCCGCCGTATCTGCCCGATCGCACGCAACATACTGGATTATCGTATCGGCACTTGTCCCGCCCGGCAAGTATTCCGCGACCGCCCTTCCTTTTCGACACTTCCTTTCTTCCGTTTCGACACCGCGCTCCTTCTGCCCCCTCGCCGCAACGGCACATTCGCAGAAAATCCGGCACAAAAAAAGACTCCCCGAAATCTTCGGGGAGCCTGCTCGCTCTTGCGGATGTGAAAAAACTATCGGCGGCGCTTCTTGGCTGCTTTCTTCGCCGCCTTCTTCGGCTTGGCCTTGGCTTTGGCCTTCGCTTTGGGCTTGGCCTTCGCTTTTTTCGCCGGCTTCTTCGCGGCTTTCTTGGCCGCTGGTTTTGCCGCAACTTTCGCGGCTTTCTTCGGGGCGGGCTTCGGCGCCGGTGCCTCTTCGCCCTCCGCTTCTCCTTCCGCGGGCTCTTCTTCCACGGCCAGCACTTCTTCCTCTTCCACTATGCCTTCGCCGCCCAGCTCGTCATCTTCTTCCAGCCGCGACAGCTCATCATCTTCTTCGAACTGATCCTTCTCAAAATCCATACGTCCCTCCCAGCGGGCTTACGAAACCGTATTTCCGTTTAGTTCACAGCAGGCTGCTACAACCGGAGATGACTGCGCTCCGTCCTTGCGCTTTGTTATCCCAGTCCAACGTGCTTGTCAAGCCTTCTGCGCACGCTACCGCTGTTCGCAGGCCAACAAACTTCTCACAGCTTCTCACGTTATGCAAAGTCTTAATTTTTCGTTGCTGCCGCGCTGGCCGTGGTGGTCTTTTTGTGCTTTACCGTATGGTGCGCCGCCGGATGGGTCTCCGGCCCTCCCCCTACGGTGTAGATCCGCAGGACCATCCCGCGGCTCACCTTACCGGTTTTCAGCCCGTTCCACTTCTCCACCTGCTCGCTGGTCACGCTGAACTGGTCGGCAATCCCGCCCAGAGTGTCTCCCTTGCGGACTCGATAGCGCACCAGCCGCGGCTTGCTCTCCTCCAGCGGCCGGGCCGCTGGAATAATCAGCTTCTCCCCGGGCTCCAGTTGCGCGCCGTGCTCCAGGTCGTTGGCGTCGGCAATGGCCGCCGCGGTCACCCGGTAGGTCTTGGCGATTGACGTCAGCGTTTCCCCCGGTTCCACCCGGTGCCGTCTCCAGCTTACCCACTTGTCCGGGGGGATGTCCGCAATCTCCGCGGAGAACTTCTCCGAGGTTCCCACTGGCAAGTGTAACTCGAACGATGGATCGTCCGGGGTCACCATGCGCAGCAGCGACGGGTTCAAGGTTCTCAGCGTGGCAACGTCCACGTCAATCGTCTCCGCCACCAGCCGCAGGTCGATCGGCCGCCCCGGCTTTACCATGTCGGTCGGCACCGGCTGGTCCGGGTCAACCGAAATCCCATACTGCTGCGCACCCTTGGCGATGATCGTCAGCGCCAGAATGATCGGCACATAGTTCTTGGTTTCCGTCGGCAGCACATTGCGCCGGTACAGCTCCCAGAAATCCGCATAACCCGTGCGCTCGATGCCCTTCTGCACATTTCCCGGTCCGCAGTTATACGCGGCCATGGCCAGGTACCAGTCGCCATACAACCCATACAGATCCCGCAGGTGCTGCGCTGCAGCCCGCGTAGCCTTCTCCGGGTCCAGCCGCTCGTCCACCCACCAACTGCGCTTCAGCCCATACTCGTTCCCGCGCCACTGCACAAACTGCCAGATGCCCCGCGCGCCCGCTCGCGACAGTGCCAGCGGCTGAAACGCGCTTTCCGCCTGCGCCAGATAAATCAGGTCCTGCGGCACGCCCTCCTCGCGCAGCACCCGCGCGATCATCTCTTGGTACTTGCCCTTACGCCGCAGCCCGTTCTCCACAATGGCCCGGCCCCGCGGCGTCTGGAAAAAGTTCAGATACGACACCACCACATCGTTTACCGTCAGCGGCAGGTCGTGCGACACATTCTTCGCCACGTCCTCTGCGCGTTCCTTCAGCTTCGGGTCCACCGGAAAGGTCATCTCCGCCACTTCGTCGATCGGCGCGGGCACCGCCGGCGCCTCCGTGAACCCGTCCCCGGCGCGGTACGCCTGCAGTTCGTACGTATACACCTTGTCGGTGACTTCGTGGAAAACGTCTCGCAATTGCGGGTCGCTGTTCGGGTCGTAGCCGCTTTCCAGGATCCAGTCGACCGAATCGTCAAAGTCTCGCCGCGCCGCCGCCAAATGCCCGGCACGGTAATTCGCTTCGCCCGACGCGAATTTCGCCTTTACCTGTTCGATTAAATAAGGAATGCCGCCCGGAGTCGGCGGCATCAGCGAAACGAATTCATCGGCGTTCCAACGCTCCTGCGGCAACTCCAGAAGTTCCGGCGCCTGCGGCTTCTGCACCTGCTGCACCGGGGCCAGCGCTGGCACTTTGGCCTGGACCGGCTTTTTCGTGGCGTCCTCGCACCCGCAAAGGCACACGAGCGCCAGGATGCCGCAGCCCGCACCCGTTATGGCTTTGCGCTTTCCCCTGAGGCGCATCACTCCATGGTATGTAGCTTTCCGTACCCGGGTCAACGTCCCCCGTGAAACACGTTCCAAATCCCACAACCACTTGCCTGCGAGTACGCCCATCCGGGCGCGGTCCTTGACTTCTGTCCGCACGCCAACCTAGCATCCTTTCACAAGGGAAGGAGGAAAGGGTTCTTCCCCGTGGCCCTCGCGCCACTAGGTCAACTCGTCGGTCAGCCTCTCCGTGCCGCCCGAACCGCTCCCCTCGGCAGCCAGCTTCGAAGTGTCTCCGCTCAGTTGCGGTCGCCATTTCTCACGCGATCGTTACGATTTCGGGCAGGCCGGCCGTGAGCACACTGGCGGCTATACCCAAGCAGTTAGCAACTCCCACACTCACCGAGCGCCTTCCGGCGGGCCCCTGGCTCCTCACTATGGCCGTCATGCTCGCTACCTTCATGGAGGTGCTCGACACCACCGTTGTCAACGTATCCCTGACGCACATCGCCGGCAGTTTATCTGCGACCCCCACCGAAGCCACCTGGGCGATTCACCAGAAAGCCCCCCGAAACCGACAAGCCAGCCTCCTTGCCTCACTGAATCACCGAATCACTTACTCCACCCGGTACACCCGCTGATTTTCTCCTTCGAAAATCAGCGTCAGTGCCTGGCGTGATTTGATAACTCGACATTTCCGAATTTACGTCCAGCACATGAGACACATCCAGCTAGTGTCCTAGCGCCCTTTGCAGTGCCTCGCGGCTATCAGGTGCTCCCGGCAGTGTGCGCTCTCCCCATTGCCCAATCGGCTTCACATAATCCTTGTTCGAGTAAAACGGCGGAGCACTTCGGTCCAGAATCAGCACCCGGCGCACGGAATTTTCGCCATTCAAATAGTCAAAACTCGCCAGATACGGAACAGCACCCTGCCGTCTCACCATGGCGTATTGCTGGGAGAACACCGCCCTGACCTCTCCCGCACCGCCACGCTCAATCATAAACAGCCCGTAGCAGCACGAAAGCAGAACCACTGCCACTGCAAGATACCTCGCCCAGCCTCGCCCACTCTCGGCGACCGCGCGCCATCCCAGCACCGAGAATACGGCGCCAATCACGCACGCGTGGATCAGGAAGCGCGATTCTTGCTGAGTCACAAACCAAACCAACACAAAACACAACGCCAGCAACGCCAGTACTTTCGCGCACGCCTTCTTGCGCGCCGCTACCACTCCGATAGGGCCCAGCGCCAGAGGCCACAATCCAATTCCACCCGCGCCATGAAAATTCGCGGTGTGGTACGTCAGACGAAAAGGCAAAAGCAGCAACGCGGCCAGTCCTCGACCCCATCCTTCTCCTCGATGCCGGATGTAGGCATGAAACGCTGCGATGGCCTCCGCGGACATGTACTTGGGCTGACAAAAATGCCCATAGCTCGGCGGCGGCGGATAAATCGGGCACCCCAACAAAATCCAATTTCGAATAAAGTATGGCGCACCGATCACGCTTGCGGTGGCTATAGCCAGCCCGATTCCGCCCGCGACTTGCCCAGACCTATTCTTGTTCCAATGCAGCAAACCCAGGCAAATCATCACCACCGGAACAGCCAGCAACCCCGTGTACTTCGTCCCCACCGCGAATCCGCAAAACAACCCGACCGCCGCCCATTCCCGCAGCCTCTGCGCTTCCATCCCAAGTCTCACCGCCGCCAGCACAAACGCCGCATACGTCACATCAATAAAGCACGTAGCGACCCCTTCGTAGACGGCGGGCATGGTCGCAACCAGCGCCGCCACCCACCACGCCCCCACATCCTTCAGCCCCAGTCGTATTCCAATCGACGCCGCCACTGCCAGCAACAAACCCAACATCACGAATCCCGAAAAATTTGACGCCCGGCTGCCGCCCACATTCCAAAGCGCCGCAAACATCGTCTCCGCAATGTGTGGAAATGCGGTATGGTAGTCATCCAGTACCGGCCGAATCACTCCATCTCGCAACCACACCTTTGGTCCCAGCAAGTGGTATGCGACCGCGTCATTTCTCCAGTCTCCGGTGATCTCTGCCAGCCCGCATACCGCCGTAAATCCCAGCACCAATATGCAGAGCGCCGCCGGAACTGCGGCGCGGCGCGTCCCAGCGAACATCAGCGGCAAGCGAAACGAAGATCCATTTCCGATTCGGAAGAGGTACACCACACCGATTGCGCCACTTACGCCAAGTACGAACCAGATGATCGCGGGTGTAAACGAGACTTGCCCCAACAAAAACAATACCGTCGACAACGCTCCAAAGCCGCCCAGCACAACGAACGCGCCCCGCTCAAATCGCCGCAAGCCCCCGGGCAAAATTCGCCCGATCCACCCGCCCGCCCCAACCGCTGCAACGCCCACGACCAGCAAACCCATCAAGGCTTGGAATGTAAGTTCAACCATGCGCTAAAAGGACTGCTCGTTTCGAGGCGCCTGAAATGACCACAGCGTTTCCTCGCGCGGGATCGGGCAGCCTCAAAAAGGTGGCAACGAATGACTAGCCGTAAGTTCTACATTGCGCTGATTCCGGACCAGAAAAGAGAACGCGCCTGTCGCACCGACGACCTTAAAATTCTGATGGAGATAATGCACTAAAGGAAGCGAAAACAGGTTGTTACTCGGAGGACGGTTCCAAAAAGCCACAAGATCACCATTATAAACCATGCATGCGTCAGGGTGTTTCGAAAGAGCCGCGGCCGCAGCAGTTTGTTGCTCATTTGATGTAACCAGCATCCAGTCGTCCATGTCCATACCATCTAATGGCTCGCTCGTAGTCCAAACGTGCAAGCTCGGGAGCTCGGGAAGACCTATGAACACGTCACAGTGCGCTTTGAGTTGTTGCACCAGCCACCTGTAATCCCGTGCCTGCGCCTCCGGGAGATGGATCCTCGTGGAACCAGGTAGCCGTAACGAAGGCATGGAGTAGTAGCGGTGACGCTCCTGTACACCCATAACCACGTAACATCCCAACCCAAAAAATAAGACAGTCAAGGCGCCGACCTGCACGAACCGCCTGGGCATGCTTTGCGCACTCCTCCGTAGCCATATCGCAAAGTCATATAGACAAAGCAAAACCACGAGGTAGGGCAGCACCTCCACGAACTCAACTTGGTCCCCGGCAACAGGGTATACGTAAAGCGTTTGCAGGACGGATAACACGCATAATAAGGTTCGTGCGAAATCAGTCAGGTCCGCATGGCTATCGGGAATTGGATAGAGGATCAACCAAGAAAACGGAATGACCAGTTCAAATAATGGCGGAAGGATATTAGGCCGCAAAGGCCCACTAGCAATTAGGGTGAGGATAAACAGCGCCAGCTTTAGGTTTGCAATTCCTTGTTTGGTCCGATCGTTTTTGGCGCTACCCCTCGCGAAAAACACACACAATAGCGGTCCAATCAACACCCATGACCATCTTCGGCCCAGCGGCAGCGGAATATAAAAAGAACCGCGCACGACATAGGAACCAATGCTATCAAGCAATAGCGCATGCACCGTGCGGACTAGTGAAATACCTAGCATTTTCAAGACCGAGATCGCTGCAACAAATGAGCATAGGTAAGCCGCTCCTGCGACGATACAGTCGCGCCACGAATACGAACTCGTCCTTGGAACCCTAAAAAGGAGTAGTAGCACAGCAAGCATCGATAGGGTTACGAGAACGGCATATTGCTGCGTTGGTGGGTCACGGAGTTGCGCTTTCATCAGAATCACGGGCAACAAGACGCATGCGATTCCGACTGAATAAAAGCCAACCCGAGAAAGCCACGTTTTCGGTGCATGGGCCAAAACGGCCAGGGATATTGCCAGGAAGGCAAAAGTTCCAATATTGACTTTGATCAATAAAAGTGCGGCGGGAAGCGCGCCCAGCAGAATCATCCCCAACAAGCGGGTCTTCGGGATCGAGGCCACAATTCCTGACGCCACTATGCACACCAGCACGAAAATACACAATTCCTGAGGGTGGCCGGGTTCCTTATGGAAATATCCATGTAAATTCCGAAATACCAGCAAATGTCCAGCGGTGGCCAGCGCGATCGAATTCGTGAACCGGAAAATAATCCAAGCCGAGACCAACGCCGTCAGTAACCACGGAATCAGCGAACTCATTCGCACCGCATCGTGAGTTACGGGCGTCGTGGTAAGCGTTCGCAGTGCCCAGTTATAAAAATAGTATATGGGCCCGTAAGGTACGGAGATCTGGTTATACAGTTTCGTTCCGCCCAGAAATTGTTTGACGGTGACTATGAGCGCGCCCTCGTCGTCCCAAGGGCTGAACTCGGTGAACATCCGGTAGTACGCCGGCACGCTCGCAATTGCGGTCAGAAAGAACAGCCACGCCCAAAAGAAATATTTCTTTTTCGATTCAAAATATTCAACGCTGTAGGCCAAGGTCATCGCTTCTCAATCAAAAACCAACGGTGGTACCAAAGCTGACACGATGCCGTCACAAAACCGCAGCGCTGATACAACCGTTGTGCTCGAAGGTTTCGTCCTTGCGTTACGACCACGGCGTGTTTTGCACCTTCTTTCGCCGCCCAGCCAAGGAAATGTCGCACTAATGTCGATCCAACCGAAGCACCTCGGTAACCGTTGGCGACACCCAAAAGTCCTATCTGCGCTTCCTCACCACGAAGGTCGCCTGTGATGTAGCCAACCGGCTTTCTTTCTACCTCCGCGACAAACACCACTTGGGCATATCCTCCGACACTCTGCGCAATCCACGTTTCGTAGAATTGATCACATTTAGCTCTGTCGAAGTGACCATCAAAATAGAACCGGGTATCGTGATGCACTGTCCGAGCGATCGCACGCAAGGCCTCGAGGTCCTCTTCACACGCAAATCGCATCATCACACTCGTCAACGCCGCCCCGGGCTGGTCAACCGCCCGCTCCAAAGTGATGCGAACGTCCGCGAGCAAAAATCCGCTCGCCTCCGCGAGCCGCGAAGTTTGCGGATCGTCCGAATCCCCAAGTAAGTAAACACACTCGACGCGGTTTTCCGAGCACCAACGCAGCAACTCTTTCATCGAGCGATCGTCCAAACGTCTTGGATTGGCGCGAGCGATTCGGTGACCAAAAAATTCAGAATCCCAGTCAAGGTATATGCAGATCGACTGCGGTTCCTCGGCCGCTTTCACGCGGCTCCTTTCCCGACCTGCCATGCAAACGAAGAAATAGCCCTGACGATCCGTGATTGCTCGGACTCAGTTAAGTCGTTGTAAAACGGTAGACGCAGCAATCGAGCGCTGACATCCTCGGTCACGAAACACTTAGTTTCCCTCGCTGCGAACCGTCGCCCCATCTCCGACAAATGCAGTGGCACATAATGAAAAACGCTTAGTATACCGAGCGCCTTCAAGTGCATGATCAGCGCTTCCCGGCACTCTGGCGACGGCAGAATCAGGTAGAACATGTGATATGCCTGTTCGCATTCTGCCGGGATCTCTGGCATTCGTGCTCGAGTTTGTTTTGACCACGATTCCAGATGCGTCCGGTAATACTCCCAAATCCGCTGACGCTTTTTCAGAATGCTTTGACGTCCTTCAAGCTGTGCGAACAGGAACGCCGCTAAAAGGTCAGAAGGCAGATAGCTCGATCCCAAGTCCACCCATGTGTATTTGTCTACCTGCCCGCGGTAGAACTGATTTCGATTCGTCCCTTTCTCCCGGATGATTAGCGCGCGCTCAATGAGTGCCGGATCATTCACCAGCAGAGCTCCGCCTTCCCCGCAGGTAATGTTCTTGGTTTCGTGAAAACTTTGTGTGGCCAGGCAACCGAAGGTGCCCGTGTACCGTCCCTTGTAGCGTGCGAAAAGTCCGTGTGCATTGTCTTCCACAATTCGCAAGCCGTGCCGCGCCGCGATGCCGCAGATCGTATCCATATCGCAAGCAACGCCCGCATAGTGGACCGGAACGATCGCCTTTGTCCGCTGGGTTATTAAGGATTCGAGCCGCGACTCGTCCATGTTCATAGTATCCGCGCGGATGTCGGAAAAAACGATTTTCGCTCCGCGCAAGACAAATGCGTTCGCAGTTGACACAAACGTAAACGACGGCACAATGACCTCGTCACCTGGCGCGATGTTCAGCAATAGCGCGGCCATTTCCAGTGCATGCGTGCAGGAGGTAGTCAGCAGCGCTTTAGCAACGCGCAACTCAGCTTCCAGTAATTCGTGACACCTGCGTGTAAATGGTCCATCCCCAGACGCGTGACCGTTCGCTATTGCTTCGGCAATGTATTCGTATTCATTTCCGGTTAGGCAGGGGCGATTAAACGGGATTTTCTGACTCATACGTAGCCCCTTTGTTCACCCGAATCCGTGCGGACCACGTAAGCCGGTTTTTCCATGCTACGGAAGTGAATGCGGGCCAGGTACTCCCCGATAATCCCCAATGCAAAGAGCTGCGCCCCTGAAAATAACGCGATCACGGATGCCAGGAACGGAAAGCCCGGCACCGGATCGCCGTGCGCGAGATAGCGGCTTAAAACATATACCAACACAAAGAAACCGAAAATTGTGAACACGAAACCAACCAGACTCGCCAGCTGCAACGGCAGAGTACTGAAGCCCGTCATCATATTTACCGCGTGCGTGATTAATTTTTGAACGTTGTACCCCGATATTCCTTGTTTCCTAGGTTCGTGCTCTATCGGGATGACGTGAAAACGGTTTGTTCCCCAAGTCAATAAAACATCTATGGATACAAACGCTCCCTCATAATGTTTAAAGGCTCTAGTCACCTCGGACCGAAAGGCTCGAAAGGCGCTGACTTGGCGTGCAATCTCCCCACCCATCACATTTTGCAGCGTCAATTTCGTTATCACCGAGGCTAGGTCACGCCCGAGGCCATGGCGCTCCTGCTTCGGCGAACCATAAATTACGTCGTATCCCTCTTCCAGGGCCGCCAGCAATTTCGGAATCTCCTCGGGAGGATGCTGCAAATCGTCATCCATGGTCACGATGATTCCGTATTGAGCGGCGCGGATACCGCACAACAAGGCATTGTGCTGTCCATAATTTCGCATCAGTCGGATTGCACGGATCCAAGAATATTGCGGAGCTAATTGGCAAATTACCTCCCAGCTGTCATCCGGACTGCTGTCATCGACGAACAACACTTCGTAGTCGTTGGTGATTTCTTTCAAAACCGCCTGCAGGCGTCTGGTCAACTCGGGTAGGATCGGCGCGCTTCTATAGACAGGAATTACCACCGAAAGTCCTTGCGCCTGAGAGACATTGGAATTGCCGTGCATATTCGGGGTGTCCCGCAAGTTAATAATTCCTTTTACTTTCGACGTTTTTTTGAACGATGTAACACCGTCAGATTCGTGTTCCCGTCGAGTGAAACTGCTCTTTGTCTATTATTTAGGTTTCCGCGCTATCACTACCAAGGAAGTTCCTATCGGTAACGAGTGGCCACGGGCCAGCCAGCGCGCTTCTGGGCTCAACAACGCCATCAGAATCCCGTTGATTATGGGCACCAAACGGAATTCTTTGCTGGCTAGCGCCTTTGCATCGCGAGACTGTGCCACCTGTTGCCGCCCACCGATTTTTCGGAACATCCAGACCAGAGGGAGAATACAAGTCATGAACTGGCTTTGATACTCAACCTCGAATCCCGCCGCCTTCAATTTGTTGTGAAGCTCTTTCGAGGAATAACGGCGACAATGGTGCGCCGCCTCGTCAAAGTAGCTCCAAAGGAATTTGTGTGCGGGAACCGTCAGCAGAAGCCTGCCGCCTGGCGTTAGCAGGCGCAAGAGCGAATCAAGTGTTTCGCGCTCTTCTTGTACGTGCTCGAGAACATCAAACATCCCGATCAGTTCAAACTGTTTACCGAAGGGGCAGTTACGATCGTTCCTTCGGAACACGCCCTCTGCAGCACTCTCAGCACATTTCCGGTGCCACAGCCGAGTTCGAGGACAAGGTATCCAGGTTTCAGACCGGACGAAATCTTCTTAGCCAACTCGAAAATTAGACGATTGCGCGCTCGAAACCAGAAGTGACGATCCTCAATCGTAGCGAGTTGGTCAAAAAAGCTCGGATCATAGCCGCCAATTTGTGTAGTACGAGCCGAAACCTCCGACACGTTCACCTTCCACGCTCCCAAAATAGCCCAGGCCTTTCAGTCTCTGCACTGCTTCACGCGTGCCTCAAACCGACTCCTTGCAGGATGCTGCAGACAGACGAATTGGCACTCGGATTCACCTCGTATATGTCTCCGGCAATACTAGAGAGACTCGGCAGATTCGCAAAACTCAATGTCGCCATTTGGCAGTACCGCGTTATTGCCGCCAAAAAAGTTGTAATACGGCGCAGTCATATGAAACGTAAGCGTTGCGGTCATGTTGGTCTCGTCGATGTTCAACAGCGGCACGGTGCTGTAACAACCGGCGCTTCCGCCTGCGCATAGCACCTGACCGGACGGGAAAAACCGATCATCCCCGTTATCAAACACCGCCAGTCCGAATTGTCCTGATGTGTTGCTGGTGGTAAACGACGGTCCATGCTGCGCGTAGAACCAGTCGGTCGGGTCCGTTCCTCCCACCAACGTAAAATCGCCTTGATACCCTAAGTGCCACAGGATCTTTTCTGTTCCACTTCCGTTCGCGTAATCAATCTTTACGAGCCAGTTTTGGTGTCGAATCGAGATGATTATGTCTCCATTATCTTTCGAATATAGAATCGCGTTCGTGTGCGTCCAATCCGGAAATAGGTACGGTCGACGGTCCGTGTCCAGATGGTCGAATTCGTTCCAGAGCCAGACAGGATTGTGATTTTGGTCCAGCTCGATGATTACGTCGCCGATTACCGTTGTTCCCGATATGTCCTGCGTTGTACCGGCCAACACCAGCAGCTGTCCGTTTGGCAGCATCACAAAATCATGATGCGTCCCGATTATCGTGATGTTACAGCCCGCGCAACTCGCTGCCGCCAACGCTTTGTTTAGGTCAGCAGCTGTCATTTGCCAAATCACTTTGCCCGTCAAGTCCACTTCCTGCAGCACCGAATTAACAATCACCCCGGCGTTGGTCGTGGTCGCAAAATTGACCAGGAAATGCCCATTGGGCAGCAGTTTGGCTGGCTCTGGATCGTAATTCGGCATCTTCGGGTTGTAAGACCACAAGACATTTCCATTCATGTCCGTGACCGCTAGCGGTGCCATTGACGCCGGTGTGTTGACCAGCTGCAGTACCTCCACCCGGCTCTGCGGCGTAGTCCCCGGTGTCGTCGTAACCGTGATTACAGGCAAATTTGCCGCCGGCACTGCCTGCGTCGTGAACGTCTGATCCCCATCGTAAAAAGTCGACCCATCCGCAAATTGCACCACTCCCCGCATGTGATACAGCGTGTTCCCTCTCATTTCCGCCACGAACAGACTCACGGGCCCGCCTCCGCTCGGCACCGGCTGCGTCCATGTGGTCAGCCCATAATTCGTGTTGGTTCCGAATTGTACCGACAGATTGCCGGCCGCCGCCGGCGCAGCTGTGATTGGTCGCGCTTGTCGCCGTGATCGTCACAGTCGAGCTCGTCGTTCCTGCAGGAGCTGTGTAAACCCTGACCGCCGCCAGTAGCACAGGCTTCAGCCTGTGTCGCTCTCTGCGTCTTGCCTCTCAAACATATAAAAATACGTCATTCTGAACGAAATGAGGAATCTCTCTTCAATTGATCCGCTTCACCGTCGCTATCGGCTGTTTTCTGCCACCACCAACCGCGCTGGATAATTTTCCGCTCCCGTCTTACACGGAACTCCAAGGAACGGCGTGAAATCATCTGGCGGTATATTCGGCATCCGATCCACCGGCTTCAATACCACTGCGGTCGTCGTCGAACAGAACACATTGTAATTTTCATTCAGCGCCGCGATCACCTCGGGACTGAATTCCGATATCCCCCGCCAACTCGCTACCTGCCGGTAACCTGCGGGCTTCGGGCGGAAAACCACCTTGGGAATAATGCTTCGCAGGATCACCACATCAAATTGCTTTTGCCGGATTTCCTCCACAACCGGTGCCGAAGTCCAATGGCCCTTCAGTTCAAGCGAATGCGTCGAAAACCCATCCAGAAACTCGGGATCCCGGCCTCTCAGGCTCAGCATCGGAACATCCGTCAACATTTTTACCGAGCGCAAGGGCACAAACGATACGTCTTGGCCCACCCCGCCCGTGGCTTGCACATATGCGTCCTGCAACTGCACTCCGCTCCATGCTGCATAGACCATTGCCGGAGCCAGCACAATTGCCGCAACCTGGAATTTTGATGCGTTCTGAAAGAATCGTACTGCGGCGGGCACGACAAGGCAGCATCCCGTCAATGTGGGCAGCAAATAATTGCTATTCCCTCCGATTTGCGGCAACCCCGCTAGCCCCGTCAAACCCGTAACCACCAGAAAGGCTGCAGCGAACTGCCACGATTCTCTCATCTTCCAACAACCCAGCAGTCCCACTACGCCTATGCATGCAGGCACCAGATAAACAGGATCAGTCATCAACAGCCCCAAAAAATGCAGACCCTCCTTCAACGACCAGTACGCATTCCCGATCGACGTGAATTGTTCCCAAAATGGCTCTCTCCTCACGACTAATATCGAGAACATCATCACAATCGGCACCACGACTGCCACCGAGAACTGCGCCAGTCTTCGGAACTCTCTCCTCCTCAGCAACACCAATCCAATCGCAACGCCCACCGCCGCGCCCGGTTGCTTCATCAGGAACGCCAGCGCCGCCAGCAGTCCTGCCAGCACCACATACAACCACCGGTGCTCGTCCATCTTCAGTGCGAAAAACAGACTGCCTAGCATCAGGAACAAGGCCAGAAGGTCCGGACGCACAGTGATATTCCATCCAAGAAAGTTCGGCTGCGCCAGCATCATCACGCTCGCGATCATTGCCAGGTTCGCGGGTGAACCCAGCTTCCAGCAAATCAAGAACACCAGCAGCGCACTCCCCAGATAGCATCCGTACATCAGCATTCTTATCCGTTGTGCCGTCAGGTCCACATCCAAGTGCGACACTCGCGCAATGCCCGCCGTCGTCGCGTAAAACAATGGTCCGAATGCCTGTTCCACGTAGGGCCGTTGGCTGTATGAAATGTACAATTGGCCTGTCGCCCCCGCCCGTAGCGCCGTATACACGTTTGCTCCCTCGGGCATCGACGTGTCGATCGGACTACCGATCATTTTGACCGACTCATAATTGACTTTCAGCGCTCCTATTACGCAGTAACTCACCAGCCCCACGAACGCCAGCGCCGACAGCAATTGGCCATACCGCGTCCTGCCCCATTTCGGGGCTTTTTCGTCGCCTGCCGCCGGCAAGACCATGGTTTCGTTCACGTTTCCTCTCTACCCAAAATTCTAAATGCAACCACCGGCGGGTCGAAAGGCTCGCCACTGCCGTCTTCGCGCCTGCTATTACGCCATTGAGCACGGCGCCCTATGTACCGGCGGATCCTTAGACCCGTGCCTTTGCGGTTCGGCCCCGCCAACTCCCCTGGTACTTTTCGTCACTAACCCAAGTACTTTTGCCCTATTCCCTAAACACAATCTGATGTATCCTTACAAATAAAGATGACCGACTATACATAGACACTTTTTGCTCCAGGCCAATTCCCCTTCCTCAAGCCCGGTCGCGTCGGTCTTACCCTGAACGGAGTTCCTTATAGTCCGGTTCTGGCCCTCGTCTTGCCAACGCCTTTCTGCGCTATTCCACGCCCTTTAGCCGATTCCGCAATATTCCCGGGCTCCGGCTCTCTCCTCCAACTCACCAGCAGCGCCGTCGGCGGCAATGACTCCCTCCTCTGGCTGCAGATCGAACACGGCCCCGCCGGCCTCTGGATCTCCCTGAATCCTCGTACCGGCAAAAGCGTTCTCCTTGGGGAACGTGAACCGCGGGTACAACAAGCACTCGCCGAGTATCTCCGGCCCGGTATGATCTATTACGATTTGGGCGCAAATGTTGGCTTCTTCTCTTTGCTGGCATCCCGTCTCGTTGGCCCTGAGGGGCACGTATTCTCTTTCGAGCCGGATCCCATCCGGTTCCTTCGCTTGCGCCAGAATCTCGAGCACAACAGTTTCCGCCAGGCGGTCGCCGAAGAGCGCGCGGTGTGGAACAAATCCGCCACTCTGCCCTTCACCTGTGCCGACACTTCGGAATCCCCCGACCGCGTCCTCGGCCACGTCTCCTTGGAACTTCCCGAACCTCCCAAGACTTTACAGGTGTCCTGCATTTCCCTCGACGACTACTGCGAAACTCATCCCGCTCCCGATTTCATCCGTTGCGATGTCCAGGGCGCAGAATGCGAAGTCTTCCAGGGAGTCTCCGCCAATGGCACCCCATCATCGTCTGCGAAATGCACAGCATGGAAAACGAACCCGAACGACTCGTCGGCCATATACCAGCCGCTTGAGCTAACGCTCTTGTTTGCAGCGTTTTTTGATTTTTCAGGGGGGGAGCGGGAGTATCTAACGAGTTAACGTCTCGATCAAAACCTCTTTCTTCGCTTCCGCCAGGCCGTTCACCGCCTTCAGAGACGCCGCATACCCTGCGAACGCCGCCACCGTTAGCGCAACAAAGGCCACTGACGGCAACCACACATTCCCGGTCCACTTGCCCGCCAGCAGGATCACCGCGCAGACGCTCATCAGCACGATCTGCACGCCAAACGCAGTCCACACCGAAACACCCGAGTTTCGTTGCCCTTTCATCTTCCCGATCTCCATTTTTTTTGGGAAGCTCAACGAAGACCAGTTCGCTATTGCTAATTGTCCAACCACCGCAAAAACGCCGGCCATCGCTGTCGCCAGAAACATCGGTGCGCCCGGCCAACCCAGTCTCCAGATCAACAATGCCAAAGACAATGTGAACTCGAATCCCACCAGTGCCGCCAAATACAAATTCTTCCCGAGCAAAACATCTTGAAAGCGCACCGGGGCCATGAAGTATGTCTGAATGCCTTTGCCCTCGAACGCGAACGAGTTATACGCCGGAGACAGGAGAATCAGGATCACATAGCCCAAAACGCCCGGGAAAAACACCGCGGGTTTCAGCGAGTGCTCTTTCAAAACCGAGCCTGGACCGAACTGATACGTAAAGAACACCACCATAATCGGCGGCAACAGCAATTGCAAAAACGCAAACCCATTCCGAATCATGTAGCGGAATTCTTTCTCCATCACCGCCAGCACTTGCGGCGAAAGCGATCCCGGCCGCTCGACATCCACGATTTGTTTTCGAGCGCGTCTCTTCAATACGACCGGGGCCGCACTTTCGCTGATCATTTCTCCGCTATATTGCGCGGCGAACCGCTGCCACAGAAATGCGCTGCTCAACAGCGCCCAGGTGAACAGGCCGCCCATGCCCAGCCAGTAGCCGTGTACATTCGCGCTCACCGCTGCTCCCACGGCATTGCCCGCCAGCGATCCCGGCATCCAACTTAAATAGGGCAGCAACTCGGCAATTCTCGGCCTGGCTCCGTGTCCGTACTTCTGAATCGCCGGATTCAGAAAATTCATCGACACCATGCCCATTACAAACAACGCCAGAAACAATTCCCGCGACTTCCGTTTCGCCAGAATTTTTTCCATCCACGAGCCGATCAGCCGTTCCACCGTTACGTTCGTCAACACAAACAAGAAACTCACCAGAACCATCGCCGGCAAAACTCCCGGCCGCGCCATGGCCGCGCCCGCAATCATGCAAAGAATCCAAACAATGGACGAAATTGCCGCAAAGTCCGACAAGCCGTAGCCCAAACCCAGCAAGTAAAACGCCCGCCGGCTCAAGGGAAACCGCAGCAGCGAAGCGAATTCAAAATTCGACCCGAATCCCGCTACGAACACCGGGAACACTTGCCACCACAGAAAGATTCCCCAAAACAGCAGTGCTAACCAACTCGCTCGATGCATGGTCAGAAATTGGTAAGTGCCGAAATAAAACGCAAACGCCAGCCCGATCACCAGTGCGGCCGTGAAAAACCCCACCCAGATCATTCCGATCAGGTCCCAAACATTGTTTTTTCGGCGCAGGCTGTGTTTCAGCATCAGCCAACGCACCCCTGCCACCAGCCGGATCTGCTCGAACACGCCGGGCAGTTTTCCTACGTCAGCCACGTCAATTCCTCCAGACGCGCCTGTTCTCCGCCGCTCTGCCCCACAATCGATAGGAAGATCTGCTCCAACGTTTTCTTCTCACCGGCTTCCCCGGCCACCCCCGCGCGCAATTCTTCTAGCGAGCCCTGCGCCACCAACCGGCCCTGATGAATGATGCCCACGTGACTGCATAGCCGCTCCACAATTTCCAGCACATGCGAAGTCAAAAAGATCGTCACGCCACGATCGGTCATCCGCCCCAGCAGCGCTTTTAGCGCGCCTGCCGCCAGGGCATCGACGCCTTCAAACGGCTCGTCTAGAAATAAAATGCGCGGCCCATGAATCACCGCAGCCGCCAGCGCCAACTTCTTCTGCATACCGTGGGAATAATCGGCAATCATCGTTTTTTCGCGGTCCGCCAACTGCATAAAATCGAGCAGCTCCTCCGCCCGCTTCTCCGTGGTTGCGCGATCCAAGCCATACATGCGTCCCACAAACCGCAAATACTCAATTCCCGTCAGGCGCTCGAACAAGCCCATCCCTTCCGGCACGACGCCGATCTGCCGCTTCACTTCCACGGGATGCGCCTGAAAATCCAATCCCAGCAACTCCATCCGTCCCGAAGTCGGCGCCAGCAATCCCGTCAGCATTTTGATCGTGGTCGATTTCCCGGCGCCATTTGGTCCCAGAAAACCAAAGAATTGTCCCGCCTGCACGCGCAGGTCGACATTATCCACCGCCGTCAGAGCCCCGAATTTGCGCGTCAATTTGTCGGTCGCAATCGCAATCTCGGTCATCGCACCCGCCTGTTCACGCACACCCGCGCCATGCTGTCACACCGTATTACGCAAGCTGCGCCCGCGAATATCAAGCTTTTTGCTGGCCGGGAAGGGTCTGCGGGGTTGAGGATACCGGATTGGTTCCACTGCTGCTCGTCGCTGGTCCGCGCTGCGGCAGAACCGCCAAAACCGCCGGCAGTTCCACGCGGAACACCGCGCCGCCTTCCTGGCTGTTGTAGCAGAAAATCTTCCCACCGTGCTCCTGCACAATTCCGTAGCAAATGCTCAGTCCTAATCCCGTTCCTTTGCCTACGGGTTTCGTGGTGTAGAACGGATCGAAGACGCGATGCGGCTCCCGCAGTCCTGGTCCAGTGTCAGAGAAGAGCAGCACTACGTTGCCGCGGTCACGCAGTGTGCGGATCGTCAGTTTGCCTCCGCCCGATCCTGCCATGGCGTCTAGCGCGTTGGTAATAACGTTGAAGAACACCTGCATCAACTGATTGTTGTCGCCGCGCACCCCGGGCAGCACGGATTCCAGTTGCATCTCGATCGTCGATCCGCTGCTGTGCAGGTCCAGTGCGCGCAATTGCACCGCGTTAGTCAGCACTGTGTTGATGTCCAGCAACGTGCGTTCCGCCGGAACCTGCCGCGCAAAACTCAGCAGATTTTGCACTAAGCTTTTGGTGCGTCGCGCCTGTTCGCGGATTTTTATCGCCGTGGCCCGGGTTCGCTCCGGCAATGTTTGATCGTCCGCCAGCAAATCGGAGTAGCCCAGAATCGCCGTAAGCGGGTTGTTGATCTCGTGGGCCGCGCCCGCAGCCAGCTGGCCTAGCGAAACCAGCTTTTCCGATTGCACCATTTGTGCTTGCAGCCGCTGTAGGTTCTCGATGGAATTTTCCGATCTGGCCAGCAACCGCGCGCGATCCGCATCCGCCAGGTGCATCCGCAGAAACACCAGTAAAGCCAGTGGCACAGACGCAATCAGCGTCACCGTGAGCCGAAAGTCTCGGACCGCCGGTGTATCGTGCTCAATGCGTAAGGCGTACAGCGCGAACAGCGGCAAGCTCAGCACAGCCGCCATTGCGAAGCGCGTGGCCCAAACATATTCCCCCGCGCTCTTGTCTTCGACGCCTTCCATCGGCCCATCAAGCTCGTGCCGCTTCTGAAACGCGGTCGCCCCGGCCATCCCGTACCAGAAGAATGCCGTCATCATCGGCAGGTCGTACAAGCTGCTTCCGGTGTAGTAGGTATTTCGCGCGATCGCCAAGTTGGTTGCCAGCGAATCCAGCATGTACAGCGCCGTCGCGCCAAACAAGTTCGCATAGACGATGCGCCACGCTCCTCGCGTGCGCCACCAACAAAAACCGAAGCCTGCCGCGATCAGGAAATGTTGCAGATACGTCAGCGTGTTGTAGTTGGTGTTGTAAATCTCCAACGTCGGCGTCGCGTACATCCACGGCAAGACCACGAACACATACAAAAATGTCCACCAAGTCAGCAGCAGCCCGAAATCCAGATAGCCCAGCCCCACATGCAGTTCGCCGCGCCTCCGGTGTGGACGCAAAGCCAACGCGGCGATCAGCGGGATGCCACGCAGATAAAAGATGATGTCGCCAACGAATAATCCCGGCACTTCTTTATGTAGATAAACTTCGTAATAGGTCCATTGCAACTGTCCGACCATCCACATCGTGCAGCTCAGCGCCAAGAGCATCCAGAAAAGATTCCGCCGCCAATGTGGTGTACCCGCGTTGATCAGCAGTCCGGCATTGGCCAACAGCGGTACGAAGCACTGCACCACGTCGCCAAATGACGACAGTCTGGAGCCAGGACCCAGAACGTGCTCTACCACCGCGTACACGGTGAGGAACACCATCCAGGCCACAATCAGCCATGTGGTTTTACTGATCTTGGGCATCCCGACTTCCCCTGCCCCATATTCTAACTAGCCTGTGCGCCCAGCAAGCAGGCTTCGGCGCGAAGCAATGGCCAAAGCATTACCGCTTAGAAATCCTACCTTGCTTCGCTCAGCGGCCAACTGCTTCATTCAACCGGCTGAAATGTGCTGGTTAGCATTGGTTGGGCTTACGAAACAGGTGGAGGCAGCATCTCATCACCGATGGAGCACTGTCTTCCAATTTCGCGTCCCGGGTGGTTCGTCGTGGCCGGGCTTGGCGTCACCTTTGTTACTCTTTGCCTTGGCCTGTCCCTATTGCCCAGCAGCCGTTCTTCGGCGGACGAAATGCCATTTACCACCTACATGGTCGGGGCTTCACGCATTGACGTCCAAGTGGATGATGGGCCGATGCAGCTTTCCAACCAGCAGCTGATGCAGTGGGTGCAATGGGCCGCGGATTCTGTGAAGACCTACTATGGCCGCTATCCGGTGCCTGAGGTGCGTTTGCGTGTCATTCCTTCTTCCGGCGAAGGCGTGCGCGGTGGCACCACCTTCGGGGAAGACAATGGCGGCTTTATTCGCATCCACGTGGGCAGCGACTCGAAAATGGCCGATCTCGCCGACGATTGGATGCTCACGCACGAAATGGTCCATCTCGGGTTTCCTTCGATGTCGCGTAACCACCACTGGATTGAAGAAGGCATCGCCACTTATGTCGAACCGATTGCCCGTGTGCGCGCCGGGCACATGGATGTTCACGAGATGTGGTTCGAGTTGGTGCGCGACCTGCATCAGGGATTGCCGCAGTCCGGCGATCAGGGCCTCGACAATACCCACACTTGGGCGCGCACCTATTGGGGCGGCGCATTGTTTTGCTTTCTGGCTGACGTGGAGATCCGCAAGCAGACCAACAACCACAAGGGCTTTGACGACGCGCTGCGCGGTATCCTCAATGCTGGTGGCGATATTCGACACGACTGGCAATTGTCCGACACGCTGCGCATCGGAGATCAAGCCGTGGGCGTGACGGTTCTCGTGCCGCTGTACGACAAAATGAA
>DATJOO010000110.1:0-30581 GCA_035506955.1 Verrucomicrobiia bacterium
GGTGATCTCCGAACAAATGAAGGAATGGTCCGCCATGCTGCAAGGGGAACTCAACTCCTGGCCTGCCATCACCACCAGATCCATGTTCGGCTTCTTATTCTTCTATCGTCGTGGCCTGGTCTTCGCCGCACTGCCGCGCACACGCGGTTTTGATTCGCCCTCTTCGTTGGTTTTCAAGTTGCCGCCGCTAACGCCTGCTCTGCGGAAGCGGGTAGAACAGGATGCTCGCGTAGGGGTCAGCCACAAGGCCACCAGCAAGGGCTGGTTTTCCTTCGAACTCCGCAACGAAAGCGATCTGCGCGATGCGCTGTTTTGGGTGCACCACGCCTACGAAGGTGCCGGCAAATCTCTCAGATGACTGGCTCGGGACGCAAAAGAGAGATTCCTCACTCCGCGGACTACGTTCGGAATGACAGGGATGGGAGGTTTAGTTCTTGGTAACCCAAAGGGGCAACGCAACCCGTCACTCAACTCTCGTGCGCTAGACTGGGTAAAGCTACACAACAGGGCCGCCATGAAGCCAAACTCCATCGTGATTGTCAGCCTGCACTCCCCTAAAGAAAAAATCTGGGGCATCTTACTGGACCTCAATGTCAGTGGCGTCACGCTGCGCGGCATCGACCTGAATTCCTTCGATCATTTCGTCAACGAAATCAACCAGCTCGAGGCCGAACGCATGGGCCTGCCCACGGTTTTCTTTCCCATGACGCGAGTCGAGCGCATCTCCCTCGATGAGCCTTCGGGATCCATCCCCAGCATGGCGGAAATTTTCGAGCGCAAAATCGGCCGCACTCTTTCCGATTACCTCGCGCAGTTTGCCTAGCGCCAGTAGCACAGACTTCAGTCTGTGCCCAGTTCTGATTGCTCCCCAAACGCCAAGCCGACAAAACTACACGCCGAAGCCCGCAGACTACCTTTCCACTTTTCCCATTTCCCCGTAAACTTTATGGCAAATGAAAGGTCGCATCTGGACGGTACCCAATCAGATCACGCTTCTCCGCCTGGGCTTCCTGCCGTTCTTTCTCATTCTCATTTTCTATGAGGAATACCGCTGGGCGTTAGTGGTGCTGGTCCTGGTCGCTTTCTCCGATGCTCTGGATGGTTTTCTTGCCCGCTACTTGCACCAGAAATCCGCGCTGGGCGCTTATCTCGATCCCATCGCAGACAAACTGCTGCTCTCTTCTTCGTTCGTGGTGCTTTCCATGGGCAAGAAAATCGCTTGGTGGCTTACGATCATGGTGCTCAGCCGCGACGTCCTGCTCCTCGTCGTTGCCGCGGTCATTCTCGTCGTGCAGGGCTATCGGCCGTTTCCCCCCAGCCTGCTCGGCAAAGCCACTACGTTCTTCGAAATTGCACTGGTGTTTTTTGTAGTGTATGCCGCAGGTTATCCCAACGATCGCGCGCCGCAGCTGATTCACTATCTTTCCTATCTCGTCGCGGCCTTTGTCTGCGTCTCCGGCTTCCACTATGCTTTTTCCGTGGCCCGCCGCCTGCACACCAGCTGAAGCCTGGCAGCGCAGTGCTGGTGGTTACATGCCGGGAAGTGGGTCCGAGTAGTGCAACACCATCAACGCGAAGCTGGCAATGAGCACGATGCCCGCCAGCCAGCCCAGCGCATAAGCCTGCGAGCGCTCGCGCCCCGGCTCCGGCAAACGGTCAGCGAACACTCTTCCCAGCAGGAAGCCCGATGCCAAGCCGCCAAAGTGCGCCAGGTTATCCGTGCGCAGCCCGCCCGCAAGAAATCCAATCGCAAAAATGGCGATCACCCAAGAAATCAATCGCGAGCGCAACTCCCTCATCTGCGCGCCACCCCGTTTCGTGGTAATGGCGATCAGCAAACCGATTAGTCCCAGCAACGCACCGCTGGCGCCCACGGAAAAGTGGCCCGCGAACGCGCTCAGCACAAAACCCACAACGCCCGTCAGTACATATAAGAACAAATAGCGCGCTGACCCGTATACTTCCTCCACCATCGGTCCGATATCCACCAGCACCAGCATGTTGAATCCGATATGGATCAATCCGCCGTGCAGAAACAGCGCGGTTACCAGCCGGTACCATTCGTGGCCCTGAAAAATCATCGGGCCCCACGAGGCGCCCAGACGGAACATGGTTTCGCCATCCATGCCCCACAACACCGTGGACATACCAAACTTGCCGGCGTGCATCACGCCCATCAGTTCCGCGGCAAACATAATGACGTTCACGATCAGGATGACCGTCGTCGCCGGCGCGTGCCCGCCAAAAAATTCGCTGAGTCCCTTGCTCCACGCCGCCAAGCCGAATCGCAGATTTGCGCCGCAGACATGGCAGCGCGTCGCGTTGATTCCCACCAATGCGCCGCACGCCGGGCAAAGTTGCGGCCGCCGCTCACCCTTTCCAAACATCCCGCCAAACATTCTTTTTAAGCGCTCTGCGCGTATCTGCCACTGATAGGGAAGGGCCAACACTCCTCCTCGCCGCCATATTCCTGCGTTTCTATGATACTGAGAACCCGCCGATAGAAACAGTAGCGAAGGGTTTGCCGCTGCGGCACAACTAACCACCACCACCATGACTTCTTCCCACTTGCCTTTTTTAAATTCCCGCGCCAAACTCACTTCCGTGTTGTGGCGAAGCACTGCGGACACCGCAACAGCTTGCCCGGCAACTCGAATCCCGGAATCGCGCCTTTCGTACCGGCGCTCAACCTTATGGACAAATTTGAAGAACTGGGCCGCCGCCTCGATGAAGAATTAACCCGCCTCCGCAAATACGTGGAAGACGAAGTCGCGCCAGAGACCGAAAAACGTACGGCGCAATTTCTTCGCGAAGTTTCCGAGAAGTTGGCGGAAGCTTCGCGCAAGCTCGAATCGCGGGTGGCGGCTCGCAACCCGCAGAACTCTCAGCAGCAGCCGAAATCGTGAAGGGCTCGCGAACAGCCATCCTCGCGTTGTCCGGTTCTTTTGCTCTTTTCTCTGTTGGATGTGCCCACAAGCGCCAGATCGCCGCCACGCCTCCCGCGCCCACGTCGCCGTCTTCGACCGCGCCTTCCACACCGACTCCGCCCGAAGCGGCGCCACGTCACCCCAAAACTCCACCCCCTCCGGCTCCCGTGGGCTACAGCGAAGAAGGCAATGCCTCCTGGTACGGCAATCCCTTTCATGGCCGTAAAGCATCCAACGGCGAAACGTACGACATGTACAAACTCACCGCCGCGCATCGCACTTTGCCTTTTGACACCATGGTGCGAGTGACCAACCTGAACAACGGAAAATCCACGGTCGTGCGCATCACCGATCGCGGCCCCTTCGTCGAAGGCCGCATCATCGATCTTTCCCTGGCCGCTGCCCGCGAAATCGAATCGGTTGGCCCGGGGGTGGTTCCCGTGCGCCTGGAAGTTGTGGGCAACAACGTCGATGTCGCCGCGCTAACCGAGGGCTTCTTCACCGTGCAGGTCGGAGCTTTCCGCGAACTCGCCAACGCCGAGCGGCTGCGCGACCGCTTGAGCGTCACCTACTCCCCGATCTTCATTCAGAAGTATGATTCTTCCGAAGGTACCTTCTATCGCCTGCGCGTTGGGAAAGTATCGGGCGAAGACGCCGCCAAGGAGCTGGCCCTGAAACTGCGCACCCAGGAAGGTTTCACCACGCTGGTGTTTCGCCTGGATGATGTAACTCCTACAGGAGCGAACTGATGGACGAGAATTGCCTGTTCTGCAAAATTGGCGCGAAGAAAATCCCGTCAAAAATCGTGTACGAAGATGACGATGTCTTTGCCTTCGAGGACGTTTCCCCGCAGGCGCCCACGCACATTTTGATCTGCCCGCGCAAACATTTCGCCGCGCTCCATGATGCTTCGCACGAGGATCAAGCCATGCTGGGCAAGCTGCAACTGGTTGCGGCCAAACTCGCCAAGGAACGCGGGCTGCTCAATGGCTATCGCACGGTGCTGAATAATGGCAGTGGCGCCGGGCAATCCGTCTTTCACTTGCACCTGCATCTTCTCGGTGGCCGCAATTTCCGTTGGCCTCCTGGCTAATCTACAATGCTAGATCTGCCTACCACCAGCCAGGTGGCGAAGGATCGCGACGTAGAATTCCTGCAAGATAAAATTGATAGCGTCCGTTTGTATTGGAGGCCCCATGCAAGTTCGTCCGATCATCCGCGCCGCAGCGCTCGCTGCGTTCGTGCTAATTTTGCAGCCGCCGCAGGCCAGCGCCCAGCAAGCCGCCACTGCTGCGAAGCCCGGCGAACTTACCGTCGATCGCATCTACAGCCAGCCGAGCCTCAGTGGCCGGCTTACCCGCGGCATTAACTGGTCGCCGGACAGCAAGCGCCTGACGTATCTCGACGCCCAAGGCAACGGGCGCGACGCAAAGGCCGAACTGTGGTCGCTCGATGTGACTTCCGGCGAACGTTCCCAGCTTATTTCGGCAGATAAGCTCGAAACTATTTTTCCGGCTCCTCCCAGTCATCAGTCGCAAGCCACCGGCGCAGGCCGCCATGCGCCCTCGCAATATCAGTGGGCGCCCAACGACGAAGCCCTGCTGTTTGAAGGGCCCAATGCTCTGGCCTGGTACGACTTGAAAACGCAGGCAGGCCGCATTCTGGTTTCCGGCAAAGACGAACTGGGTGATGTGAAAATTTCGCCCGATTCGAAATACGTCAGTTTCGTACGCGACCATAATCTTTGGATTGTCAGCACCGCTGACGGCAAAGAGCATGCCGTTACCTCCGGAGGTACAGAACAAGTCCGCAAAGGCGAACTCGATTGGGTCTATCCCGAGGAACTCGATCTGTACGCCGCTTACTGGTGGTCTCCCGATTCTTCTTCCATCGCTTATCTGCAAATGGATGAAAACAAGGTCTCGCAATTTTCGCTGCTGAATTTTGAGTCGTACACCGGCGAGGCGGAATTGCAGCGCTATCCGGTGGCCGGCGGCACCAATCCCACCGTTCACGTTTATGTCGCGGCGGTGAATGGCGGTGAGCCGCGTCTGATGGATACCGGCTCAGACAACAATATTTATCTGCCCCGCGTGAATTGGACTCCGGATTCCCGCCACGTGGCGATCCAGCGACTGAACCGCGATCAGAATGCGCTCGATCTGCTGCTGTTCGATGTTTCCACGGGAAAATGCTCCGCGTTGCTCGCGGAAAAAGACCGTGCCTGGGTCAACGTCCGTGACGATTTGCACTTTTTCAAGGACAACAAACGCTTCCTGTGGTCCAGCGAACGCACCGGGTATCGCCATCTCTATTTGTACAGCCTCGACGGCAAGCAAATCGCGCAAATCACTAAAGGCGACTGGGAAGTGACGGCCGTGGAAGGCGTCGACGAGGCCAAGGGCATCGTCTACTTCACCGCCACAGAAAAATCGCCTACGGAGCGCCACCTGTATCGTGTAAATCTCGATGGCAGCGGCTTCGCGCGTATCACCAAACAGGACGGCTTCCACATGCCGAATCTCTCTCCCGACGCGAACTTCTTCGTGGATATGTATTCCAACGCCACCACGCCGCCGCGCCAGGACCTTTATCGCACCGACGGAAGCAAAGCGGCCACCATCAACGAAAACAAGGTGGAAGAACTCGCGCAATATCACTTGTCGCCGGTCGAGTTCTTCACGGTGAACGCGCGCGATGGCGTCCCCCTGAACTGCTTCATGATCAAGCCGCCCAATTTTGATCCCTCGAAAAAATATCCGGTGATTGTGTACACCTACGGCGGTCCCCACGCGCAAGTCGTCCTGAATGCCTGGCAAGGGCCCAACTTGCTATGGCATGAATTGATGGCGCAAAAGGGCTACATCATCTTTGCCCTGGACAATCGCGGCTCCGCAGGACGCGGCCATGTTTTTGAGGAACCGATCCACTACCGCTTCGGCATACCAGAGCTGAACGATCAGCGCGATGGCGTCGGGTGGCTGCAAAAGCAATCGTACGTGGACCCGCAGCGCCTCGGCATCTGGGGCTGGAGTTATGGCGGCCACATGACGTTGCACGCCATGTTCGAAGCGCCCGACCTCTTCAAAATAGGTTTTGCTGGTGGCCCCGTCACCGACTGGCATTTTTACGACACGATCTACACGGAGCGCTACATGGGTCTGCCGCAGCAGCACGAAAATGAATACAAAGAATCTTCTCCCGTCAGCCACGTGACCAGCTTTAAGGGAAAGTTGCTGATCGCTCAGGGCACTGGCGATGACAACGTGCACTACTCCAACACGCTCTCGCTCATCAATGATTTGATCAGCCGCGGAGTCTACGTCGAAGTGATTGCCGCGCCCGGACGCGGCCACGGCGTCAGCGATCCACCCGCGCGCAAAATCGTGTTCGACCGCGTCACCCAGTTTTTCCTGAATAACCTCTAATTTTTTAGGCAGGCAAGATTGCGACGAATGGTGTACGGCGATGGCTAAGTCAAAGGCTGAGGATCCGCTACTGGCACTGGCCGGGTCGGGACGTGAACTTTGGGCGGATGAACATGCAGACAGCTATGTGCGGCGGTTGCGCGAAGGCTGGGAATAAGCCGGATTTTCTGGGACACCCATCTGTTGGTATATCTTTTTGAGGATTTCGGCCCCCTTTCAGAACGCGTCCGCGTGGTTCGCCGGAAAATGCTGGACCGCGGCGACCAACTTCTCACGTCGACATTCACGCTTGGCGAACTTCTGGAGAAGCCTGTCGAGCGGGGCGCAGCGGACCTCTGCAACCGATACGAGCAAGCACTTGTGAAGTCGGCGATTCTCTTGCCGTTTGATCTGAAGGCAGCTACGCAATATGCCCGGTTGCGGTGCGACCGTAGTTTGCAACCACCCGACGCCATCCAACTGGCATGTGCCGGCGCTGCACGTGTGGACCTTTTTAGCACCAACGATGAGCGTGTCGTGAAAAAACGTGTTGAGGGAATCCAGTTCGTTACTTCCTTACTAGGAGCCACCCTTTGATGCAGCAGTGGCTAGTGCTGCTCTAAATCCACGTCTTTGATCGGCAAGTCCCAGTGCGCGTCAAGGATTTCGAAGCGCCGTTGCTCTTCCTTCTTATACGTTTCCTGATCCGGGTACATCTGCTTCAACAGCGCTGACGAGTCAAAACCGTCGTTGGCCACGGTGGCATTCTTGAACACAATCGTGACGCGATAATCCCAGCGACCATCCTCTGTGGTGTGATATACCGGCGCGACCACGGAAACCTTCAGCATGCGGCCCATCTCCACTTCTTTCTTCAGCAGTGGGTAGTGATTTTTCTTGAACAGCGCAATGAATTCGTCCGCATGGCCCCATTTGGCTTTGTAGTAGTACTCGATCACGTACGGCTTATCGGCCAGCGGACCGCTTTGTGCACGCGCATGTCCCATTACTCCAAACGCGAGAACCAATGCGGCGATCAATAATCCGAGTAAGAGAACAGTGCGAAACCACGATGGTTGCTGCATGGCATTCTCCCGAATACTTTTTGCGGATAGCCCGAATTGTAGCCTGAAATTCGCTGGTCACTGCAGCAATCTTATGGTGCTCCACGTACCGGAAGGCTCCCAACTTCTAGTACGCCGCTCGCGTCAAACGATCGCGAATCGCGGCCCACTCGCGCGTATCTGGCGGCAGTTCGACAGCAATCCAGTCCAGTCCATGCTTGTCCAACTCGTGCAGCTGCCCATAGAGTTGCGCGGCGTATGCTTCTGGCGGGCCGGGCATGCGAATTGTTTCGGCTGCGTGGGCTTCCTGCTGGAGCCACAAATATGCGCCCCGGCCTTGTTCCGGCAAATGCCCAGGCTTCACGAGCAGCACTCGCGTACGCGGACTGTAATGCTTCTTGTGCTGGCCGGGCGAACGGTGCGCGGTCTCCGTCGGTTCATCCGTCGTTATCGCGTCTTCCACCAGAGCCATACCGGGACGCAGCACTTCCAATCCGTCCTTAGTCACTGCCACTACCGTCGATTCCAGTCCCACTTCGCACGGCCCGCCATCCAGTAAAAATGGCGTTTCGTCGCCGAAGGCTTCGCGGACATGCACAGCCGCCGTTGGCGAAAGCTGCGTGAAGCGATTCGCGCTCGGGGCGGCGATCGGTACTCCGGCCGCGCGCAATAACGCCAGCGCCACAGGATGGCGCGGCATGCGCAAACCCACTGTAGAAAGCCCGGCGGTCACTTCGTTCGGAATCACCGATTTTTTCGGGACTACCAGGGTGAGCGGTCCTGGCCAATATTCCCACGCCAGTTGGTCGGCCTCGTCGCTCCATTCCTCGGCCAATTCGCGCGCCTGCGGAATGCTGGCCACATGTACGATCAGCGGGCTGCTCACCGGGCGGCCCTTCAGCACGTATATCTTGGTTACCGCGGCGGCGTCCAACGCATTTGCGCCCAAGCCGTAAACGGTCTCCGTGGGGAACACCACCAACCCGCCGGAGCAAATAATCTCGGCTGCTTTTAGGATTTCTGCCTCAGCGATCATGGCTTATACCGATTGTCGCAGATTTGTTGTTCGGAACAGCAATTCGGGCTAGTTCCAAAAATCTCAGTACTAGTCCCAAAAAAAGAGAAACAGGGCAATTCCCACGCACGTATCATGGCGAGGGGAGTTGTACCATGAAGTTCGTATTTTCGATTTTTGCCTTACTGATACTAGTGGCCAGCGCCTTCGCGGCCACGAAATCCGAAGTGGTCCTCGAAGGCAAGCCGCACATGGAATTCGATTGTCCGTCCAACCTGCCTTTGCATTTATACCTGCGTTCCGGAGAAATTCTGATCTTAGGTACCACTGACAATAAAATCACCGTGGACCTAGCCGGCAGGAATGTCGACAAAATTCAGGACGTGAAGGCCCGCCTGGCGGTCACCGACGATAGCGCTGACCTGCACCTTACCGGTGGTCCGAAAAACGAATTGCAAATCATCATCCACGTGCCGAAAAATTCCGACCTGACCGCACGCATTTTTGCGGGACAGGTAGTTGTTCAGGACGTCATTGGGAACAAAGATTTTGACCTGCACGCCGGCCAATTGACGATTACGGTCGACAAGCCGGAAGACTACGGTCACATCGACATTTCCGTGAGGGCCGGAGAACTTGATGCGGAAGTTTTCGGCGATGCCAAGGGTGGCCTGTTCCGGTCTTTCTCGCACGATTCCAACGGCAAGTATAGCTTGCGGGCCCACGTCGGCACCGGCCAACTTAGCGTTCGGTAACTCGCACTTTCTTTTTAGCGTCGCTCACTGTCCATTCTTGGGTAGATATTGTGCGGGGATGGGATTGTCCGGAGTTTCGCCGGTCCAATACACATCGACAACCCACCAACGGCTTCCGTCGTTGAACAACTGAATGCTATTGATTCCGCGCTCGAAGGGTTTGGCATCCGGTGCTTGACGCGATTCGTAGGTACTGAAGATGTGGGTGATGCTGCCAAATGTTTCCACCTGGCGGGAAATTTCGCGTTCGTAAAACGCATGTTCCTTAAAGTATATGCCTGCGCCATCGACGTAGTCCTGCACGCTCATCACCTTGTAGCTGAGCGGCGCATCTTTCGGCGCATCTTTCTTCCGGAACGTGGCGATCAGTTGCGCTTGCGGGATGAACAATGAACGAAACCGATTCCAATC
The DNA here is from genome assembly GCA_035506955.1 of Verrucomicrobiia bacterium. GTDB lineage: Bacteria > Acidobacteriota > Terriglobia > Acidiferrales > UBA7541 > Acidiferrum. The sequence goes on from DATJOO010000110.1 coordinate 9,580, forward strand.
GCGGTTTCCGGCGGGCCCGCTGATCGAGTCATAAAGCGCGGCCACTATGGCGTCGCGAGTACCCACATCGGCCGGACGCGCTGTAGCCGGCGCGGGAGACCCCGCCGGCTTATCGGTCTGCGCGCCGACGATCCCCGGAATCACCAACAACGTCACAAGCAATAATTTCCGTCGCAAAGTGCGCTCCTTTTTCGCAAAAAAGCATGCCACAGCTGCCCTTCACGCGTCCGCTGCCGATACCGGCAAAGCATCGTACACTAAACGTTTTCACGCTGTCTTAGAAATGTTTGGAAGAAGCGGAAGAAACCCGCCGCGCGGTAGCAGACAGTTTTGGCCGGTTGGGAACCTGGGGTGTACCAAATGGCCGGCGCAGCCAATTGGAAACGGACGCAATCGGCGCATGCGGACGCGCCGAACGCTTGGGAACCGGACCGCGCAGCCAGATCGTGCACTGTTCCACAAACGGCCGCACATCGCGGGCGAGGGATTTTCCCACCGCGCGCCAATAGCGCGTGAATTCGCCACTCATGGAGGGCTTTGCGGCAAAGGGCTTCGGCGTCGCTATTTTCTTTGCTGAAGCAGCCGGGTGTTTTGGGCGCAAAAGGACCCGCCGAATTTTTGCGGATAGAACCTCGCGAAGCGCGTCAGTGTTCAGTGTGCGTGTCACGGCGCGCCAATAGGCCAAAAATTCTTCAGAGAGAGAAGGTCTTTCAATCGCGGGTTTGGGCGCAGCAATTTTCTTGACGGGCGTAGTCGAACGGGCTGGCGGCACCGGGATATGACTCGATTGGACGGACAGGGGGGCCATGCCTCCCGCGGCCTTGAGTAACTCCGCCGCCAGATTTTTCTTTGCCGCCGGCGGAATCACTGCCGCGATGGCTAATTTCGTTATTTCCGGCACCGGAGCAACCGGAGCGGTCGCGGCCTCCGAAGCCGGATTTGGCGCGATGGGCTTGGGCCAGTGCTCTTTTTGGCGAGCCACCCCAGCGCCGATCTTAGGGAAGGGAATGAGCCGGCAAAAAGTGTCGGAGCGAAATGCGTCGGCTTCCTCTTTGGTTTGTGCAACCAGTTCAAACTGCTGTGCCACATGCAAAATGTCGCCACTCGTCACCGCGTCGCGCCGGTCCGCATAGCTTGCCAGCAACGCGTGCTCGCACAGCAAGTGAATCACGCGCGGAATGCCTTGCGAATAGCGGTAAATCTCGTCCACAGCTTCTTGAGGGAAGACCGCTGTCGCACCCGCGCCCGCACCACCTAGCCGCGTGCGAATGTATCCCGCGGTTTCTTCGGGCGTGAGCGGCCGCAGCCTGCAGTGGCACATGATCCGTTGCCGCAACTGCGCCAACTTGCGCCACTTCAGTTTTTCTTCCAACTGCGGTTGGCCCGCCAACACCAACTGGACCAGCTTGACTCCCGACTGTTCCAGATTCAGCAGCATGCGCAGCTCGTCGAGTCCGCGGGTGGTCAACCCCTGCGCCTCATCAATCAGAATTACAGGACAATCGCCCAAGCCGTGCCGCTTGACCAGCCAATCTTTGAGAGCGACCAGGAGATCGCCCTTGTGCTGTGAATCGCAGGTCACGCCGAATTCGCGCAAGATCAGCCGCAGCAGATCCATCGACGGTACTAAAGTCTGAAAAAGATATGCGCTGGAGTACCGCTGCTTTAGCAGCCATTCCAGCAAGTAGTGCAGGATGGTGGTTTTGCCCGTTCCCGGTTCCCCGGTCAGGACCATGAGCCCTTGTCGCGCTTCAATTCCAAAAACCAGTTGCGACAGAGCTTCATCATGAACCGGAGTGGAGTAAAAGGACTTGGGATTGGGCGAGACGTGGAACGGATTTCGCTGTAATCCGAAATGTCCAAAGAACTCTTCGTACATGGGTACCCGCCGCCAAATCAGCGATTTAAGTCCATTGAGCGGAGTGCGATTTTAAGTGAAGGTACTAGATACCGCAATCAAAAGATGCGTGGAAAGAAGTACTAAGGTGGTTCTACCTGTACTAGGCCTGCCCAGAACGCCTCAGTCAATACCCTGAATCCGCAGGCTCACCAACTGGTCGATGGTCAAATTCTGCATGCCCCGCGACTTCAACCCCGAAATGTACTCGGGGGTGACACCGTGAATTCGCATCGCGATCAACTGATCCGGCTCGGGGTGCTTGTAGCCGAGCGATTGCACCTTGGCAATAAACTCCGGAGAGACGCCGTGGATGCGAAACGCGATCAGCTTGTCGAGCGCCACGCGGTCGTAGCCTTCCTTTTGTAGCTGCTGGATAAACTCAGGGGTAGCTCCGTGGATGCGCATGGCGATCAAATCGTCTTCAGTTGGCTGGTAACCGGATTTGCGCAGAAAACGCACCATCTCTGGGGTAACGCCGTGGATGCGGAAGGCGACCAGCTTGTCGCAATCGGTGGCGTCGATCCCGGCATCGCGGAGCTCATGGATAAACTGGGAATTCACCTTGAAAATGCGGAAGGCGATCAGCTTGTCAGTGTCCAGCCCTTGCAGGTGTTCGCCCTTCATCTCCTTGGCGAAGTTCAGACTCACGTCCAGCACCGCCATGGAGAACTGCTTTTCCATATCGATGCCGGTGAACCCCAGCGAATTCATCTCTGAGGTGTACTTGGAATCGGCTAAAAAATGGAAGGTGCCCGCTCCTTCGCCGTTTTCCAGGAAGCCTTCGCAGTCGAATCGCCCGGCGTCGCGAGAGATAGGGAACTTCACCTCTTGCTTGCCGGGTTTTGCCGCGTCGAGGCCCGCAAACACGCTGAGCGGCCACACTGAGGAGTGCGTGGAGGAATTGCCGTGCTCATGGTGAATCAGCGTGAACTCCACCTTACCGGGCTCATCGCTGTGTTCCAGGGTCCATGATCCGCGGAAGTCTTCGGCAGCGCGGACCGCCCATCCCGCCAGAAGCGTGCACACCACCAGAATGTAGACCGTAAGGCCTTCGCGACGGTTCATGTTGTTCCTCCTGATTTACTTTTCGGCGTCGAGCACGCCAGCGTGTTTCAGTGCGATCAATTTATCCAGAGTCAGATTGTTGAAGCCGTGGCTCTTCGCTTTGGCGATAAATTCCGGCGTAATTCCCTGGATTTTTGCGCCAATCGCTTCGTCTGCGTCCGGCTTGAACCCTTCCGCTTGCAATTCCTTCAGATACTCCGGCGTTACTCCTTGCACTTTCATGCCAATGAGTTCACCGGAGTCGAATTTCAGGCCCAGTTGCTGCATCTCTTTCACGTATTCCGGCGTCACTCCTTGCACCTTCATGCCGATAATGTCGCCAGAGTCCACGTTTAATCCAAGGCTGCGCATTTCCTTTACGTACTCTGGAGTTACGCCTTGCACTTTCATGCCAATAATTTCGCCGGAGTCGGCTTTCAGCCCTAGACTCGCCATTTCCTTTACGTACTCTGGCGTTATGCCCTGGACTTTCATGCCGATCACATCGTTGGCGTCCAGATTTTCTCCGGTCACCGCGCTCATTTCTTTGATGTATTCGGATGTGACGCCTTGCACTCTCAGCCCGATGAGTTCGTCCACGTCAACCTTGCCGTCTTTGGAAGTGACATAAGGCTTCATCGCGCGCACGTAGTCCCCCGTCACGCCTTGCACTTTCAGGGCGATGAGTTCGTCGACAGACAAATTGCTCAAGCCGGCCGCATTCAGCGAATCGATGTAGCTCTGCGCCTTTTGCGAAGCGGCGCTAGCTTCTGATTCCTGCTGTGGCTGCGGATTTGGTGGAGGAGGTGGTGTGGCAACGGTAGCGAGGCGGGACACATGCACCACAGTGGAAGTAACCGCTTTGGACACCGTTGCCGAAACCATATCCCTGGCGAAATTCGTTGCCTGCACGGAAACAGCGGCGTTGACGGTAGTTGCTATCGGGCGCGAGGATTGTGCGCGCACCTGATGCACGCTCCCCAAGAGGGCGCCTCCTGCCAGAAGCGCCGCCGAAAGGCACAACACGCCCGCGGATAAATTTGCGCCTTGGATCGATTCCGCCTTGGTGTTCGCGCTGAGCAATCGTCCCACGCGGTTTACAAGCGGGCTGCGGTTCGCCGCCATGGCCAACTGGGGCGCCTGGGTTGCTTCTGCAAGATGAGTTAGCGCGTGCGCGTAGACCACGGGACTGCCGCACAGCGCTACGGCCTCATCGTCGCAGCAGTGTTCCCGCTCCAGGCGAACGCGTTTCCCCACCCACCATACGGCCGGGTGGTAGAACAGCAGAGTTTCCACGGCCACTTGAAACAGATTGACGAACGCATCGTAACGCCGAATATGCGCCAGTTCGTGCGCGATCACCGCTTCCAGTTGCGCTTCCGTCAAGCCGCTCAGCGCGCTCACGGGGAGCAGCACTACCGGGCGGATCCAGCCCGCAACCGCCGGGGCGTCGAGATGCACGCTCTCGCAATAGCGGATGATCCGGGCAAGACCCATACGCCGCTGCAGTGATTCGCAAATTTCCTGTAGCTCTTCGGTGACCGGGAGAGTTTCTTTCCGGCGCAAACGTTCTACCAGCAGGATCCCGCCGGCAGAACGCAGGCTCAGCAGCACTACGCCTGCGAACCACAGTTCCACCAGCCAGGGGAAATACGGCGCAGTCGTGGGCTGATGCTTGGCAGCGTTTTGCGCGAAATGCGCGATCGTTGCAGGCGCAGTGCTGGCGGCCTTCACGAGTGAAAGGCTGTCCTTCGCAGGTGCTGCGTTCATGACTTGATCTTGCGCGCGGAAGAACACTAAGGTAGCCACCGGCGAGGCGAGCATCAGCACGAGAGTGACTACGCCAACGGCATACCGGGAAGCGGCATTCCGGCACAGCGCCATCACTACATAGGCGAGCGCCGCAAGCGCCGCGCCTTGCCACAGAAAATGCATCAACGCCAATCCCAGCAACCGCAACGTCGCCGGAGAAAGCCACGGATTGAGGAGCGTCATCGGATTTTCCTTTCGTGTTCGTTGAGCAGTTGCCGCATTTCTTCAATCTCTGCCTTGCTGGCTTTCCGGCCGGAAAGCGCGTGCATCATCAATTCGCTGGCTGAGCCATCAAACACCCTCTGGAGGACGTCTTGCGCCAGATCGCGCTTGGTTTTTTCCGCCGGTTGTTCCGCTTCATACACGTGCGCCCGCTGTTCCTCGTTGCGGCGCACCGTCCCCTTGGCGGTCATAATCTGCATGAGCTTTAAGACGCTGGTATAGCCGATTGGTCTCTTCTCATTGAGCGCCTGATGCACCTCGCGTACCGTGGAGGGCCCGCGCTCCCAAAGAACGTGAAGAATTTCCAGCTCGGAAGAGGTGGGTTTACGATGGATCGAAGTAGCCATGGGCGGAGATTACTACGAAGAGATTCGTAGTGTCAACGAAAATCTTCGTAGTTCCTCCATCGGTTTCTGGCAGAAGTAGGGGCGTTTGCCAGCCGCGCCCTATGTAGCACAGGCTTCCGCCTGTGTCCGTTGTGCTCTTGGCGGGAAGACGGCCCGCCCAGGCGGCGGGGTAAATCCGCCGTTACATTTTTAGAAAACGGGCAAACCGAGGCGCTACTGCGTGACCAGATCCTTAGCCCGCGGCTTTACATGCACGGCGTCCAAACTGGCGGCGTCCCAGCCACCGCCCAACGCTTTAACCAGCAGCACCGCCGTCACCAACCGCTGGCCCTGAATAATTGCCGCTTCCTCTTCATTGCTCAGCAAATTCTGTTGCGCGGTAACCACATCCAAATAGTTGACCAAGCCTCCGACGTAGCGCGAGGTGGCAATGTCCACCTGCTTTTTCGCCGAAGTGACTGCGTCCGCCTGGGATTGCCGTGCGGCGGCCAGCACTTCAATGCCGGTGATGTTGTCCTGCACCTCGCGAAAAGCATTCAGCACCGTGTCGCGATAATTGGCTACGGTGGCATCGTAATTCGCTTGCTGGTATTGCACCTGCGCGTGCAAGGCGCCGCCAGAGAAAATGTCCTGCGCGACGTTTGCGCCAAGTGCCCAGAAACCGCTCTCGGCATTCAGCAGCCTCGAAATATATTGCGAGTTCCACCCGCCCTGCCCGTAAAGCACCAATGAGGGATAATAGGCGGCCTTGGCGATGCCGATCTGCGCGTTTGCAATGGCCATTTGCCGCTCGGACTCGGCGATGTCTGGACGCCGCTCCAGCAGGTCCGAAGGGATGGAGGTATCGATGGTCGGCGGCTCAGCGGCAAGTTCGCGCGAGGGTAAATGAAAATCGGGCGCGGGTTTGCCAGCCAGCACGGCGATGGCGTCTTCGAATTGCTTGCGCGTCTGTAGCAGAAGGGTCGCCTGCGTGCGCGTAGTATTCAGCAGCGTTTCTTCCTGAGCCACATCCAGCCCCGATGCAACGCCACCGGAATGCCGCGACTGAACAAGCTCCAAGCCGCGTCTCAAGGTTTCCACGGTGCGGTTGGTAATCCCAATTTCGGAGTCCAACTCGCGCACCGTGAAATAGTCCGCCGCGAGTTCTGCGGTCAGCACCAGCCGCACATTCTCCAGATCCGCGGCATTCGCTTGATAGGCGGCTTGTGCCGCTTCAATCGTTCGGCGCCTTTGTCCGAACAGATCTACTTCGTAGCTCACCGTGAACGGGATGTAGTAGTTGCCTTGCGTGACCGGACCCGCAATCGGGGTCGCCGTGCCGGTGGGACGGTTCCCCGAATACCGCTCGACGCTGACAGCAGGGCCAACGCCGACAGTCGGGAAGAGCGTGGCGTTTTGCACTGCGGCTGAGGCGCGCGCCTGATTGAAATGCGCTACGGCCACTTGCAAAGTCTGATTGGATGCGAGCAGTTCAGTTTCCAGGCCGTCCAACTCGTCATCGTGAAATACCGTCCACCAGCTTGTTTTCGGCACAGAATCTTTCGGCTGCGCTTGCCGCCATGGTTCGGAAATCTGGTAACTGGCGGGCACCGGCGCCGATGGCCGCTTGTAATTCGGACCCACGGTGCAACCGGCACAGAACAAGGCAGCCAGAACTCCGTAGCGCATCCAGTTTTTGCTCTTCAGCACCACGGGGCCGGCGTTCATCAGGGCTTTTTCCCGGGTATCGCCGCCGGCTTGGACGGCGTAGGAAGCGGATGAGCAGAAGGATTTGTCTGTGACGATGGCGTCGCGGCGTTGTTTGCAGCGGCCGCCGGTGTTAGAGGATTGGCGACCTGCTGCACGTGCACTTCTTCGCCGTTTTCGATGGAATCTGGGGGATTCAGCACGATCCAGTCCTCGGACTTCAGGCCGGTCAGCACTTCGAGCGACGTGCCGTAGTCGCGACCGATCTGCAGAGCCTGCAGGCGCACGCGGTTATTGTCTACCACCACGGCGCGCAATCCTTCCGAGCGAAACAGCAACGCATTCACGGGCACCTGCAATCGTTCGTTCTGCACATGAACCTGCAAATGCACTTGGGCGTAGCCGCCGGGAAGTAGTAAGCCGGATTTGTTCGGCACGTCGACTTCGGTCAACAGAGTTCGCGAAGCCAGATCGATCGCTTCTGCCGTGCGTACGACTTCGCCTTGAAATTTCTGCCCGGGATATTGCGCCAGCTCGATGTAAGCGCCCAAACCCTTATGAATTGCGGGCGCGTAGGCTTCCGGCACATTCACATACAAACGGATGGGGTCAGTCTGCGCCAGATAAAACAATTGCTGCGAAGTTCCGCCATTGCCGGCGTTGATGAGCGTCCCAATATCCACGTTCCTTTGCGTGATCACTCCGCTGAACGGCGCGTACACCTTTTGGAACGATTTCAATTCCTGCAGACGGCGCACGTTGGCTTCCGAGGATTGCACAATCGCGCGTTTGGCCGCCAGGTCTCCGGCAGCGTTGTCCACTTCCTGTTGGGAGACGCCGTCAGTCTTCAACAGTTCGCTGTAGCGCGTATCGGTGATTTGCGACAAATGCTCGTTTGCCTGCGCAGTGACCAAGTCGGCCTTGGCCTGATCCAGTTGCTGGTCAACCTCCGGCGTGTCGATGTCGGCAAGAAGCTCGCCCTTATTCACGCGGCTTCCGATGTCGTGATACCACTGCTTCAAATATCCGTTGGTGCGCGCATAAATGGGTGATTCCACGTAGGCCTGCAATGTGCCCGGCAGTACCAGGTCTTCCGACGTTCCCGCCGGCGTGGGATGAATTACCGCCACCGTGGGTACCGCTAGAGCTTCCGTGTCTTTCGCCAGCGCCTCAAACTGCGTGCGGCGCTGCAACATCACCACCGCGCCGAACACGACCAGCGCGATTACCACCACGAAAAATACGAAGAACAGCGGCCCTTTCTTCGCCGGCTTTCCGCCCGTTCCGTATTCGCCTGCCTGCGAACCTTCAGTCATGTTGGTTGCCTCACCCGCGGTAATCCTTATGTTAACGCCGCACCGCCCTGAAGGGCTCGCTGGCGCTTGCGTTCCAACCTGCCGTGAATCATCGAGAAAACGCAGGGCACAAAGAACAAAGTGGCGATCGTGGCAAACAGCAATCCGCCAATCACAGCGCGGCCAAGTGGCGCGTTTTGCTCGCCGCCTTCGCCCAAGCCGATCGCCATGGGCACCATGCCGATGATCATCGCCAGCGCCGTCATGATTACCGGACGAATACGCACGAAGCCCGCGTCCAGCGCCGCATCCATGGCGGTTTTTCCTTCATTTAACTGTTCGCGCGCGAACGAAACCATCAGAATGCTGTTCGCCGTCGCCACGCCCATGCACATGATGGCTCCCGTGAGGGACGGCACGTTTAATGTGGTATGCGTGAACAACAACATCCAGCAAATGCCCGCCAGCGCGCCGGGCAAAGCGGTAATGATGATGAAGGGATCGAGCCACGATTGAAAGTTCACCACGATCAGCAGGTAGGCCAGCACAATCGCGCCAATCAGGCCGACGCCGAGTCCGATGAAGGAAGTCGCCATGGTCTGAACCTGTCCACGAATTACGATGTGGCTGCCGCGGGGCAATTCCTTGCGGATCGCGTCGACACGTTCGGTGACCTCCTTGGCCACGGAACCGAGGTCCCGGCCGGACACGGATGCGTACACGTTGATCATAGGCTGCACGTTGTAGTGCGAGATCGATGCGGGGCGCGCCACGGTGGAGGTGTTTACTAGGTTCCCGAGGATCTGCGGCTGGACCGAAGTGCCTTTGCCGGTAATCGGAGTATTCTGCAGCTCCTGGTAGTTGTCGATGCGGTATTGCGGTGTTTGCACCGCCACGTTGTAGCTGACGCCGTTCTTCGGATCGAGCCAGAAATTCGGGGCCGTCTGGAAACTGGAGGAAAGCGAGATAAGCACGTTCTGCGCGATATCCACCGCCTGCATGCCGACATATTGCGCGCGCGTGCGGTTAATATCCAGGTACAACGTTGGCGAATCGAACGCTTGCTGCACGTGCACGTCTACGGCGCCAGGGATACGGCGAATTTCGTCTTCGAGCTTCAGTCCCGCCCGGAAATTGCCGGCTTGATCCTGGCCGACAATTTGGATGTCGATCGGCGCGGGAGTACCGAAGTTCAGAATTTGCGTGACGATGTCGGCGGGCTGAAAGAAGAACTGCACGCCCGGAAAATCCTGCGGCAATTTGTGGCGCAACTGGTCGATATAGTAGCTGGTCGGTCTGCCCCGCTCGGGTTTCAATTGCACCAGAATTTCGCCGTCGGCGGTGCCAATCGTGCCGGAGTTGCTGTAAGTCAGGTTGATGCTGGAATAGGGCAGCCCGATGTTATCCAGCACGGTGACCAAATCCTTGTCCGGGATGGTTTGGCGAATCACGTGGTTGATTTGATCCGCCAGCTTGGCGCTCTCTTCAATGCGCAAACCCGTGCGCGCCCGCATGTGCAGGCGGATCTGACCGGCGTCCACAGAGGGGAAAAAGTCGCGGCCCAAGACCAGCGTTAATCCTGCCGAGGCCACGCAAAATGCCAGGAAACACGCGGCGAAAAGCCGTGCATGCTCTAACGCGGTGGTTAGTGCGCGGCGATACCCTGCGCGGAATCGTTCGAAGGCATGCTCGAAACCCTGTTGATAGCGCCGGAAGAAACCCATTTTCTCGCCAGCGTGCTCGTCAGCGTGATACTCGTCTTCCGAACTCAACAAATACATGGCCATCGTCGGCACGATAGTGCGCGACCAGCCGTACGAAGCCAGCATCGCGAAAATCACCGCTTCGGCCAGCGGCACGAACAAATACTTGGCCACGCCCGACAGGAAAAACATCGGAATAAACACGATGCAGATGCACAGGGTAGAAACGAAAGCGGGGACCGCAATCTGTTGCGCGCCATCGAGAATCGCCTGCACGGTCTCCTTGCCCATGGCTAGGTTGCGATTGATGTTCTCAATTTCCACCGTGGCATCGTCCACCAGAATGCCCACGGCCAAAGCCAAGCCGCCCAGGGTCATGATGTTGATGGTTTCGCCTAACGCGCTGAGACACAGAATGCTGACGAGGATAGAAAGCGGAATGGAGATGGCGATGATCAGGGTGCTTTTCCAGTTGCCCAGAAACAGCAAGATCATCACCGCCGTGAGGCACGCCGCGATCAGTGCTTCACGCAGCACGCCCTGGATGGCGGCGCGCACGAACAGCGACTGGTCGAACAACGTGGTGACCTTGAGCCCTTCGGGCTCGCTCGGCTCCATGTCTTTCAGCACTTGCTTCACGCGATCGACGATCGAAAGGGTCGAGGCGCTGCCGGTCTTATAAATGCTCATCAGCACGCCGCGTTGCCCATTCGCCAACACCACGTTCGTTTGCGGTGAAAATCCATCGCGGACGTGCGCCACTTCACGCAAATAAATGGTCGAGCCGTTGACGGTTTTCACCGGCAGATTGTTGAGTTCCGCCACGGCTTTCGGACTGGCGTTCATTTCTACGTTGTATTCGAGCGGACCCATCTTCACGGTGCCCGTGGGCAGAATCAGGTTCTGCTGGTTCACCGCGTTCACGATGTCAACAGGCGACAGTCCCTTGGACTGCAGAGCTTGTGGATCCAGGTCGACGGAGATCAGCCGTGGCTTTCCGCCGTACGGGTACGGCGTGGCGGCGCCTTGTACGATTGCCAATTGCGTACGGATAAAGTTGTTGCCGTAATCGAAGATGGCTTGCTCGCTGAGGCGGTCGCTGGTTAATCCAATCTGCAGCACGGGCACGGTCGATGCGGAATAAATAATGACCAGAGGTGGCGTGGTGCCTGGAGGCAAACTGCGCAAGAACGTTTGCGAAATCGCGGTCACCTGCGCGAGTGCTGTTTGCACGTTGGCGTTTGGCTGGAAATAAATTTTGATGATGGCAATGCCGTTCAGCGATTGCGATTCGATATGTTCGACGTCGTTGACCAGCGTGGTGATGCCGCGCTCTACGCCGCTGGTGATGCGTTGCTCCATTTCCTGCGGCTGCAGCCCGGTGTAGGTCCAGTCCAGCGCGATGACCGGGATGTTAATGACCGGGAAAATGTCGGTAGGCGTGCGCGGCACTACAACGAACGTGAGCAGGACGACAACCAGTGCCAGCACGACGAAAGTGTATGGCCTGGAAAGGGCTAGTCGGACAATCCACATAAACGCTGAAACTTACCTTGTTTTCCGGATAGCAATGGGGCCAAACACACCTTCTCTGCGCCCCTTTTCTTCCGTTTTGTAGATTCTGCTATTAGACTACGAAACGCTCGGTAATAGGTACAGCGCTCGCGGGACGGTTCACTATTGCCGCTCATGCCCTGGCAGAGCCAAAATGGATTCTTTCCCAGCGTCTCTTTACGTGTGCTTGCTGTTGCAAGGAAACCATGGCAATCGTGGTGGTACTCCCCGCCTCGTGATATAAGGCTCTGAATCGGCGGATCCCATGAACTCACCAGTCACGAGCCCTGCTCCGGAAGAGCTACTGCAATTGGCACAAGAGCGCTTTGCGCCACTGCGCGACGCGGAGCGAAAGTTGCTCACCGCCGCGCCACTGGGAGAAACCGCCTGGTGCGGCCCCAGCCCAAAGGACTTCGACCCCGGCAATAATCCGGCTAAGGCGGATAGCTGGGGAGCGGAACGCACGATTCGTGCCGCTCTGATTCGCTGGATGTGCATTGACCGCGATGCACGCAACTGCGTTGACCCTCGCGGCATTCACGCGCACGGCGCGCGCATCGAGGGTTCACTCGACCTTTCCTTTGTCAGCGTGCACTTTCCGCTGGCGTTGCGCTGTTGTAGCTTGAAGGAAGAAACCAAGTTGCGGTTTCTGCGCATTCCTACCATCAGTTTTGCGGGCAGCCTGGTGCGTTCCATCAACGCCGAATGCGCCGAAGTGGCCGGCACCATTTCGCTCAGCAACGGATTCAGTTGCGAGGGCGAAGTGCAATTGCTCGGCGCGCGCATCGGCAGCAATCTCGATTGCGGCGCGGGACGCTTCCGCAATCCCGCGGGCAAAGCGCTGCGCGCCGACCGCATCCGCATCCATGGCAGCCTGTTCTTGCGCAACGGTTTTGTGGCCGAAGGCGAAGTGCGGCTGTTGGGTGCTGAAATTGGCGGCAATTTCGAATGCAACGATGGGTCGTTCTCGAATCCTTCAGGCAGTGCCATCAGCGGCGACCGCATTAGCGTGCAAGGCAGCGTGTTTCTGCGCGATGGTTTCTCGGCCGAAGGTGAAGTGCGCTTATTGGGCGCGCAAATCAGCGGCAACCTGGAATGCAATGGAGGCAAGTTCAAGAATCCGGGCGACTCCGCGCTGGTGGCCGACCGCGTCCACGTGAAAGGCAATGTCCTGCTGCTGAATGGGTTTGTCGCGGAAGGCGGCGTGGACCTGCCGGGCGCGCAAATCGGCAACAATCTCTCGTGCGACGGCGGCGTTTTTCGGAATCCGCGTTCTACGGCGCTGAATGCCGATAGTGTGAACGTGCGTGGATTCGTGTTCCTGCGCGGCGGTTTTTCTGCGGACGGCGAAGTCAACCTGTTGAGTGCGCAAATCCGCGACAATCTCGAGTGCGATGGCGGCAGCTTTAGAAATGCCGCAGGCAAAGCGCTAAACGCCGACCGCATTTGCGTGCAGGGCGATGTTTTGTTGCGTGAAGGCTTTTCCGCCGAAGGTGAAGTGAGTTTCGCCAACTCCATCACCAAGGGCACTTTGGTTTGGACTGGCGTGCGCAATGCCGATCGCGTTTCGTTGAATCTCAGTAATGCCGCGGCGGGAGCTATTTCCGACGACAAATCCTGTTGGCCTGGACCCGGTAAACTGAATCTGGATGGCTTTGTGTACGAGCACATCGCCTCAGACCTTACGGACACCAAGAATCGCCTGGTGTGGCTGGCGTTGCAGCAGCCGTTCACGCCGCAGCCCTACCGGCAACTTGCGAAGGTGATGCGCAACGCTGGTGTGGATCGCGGCGAGCGGCGCGTTCTGTTCGCTTTGGAAGATCGCTTGTGGCGCGAAGAACCCACCGTTTGGTCCGTGCTTCTTCGTGCGCCCGTCAGTTTGGTGGTGGGTTATGGTTACTACCCCCTGCGTGCGCTGGTGGGCTTGGTGATTCTGGTGCTCGTGGGGTGGGGTATTTTTGCTGCGGCACATTCGGCACAGGCCATGGTTCCCACAGACGAAAGGGCCTACGTGCTTTTCAAAACGACCGGCGCCACACCGCCGCACTACCAGCCGCTCAGTCCCTTTGTGTATTCGCTGGAAAATTCTTTGCCACTGGTCAAACTGGGGCAAACCGATCGCTGGCAGCCAGACCCTTCGCCCGGCGCGAACCTGTCAGAGTCGGCAACCGCAGCAGCGCCCAATCCACCACCCAATATTTCCACGTTCACGTCTCGCTTGTTGTTCGCCTTCCAGCGTCTTCAAGTGCTCCTCGGTTGGATTCTTGCAACTCTGTTCGTGGCCGGCGTGACCGGCATTGTGCAAAAAGACTAGAGTTGTGAGGTACGTCAAGCACGGCGCCGCCAAAACCGTCGCGATTTTCTATTCTCCAATTTCTATTTTCGTCATTTGTGGGTCATGACGAACACGCCGTCCCAATCGGAAAGGGGCTCCGCCGCAAGATATTCTTCGCAACGCTTCAGATAGACGAGCGATGGTCCGTCTTGTGGCCAACGATCCAGAATGTTCTGAAATGCCTGGCGCGCGGCCGTCCACTTCCGCTCTTTGTAAAAAGTCCGTGCATCCGCAAATTCCGATAAACGTGCACGCGCATCCAGCAGAGCTGTCTCGGCCAGATCAGAGGCGTGCGCGACTAATTCATAGATGGTCACCGGCCGCAATTTGCCCTTCACGCGAATCAAATCCAGCTCCCGCAACAAAAATCCCGTATCCTTCGCGGCTTCGTAGGTCGATTCATTCACAATAATGTGCGTGCCGTATTCCTTGTTCAAACCTTCCAGGCGCGAGGCAAGGTTCACGGTATCGCCCAGAGCGGTGTAGCCGTAGCGCAGCGACGAACCCATATTGCCGACGCTGGCTGCGCCGGAGTTCAAGCCGATGCCGATATCCAAAGCCGGCTTTCCTTCGGCCGCCCATTTGGTTTGCAACGCGCCAACACGTTTCATCATCTCCAGAGCCGCAGTACAGGCTTGTACCGGGTGCCGCGCGTCTTCAAACGGCGCGCCCCAGAACGCCATCACCGCGTCTCCAATATATTTGTCCAGCGTGCCATTCGTGTCGAATACGATGCGGGTCATGTCAAACAAATACGCATTCAGGAAGAGCGCCAGTTCCTGCGCGTCAAGCTTCTCGGAAATGGTGGTGAACCCGCGAATATCGCTGAACATCACGGTAATATCGGTCTTTCGTGGTTCCACCAACTGCGGGTTCAGCAGCAGCCGCCGGATCACTTCCGGGCTCAGATAATGTCCGAAGGCGCTGCGCACCTTGCGCTTTTCTTTTTCTTCCACCAGCGCGCGATACAAAGAAACCGACATGACGTTGGCCACCAGCACCCCCGCAGGCAGCGTGAAGTTCAGCCACCAGCCGTGCAGAAACGCCACGTATACCAGGGCCGTGAAGGGAATCAGCAGGCCCAGACCAAACCAGATCCACCGCGGCGCTGCCAGCGCTAGCGCGAATCCCAGCGGCAAGCCAAGCAGCAGAATCAGCGCGAGATCGAGCACAACCTGGTGAGCGCCGCGCACCAGAAAATCATGATTCAGCATGTTGTCAATCACGTTCGCGTGCACTTCCATGCCCGGATAGTCGATGCCGCCATAAGGAGGAGTGCGTAAATCGCCGATACCTGTGGCCGAAGCACCTACGAGTACGATTTTGTCTTTGAACGTCCCCGCAACGAATTTGTGCTGCACCACATCGGCCAGCGAATAGTAAGGATACGTGCCGCGCGGGCCGCGATAGTTGATCATCATGCGTCCGAGATAATCGGGATGAACGGTCAGCTTGTCGCCGAGTTGCAGCGTCGCAATTCCAGTGGGTCCGTAATTCACGGTGATCTGATCGGTGGTCAGGCCCAAGTACAAGCGAAGCGTCTGCACTTCCAGCGAACCGTACAAATCAATATCGTCAGGGTTGTTGGATCGGCCAAACGGTAGCAGCAGCAGCGAACGCCGTAACACGCCATCGGCATCCGAAGAAATATTGAAGAAGCCAATCGCAGTGCGTTCGTTATTTTCCGGAGGCGCCAGCGCCGGAATGTTTGCCACGGTCGCCGTATACAATGTGCTTTCTGCCTGATACGCGTTGAGCAGCGTCGAGAAATCGGCTTTCCCGCTGGCGGGGGTCAAGGGCACGCGATTCAGCGCATACCATTGCACCATTTCCGCATATTTATCCAGCACCGCTGGATCGATGCCGCGCACTTCCTGCGGCTCCAGGAAAAAATTCCCCAGGACCACGGGCCCGAAGCGACGCAACGCCGCCGCGAATTGCGCGTCCGAATCAAACTCCTTCGCTAGTTCGCCCACCTGTGCTTCGAGCTTTGCGTCAGGCGCGTGTCCCGCGGCCTTGTCTTGCTCCAACATCGCTGACAGCGCGCGAACCGGCGCGGCGGTCAGGTCCGGCTTGTCAAAGGTAATGTCGAACGCGGCAACCTTGGCTCCATCCTCGTGCAACGCGTCGAGCATTTGTCCGAAGTATTTTCGCGAAAAGGGCCACTTTCCCAGGACTTCCTGGGAGCGTTGGTCGATGGCCACGATCACAATGCGTGAATCCGGCAGGCTGTACTTCGCGGGCCGGTAGCGAAAACGCATGTCCAGCGTGCTGTATTCGAAGCGCTTCAGGAAGTCGAACAGCGGCGTGTTCCGGTCGCCGAGAAATGTGAAGAAATAAATGCCTAACGCCGCAAGGGTGATGACCAGGCTGATCAGGAAGGAGGCGCGATGCTGCCACCATTCCGAGAGTAGACTACGCAGGCGAAACCACTCGCCTGATGCCGAGCCTCCATTGGAAACGGGGGCCATGAAAACGCGGTGCTATTCCCGGACGACGAAGTTCATGCGGATGCCGCTAACCTCGATCAGGTCGCCGTCATTCAGCCGCACTGGTCCTTGGATCGGCGCGCCATTCACGGAAGGAATTTTGGCGCCGGTGCCCAGGTAATATCCATCGTCGCGCTGGTTGATTTGCGCAGCCACCTGTGGTTTGAACCAACCACGAAGGCGAATGGTAGCCATCGGCGATTTGCCGATCACGGTGAGCTTGTTGGTCAGCAAATATTCTTTTTGATCCACGCGCCCGCTCAAGATGACCAGCGTGGGCATTTTCATGCGGCCGGGTGAGAATTGTGAGCGTTCCCCCATGGCGGCGGCCTGCTGCAGCATGTCGCGGCGGGCCTTCGTGTCCAGCACCATGGTTTCGTTGATTTTGGGAGCCGCCGCTTTGCGCCCGGCGTCCCAAGGAATCGCGGTGTCCGCCGTGGCATCCACCTTGATGCTGTGTTTCCCGATCCAAATACTGTCGCCGTCGTGAAGCATGGCGCGTTCCACCCGCAGATCGTTTACGAAGGTGCCGTTCAAGCTGTCCAAATCTTCCACCACCAGGCGGTTTCCTTCGTAGTAGACGCGCGCGTGATACGTAGACACCGCCAAGTTGTCGATCGGAATATCGTTGTCCGGGGACCGCCCAATGGAGACCGGCCGGTTGCCGATAGGTACCTCTTTCACCACTTTGTTATCGAACATCAGGCTGAGCTTTGCCATGCCACAGTCCTCCGTGGGAGGGTTACTCCTTCTTACCTGGGTCCCGGCGCAGCCAAGAGAACCATCCCTTCGATTCGTCCTGTATACGCACGACAATCACGGTGACGTTGTCCAGTCCACCCCGTTCATTCGCTAAATCCACTAATTTCTGCGCCGCCGCGGCAGGATCGGTTTCCGCCTGCAACGTGCCCGCGATTTCCGGTTCGGTCACCATGCGCGTCAGCCCATCCGAGCAGAACAGTAACAGGTCGCGCGGCATTACATCGACTTCGTCCACTTCCACATCCACTTCCGGATTCGCGCCAAGCGCCCGTAGCAATACGCTTTGCATGTCGCTTTCTTCTGCCTGTTGCGGTGTCAAAATTCCACGGCGCACTTGCTCGGCGACCAGCGAATGATCGTTCGTCAACTGCTGCAGCGAGCCGGTCCTCAACAAATACGCGCGGCTGTCTCCGACGTGCGCAATGCTTAGTTTGGTGTTGTTGATCCATCCCGCCGTAAGCGTGGCGCCCATGCCGCGCTGTTCGGCATGCTTCTGCGCGGACTGGTAAATATTGAAGTTGGCCTGAAACACCGCGTTCTGCAGTTTCTTGGTCTCGGGAGCCCAGTTGTCGTTTGCGGCTCCATGCAAGGTGACCCCGGAATCCTCCTTGGACGCTGCCGGATTGCTGCAATAGTTGTCCACGATTTCCACGGCCATGGCACTGGCCACTTCGCCGTGAGCTTCTCCACCCATGCCATCGGACAAAATAAACAAATTCAAGGGTTCCACGATGCGGAATGAGTCCTCATTGTTAGTGCGCACACGCCCTACGTCGCTCACACCCCCGCTAACGATCTGCACGACGTCTCCTTCCGGGCTTTTCGTGAGCACACGCGCATCCCCTGGCGCGGAACTGGGTTCCGACCTCTTCTGTTCCACGCTAGCAGACCCTTAGCCTCGGTGAAAGGCTGTGCGCTCAAGTGATTAACCGCTTCTCGCTATACTGGCCGTTCGGCCAGTCCGCAAGCATATACGATTACCCAGCATTCCCCAATGCTGCCTGACCATTTGCAATGGTTCTGTCTTTTGGCTTCTGCGCGCTGGTGCTTTTGCTAAGCCGCCCTTCTGCCCAACGGCAATCTCCACTACAATTCCTTCGTGCGCCCTTTCGCCCGGCTTCTCAGGCATGCCTTACTTATTCTGATTTTTCTGCTGGCTGGTGGCTTAACTTTACCCGCCCAGCAAGCCCCGGCCGCTTCCGGTGCCCGCATTCTTCTTCTCCCTCACAAATTGGTCAGCGGCGAGCGGGCCACTCTGGCCGTCTTGGATATCGGCGGCCGCCTCACCCCGGGCGTTACCATCAATTTTTCCAATGGGGATAAGGTCACCACAGACGCTACCGGTCGCGCGCTCTTTGTCGCCCCGCTCAACCTGGCGCATATCTCGGCCACTATCCAGGGCCGCAGCGGCCGTGTCACCAGCACCATACTGAGTCCCGACACGGCGCTCTTGTCTACGGAAGGGGTGACCGAAGCACCCCGCCTCGCGTCCATGTCCGACCGGTTCGAGTTGTACGGCCACGGTTTTTGCGGTGATGCCGATGCGAACCACGTCACCATCGCCGGCGTACCCGGGCTGGTTCTGGCTTCTTCGCCCGGATCGTTAACCATTTTGCCGCCTACGGATATGGACGCCGGCCCGGCCGAAGTGACGGTCAGCTGTGGGCAAAAGACGAGCGATCCCTTTACGATTACTTTTGTCAGCCTGGAGTTGGAAGCGAGTAACGCGCCGCTCGCACCGGGGGAGCATCGCACGTTAAAGGTGCGTGTGCGAGGCACTGCGGCAAAGGTGGGTTTGGAAGCGCATAATCTCGGGCCCGATGTAGCGGAGTTTACCGGCGGCCTCAGCGTGAAAGCTACCTCGACGGGCGGAGCCGACAATGTGGCCGAGTTCGAACTGGTCGGAAAAAAACACGGCAGCTTCACCGTGTCGATTCGTTTGCTCGCGCCAGTCTCGGCTCCAAAATTGCAGCGCTAAGCTCGCGGCCTCCGGCCAATGGCGGTGGGATGTTTCGGCTGGTACAGGCCGATGGAGCCTCCGCCGGGAAGATGGATTTTCGTAATCGTGCCCCAACGTTGTTCTTCGGGCGGCGAGCATTTCACGCCTTTTTTCGCCAACGAATCCATCTCTGCCTGAAGATTGTCGCAAAGCAGATACAGTTCGTGAGGCCCATTCTCTTCGGCAGGATGAAACGCTGCCTCCGCGGGTGGCATCGCGAAAATCAACCAGCCATGCCCTGCGTCAACGAAGTGCAGCCTGAGCGTATCGCGGAAAAAAGCGCGGTCGGCCTCGGCATTCTTGCTGTAAATCACCACGTGAGCGCCGGAAATCATGTGCCCTCCGTTGTGTCGAAATTCGTTGGATGCTGGCCAGAGAATCGAGGTGACGCGCGAACCTTATGCCGACTTTTTTGCTGCGGCCGAGCTGGCGGGCGGCAAACCCAGCGTGCCTTGCCGCTCGTCGACAATCTCGTTGACCTGCCCGGTGGCCAGCAGGTTGTCGAGGGAGCCGGAAGCCTTGTCCAGGCGCTTGTCAGCTTCGGTGTAAGCTTGCTGCGCATTCTTCAAGTGCGTGCCCAGCGTGTCAAAGCTCTTGCTGAACATTTCTAATTGCTTGCGCATGCCATCGAGATTCGCCATCAACATCCGCGCATTCTGTTCGATCTGCATGCCTTTCAGACCCATGGCGATCACGCTCAAATGCGCAAAAAGCGTATTCGGCGACACGGCCATGATCTTCTTCGAACGGCAATAAGCGTCGAGAGCCATGCCCTTGGTGTCCACACAACGCAACAACTCGTAGTAAACGGACTCACTGGGCACGAACATTAGGGCCAGTTCCAACGTGTCTTCGTCGGGCACAATATATTTCTTGGCAATGGAATCCGCGTGTAACTTCACCGCGCTGATGAACTGCTTTCTGGCTTCGTCACCCTCGGTTTCCAAGCGCTGAAAGGCGTCCAGCGGGAATTTGGAATCGATGGCCATCAGCTTGCGATCGCGCATGTGCACGACCACGTCGGCGGTTTCGCCGCTGCGAAAACGGTACTGCTTCGAATATTGCGTGGGCGGCAGGCAATCCTCCAGCAGGCGCTCCAGCGTAGTTTCCCCAAAACTGCCACGCGATTTCGTGCCGCCGAGCACGCTCTCCAGCCGTGCCGCCGCCTCGTGCATCATGTGTCCCGATTCCTGCACCGCGCCCAGTTGCTTTTGGATCTGCGTGATCTGATCGCGCGTGTTCTTCAACTCGTTGCTCATTGCGGACTGGGCTTGCGAAGTGATCTGCGAGGTAATTTCCGCTGAATCCTTCGCGCCTTGCTGCACGGCTGAGGTCACTGCCTCCAGGCGAGCCGCCACGGTGTTAGCGATGGTTTCCATCTTGCTCGCCGACTGCGCCTGCGTGGTGGAAAGCGTCAGCAGGTCGCGCCGCAGTTCGTTCATCTGGGTTTCCAGCGCTTCATTTTTTTTCTGGTCCTGGGTGTTTTGCACGAGCACCCACACCACCAGCCCAATCAGAATCAGTCCAAGCACTGCGCCTAAAATCCATACCGGGTTCATTGTTGCTCCAATGCCACTACGGGAAACGGTCTCCCCACTTTACCGCGAGCAAGGGCGAAAGTATAGCGAAGGACAGAGGGAGGGTGCACGACATAAGAATCAGGATCGAAGTCTGATAAGGTTTGGGCGGGGTTTTCTTTTCTCGTCTGACAGACTATAATGCCTGTCAGACAGGAGGCACCCATGATCACGGCCTTAAAAGCACTCCGAGATAAACGCGCGCGCATCACCGCCCGTTTGGCTCAAATCGATGACTTGCGTCCCGGTTTCTTGACGGCCCGTTTCCGTAAGTGCG
>DATJOO010000111.1:0-199929 GCA_035506955.1 Verrucomicrobiia bacterium
ACCCTTGGGACCAACGAAGTGATGCAGGGGGTATTTCGGTTGGCTGGCATTTGGGATCTGCGGGACAAGCTGCTGGCAGCCAACAACAGAAAGAACGAAGACACCCTTCGTGTCGCCTCCGAAACGCTTACTTCCAAGATCCAGTCCAATTGGACGCAAGGAAAGGACCTAAATTTTTGGCTTGGTTACGTGGGTAACGACATTCGGTTGTCAGTAAAAGATACCGCTGCAACTATAACCGCCGTGGGCGAACGGAGTGCCGGTTTCACGAGTTATTTCGCTATGAGGATGCTCTTGGTGGCCCGGACAGATGCTGCGAAACCACAAGGCTACGTCTTCATGTTCGATGAGCCAGGCCTCAATCTCCATCCGAAAGGGCAAGTTGATCTACAAAATGTCTTTGAGGACATCGCGCGTAACAACCAAATTGTCTATAGCACTCACTCAGTTTTTTTGATTAACAAGAACTACCCGGATCGCAATCATCTTATTTTCAAAAACGAGGACGGGAGCAATGTAGTCAAGAAACCTTTCCTGGGAGGTTGGGCGAAGGTCAAAGAACATCTCGGACTGTATCTATCATCAAATTTTCTCTTTTCTGAAAAAATCCTTTTGGCTGAAGGAGCAAGCGACGAAATTTACCTTCCTTTGATATTTCAGGGCCTGATTGATCGCAATAAGTTTGAGGGCGACCTAAATGCATTTGCAATGCATACAAGCCTCAACGATTCGGAGACGGTCGCATGCGCGGATATCTACACGAGGGAGGACAGAACAGTAGTCGTGCTGGTGGACGGTGACGAAGCGGGGGCAAATCGTAAGAACCTCGTCGAGAAGTGGGCAAAGAAGAAAAAAAGAAAATGCTCAGTAGTCAGCCTTGGCGATTTGAAACAAAATGAAAACTCCTCAATGGAAGACTTCTTGGAACCCGGTATTTATAAGGACGCAGTGATACAGGCTTGCACTGAGGCAGTTGATCAAGGTGTAATAGTCCCAAAATCTCCTTCATGGGAGACCGAACTCAAGGCCCAGATCGTGGCAAAAGAGAACAAAAGCCTTGGTAAACGTACGGAGGAAATTTTGACAACTCTTTTTGGAGAATCGCTCGGAAAAATTTGGATCGCGAGAAAGTACGGTGAGCTATTGCGATCTGAAGACTCACGTCTAAGTGCGGACGTTGAACAGTATTGGAACGACGCTTTGTTGCTGCGGTTGGCCAAGACCATCTGGATGGCTTTGGACCTTCCTTTACGTGGCGATGCAAAGGCGCTCCGTTTCACTGAAGGCAGCTAGGAAGCGCGAAAGAAACAGTTGTGGCAGCACCAATTGCCAAGGCCATGCTCAAATCCCATATAAATAATTGCTGGCCACGCGACTGAAAGGATTCCCATGTTGCTCAGTGAAGTTGTATCGGCGCGAAATTCTAAACTTGCCCAGGCTCGCGACAAAAATGCCGTCAGGTTAGTTCGCCACACAAAACACAGAAGCACAATCTCTACCAACCCTATGATGTTGAGCCTGGGTCAACTTTAGGGGGGTATTGTTGTTCACCCCAGCGTGGATTGACCGCTTAGACTGGGGGCGTTTATACTGAATTTCTGCGCCGGTGGCACGGTTTCCGGCGTACCTCGTTGCGTTCCACGCGTCGCTCCATCGGGCCGCCGTCTGGAATCGGCCAACTGAATCTAATTTCTTAAGGGAGTCACGGTCGACTTTCGGCCGCGCGAACCTATGAGCAGCGTTAAAGCGACACAACTTCGCCCCGGAATGGTGATCCAGCACGAAGGCGACCTTTTCAGCGTGCACAGCACGGAACACCGCACGCCGGGAAACAAGCGCGGGTCCATGCAAACGCGCATGAAGAACCTGCGGACGGGCGCGATTATCGACTACCGCTTCCGCGCGGAAGAGTTTGTGGATCGAGCCATCCTCGATGAAATCGAGTTCGAATACCTGTACAAAGAGGGCGACTCGTATCACTTCATGAATACGGAATCGTACGAGCAAATGCAGATGAACACGGAGGAGTTGGGGGAAACGGTGTACTACCTGATTCCCAACACCGTGGTGAAAATCGAATTCCACGACGAAAAAGCCATCGGGGTGAGCCTGCCGGATACCATGGACTTGAAGGTGGTGCAGACTGAACCGACCCTGCAGAAGGCCACAGCCAGTTCGGTGATGAAGCCGGCGACGCTGGAAACCGGGCTGGTGGTGAACGTGCCGCCGTTTGTGAATGAAGGCGACAAAATCAAAGTCGACACTTCCGAAGCGCGTTACGTGCAGCGCGTCGAATAGTTTTCCGCCTCCGCAGACCGGCTGCTCACCGCATCCGGAAAGAGGCAGTCTGAAAAGAGCTCCCGTCATGGGAGCTCTTTTTGTCTTTTGAGATGCTGCGAGGGCAGGTGTACATGCGAAAAACCAGCCGTCAGGACAAGCAGAAGGGGCCGCTACAAAGCAATCACAGGCTGAAGCCTGTGCTACAGGTTAGCTGGCGGCGCCCGCAGCGCCTTTTTCGCCCACTGGATGCGCGCCGAAGACGCGATCGAAGAGCTTATCCACGTTGCGGAGTTGGCGCTGCAGATCGAATGTGTGTTCGAGTTCCTTCGGGGTCAGGTACTTGGTGATGCGTGGGTCTTTGCCCACGCGTTCGCGAAAACTGGTTTCCGACTCCCACGCAGCCATGGCGTTTTCCTGCACAGCCTTGTAAGCATCGTCGCGCGGCATGCCCTTTTCCACCAAGTCCTGCAGCAGCTGGCCGGAAAAAACCAGCCCGTGGGTAGATTCCAGGTTACGCAGCATGCGCTGAGGAAACACGCGCATCTCGCTAATCATGGTGGTCATCTTGGAGAGCATGTAGTCAACGAGAATGGTGGAATCGGGGAGAATCACGCGCTCCACCGAGGAGTGGGAAATATCGCGTTCGTGCCACAGCGCGACGTTTTCGTACGCTGCGATCATGTTTCCCCGCAACAGGCGCGCCAGCCCGCTGACTTGCTCCACGGTGACGGGATTGCGCTTGTGCGGCATGGCGGAACTGCCGCGCTGCTCGCCGCTAAAATGCTCTTCGACCTCGCGAACTTCGGTGCGCTGCAAGTGGCGAATCTCGATGGCAATCTTTTCCAGGCTGGCGCCAATCAACGCCAAGGTGCTCAGGTAATGCGCGTGGCGGTCGCGCTGGATCACCTGCGAAGCCACCGGGGTAACCTGTAAACCCAGGCGCTTGCAGATTTTTTCCTCAATTTCAGGGCCCAGGTGCGCCGCATTGCCGACGGCGCCGGAAATTTTGCCGTAACTGATGCCGCGGGCCGCTTCACGGAAACGCGCGATATTCCTCTGGTTCTCCGCGAACCAGTTGGCAATTTTCAATCCGAAGGTGATGGGCTCTGCATGGATGCCGTGGGTGCGGCCAATCTGCGGGGTACGCTGGAATTCGTGCGCGCGGACATCGAGAGTCTCGCCGAATATTACCAGGTTTTTCTCGATGATTTTGGAGGCGTCTCTGAGAAGCAGCGCCTGCGCGGTGTCAACCACGTCGTTGGAGGTCATGCCATAGTGCAGCCAGCGGGCGGTGGAGGGACTTTTGATGGACTCGCCGACGGCCATGGTGAAGGCGATCACGTCATGTTTAACGCGTTCTTCCAGTTCGCTGATGCGCGCCACATCCACCTTCGCGCGGGAGCGAATCAGTTCGGAGGCCTCCTTGGGAACCAGCCCAGCCTCGGCCAAGGTCTCGGTAGCGGCCAGCTCAACGTCAAGCCACTTTTGGAAGCGGTTGGTCTCGCTCCAGACCCGGCCCATTTCGCTGCGCGTATAGCGTGGAATCACTTCGTTCTCTCCTGATAAGGCACTTGTAATGATACGGTATTTAGGGCCAAGGGGCGACATCATGGCCCGAAGTGACCCTAACCGCAAGGGCCAAATCCTGTCTAATCCAGAGAATGAAGGTGAGCGTGGAGCGGGCTGAATCCGAAGGCATCTCGGACGCCGTGGCTGTCCAACGAACACTGGCCGGCGACCGGGACGCTTATCGTGTGCTCGTCGAGCGCTACAGCTTGTATCTGTACCGGCTGGCGTACCGCATGTCCGGCAACGCTCATGACGCGGAGGAAGTGGTGCAGGAGGCATTCTTGAGGGCGTATCAGAAGCTTTCGCAATTCGCGGGTAACTCCAACTTCGGCACCTGGGTCTATCGCATCGCCGCGAATTACGCAATCGACCGCATCCGTCAGCGCAACGTCGAGGAAGCGCGGCAGGCATCGCCCAGCCGGCCTACCGAAGATGGCTCCGAGATCGATACGATGGCGATGATCAAAGATCCGTCGGCGTCGCCCGAGCATCTGGCGAGCAGCGCGGAACTCGCCGCCAAGATGCAGCAGGCACTGGACTCGCTGACGCCCGCAGAGCGCACCGCGATTGTGATGCGGCACTGGGAAGGCTGCGCCATCGAGGAGATTGCGGCGGTGCTGAAGTCCAATTCGAATGCTACGAAGAATACCGTCTTTCGCGCAGTGGCCAAGCTGCGCAAAGCGCTCGAGCCTTTTGCCGAATTCCGCGGCACGGCGCGAGCCATGGGAACAGAATCATGATGCATCTGAGCGAAGAACAACTGATTGCTTATCGCGAAGGCGAAACGCGCAACCGCGAATCGTTTGCCGCGCACTTGAAGAATTGCGACGGATGCCGCCGCGAATTGGAACGTATCGAAGCGGTGTTTGCCGCGCTGGACGCCATGCCAATTCCCGATCCCGGCGAAGATTTCGGCCGGCGCGTATGGCAGCAAATCTCGCCACGGCTGGCGGAGAAGCGCGAACGCTGGTGGGACCCCTTTTTTGAGCCACATCGTTTGCTGGCCTTTGGCGGTGTGGCCGCATTGGTGCTGCTGGCGTTCTTTATCGGGCGTTATACGCGAACCAACGCGATTCCGCCGAGCATCGCGGACACCGGAAAAACGAATGAACGCGTTCTGGTGGTCGCGGTCGGTGAGCATTTAGGGCGCTCGGAAATGGTTTTGATGGAACTGGCGAACGCGGAACCCGAAAAAGGTCAGAAGCTGATGAACATTTCCGCGGAACAGAAACGCGCCGAAGATTTGCTGGAAGAAAATCGCTTGTACCGGCAGACCGCGCTACGCCATGGCGACACGGTCATGGCCAGTACGCTGGATGAATTGGAACGCGTGCTGCTCGATATCGCCAACAGTCCGGATCAGGTGACGCCAGGGCAATTCGAAGCGATCCAGAAGCGCATTGCCGCGAAAGGCATTTTGCTGAAGGTCCGAGTCGTCGATCAGCAATTGCGGCAACAGCGAGGAAATGTGGAGGAAGCACCGCAGGTGAATGCCACTCCAGTTGCGGGCAACAAAATATGATTACGCGAAAAGAGTTCGGAGGCTTGATCAAAATGAACAAATACGGGAAACCCATGGCCCTGGCGCTTGCAGTGCCACTCGCGTGCGCGGCGCTGCTGCTGGCGGCACCGTCTCAGGCAAAGTGCGCTTGGCAAGCGCCAGACGCGCAGCAGTTTGCAGCGATTGACGCGGCCAGTGCGGTACAAGGCGCGCGCGAAGCCGAACAGGATGCGCAAAGCGCAAAAGAGAACGCGAAAGAGGCGGAACAGGATCGCCAGGAAATGATGGCCGACCTGTACAGCGATGGCCGCGAAGCACTCGATGATGAGCATTACGCCGTAGCGGCATCCAAATTCACCGATTTGGTGAAAATGAAAGGGCCGCAAACCGATGCGGCGCTCTATTGGTTGGCTTACGCGGAAAGCCGGCAGGGACAGCGCGACACAGCTCTATCGGTCATCGCCGATCTGAAGAAAAACTATCCGCAAAGCCGTTGGAGAAAAGATGCGGAAGCGTTGGAAATTGAAGTGCGCCAGAATACCGGCCGCCCCGTCGATCCCAGTTCGCAGAAAGACGACGACCTGAAGATTCTGGCCCTGCAGGGTCTGATGAACAACGATTCCGCTAAAGGAATGCAGGCGCTCGAACAGTATCTGGACGGCTCCGCAAGCCCGAAAGATAAAAAGAAGGCGCTATTCCTGCTGGTGCAGCACGGCTCGGCACAGTCTCAAGACATGCTCGGGAAGATCGCTCGCGGCAACAGTAATCCCGAGTTGCAGCGCGACGCCATTCAGTATCTCGGGATGAGCGGCAAAAGCTCCGGCAAACAACTCAACGAAATCTACAACAGCACTTCCGATCAAGACGTGAAGCGCTCCGTGATCCGCGCCTATCTTATGTCCGGCGACCGTGAGGATCTGTTCGCTATCGCGAAAAAGGAAACCAACGAATCGCTGAAGAAAGAAGCGATTCGAACTTTGGGAATGATGGGCGATCAAGCGGATCTTCAGAATCTCTACCAATCGGAAACGTCCACGGAAACGAAAAAGGAACTCTTGCAGGCACTATTTCTCTCCGGCGATTCCCAGCGTCTTTCTCAACTGGCACTGTCTGAGAAGAATCCCGAACTGCGTAAGGCCGCTATCCGCAGCTTGGGAATGATGGGCGCACAGGATCCGTCTTTGCAGACCATTTACGCAAAAGAAACCGATCGCGAAGTGAAGGAAGAAATCATCAACGCGTATTTTCTCGGCGGCAATGCGAGCGCGCTGGTGGCGATCGCGAGATCCGAGAAAGATCCGGAATTGAAAAAAGCCGCGGTCAGCAAGCTCTCGCTAATGAACTCGAAGGAAGGCAACGAATACCTGATGGAACTGTTGAAGTGAGGTGTGCGATGAAACCGTGTTTTTCTATCTGTATGTCGGGCGTTGCACTGGTCTTCGCAATTATGATGCTTCCGGCCGTCGCGCGTGCCGACCAGTCGCAGTTTGTGAACGCCAAGCTGGAAACTCGCCCGGCCAGCCCGGATTTGCAGAAAGCCGTCGCACAGATTGGCGCGGAATCACCGCAGCCCACGTGGATTGCCTACGAGGTCCCAACCCTTTCGACCAAAGACCAGAATTGCTGCAATTACAGTGACCACAACGGTTCGAATATTTGCGGCACCTGTTTTCTCGAGGAAGAACGCGGCCATAGCTACGTTCGCAACGACACCCCTCAGAATAAGACTGTCGAGCTTGAAGGGTCCGCCAAAGTAATCATTCTCCTGCGAACGGAGCACAGCCGCGTGGTGCGCATCCGTATCGCTTCTTCGAATTGCAGTTTGGACGCTGGCGGCCTTCGAGTGGTCTGGCTAACGAACGTTAAACCCACCGAAAGCGTCGCGGAACTGTCGCGGTTTGTTTATACCAAGAGCAACGATGAAGACGAAAACGATCTGACGAATCAGGCAGTAATGGCGATTGCACAGCATGCTGACACATTCGCGGATCGCGCCCTGGATTTTTTTGTTGCGCCCAAACAATCGGCGCGCCTCCGCGAAAAGACGGCGTTCTGGCTGGGAGCGTCGCGCGGCAAATCTGGATTGGCAGTGCTGGAAAAAATGGCCACCAGCGATCCCGACCCGGACGTGCGAGCAAAGGTAGCGTTCGCGATGTTCGTGAGCCATGAACCCGCCGCCGTCGATGACATCATTCACATGGCGAAGAGCGATGGGAGCACGCACGTGCGCGAGCAGGCGTTGTTCTGGCTGGGACAAAAGGCTGGGCAGAAGGCGTCCGCCACCATCACCGGAGCGATCGAGAACGATCCCGACACAGAGGTGAAAAAGAAGGCGGTTTTCGCGCTGAGTCAATTGCCAAAAGATGAAGGCGTGCCCAAGCTGATTGAAGTGGCGCAGACCAACAAGAATCCCGAGGTCCGCAAACAAGCGATGTTTTGGCTAGGGCAATCGAACGATCCGCGCGCGGTGGCCTTCTTTGAGCAAATCCTCAGCCAGTAATAATAAGGCGACAGTCAACGGCCAACGGTTAACAGCTTCATCTCGGCAAGCTTCGAGTGGTTTGGCTGAGGACGCTGGCTGATGGGGACGCCTGCTCGGCGACTGCACGTCGGCCACAGAAGGCGATGGCTACAAAATAAAGACGGACACAAGCTGAAGCCTGTGCTACAAAACCCGACTCACCGCAGCAGATCTTCGAGTTGTACGCGCGAGCCGGTTTTCTGGTCGCGGTACTTCACGATGACCGCGCATTGCAGAGAGAGCCCCCACTTGGCGCCCGCCGCATGGGTCACGGCGCGGGAACCCGGCACGACCACGGCATTTTCGGGAATCACCAGTGGACAATCCGGTTTCGCCACATATACGGCATCACGCACCAGGTCGTACACCGGAACGGACCCGTTCAGAATCGTGCCGGTGCCCAGCACGGCACCACGTTTCACAACAGTTCCCTCATAGACACCGGAATTCCCACCAATCATAACGTTGTCTTCTACAATGACGGGCAGGGCGCCCACTGGTTCTAACACGCCACCAATCTGCGCCGCCGCCGACAAGTGGCAATCGTTGCCAATCTGAGCACACGAGCCTACCAGCGCGTGGGAATCAATCATCGTGCCTTCGCCCACATAGGCGCCGACATTCACGAACATTGGCGGCATGCAAACTACACCGCGTCCGAGATATGCGCCATCCCGCACGCTGGACCCGCCGGGAACAATGCGCACGCCATCGGCAATGGAAATCGCTCGCACCGGATAGGTGGATTTGTCCACAAACGGCTGCCGTTTCGCATCGATGGACATATCCACGATGGCACCCATGCGAAATCCGAGCAGAATGCCTTTTTTCACCCAGACATTTGCCCGCCAGGCCGTGGGCGCGGAAGGGTCTGGCTCGGCTGCGCGAACATCGCCGCGATTCAGTGCGGTCTTGAACGCGCGAAACAGTTCAAAATGCTCTTCGCGATAAGTCGTTGGGGGTGATTCGAACAAGCCTTCAATTTGAGATTGCAACATGAGCTCTCTCGAGCAGTTTCAACGATTCCAGCACGCTATGAATCTTAGCGCGATTCTCTGCTTTCGGCGGCACGAGTGGCAAACGCCAGCAAGGTTCGAGCAATCCCATTTCCCCCATCGCCGCTTTTACAGGAATCGGATTGGATTCCACAAAATTAATTTCCATGAGCGCGTGATAACGCCGATGAATCGCGCGCGCCGCTGCGAAATCGCCGGCCAGTGCCAGTTGCGTTAGCCGCTTCATCTCAGCAGGAATCTCGTTGCAAGCCACGGAAATCACACCATGTCCGCCTAAGGAGAGCAATGGGAGGGTGAGCGCGTCATCGCCGGAAAGCACGAGAAATTCTTCGGGCACACAATTGAGTATCGCCGCCATTTGAGCGACGTTGCCTGAAGCTTCCTTAATACCTACGATGTTTGGAATCTGTGCGAGCCGTTGCACCGTGGCCGGTTCGATGTTCACCCCAGTACGGCTCTGCACGCTGTAGAGAATGATCGGCAGGTCCACCGCTTCGGCGATGGCTTTGAAATGCTGGTAGAGCCCCTCCTGCGTGGGTTTGTTGTAATAAGGCGTAACAGACAGGATGCCGCTGACATCGAGCTTGGCCAGTTCGCGCGCTCGCTCGATTACTTCACAGGTGTTATATCCACCCGCGCCGGCCAGCACGGGCACTTTGCCCTTCGCCAATTCCACGCTGATTTCGACCACGCGGAGACGCTCTTCTTCCGTAAGTGTCGGCGCTTCGCCGGTGGTTCCACAGGGAACCAGGAAATCGATGCCGGCGGAGATTTGGCGCTTCAACAACGCCCGCAGGGTGGGCTCGTCAAGCGAACCGTCTCGCCGAAAAGGTGTAACTAGCGCCGTTCCTGTTCCCGTAAACATATGCTGCTCCTTCATTGGTGATTGCCACTCGGACTGCTTTGTGCCGCCCTGACCACCTGCGGCGACGTCAATTCCGCCAAAATCTCACGAAACTCAAACACGCCCGTCTTGCCTTGAATCCAGCGCACCGCTTGCAATGCTCCGCGGGCAAATCCTTCGCGATTCCGCGCCGTGTGTCGCAACGCGATGGTGTCCGACGGCGAGTCGAAACCAATTTCGTGTGTGCCAATGTGCGCGCCAGCGCGATTGGAACTGAGCGGCAAAGGCCCGGCAAATCCGGCCGCACGCATTTCTTCGGCCAGCTTCTTCAAGGTGCCGGAAGGCGCGTCTTTCTTCGCAGAGTGGTGAATCTCCCAACCCCACGCCTCATATTCGGGATGCTGAGCAAAAAGCGCCGCCGCCCGTGCCACAATTCCGAGAAACACATTTACGCCTACCGAAAAGTTTGCGGCATAAACTAGCGCGGAGTGCGTGCGCGAGACCGCGTCGCAAATCTGCGGCAACTGGTCATACCAACCGGTAGTTCCGCAAACGGTATTCACGCCTAATTCCGCAAGGCGTAGAAGGTTTGCTGGCGCCGACGCAGGAGTCGTGAATTCAACCGCTATGCTTGCGCCGTGGAGCGACTCGCGGGAAAGCGCGGCAATATTTGAGCGGGAAAATTTCGCGGTTACTGTGAAATCGTATTCCGGAGCCAACTGCTCCACCAGTCGCCCCATCTTGCCGCACCCGATAACCGCTAATGGAATACTCATGCCGCGGTGTCTCCAGTGATCAGGAGCTGCTGGACCATTCGCGAATAAATGGTTACCGCTTCGCGCAATTCCCCTTTATCGATGCGCTCTTCCGAAGTGTGCGCGTCGTGAATGCTTCCTGGCCCGAGCAGAAATGGTTTGCCCCAAGTGCCTTCGAAGGTGGGGATGTCGGTAGTGAACGCCACCACGGTTGTGGCCAGTCCTTCGAGCGAGCCAAGATGCACCGCCGGGCAATAAAATACCTCGCGCGCTTCCACACCGATTTTGCGCGACGCCCGGTTTACCGCAGTTCGCAAGGATTCGCTGTCGCCTACCAGACGAAACATAATCTCGGCGCTGGCTTGATCCGCGACGACATTTGGCGCATGTCCGCCGTGAATGGTGCCGACGTTCAATGTGGATTGGCCGAGAACGGAGTCGGAAGGCAGAGGAATTTCACGTATGCTCTGGAGCGCGTCGAGCAAAGAATGAATCGCCGAATGGCCCAATTCCGGATACGCGGAATGCGCCAGTTTGCCGCGCGCGATGATTTCATAGCGCAAAGCCCCTTTCGAACCGAGCGCGAGGCAATTCTGCGTGGGCTCACCATTAATCAAGAAGCGAGAGCCCCGCGGCGAAGCTGCCGCCGCTTTTGCACCGGCGCTGTCGCGCTCTTCGCCGACAACAAAGAGCAGTGCAAAATTGCGAGTGCCTTTCGCCAACAGCGATTCCGCAGCGGTGATCATGGCGGCGATAATTCCCTTGGCATCGCAACTGCCGCGTCCACGAATGAAAGTGCTGTTTTCGCTGGAAGGAAAAAACGGGGGCACGGTGTCGATGTGCGTCGATAAGGTGACGACCGGATCGCCGAATATCAGCAGCACATTGTCGCGGCTGGGCGCAGCGTGCATACGTTCCAGTTGCCCGGCATATTGCGTAGCGAGGCCACAGAGCTGGGTGAACAGGTAGTCCACAACCGGCTTTTCCGCACCGGTAGTCGAATCCAGATCGACCAACGCACGAGTGAGAGCAAAACAGTCCATAGTTTCTCGCTTGGACGTATTTAAGGGCAAGCACACCGAAAGGAGGGTCTCCGCCGGACCGGCGAAGCTGGGCTGCCTCTCGATAGCGCTCCATCGCGGAACGGATTCCACGGATGACAGTGAACCGGCCTTAGACCGGAACCCCAACCACAGGCAGGTTAGCGCCCGCTGCAGTTTCGGCGGCGATCAGCGCTCGCTGATCTGGCTTTCAGCCGGACCCCTTTGGCCAAGCGCCCGATGCTAATCGGAAATACTCGCTCGGCTACTCATGGCCGCCGCACCTCTACCAAGGTCCTTCCAAGGTAGAAGAAAAGCACGAGAGTGTCAACGCGCTCTTTTCCGCTAATTGTTTGAGTTTTAGCGGCAGGCTAAAATCCCGCCGGCATCTTTTCGATTAGAACGACAACCGCAGCGCAAACTGGATGATGCGCGGATCATAGGTGGAGGTGATCTGCCCGAATTGGGGATCATTGATGTTGGTGCCGGCTCCGCCGCCAAAGTAGGTACCGTTGTTGTTGTTGGTCACACCGGGATTCAGGAAATTGGCGTGGTTGCAAATGTTAAAGAATTCGGCGCGGAATTCCAGATTGAGGCGCTCGGTGATCGCGGTGGTTTTCGTCAACGCCAAATCCAAATTGATATAGCCGGGGCCGCGCATATAGTTGCGTGGCAACGAACCGTAGGTAGCTAAGGATGGATCAGCCACCACATCCGAATTGGACGGCAGCGTGGCATCAGTCAGCGCGTTGGGATTGAACCAGTAATTCCCCGGCCCGTTTCCGAAGTCCACAACTTGTTTCGGATTCAACGTCGCCAGGTTCCCCAGCGTGCCCACGACATTGGGGCGTGCATTGTAAGGATCGCCTGCTCCGGAAGGGCCCTCGGCCCCGGGGTCGAAGCGATCTGATAACCGCGCATATACGTCAAACGGAAATCCCGTATGCCAGGTGAAGATGGGGAACAAACTCCACCCCTTGGTCAGCCGCTGCGGACCAGAGCTCCAATAATGATCGAACGGAATGTCCCAACCGCCGCTAAGAGTGATGCGGCTGCGAACATCCTGGTCGCTGGAAGCGCGAAAAAGCTCGGGATTATAGGAAGGAACGGTGGAGCTGCGTTGACGGAATCCCGAAACGTTGTCGATGCTGTGTGCCAAGGTGTATCCGAAGATGAAGTAAGTACGGCCCAGGCCCGGAGTGTTGGAAACCTGCTGCGTCAAACTCGCCTGCAGGCTATTGTAGCTAGCTCTGGTGACATTTCGGAATTCGGGGAGACCCGCGTAGCTGCAGGTGGCGTTGGGATCGGCGCCGGAGGTGGAGTTGCCGTCATCATCAAGGCAAGTGGTGTTGCCCGGAGTGAGGTTGAGCGTGCGATTGGTGGTGCCCAGGACAAATGGGTTGATGTCCTGCAATCCCGTTAAACCATGGGAACTGCTGCCTACATAACTGGCCTCAAAAACCAAGTTGTGCACCAGCTCGCGTTGGACGCTCAGGTTGTACTGATACGTGTACGGCGTCTTCAAGTGGGGATCGACGATGTAAACGAAGCCGCTGCTATTGATCGGCAAGAATCCTGCATTCAGGAAGTTAATGTTCTGCGCTGGCGGCTTGGAGGGAAACGGATTGGGAACGCCGGCAGCACCATAAGGGTCATTGAAATAGGTAATATCGCTCGATTGTCCCGGTGCGACGGTCGGCATGATGGGAGCAGCTTCGGAGTAAAAGGGCGGTTGGCCGTTGAATTGAAGGCTGTCCTCGCCCTTAAGCACATCGTAGAAAATTCCGAAGCCACCGCGGACGCTGGTTTTTCCATCGCCTTTGGGATCCCAGGCGAAACCGACGCGCGGAGCCCAATTGTTCTTGTCCGGAAAGTTGGTGCCTCTGGGTGCGCCTTTGTCCCCCGGGAACACCATGCCCACAGGGGCGTCTGGGAAAACGGTGGATTGCTGGCCAGGAATGATGGAGAAGGTGCGTCCCTGCGTGTCGTATTTGGGTTCGCTATATTCGTAGCGAATTCCGAGATTCAAGGAAAAATTCTTTCGAACGCGCCATTCGTCCTGGAAAAATCCATACGTGGCCTTGGTGCGGATGTTAGAAACTGCGCCAGGTCCCTGGAACAATTGGTCGGGTGCACCGAGCAGAAAGTCCGCAAAAGGGTTTCCCGTGGCCACGGAGTCTCCGTAGTCCGAAGTGTAGAAGTCGAATTCTCCGTTCACGTAATAGTCATAGACGATGTTGCTCTGGTACGCCGAGAGCCCCCCGCCGAATTTGAAATTGTTGCGGCCGTGAATCCAGGTAACCACGTCGGTAAATCCGAAGGTATTGTCGGCAAAGGTGGTCGGACCATTTTCGCTGAAGCCTGCTTGAAAGCCGTTATCGAAGTAGATGTTTGGGGGCCCTGTCGGATTGTCCGGAGTGATGCCGATACCCAAAGCCGAAGCGGTTGGCAGATTCGCTGCCACCTGGAACTGGTTGTCATAGACTCTCTGGGTGAAGGCCTGGAATTCGTTGACCACGTTTGGCGTAAACGTGTGATAGTAAATGCCGTTCAAAAAGTAATCATTCACCTGCGTTTTGTTGGGAAATCCAGGAACCGTGGCGTAGTCAAACGGATCGAGCGAAGGGTTCTTCAGGCCGCCCAGAGTCACGGTGAGCTTGTCCTTTTGAGTGAACGAAAAGTCCAGTTTGCCGGTGATTTCATTGTTGTTGTCGGTATGCGCGCCCAGGAAATTCGCTTGGCCGGTGGGATTGGTCGCGAACAAGCCGGTGGCCAGATACTTTTGCGCGATGGGGTTAATGCGCGAAGGATCCATGATCCCAAGTGCGGCGTTTCCGGTAGTGCCCACGAAGTAAGGATTGTCTTGCAGGAAAGCTACGACGTTCGGGTCGGGGCATCCGCCGGCGGCGTTGCAGGTGAACGTACTACCGTACGGGCCGGTGGTGGATTGTCCGTTGGCCACGGCGTGCGAGAAATTCCCCCGAATTTGCTCGGGGGTGAATACGGGAAACAGGCCGCTGGCTTCCTGTTGCGATAGTCGTTGCCCCTGGTAGCCCACAAAGAAAAAGAACTTGTCGTGTTTGATAGGACCGCCGAGCGTTGCCCCATACTGGTTTCTTTTCAGCACCGGTCGAGGAAGCTGGTTGCCTGGGGTGCTCTTATTAAAAAAGAGGTTGGCGTTGAAGGCGTCGTTGCGCAGAAATTCAAAAGCACTGCCGTGCCACTCATTGGTGCCGGACTTCGTCACCACGCTGATGATCCCGCCACCGTTGCGTCCGTACTCCGCGGAGTAATTGCTTTCCAGGACGCGAAATTCCGCGATGGTATCGGGGTTGGGATTGAAAACGACACCATTGTCGACTAAATCATTGTTCATGGCCCCATCGAGCAGGTAGGTGACCGAGTCGCTGCGTCCGCCCGCGATGCTGTAGTTTCCGGCGGCACCGGAGTCGGCGTTGGTCTCAGTCACGCCCGGTTGCAAAGCAGCTAGTTGCAGCACGTCGCGGCCGTTCAGCGGAGCGCGCTGAATGGTTTCGCCAATGACGCTGGCGGAAACGGTCTCGCTGACAGTCTCGACATTGGCGGCCTGGCTGGTCACTTCCACCGATTCGGTTTGTTGACCGATGGTTAAGTGTGCGTCCAAGCGCAGCGATTGGTTAATCTGCAGTTGCTGGCTCCGGAAAACTTCCTTGCGGAATCCGCCGGCTTCGATGGTCACTTGATACTGACCGATGGGCAGGGACAGCACCTGGTAGTATCCAACGTTGTCCGTGCTGGTGGTGTGCACGATCTGCGTGGCCAGGTTCACGACCGAGACGCTGGCACCGGCAATCGGCGCGTTGCTCGGGTCGGTAACATTTCCCATGATTCGTCCGGTCGCTTCCTGGGCACGAATCAATGGCGCGGTGAGTGCGAAAAGAATCACGATGAAGAGCAGAATCCACTTCAAAGAAGATAACGGTTTCACGGCTTCCCCCTGACAGTGAAATTGCTAAGGGATGCGGAACTTCTGTCCCAGCAGGGAATTTCGCAATGAGGCTTCGTACACGCCCAAATGGGATTCGGTTCTATGGCCACGAATCTTTGACCGCTGTGGGAGCGAAAGAGGTGGAGCGCCCCCCTGGCGCATCTCGCAAGGACACCTTCAGAGCAAGTAGCGGAGCAGCGGACAGCATCCCAAAACAACAATGATTGAAGCGATTGTTAGTGCAGTGCGCGGTGGTTGTCAAGAACAACGAAGGGCGACGAATGTATCGGAGGTTCCTCCCGGTTTGCGCAAAACAGGTGCAGCGTTTCCAAAAAAGAAAAGGCTCCGGCAATTGATGCACCGGAGCCTCCTCCCTTTGAAGGAAGGGTTAGAATTCGTAACGAAGTGCGAACTGCACGATACGCGGGTTAGTTAGAGTGCCGCTGTAATTGCCGAAGTTAGCGGAGTTGCCGTTGGCCAAGCTCCCGCCCACGTAGCCGTTGGTCGACTGCACGTTAAAGCGGACGGAGTTGGTCGCGTTGAAGACTTCAAAGCGGAACTGGAGACTCTGGCTTTCGGCCCAGGGCATCTTCCAACGCTTCGCCAAGCCCAGATCCAGGCCAAAGAAACCGGGGCCACGGAGGTTGTTGCGATCGCCGGTTTCTCCAGGATAGGCATAGCCAAAGGCCAAGTATGCATTGTTGCCGTTACTGAACAAGTTGGGCGCGGTGTTGCCGTTGCCGTTGTTGTTCGGGCCGGTGTAGTACGTGCCGGTGCTTACTGGTTGAGTTTGGTCGGCGTGGCCTTCCAGTTGGTAGTTCGTTGGATATTGTCCACCGTTGTCCACGGTAACCGGGAAGCCGCTGGTGATGCGGAACAGACCGGACAATTGCCAACCCCCGACAAAGGCGTCAGCGACTCTGTTCATGTCATGGCCGATCCACTGACCTTGTCCAACGGGAATCTCCCAAATGAAGTTGGTGTTGAACTGATGGCGCAGGTCGAAATCGGAAGCGGCGCGGCCAGCGCTGGGGTCCCAGGAATTGATGACCGCTCCTCCGAGCCCGCCCCAAGCGCCTACGCGTTCGGCGTCGGAAGCGATATCGATGGATTTGCCGTAAGTATAGTTAAAGTCGAATTGAACGCCATGGCTCATCTTGTGCTGCAAGGTGACTTCCAAGGCATTGTAGTTGGCATTGGTGACGGTCCGCAGGGCATAGAGCGAGGAATATTGCGGACTGTAGAACACGTTCGGTCCGGTGTAGCCGCCCAGTCTGTAGAAATATGTGGGCGCGCCGACTGACCCGGCGTTCGCCGAGGGAACGCCGCCGGTGTCCATCTCATAAATCGAGAGGGACTCGTTCAGGCTGTTCGCGCACAGCAAGTCGTACGCGAGCACCACTGGGCTCATGGTGGTATTGCTGCCGCCCGCTTGGCCAGGATTGACGCAGGTACCGTACGGGCTCAACTGGCCAATGGAATAAGGTTGGCCGGGCTGAGCTGGCTGTGTGATGTCGGTCCAGTATTTTTGGACATTCGCCGGAATCAGGCTCGGATTCTGAATAATCTGGTTGGTGGTGACACCGCTGCGATAGAGCTTGGCCATGGCGGTGGCGGCTGCGAAGTAGTCTAATCCGGCGGCCTTGTCGTAGGGATCCAATGGCATGGCCAAGTCTTCCTGGGCCAGCAAGCGGTGGGAGAGCCGACCGACGTACGCGGCTTGAATCGAGAAACCACCCTTCAACTCGCGCTGGTAAGACAAGTCCAGCGTGTAGGAATAAGGCGTCTTGATGTGGTTGTCTAAGCCCCAAGCGATGGCTTCGCTTCCGGGAGCCGGGTTGCTGGGATACGTCTCCGGGAAGCTGACCGCTGGCGAGGGCGTGAAAATCGGAAAGCCACTGGGATATTGCGATGTCGGGCAGTTGTCGTACTGCGGTATCGCGGTCACGCCCGGACCACTAACCGCGGTGACCCGGGGAGTGCACAGCACGGATTCAGAAGCAGCGGCGTTGGGGATCAATGTGGACAATCCGAAAGCGCCGTTCTGATCAAAGGTGTCCAGCAGGCCTTCGCCGATGCGGTCATAGACGATGCCGAAGCCAGCGCGCAAGCTGCTCTTGCCGGCGCCGCCAAAGATGCTGCCGAGGATGCCCGAATCGTAGCCGGGCGCCCACGCGAGAGCGACACGCGGCCCGAGATTCTTATAGTCCCAACCGTAGTAGCCTTCGGTGCCGCCATTGGCCGGCCCTGACCAGTTGTACTGAACGAGCGGTGCAGCAATGGACGGAACACCGTTGTTCATGCCTTGGCCGCGGCCATTGAACCAGGTGTTTAGGCTTTCCGTGGGAGTAACTTCCAAGCCATTGGTTTCCCATGGAGGAGAGAACAGGGAGTAACGCAAGCCGAAGGTAGCGGTCAGGTTGGGAGTGACCTTCCAAGTGTCCTGCGCATACATTTCATAGCCGTCTTCGGCGTAGCGGCGTGACACGGGAGCGCCTTGCGCCATGGTGCTTCCGTCGCGGTTGTAGTTATATTGCGCGTTGACTTCCACATCCATGCCGAAGAGAGCGGTAACGGCATTGTCATAGTTCGTTCCGAACCCTTCGAAATCGACAGCCGGAAACCCGTTGTTGGACGGGTTCAAGGGAGAAGCGGTGCGTCCCGCGAGCCCCGAAGTGTCTAGCCACTGGGCGTTCATAAAGCCGCTGCTGAACGAAGTGTTAGTGCTGGAAGTGGGATTGCGGATCAAAGAAACCTGGAAACCGAACTGCAAGCTGTGCCGACCCTTCGTCCAGGTCAGGTCGTCCCACCAGCTGTTAATGGGGCGCTGGAACTGGGTGGAGTAATTGTAGCCCTGGTCGATACCGCGAATGCCGTTCCAGGCCAGATCGGTATTGCCCAGGGTGCCGACGCTTTCACGAATGTAGCCGTAACGGAGATTGTTGATCAGGGTGTTGGTGATGACCGCGGAATAGTTGGCGATCAAACCCTTATTGAAGTTGATGATGTTGGTTTCCGGGCCGGAGACACCAACTCCCGAATATTGCGCCGGAAGGAAAGGAGCATTGGCATTATCCTCATTAGCCAAGGCTCCCGTCAGCGAGACACGCTGCTTGCCGTCTTGGGTAATGTTGTAATCCATCTTGGCGATGTACCAGTTCTTGGTGTTATGAGTGGGGGCCGCAAAGCGATATCCCGCGGTGTTATAGCCGTCGCCCTGGGTGAAATCGTTCGGCAGGGGATAACTGTTGAAGTATTTGATCATCGCTGGATCGGGTCCGGACGGTCCGGTGTAGCCCGCCAAGGTGCTGAGGGGATCCATAGCCTTTAGCTGGGATGGAGACAGCGCGTAAACGCCGGAACCGACGGTATAACTGGCGCCGCTGAGGCCCTGCACAGTATTGCCGTTGCATGTGGCCGAGCCATCGCACACATATTCGACGACGCCGTCGCGCAGCGACGCAGTGGGCACAATGCGCTCGACGCTCTGCTGTTCGGAGTCGCGGTAGGCTTCATAATTCAGGAAAAAGAACAGCCGGTCTTTCTTAATCGGCCCACCCACCGAACCGCCAAAAATGTTGCGGTTCAAAAATTGCGGTGTATTGGGCTGGCCGTTCTGAATCTGCGATTGCTTCAGGAAATAATCGTTGGCGCTGAAGTAGGAGTTGCGGTTGTACTCGTAGGCGGACCCATGAAAGGCGTTAGTGCCGCTCTTCGTGACCAAAGCGACCTGGGCGCCGCCCGCGCTGCCTTCATCGGCCTCCGCGTTACTGGTGGTGACGCGAAATTCTTCCACGGAATCGAGAGTCACGGGAAGAA
This sequence comes from Verrucomicrobiia bacterium, assembly GCA_035506955.1. Lineage (GTDB taxonomy): Bacteria > Acidobacteriota > Terriglobia > Acidiferrales > UBA7541 > Acidiferrum. Next base: position 19,313 of record DATJOO010000111.1, read on the forward strand.
CCGACTGGAACGCGTAGCCTCCCTTAGGGTTGACCGGAATACCGTCGAGCGTGACGTTGCTTTGGTCGCTGCGCGCGCCGTTCACGGAACCGCTGCGGGTGTCCGTGTTGGTGTCGATGGAAGGATTGTCGCCGGTGTAGACGACGCCGGCTTGTAGCGAGAGCAGGTCGCCCACGTTGCGGCTTTCCAGCGGCAATTGTTTTACTTGGTTTTCACCAAACGCGACACCCAAGGAAGCATCGGTCGTGTTGATGGTCTGGCTGATCGCGGAAACTTCCACGGTCTCCGTGGTAGCCCCGACCTGAAGCAGGACGTTCAGCGTCGTCGGTACGTTGACCAATAGTTCGATGTTTTTCTGCTCGTACTTGCGAAATCCCGGTGCGGTCACCGTAAGCGAGTACGTCCCCGGTTGTAATGCCGGGAATTCATATCCGCCGGTTGCCGAAGAAGTTGCGGTGCGCTGCACGTTCAGGGAAGGCTCGTCCAGCGTAACCGTTGCGCCGGCAACCACCGCCCCGGATTTATCTGTAACGGTGCCACGCACAGAAGTCGTGCCGGTTTGCGCCCTCGCTCCAGAAACAAATAAAACGAAAGAAATGGAAAGTAAAATAGAAAACCACTTCAAGGTACAAGTCCGCATAACTCCCCCCTCAAACACGAAATGCTCTTGCACCAGCGTGAACTAGTTGTTCTTAGATGGAATGAAATCAGCGAATCGCCGATTCCCTCGACAGGAACTCCACCCGCGACCAACTCGCGCCCCAAATTGAAAACGTTTCAGAAGATTCTGCCCTTTTCGCTGGCAAAGTCAAGCGGATGGGCCAGATTTCGTCCCCGGAAAATAGTAATTGGTCCCATAAATTCGATTAATGATGGAAAAGAGAGCACGTGCAAACAAGATTCACAGCGCCTAAGTTGCCTAGCGTTGTTAGTGGCAAATTTTTAGACTGGTCGAGACGAAGCTGCGCTAGAGGTCGAGCGGCTTTAACGGCACGCGCTGCGATGCGATCAGTAATTCCCCGGCAAAGGCAGCTTCGGCGGGGCGACGGCCCAGCGCTTCTTCGGCGGAAAGCCGCGCGAGATCCGGATTATTGTTTTCCTGGGAGATGTGCGCCAGGACCAGATACCGCGCGCGCGAATCAAAACCATCGGGATCCGATAAAAACTCGCTGACCGCGTGATTCGACAAGTGGCCCGTACGCGACAGCACTCGTTGCTTCACGACCCACGGATACGGTCCAACTTTCAGCATGTCCAGATCGTGATTGGACTCCAGAATGAGGCAATCGGTCTCGCGCAAGTGAACTTTGACCAATTCCGGCATGTACCCGAGGTCAGTGCAGATCGCCACCTTGCTACCGTTGGTACGAAAGGTAAATCCGATAGGATCGGCGGCATCGTGCGGAATGGCAAAGGCGTGCACGTCAATATCGCCAATCGCGAAGCGCTGACCGGCTTGGATTGATTCGGCGCGCTGCAGTCGCTTGCGGAAGGTATCGGGAAGGATGCGTTGCAACGCGTCCAGGGTCGGCTCAGTCACGTAGAGAGGTACCTTCCACATGCCGAGCACTTGCGGTAATCCGTTGCAGTGGTCGGTGTGCTCGTGGGTGATCAGGACGGCATCGAGGTGGTCAAATTCCGCGCCGACCGCGGCAAGCCGGGCAAGCGTTTCGCGTTTTCCCAGGCCAGCGTCAACAAGGATGCGAGTGCGTTCGGTCTCGAGCAGCGTCAGATTGCCCGAACTGCCGGACGCGAGGATGGAAACGCGTAACCCGATCTGAATTTCTCCCCGGGAAGTTGCGAATGCCGTAAATCCATCAAAATAATGGCAGAGGGAAAAGGAGGCGTCAACGGTTTCGCCGCGAACGCTGTGAATTTTTCACGGGTCGCCTTGGAAATAACGGCGCTCGATAGCTCATTGCTCGGGTGCTGTGTCGACAGCAGGCGCTTGTAGGCCCATTTGCGCCAGCATCGCTTCTTCGGCTTGCCGCACTTGCCAGTATGCTTGCAGGAATTGCGTATTCAGGGTGCGGGCCTTGATGAACTTTTGACGAAAAATTATGGAATCGGCGTGAGACTTGAAGGCGAGTTGATCACCGTGCCAGGTATAGGCGCCTTGTTTTGCGAGCGCGAACTGGTATAGATCCATGGTGGCTTGCAGCCACGCGTGCTCCTGGGCGGAAATGGCCTTGCATGCCGCCAGCGTTGACGGCAAAGCGGCGTGATACGCCGCGAGAAATTTTTGTTTCTCGGCGTCGCTGGCATCCACGGCGGCGACGTAGTCTTTCATCCGGGCAAACACCGGCTGCCAGTCGGAGTATTCATCGGCAACCGCAAGCCGCGTATGGAGTTGATCGAGCATGGTCTGAATGGTGGCGGCATCGCGAAACGATTCCGGCGTGTAGAGTGGCTTTGCAGTTTCGTCCAGGCCGGAAATGGCCGCGACATATTGTTCATTTCGAGCCTGCACATCCTTTAGCAAGGACCGCGTGGCAGAATCCCACTTCGTGGGAGGCAACGCCGGCACATTCGCAGGACTTGGGCGATTCCCTTCATTGCTGTACCGGCGGACCGTGGCCTTATCGATTCCCTTGAGGCGCGGCTGCGAAGAAAACATCATAGTCGCCAAGGTCACTAATGAAGAGAGTGTGAGAATGACCAAGCTCAGCACCGGTCGACGCGGATTGAGGTCGCGAATCTTACAGAACAACACTACAACCGCAGCAGCAACCGCGATGGCGCCGACGAAACGCAACAGAAAATAGCCGAAATTCGCGGCGGTCAGTTCGCCTTCGCTGCGAACCATCGCAAAGTAATTCAATACGCAGAAGAGCAACCCCGACGAGACTAACGAGAGCGCGATTAATAATTGGTGCGCCGATGAACCCGTATCCACAGAACCGGAGGGAGGTTTGGGCCCGGGGGCACTGGACCCGAACGGCGCGCCGCACCACGGGCAATCGGTGAAGCCATCGGGAATCACCTTGGAACATTGTTTGCAGTTCATCACGCGCAGAAATTTAGAAGAAGCATTCTAACAAAGGGTTGGAACATTTTTGGAGTGCGGCAGGTTTGCTGCCACCATCCAACAACACTAACCTCTCACGAGAGCGAAGTTTGGGCGAATCCCTCACTGATGCATTGGAAGCCGGATCGAAATCGAATTTCTCGCTACGCTCGAAATGACGTTCTTATTTTGGCAGACCACGGCCTAAATCTTAATTAGCAAGCGAGACGCGCCCGGTCCACAGTAAACCCGTTGAGGGGCCCCAATACGGTGGTGGCGATGCGTTGCGGCTGGAAAAAGTCTTGCGCCAGCGTCTGTACCTCTTCGCGGGTCACTGCCTCGATCGAACTCAGAATCTCGTCCAGCGACGAGAAGCGATGGAAGTACAACTCTTGGCGGGCCAGATTGGACATGCGCGAACTGGTCGATTCCAATGACAACATTAATGAACCTTTCAGATGATTTTTGGCGCGCCGCAATTCTTCTTCGGTAACAGGCGATTCCTTCATGGCGCGAAATTCGGCGATGGTCAAATCCAAAACCTGATCAATGGTTTCTTTGGCTGTTCCCGCGTAGACGCTGAGCATTCCGGTATCCGAATAAGGAGTCAGTTCACTAAACACCGCATAAGCCAGTCCCTGCTTTTCGCGGATGTTTTGGAACAACCGCGAAGACATGCCTCCACCCAAAAGATTGTTCAGCACGGCAATCCCAAAGCGGCGCTCGTGCGCGATGGGCAAGGAAGGCACGCCCACGCAGAGATGCACCTGTTCCAAATCGCGCTTGCTTTCCAAGTGAATGGGCGCGGCTGTGGTAGGGACGGGATCCTCTTCTTTCGTCAGCAGCGGCTTCAGGTAGCCAAATTCCTTCTCGACCAGGTCCACTACTTGCTGGTGCGTAATGTTTCCGGCGGCAGTGACTACGATGTGGTCCGGCGCAAACCAATTCTGGAATCGTTTCAGCAAAGCGTCGCGATCGAACTTCCGCACCGTTTCGGGCGTGCCAAGAATCGGGCGGCCCAGGGAATGGTCGGGCCAGAAACCGCGGGTGAACAGGTCGTGCAGCAAGTATTCGGGATTGTCGAGATCCATCTTGATCTCTTCGAGCACCACCTGTCGCTCTTTGCTTACGTCGGCATTATCGAGTTTAGGGCGCAGTACCAGGTCCGCGAGAACGTCGAAAGCGATGGGCAAATGCTCATCAAGCACTTTGGCGTTAAAGCAAATCTGTTCTTTGGACGTGAAGGCGTCGAGCATCCCACCGACCGAATCCATTTCGCGGGCGATGTCTTCGGCGGTACGGCGGGCGGTGCCCTTGAATACCATGTGCTCCAGGAAGTGGGCTAAGCCATTTTCCGCGCGCACTTCACGACGGGAACCGTTACGAACCCAGATACCCACAGAGACGGAACGCACGTTCTGCATGGTCTCGGTGATGACCACGAGGCCGTTGGGAAGAGCATGACGATGAATATCGCGCGCGTTAGAGACCATACGCTATTCTTGCACACACCAGACAGTGTGGCGATAGGGACTCGCATACCCATCGGACAAATATAAGTAGCGTATTTTCTTGCATTTACTGACGTATTGCGTGTTTTCACCCAATTTCTGGCTCCGCGAATTCTGCTCGTGGAACTGCGCATCGGCGGAAGGTGAGAGAATATTCACACGAGGCTTTGGCTTTCATGGAGTTACTGGGCAAAAGCAAAGACGAATTGCGCGAATTCTGCGCGTCGCTGGGCGAACCGCCCTATCGCGGCGCTCAGCTCTACCATGCCCTTTACGCGGAACGGAACCTAAGCGTCACCAGCATGAGCAATCTGCCCGCCGCCCTGCGAGCCAAGCTGGCCAGCGGGGCCAAAGTTACTTTGCCTAGCGTGAAGCAGAAATATGCCTCGGCCGATGGTTCGGTGCGGTACTTGTTCGGCCTGCCTGCGCCCGAGGAGCATGCGCGCATGAAAAGCGCGGCGGTCGAAGCGGTCTTCATGCCGAGCGACGGGCGGCAAACCATTTGCATTTCGACGCAGGCGGGCTGCGCAGTGGATTGCCAGTTTTGTTTAACGGCACAGTTAGGGCTGATCCGAAATCTTACGCCGGGTGAAATGGTGGCCCAAGTGTTGCTTCCGCTGATTGAAATGGGTGGGGACGGCGGGAGCACTTCGCACACCAATGGAGAAGCGAGCGAAGGTGAGCTGGCGGCACGGACCAACGTGGTGCTGATGGGCCAGGGTGAGCCGTTGCTAAATTTCGAAAATGTATTCGCGGCGTTGCGCATTTTGCTGGATTCGGAGGGCGTTGGGCTCGCGCCCAAACGCGTCACGCTTTCGACCAGCGGAGTAGTTCCGGGCATCGATCGCATGGCGAAAGAAGCGGTGCGTCCGAAACTGGCCATTTCTTTGAACGCTTCCAAAGATGAGCAGCGCAACACGTTGATGCCCATCAACAAGAAATATCCGCTGAAAGAGCTGATTGCCGCTTGCCGCCGGTATCCTCTGCGGAAATGGGAGCACATTACGTTTGAGTACGTGATGCTGGGAGGCGTGAACGATGCGCCGGAAGATGCCCGGCGCGTGGTGAAATTGCTTGCGCCGCTGAAGCGCGTGAAAGTGAATCTGATTCCGTGGAATCCGGGTGAGTTGCCGTTTCACGAATCCAAGGAAAGCAGCATCGAGGCGTTTCGCCGCCTCTTGACGGATCGGGGCGTTCCCGCGTTTGTGCGCTACTCACGCGGGCGCGACGTGATGGCGGCATGCGGCCAATTGGCGCTGCAGGAAGTGCAAGCTTCCCCGCTGCCGATTCTTCCCTCGTAGTGGCGGATTGTGCAGTGGGCGAACTTTAGATTGGTCAATTTATGTGCGGTGTGCGGTGCCGCGCAACTTACCATCACGAACCACGCACGCCAATCACGCTCATCATGCGGCCCGACGTCGCCCCTTCTTTGCGGTAACTGAAGAACAAGTCTCGGCGGCAACCGGTACACAAATTGCTGGAATAAACGTTCTGTGCCAGCAAACCTGCCGCCAGCAATTGCGCGCGATTCGCCTTCCACAAATCTAGGTGGACGTTTTTCGGGGGCGGCTGGTGCCCGGGCGGTTTCATGTTCAGCCACTGTAGGGGATTCGGCTCGTCGCCGGTGCGCGCTTCGTCGAAAAATTCCGCGGCGTCAGGAAATTGCGCGGCGAATTTTGTTACAAAGTCCGCTGCAACTTCATAGCAGCATGGTCCGATCGATGGGCCAATGGCGGCAAGTAAATCCGCGGGTCTGCTGGCAAACTCCATTTGCATGCGGCCAACCGTTTTTTGCGCAATGCGACCCAGGGTGCCGCGCCAACCCGCATGAATCGCGGCCACGGTGCGCTTCTTCGGATCAACCAGCAAAATTGGTACACAGTCTGCCGTTTGCGCGCTCAGCAGCAGTCCGGGCGTATTCGTGGTGGATGCATCACCTTTGCACGGCGCCGCGGGTGCTGCGGAGAACACCTGAATCACATCCGAATGAATCTGCCGTAGCGGGCTCAGCGTGAATTCCTGTGCGCGAATCGCTTTTTGCAACGCGCGGCGGTTCGCCAACACATTTTCCTTTGCGTCCCACTCCGTAAAGCTAAGGTTGAGTACCTTCTCGCCGTCAAGCGTGCTCGCGCCGCCCACGCGTGTGCTGCATCCGTGTACCAGCCAAGGGAACTTCGTGAATGGAATCAATTGCAGGACCTGTAGGCCGCTCGCTTTGTGCAGACGCCAAGGCGCGGGAGGGGCTTTTCGCGCAGTCGCGGACCTCGCGGGTTGACGCTTCCGGTTCCTCCCCGGTGATGATTTTCGGTGAAGCACAATCTCAACAGTATAATCGCAAGAGTCAGGCATTCAGAAACGGCCGCGCTTCGGCAACAACACGCGGCTTGGTGGGGCGGCATGATCGTCGGCATGGGCATTGACATCGCGGAAGTGAAGCGCATCGGCGCGGTCATCGAATCGCAGAAGGAACGCTTTCTCCACCGCGTTTTCACTCTCGATGAGGTGGCATATTGCGAGCAGTTCAAGAATCGTTACGAGCGTTATGCTGGGCGATTCGCGGTCAAGGAAGCGGCGATGAAGGCGCTAGGAACGGGCTGGAGTCGCGGCGTGCGCTGGGTTGATCTGGAAGTGGTGCGCGAGCGCAGCGGCCGCCCCACGCTGGCCCTGAAAGGCGAAGCCAAGAAAATTGCTGACACTCTCGGCGTGAAAAACATAGCCGTCAGCATCACCCACACAGCGGAACAAGCCATCGCCCAGGTCATTTTCGAGGATTAGCAGTTCCGGCTTGCCCTGAGCCGTTTTTGCGAAAGGAGACGGTCCCGTCACTTCACCAGCAAGAACGGACCTAGCGCCAAGGCGTCCACTCCCGCGCAATAAAAACTGCGCACGGCTCCGCGCGGATCGGTAACCAATGGCTCGCCGAACAAATTGAAGGACGTGTTAACCAAAATGGGTGCTGGCGAGGATTCGCCAAATTTATGCAGCAACTTCCAGAACAGCGGATTTTCGCGTTGCTCGACGGTATGCACGCGCACTGCATTGCCATGAAACGCAAATCGCTCTAACCCGGCCACCGGACGGCGCAGGGTGCCTAATGACGCCATAAAGCGGCAATTCGGTGAAGCATCAAAAAAATCGGAGGCGCGTTCCGCCGGCACGGATAACGCGAAGGGATGAAAACCTTCGCGATGCTTGATGAACTGGTTCACATTTTCCACAACGTATTCGGAAAACGGCGAAGCGAGCAAGCTGCGGTTCCCCAGGGCGCGATGGCCAAATTCCGAGCGTCCCTGACACCACGCGACAATTTTGTCACGCAACAGCAAGCTGACCGTTTCTTCGATGCTCTGTTCCTCACCCGACAAGTAGCGATATGTGATTTTGCAATTGTCGAGCACTGCTTTGATTTCCTGCGAATTCGTTTGCATGCCCAGTGCGAGGCTAGGCAGCGGTACGCGTCCAGAGCGTCCAAGAATTTTCTTACGTGACAAAAAGGCCGCACCCAGCGCCGTACCGGCGTTTCCGGAAACCGGCTGGACATACACATGATTGAAGGAGCTGCGCGTCTCGAGAGCGCGCACCAGAAACACGTTTAAAAACACTCCGCCGGCCAAGCACAACGAATGTGTTCCGGTCGCGGCCTGCATGTTGGCGACCAGTTGCAGCACTACTTCTTCCAGATAATCCTGCGCGCTGCGAGCCAGATTCGCGCGCATTACCGGATTGGGCGCGTGCCCCCGCGAGGAAAGCCCCAGTTCGCGATAGAATCGCGGCGCGAAAAGGCCGCGATGATCTGGTCCGGGCTCGAAATACTTGCGGTTGAGCACCGGCAGGCCATTCGCTTTCCACGTGAATAATTTGCGAAAGACCGGCAAATATTCGGGCAAGCCGTCCTTGCTGAGCCATTGAATCTTGTGTTCGTCGCGATGAGGGCGCAGCCCCGCAAGTTCTGTGACGCGCGAATAAAACCAGCCGAAAGAATCCGGAAATTTCATCGAATGTAGCGGCCGAATTTCGTCGCCATCGCCTTCCAGGATCGTGCCCGCCAGCGAATTTGCGCCTTCGTCCAGGGAGAGAATCAGCGCATGATCGCAACCCGAGCTGTAATATGCACTGGCCGCATGGCAGAGGTGATGTTCGAAATGGACGGGACGCGGGCCGCCACTCAACAAGCGGAGCAACTGCTGCTCCAGGGCCGAACGCACCGGCCGCTTGCTGCGCCGCGCGGAACGCGCAGAGCCGGAGGATCGCTCGGAAATTGCGATAGCGCGGCAATCGGAAATTTTCAAGTGATTCTCGTGCAGGCAGCGTTCCAACGCCAAGCGCGGCACATCCGGCGAGTCCTGCCGGCTTAATTTTTCTTCTTCGATTGCGAATAAAACGGAGTGCTCATCGATAAGCGCCACCGCGGAACTGCGACCCAACGTGGAGATTCCGAGTATGTGCATGGGCGAGTCTAGAGCATTGCCTCCACAGGAACCAGCGAAGTTTCCCTTGGCACAGCCAGCAAATCTTTGCCGTCGATCAGCGCCGCCGTGATCGTTCGCCACTGATTATGCGGCAAAACCTCGGGTATCCGCACCGAAAGATAGTTTCCGGAGAGCGCGGGCGTCTGCGCGGGATCGTCCTTCGAGCCGCGATGGAGCGTCAAAACGCGCAAAGTTCGGCCGATTTGCGATTCGCGAAACTGTGTGGCTTTAGCTTCGCCTAAAGCGCGTAGTTCGCGAGCGCGGCGGCCGACTATTTCGGCGGGCAGATGGCCGGAAAGCGAAGCAGCTCGCGTACCAGGACGACTCGAGTAAGAAAAAATGTGGAGGTACGTGAACGGGCGCTCCGCAATGAAGCGAACCGTGGTGGCGTGTTCTTCGTCCGTCTCGCCGGGAAAGCCGGTGATCACATCTGCACCAATGGCGGCATCGGGAAGCGATTCACGAATCAATTCCACGCGGCGGGCATAATGCTCGGCGCGGTACCAGCGATGCATCGCCGCCAGAATGCGGTTGCTGGCCGATTGCAGAGGCATGTGAAAATGCGGAGCAATCCGTTCGTTTTGCGCAAACAGCTCGATGAGATCCTGCGTAACATCCAGCGGCTCAATGGAACTGATGCGCAGGCGCTCAACGCCGGTTTCACCGAGAATGCGCCGCAGTAAATCCAGAAACTCCACCTGTGGCGTCAAATCGCGGCCGTAAGTCCCCAGGTTGATGCCGCTGAGAACGATTTCGCGAAAGCCGGAATCCGCTAGCCTTTCAATTTCCGCCAAGACCGCGGCGACCGGCAGGCTTCGCGATTTGCCGCGCACAAATGGAATCACGCAGAACGAGCAGCGGGAGTTGCAGCCATCCTGAATTTTCAGCGTGGGGCGGGTGCGATTCCCTTCTCCGCCCAGTACAGGAGCGACCAGCACATCGGAAACTCCCAAAATGTCGCCTGTGAGAATCGGCGCGGAGTGATAAGGAACCAGGTCCTCACGCAGAGCCGGGGCCGGCGCGGCTGCAATGGTATTCAACAAATGCGGAATCTGCGGTTTGTGGGAGTTTCCCACGACGTGCGTGACTCCAGGCAGCGCCGCGATTTCCTCCGGCGCGCGTTGCGCATAGCAGCCGGTGACGATAATGCGCGTGGCCGGATTTGCCATATGAAGTTTGCGGATGGCGTCGCGCGCCTGAGCGTCCGCCGCAGCGGTAACCGTGCACGTATTCACAACCACAAAGTCCGCCGAACCCGCATCGCCGGCGGTGACACAACCTTGCGCGCGCAATTGCCGTTCGATGGCGGCTCCATCGGCTTGTGTGGCACGGCAGCCGAATTGTTCGATATAAAACGTAGTCATACGCCAGCTTTCAATTTTCTATTTAACCACACTGCATGCCGCCTTTCTCTCGCTCTCTTTACCTAGATAAATACACCTTATACAATTGCGTCAACTAATATGCCTGCCATCCGACGGAGCCCCACATCGCTGGTTGACCCCAAAATATCCGTGGTGATCCCGTGCTACAACGAAAAGGAGACGGTCTTCGAAATACTGCGGCGTGTGCTGGAGCCGGATATTCGGAAGGAAATTATTGTGGTCGACGACTGCTCCAAAGACGGCACGCGCGAAATCCTGCAAGAAATGGCCAACCGTCAATCGAACGGCGAAGCGGAAGCACCGGCGCTGGACGGCGGCGACTCCGTGCCGCTCAACGATATCCGCTTCTTTTTTCAGGCGCTGAATCAAGGGAAGGGTGCGGCGTTGCGTCGCGGATTTGCCGTAGCGACCGGTGACATTGTTTTGGTGCAGGACGCCGACCTGGAATACGATCCGCGCGATTATCCGAAACTGCTCGAGCCTATTCTCGATGGCCGCGCCGATGTGGTTTTTGGCTCACGCTTTCTCGGAGGGCCGCAGCGCGTTCACTATTTCTGGCACTACGTGGCCAACAAATTCCTCACATTGCTTTCCGACATGTTCACCAATTTAAAGCTCACGGACATGGAAACCTGCTACAAGGTGTTTCGCCGCGAAGTGCTGCGCGAAATCAATATCAAGTCGGACCGGTTTGGATTTGAGCCGGAAATTACCGCCAAAGTGTCCAAGGGAAACTGGCGCGTGTACGAAGTGCCGATCAGTTACGCCGGCCGCACCTACGAAGAAGGAAAAAAAATCACCTGGAAGGACGGCGTGCAAGCGCTGTGGTGCATCATCCGCTATCAAATCGGCGATTAATGGGCTGCATGGCCTTCGGGCTAAACTCCGAAGCTCAGCCGCGGTAAAACACGTTGGTTCCGCTTATGCTTGCGAAGCAAGCCGGCGCTGGAAGGTAAGCAAGATTAAATCCGCACGGCGGCGCACGCCGAACTTATTCAGCAGATTCGATACGTGAAACTTCACGGTGCGTTCGGCGATATTCAATTTGCTGGCAATCTCTTTGTTGGACAAATTCTCCAGCAACGAATCGAGCACTTCCTGCTCGCGACGGCTCAAGTTGGTCACCGCATCGGTCTTCAAGCGGCGGCCCTGGCTGCTGAGAATGGAGTCTACGAAACCAGACAGGACCGAGCGCGGCACCCAGAATCCGCCATTGGAAACCAGCGGCAGGGCGCGGGCCAACTGGTCGCGCGCTTCGGCATAAGAAAGGATGCCCTTCACGCCTAAGCGGAGCAGCGAAAAGCTGATGGAATCGCTGACGGAATCGCCGACCACGATCAGGCGCGCCTCCGGATAGCGTTCCAGGATATTGGTCAACAGCGCCCCGGTAGCCTGACGGGCGGCGTGCGCATCAATCACATAGACCTGGGCCTTCGGCGGCTCCAGACTGCGCAGGTCCGGCGCCAGGGTCGATTCCAGTTGCTTCGGAATGACCTTGAAATGGGGCGCTTTCGCGAGCAGACGTTCAAATTCGCTGAGCACCAGGGGGTGCGGCGAGAGCAAGCAAACTGTAAGTTTAGGGGACATGCGTTTAGTAGCCACGGTACTCACTGTACTTGAGGGTAGTTAAACCCAATCAAAGGGGCAAGGACCTTGGGCACTAATGTTCACGAATTGTTACTGACAGATAGGAGTGTTTTCAGAGGGTTGCGTGTTCCAATGAGATACTCCCCCACGCCATTCGCTGCCGGATTCTCGGCGGCGAATGGATTCGATTCGCGCAGAAAAGCCACGTAAAATAAGGTGATATGACCTGTCCGCGGTGTGTACTGGAGCACCCCGGATGGCTCAAGGAACAAGGCGGAATGAGGAACCTCAGAGAATCGGAGCAGGCTCTTCGCGAGCTGCTGGCGCAACGCATCGTGGTACTGGATGGCGCCATGGGCACCATGCTGCAGCAGCGCAACCTGACCGCCGAGGATTTTGGTGGCCCGGCGCTGGAAGGCTGCAATGAGAACCTGGTACGGACGCGCCCGGATGTAGTGCTGGACATCCACCGCAAGTATTTCGAAGCCGGCGCGGACATTGTGGAGAGCAATAGCTTTGGCGGAACACCGCTGGTCCTTGGCGAATATGGACTGCAGGCTGACGCTCTGGAGCTGAACCGCCGCGCTTCCGAATTGGCAAGCCAAGCGGCACAGGAATTTTCTACGCCCAGCAAACCGCGCTTCGTCGCCGGCTCCATGGGCCCCACGACAAAAGCGATCACAGTAACCGGTGGTGTCACCTTCAACGGCTTGCTCGATTCGTATTACGTGCAAGCGAAAGGATTGGTGGAAGGCGGCGCGGATTTACTGTTGGTAGAAACTTCGCAGGACTCACGGAACATCAAGGCGGCGATTCTGGCGATTCACAAATTGTCGCGTGAGCATGGCTCGGCAATTCCCTACATCGTTTCCGTAACCATCGAGCCGATGGGCACGATGCTCGCCGGTCAAACTGTGGAAGCGATGTGGGCTTCCCTGCGGCACACCCATCCGCTGGCGTTCGGCATGAATTGCGCCACGGGCCCGGAATTCATGACCGACCACATCCGCACTTTGAGCACGCTGACGGGCGAATTTGTGTCGTGCTATCCAAATGCAGGCTTGCCCGACGAAGAGGGCAAATACGCGGAGACGCCGACCACACTGGCGGCGCAACTGGAAAAGTTCGTCAACCATGGCTGGGTGAATCTGGTGGGCGGATGCTGCGGCACGACGGAAAAGCACATTCGCGCGATTGCGCAAATGGTGGAAGGCAAGAAGCCGCGCGTGCGTCCCGCCGAAGCGCATCGCGCGATCTACTCTGGCATCGAAACCATCGAAGCCGACGACCAAACACGGCCGCTGCTCGTAGGCGAGCGCACCAACGTGATCGGCTCGCGCCTTTTCAAGAATCTGGTGGCCGAGGAAAAGTGGGAAGAAGCCACAGAAATTGCGCGGCGCCAGGTGAAAGGCGGGGCGCATATCGTCGACGTGTGCCTACAGAGCACCGAACGCGACGAGAAGAAAGATATTCCGGTTTTCTACGAGAAGCTGATCCGCAAAACGAAGACGCCGATCATGATCGACACGACCGACCCCACCGCCGTGCAACTGGCGCTCACCTATTGCCAGGGCAAGTCGATCATCAACTCGATCAACCTGGAAGATGGCGAAGAAAAATTTGAAAAAGTAGTGCCCATCGCACACGATTACGGCGCCGCGGTTGTGGTGGGCTGCATCGACGAAGATCCGGTACAGGCCCAAGCGTTCACTCGCGAACGGAAACTCGCCATCGCCAAGCGCTCCTACGATCTTCTCACCACAAAATATGGCATTGCCCCCGAAGACATCGTGTTCGACCCGCTGGTTTTTCCTTGCGCTACGGGCGACGAAAACTATATTGGCGGCGCGGTGGAGACCATGGAGGGCATTCGCCTGATTAAGGAGGCGCTGCCGGATACGCGCACCATCCTGGGCATTTCGAACGTGTCTTTCGGCTTGCCGGCCAGCGCCCGTGAAGTGGTTAACTCCGTCTTCCTGTATTACTGCACCAAGGCCGGACTGGATCTGGCGATTGTGAACGCGGAAAAATTGGAGCGCTTTGCTTCGATTCCCGAGCACGAACGCCGGCTAGCCGAGAATGTGCTGTTTCAGCATCCACCGAAAGAGGTGCCGGAAAATCATCCGCAGGCAGAATTGCTGCGGAACGTGCCTGCCGACTGGCGCCAGCAGAGTAAGGAACACAAGGCTGCGGTCAATCAGTTCCATATTGCGGCGATTGCGGAACATTTCCGCCACGCCGTGAAAAAAGAAAAGATAAAGAAGGAAGATCAGCCGCTCGATCAGCGCCTGGCCAACTACATCATCGAAGGCACGCGCGACGGCTTGGTGGAAGATTTGGAACGCAAGCGAGCCGAGGGTGTTACGCCGCTGGACATTATTAATGGCCCCTTGATGAGCGGGATGGCGGAGGTGGGCCGGCTGTTCAACGCAAACGAGTTGATTGTCGCCGAAGTGCTGCAATCCGCAGAAGCCATGAAAGCGTCAGTAACTCACCTGGAACAGTTCATGGAGAAAGCGGAAACCGCCAAGCGCGGCAAAGTGATTCTGGCCACGGTGAAAGGCGATGTGCACGATATTGGCAAGAATCTGGTCGAAATCATCTTGAAGAACAACGGCTTCGACGTGGTGAATCTCGGAATCAAGGTGCCGCCCGAAGATTTGATTAAGGCATACCAGTCGCACCGGCCGGACGCGATCGGGCTTTCGGGCTTATTGGTGAAGAGTGCACAGCAAATGGTAATTACCGCGAACGATTTGAAGGATGCAGGGATTGGTGTACCGCTGCTGGTCGGCGGAGCGGCGCTAAGCGCGAAATTCACAGAGCAGAAGATTGCGCCGAGCTACGGTGGCGCGGTCTGTTACGCCAAAGATGCGATGACCGGATTACGCTTGATGAACGAACTAATGGACCCGGCCTCGCGGGAGCGCGTGATCGCGGAACATGCCAACAATGGCGACGGCGTGAAGGTGACCACCACAGTAAAGCTGGCGGAAAAACCGGCAGTTCAGCATTCGCCCAAAGTGCGCACGAATTTGCCGATTCCCTCGGTCGCGTCGCTGGAGCGCAAGGTCCGCCTGGTACCGGATTTGCGCGAGGTGTGGAGTTACATCAATCCGTACATGCTGTACGGACGGCATATGGGCTATCGCGGCGATTTCGAGAAGCATCTGGCGGCGCGCGAAGCGAAAGCCGTGGAACTGTTCAACGAGATGGAAGAAGTGAAGAGCGAAGCCGCCACATTTATGAAGGTGCGCGCCGTTTGGCAATTCTTCGAGTCCGAATCTGACGGAGATGCGCTGCAACTTTTCGCGCCCGGCGGAAAGGAACCGCTGCACACCTGGCGTTTCAAGCGGCAGAAAACCGGCGACCAATTGTGCTTGAGCGACTACGTGCTGACGCCGCAAAATGGCACTCGGGATCACGTTGCCGTGTTTGTCGTGACCGCCGGCGAAGGTGTGCGCGGGCGCTCGGAGCAAGCCAAGCACGAAGGCTACTACTTCAAATCGCACGGGCTGCAGGCGCTGGCGATTGAAACCGCCGAAGCTTGCGCGGAATGGCTGCACCGCCGTATTCGCGAAGATTGGGGCTTCCCGGACCCGCCGGAAATGACCATGGCGCAGCGCTTCACCTCGCGCTATCGCGGCAAACGCTACAGTTTTGGTTATCCCGCTTGCCCCGACCTGGAAGATCAAGCTGGCATCTGGAAACTGCTCCGGCCGGAAGAGATTGGCGTGCAATTAACCGAGGGGTTCATGATGGACCCGGAGGCGAGTGTCAGCGCGTTGGCCTTCCACCACCCGGATTGTACGTATTTCAGTGTGGGCGAGTCCGAAAGCTCCACCTAAAGCTCGAACCAAGCTCTAACTAACCCTGGGCACCAGACACATTTTCCGCTAAAGATACGTATCTTAGAGAGGACCGCTCGGGCAGTCACTCGCTCAGGGCAGGCGGGGGAACCTTTGGGGCCTTGACCGGGAACTATTAGAGTAGCCGCCAGTTTGTGCCTGGAGTAGGGTTACGAGAAGGGCACCGCCCGCGTCTAAGAGCCTAGCGCTGACCGTCTGAGAACTCTGGGAGAGGTGGAACGTGAAACGGGCAATCCGAGTGTTTTTCGTTGTGGCGTTGTACGCCTTGTTAGGCGTCGGCATCAGTTGGGCGCAGGATGATCCGGGAGCGCCGCCACCGGCGCAGCAGGGCGCGGGTGGGCACGGACAATGGCAGAACGGAGAGCGGCCGACCTTCGGGAAAATCACCGCGATTCACGACGGGGCGCTCGAGGTGACTGGACCGGACGGGCAACCCGTCACTGTGAAATTGACGCCGCAGACCGAATTTCGCAAGGATCGCGAACCCGCGAAGATCTCCGACTTTAAAGTGGGCGATATGGTAGTCATTCGCGGAGACAAAAACGCGGACAACACCGTGACCGCCAGGATGGTGAACGCCCGCACGCAAGGCATGGGCGGACCGGGAGGCCGTCCCGGTGGCGGCATGATGGCATCGCCCGGCACGTTGGGCAAAGATTATGTGGCCGGCGAAGTGAAGTCGCTTGATCCACCGAAAATGACTGTGCTGCGCGCTGACGGCGTAACGCAAACCCTGGAACTGACCGAGGAAACTACGCTGCATCGCGGCCGGGATAGCATTACCATGGCGGACATTAAGGTGGGCGATCACGTGATGATTCGCGGCGCCGCGCCAAACGGCACCTTCGCGCCGCGCGGAGTCATGGTGATGAACGCGGAACAATGGCGACGCATGCAGCAGTTCCTCTCGCAGGCTCCTCCGGCCCAGCCGCAAAGCGGTGGCACGAGCCAACCCACTCCCACTGCCCCGGAGGCTACAGCTCCGAAACCACAGGAGTAGCGCGTTGAACAGATTCCTGCGCGGAGTCGTGGTGCTGCTTTGCATGGCGCTGGTCTGCGCCGTGTTGTTTGTCTGCATGGCCTTCGCGCAAGAACCGCCGTTGGCGCAAGACACTCCTCCCCCTCCGCCAATCACTTCCTTCCAAATTACCGGCACGGTGAAAAGCGGGAAGACTCCGCTGCCCGGCGTAACCGTCACCGCCGCAAATACGCTGACCGGCAAGAAATTTAGTGCGGCCACTGCGCCGGATGGCTCATTTGTGATGAAAGGGATGCCGCGCGGGCGCTACGTCGTGAAAGTCGAATTCATGGGGTTTGCCACACAGACGCAGGACGTCGTGCTCAATCCGGAGAATCCCAGCGGCAAGGTAGACACAGAACTGATACTGGCTTCGCGCCAACAGCAGCAGGAGGAAGCCAACCGGCAAAGCGCGGCGGCCACCGCCGGACGAGGCTTTCAGAGCCTCTCCGTCGAAGGAGGCTTGGCGAGTCTGGGCGAGAACGGGAATGGCAGTGGGAATGGAGGGGCGAGCGCCAGCGATTTATCGAGTTTGCCACTGAGCGGCGCCGGTGCGGATATGGCTGCCGAATCGGTGAGCGTTGCGGGCCAGCAAGGGCGCAGCCAGGACTTTGGCGGCGGTTCCGAAGACGAGTTGAACCAACGAATTCAGGATTTCCGCGAGCGCGCCGTACAGAATGGCGGTAATCAGTATGGTCCGATGATGGCTGCTGGCCCCGGTGCAGCGGGAGCAAGTGGGCAAGGCGGACCAGGTGGGCCCGGAGGACCGGGAGGCGGGCCTGGTGGACCCGGCGGACCGGGTGGCTTCGGTGGCGGAGGTGGCGGGCCAATCTCGATCGGACGATTCGGGCGCAACTTCAATTTGAATCAGCCGCACGGATTCTTATATGTGCAGGACGACAATGCTGGGCTCGACGCTCGGCCTTATTCCCTCAACGGTCTGCAAATACCACAATCCGATTACAATCAACTGAAGGTGGGCGCGTTCATTGGGAGCCCGCTGAAGATTCCGGGCCTGTTCGATTGGAGCAAGAGCACATTTGTCACCGGCGGGTGGTATGCGGTGCGTGGCAGCACTCCGTACGATGCGCTCAGCACCGTGCCCACCGAGGCGGAACGCGCGGGCGATTTTGCGGGGCTAACGCAGAATGGCGTTCCCATCACGATTTACAACCCGCAGACCGGCCAGCCTTTCCCAAACAACACCATTACGCAAATCAATCCGTCAGCCGCGGCGCTGTTGAAATACATTCCGCAACCGAACATGCCGGGGACGCTGCAGAATTTTCAATACGTAGCCACCGACGAGAGCAATACGGATAACATCAGCTTCCGTTTGATCCACAATTTCATCAGCGGCGGAGGTTTGCCATTTGGCCCTCCCGGCGGCGGAGGGATCGGGCGCGGTGGTGGACGTCGCAACGGTCCGCGGAACAATTTGAATATCGGCTTCAACTTTACGCGTGCCAATACCGCGCTGCTAAATCCGTTTCCTTCCCTGGCGGGCAACACGGACACCCAGGGATGGAATGGCAACGCACACTGGGTATACGGCAAAGGGCGAATCACCAACAATCTGGGGTTCACCTATAACCACAATCGCACCTCGACCACCAACCTGTATTCCGGCGTAACCAACGTTTCCGGCGACGCAGGCATCACCACGCCGGTTCCGTCCGTCCCGTTCAACTGGGGCTTGCCCAATCTTTCGTTCATCAGCTACACCGGCTTCAACGATCCGGTCCCGGCGCGTGAACTCGATCAGACTTATACAATTTCCGATCAGGTTGTCTGGAGCCGCGGAAGACATAACTGGAGGTTCGGCGGAGACTTTCGGTGGGTGCTGCAAGGATTCCAGTCGGCGGAAAATTCGCAGGGCAGCTTCATTTTTACAGGCTTCGCCACCTCGCAATATCTGCCGGGGAGCATGACACCTGTTCCGGGAACCGGTAACGACTTTGCCGATTTTCTACTGGGGTTGCCGCAGCAGACGAGCGTGCAAGGCGGCACGAGTTCGTACCAGTTTCGGTCGAACCAGCTTGACGGCTACGTGCAGGACGATTGGCGTATTCTGCCGAATTTGTCGCTGAACCTCGGCGTGCGTTACGAGTACATCGGCCCATTCACGGAGAATCAGAATCACATTGCGAACCTCGATGTGCACTTCGGCCCGAACGATACCCTTGGATTGCTGGTGCTGCCGGGGCAGTCGGGACCAATTTTCGGAACCTATCCGGATTCGCTGGTGCGGCCGGACCGTGATAACTGGGCGCCGCGCATCGGCATCGCCTGGCGCCCCAGCAGCAAATTCGTGATTCGCACAGGTTACGGGATCAACTATGACTTGTCGCAATACGGCACGTTCGTTCACGAATTTGCGTTTCAGCCGCCCTTTGCCACCACGGAGACCAATTCCGTGCCGGACGTGACGAATCCCGCGGCCAGTCCGCTGACCTTGCAGAATGGATTTCCGGGCGGCTTCCCCACTGCGGTGACAAATAACTACGCACTGAATCCGAATTACAAGCTGGGCTATGTGCAGATTTGGAATCTGGATATTCAACGGCAATTGCCGGGAAATATGCAGCTCAACGTGGGCTACAACGGCGCCAAAGGAACGCATCTGGATACGCAGCGGGCTCTGGTACCTTCCTGTTCTTTGAACGTGCCGGCAAGCTGTGCAGGCACGGAAGTGTCCGCGCCGTTCATTTTCGATTCTTCGGAGAGCAATTCGATCCTGAATGCGGCGACCGTGCGGATCCGCAAGAGAATGTCGCGCGGCTTTGCAGTGAATGGAGTATATGTATTCTCGAAATCGCTCGATGATGCGTCGTCAATTGGAGGCGGCGCAGTGATGGTGATTCAGAATCCCTTCGATTTGCCGGCGGAACGCGCACTCTCAGCGTTCGATCAGACGCATAGCTTTACCGGCAGCTGGATTTACGATTTGCCCTTTGGAGATAACCGGCGGTTCTTTAATCGCGGATGGGTCTCCCACGTGATCGGTGGATGGCAATGGAGCGGAAGCTTCACGGTTGCGTCAGGGCTGTATTACACGCCGCGCGTGCTGGGGGCGACGCAAGACATTAACCGCGGGGTCAGCGGAAGCATCCGGGCGAACGTTGTGGCGGGTGAGTCGTTTAGCGTGCCCAACCCCTCGACGAAAGAATGGTTCAACATCGCGGCCTTCTGTCAGACCGGGAACCCAGGTTGCGCCGGGCCGACGGTATATGGCGATGCGGGACGCGACATTATTGAGGGCCCGTGGCAGTACACATTTAATTCGGCAATCAATAAGACCATTACGATCCACGAATCGCGCTCGCTGGAATTGCGACTGTCGGCGACGAACATTTTTAATACGCCGTATTTTTCGAGCATCAATACCAGCGTGAATTCGCTGACGTTTGGTGAGGTAACAGGAGTCAGTAATATGAGGCGGATAACGATGATCGCACGATTCCGCTTCTAAGGTGGAAATGAGTCACAGAACAAAAGTCTGGAGGATGGCGACAGCGGCGCTGTGGATGTGGGCGGCCACGGGAAATCTATTGGCGCAGCAAGCTCAACAAGCACAGCCGCCGGCGCAGCCTGCCTCGACGCAAAAATCACCCGCGCAAGGAAAGGCCACCAAGCAAGCGTCCCCGCAAGCGCCTGCGCACACTCCGGGCGTTGTGAAAGTGACTACGGAAATTGTGCTGGTGAACGTTGTGGCGCGCGATAAGCACGGCAATGTGATCGCGGGCCTGAAGAGAGATGACTTTACCGTTTACGAAGACGGGAAGAAGCAGGACGTCGCCAGCTTCGATTTTGAAAAAGTAGATGAGATGGTGATGGCGGGCGCGGCCGGCGCCACGGTGACCGGTACCGCGGAAAAAGGCGGGCTACTGAATACAAAAGTGCAAAAGAGCCTGGACGCACGCGACCGCCGTCTGATGCTGATGTTTTTCGACTTTTCCGCGATGGAGCCCGACGATATCGATCGCGCAGTAGCCGCAGGCAAGAAGTACGTCCAAAAAATGATGCAGCCTGCGGATCTGGTGGCGCTGATGTCACTTTCGAGCAATCTGAGCCTGGATCTGGATTTCACCGATGACAAGGACAGAATCCTGGCGAAGCTGTCTTCGTATAACAGCAGCGAAGGCCAGGGATTCGAAAATGGATCGGAAGGCAGTTCCTCGGGCGAGGCGGAGACCAGTGGTTCGTATACTCCCGACGATACGGACTACAACACGTTCAGCGCCGACCGGAAACTGCTGGCGTTGGAGTCGGTGATGTCGACCATGGGCAAGATCCCGCAGAAAAAAAGCCTCGTTTACTTCAGCAATGGCATCACCCAATCGGGAATCGACAACCAGTCGGCTTTGCGCGAGGCCACCGCCGCAGCAGTGCGGGCCAACGTTTCGATTTACCCCGTGGACGTACGGGGCCTGTCCTCGTTTCCGCCCGGCGGTCAGGCGCAGACGGCCAGCTTGCATGGACAAGCGGCATACACCGGCGCATCCGTGCTGAATGATTTGAATGGCAATGACTCCTCGCAAGAGACGCTGTACACGCTGGCCGCGGACACCGGCGGCAAAGCATTCATGGACACGAACGATTTGAGCGGCGTGTTCTCCGTGGTACAGAAAGACACCTCGGCGTATTACGTCCTCGGCTACACCAGCAGCAACCACCTGAAAGATGGGCGCTACCGGCGGCTGAAGGTGACGGTGAATCGTCCGGACGTGAAGCTGGAATATCGCGCGGGATATTATGCGGGTCGCGATTATCAGCACATGGGCAACTCGGATCGCGAAACACAGTTGGAGGACGAACTAGCCGCCGAGCTACCCGATACGGATTTGCCGGTTTACGCCGGCGCAGCGTATTTCCGGCAGGACGATGCGCATTATTATTTGGCGGTGTCGCTGGTGATTCCGGGCTCACAGATTCCGTTTGTGTCGGCGCAGGATAAGGACAAAGCGACCATCGACATCATCGGGCAAGTACTGCAAGACGGGAGGCTGCCGGTGGGCCGCTTGCGCGATACGGTGAAGTTAACGCTGGATAGCGCGCAGCAGGTACGCCGCAAAAACGTGCAGTACAACACCGGGTTTATTCTGGCGCCGGGAAATTATCACTTGAAGTTTGTGGTACGTGAGAACAGCACCGGGCGCATGGGCTCGTTTGAGACGGACGTGCGCGTACCGGATTTGCGGAAGGCGCCACTCCGCATGAGCACGGTGGTGTTGAGCAGCCAGCGCGTGCCGGCGACCGGGAAGAAGACGAAATTCCAACCGCTGATTACCGAGCAGACGGAGTTGGTGCCCAGCGTGACCCACGTGTTTCAGCAGGACCAGAAACTCTATTTGCAATACGAGGTGTATGACTCGGCAAAGGCAAAGGCGGGCGAGAACGGCACCAGGTCAAATGGCAATAATGGTGGAGCGAAAGGCGAGCATCCTACGGTTCGCGTGCTCACCAGCATCGAATTCTTGCAGGGCGATGTGAAGGTGTATGAAACCAAGGCGGTTATCGCGCAGGAAATTACCGCTCCGGAGCGCAAGGCCGTGGTGTTTCAGATGGAGATTCCGCTGGGGTCGCTCAAGCCCGGGTTTTATACCTGCCAAATCAATGTGATCGATGACGTGAGCGGGAATTATGCGTTTCCGCGGTGGCCGATTCTGATCAGGGCCAGCAGCACGGCGGCAGGCGGAAACGCAGCAAAACCCTCGGGCAGCGATTGATTCGGTTTTGAAGTGAGAGCTCGCCTCGCGACGATTTGCTGGAAGCTCTAAGCCCGCACCCTTTGAAAACCGGAAGGCGTGAAGAAGCGTTATTCTGGGATGTGGTCGAGGCTGTGTTTGACGACAGGCCCGAAGAAAAGTTCGGCCATATTGCCGGTGCCCTTCCAATAGACGAAGACGCGAACATTCTTGAAGCCGGCATCCAGGGCCATCTGAGGGACTTCCTTGATATCGGAGAGGGTCAGGGTGTCTTCCAAAACGATGACGATGTCCGAATCGGCGTTGGAAGAAAGACGACATTCGCCGATGATTTCGCCGAGCGCGAATTTGGAGTAATGCGAATTGCCAATGGCGTAGTCGATCGAGCCGTTGAGGCGGCGCGCAGAAACGACGATTTTCGATTTGGGAAGGATTTTAAGCTTGTTTTTGGGCGAAGCGGGCAGCGGAGCGCTGCTGGATAGGACCGCGAGAAGTAAAATGGCACACAAGGATCTCGTGGAATGCATGAGGCCTCACTTGGAGTTCAGCGCGGAATTATGCGCAGCCATGGCGGCGTGCATGGCGGTGGCGGTCCACAAGATGAAGAAAGGCACCGCGCCATGGCCGTGGCGCTTTTCCTCCGCAGCAGCCCAGAAGGCGACGGCATTGACGGACATTGAGACGGAATAGGCCTGCGCGCGGGTTTGACCCATGAAGGGATTGCCTTCTTTGCATGTACCGGTGTGAATGCAGGCTTGCGTGGTTTCGATGTCGGCGACAGTAGCAGCGGTAAGCAGGCCCATAGCCAGGAGCATCGAGGGCGAAGTGGCAGCACTGGCCCAGGATTTATTGTGCTGTGAGAGGCCCAACGCGTCGGAGTAATACCTGCGTCCGCCGAGGACCGCGCAAGGTTCGCCGTTGCCGCGAGGACAGACGGCGCGCGCATCGTCAGATTTGGGCTGCGGCGCATCTGGTGGGTTAGGCCGGTGTTTCAAAGTGATGGGCGCGTCGGGTTGTTGCGCGGAGTTATCTGCGTTCACCGGTTGACTGGGTTGTTGCGTGTTGGCCGATTGCGGAGGAGCGGAAGATACCGTGTCGTTGGGCGACTGTGCATGTCCGGCGAAAACGATGGTAAGTGCAAGGAAAAGAATGGTGAGCAGCCGCATGAATCCTCAACAAGTTCTGCCTCCCAAGATGGCGAGAAAGAAGGAGCACGAACAGGGCCAGAGGAGAGAAGAAAAATGAACAGAGGCTGAACACAGAAGTGTTGGAAGCTGTAGAAGATAGCAAAGTCAGCAGTAATGCGAGTTAAAATTGGGCGAAGGGAAATTTCGTTTTGACGCGCTACAAATGCCGGAACGGAACGGTGACGAGGTCGCAAGGACGCGAGCGTCACCGCACTTTCAAAAGGCTACGGGCGGGCGGCAAGCATGAGGCTGGCCGGGCCGGGTAGGCGGATGCGGCGGATTTCGTGGAACCCGGCATCGTGCAGCCAGTTGGCATATTCCGGTTCGCTGTAGCTGTTTCCGGCCCTGGTGCTTACCAACATATTTAGGGCAAAGAGCGCAGCTAAATGCGGAGAAGTTTTGTCCGGTTCGAGGATGAAGTCCTGAACGACGAAGCGGCCGCCAGGAACCAGCGCGCGATACGCTCGTTCGAAAAGCCCGCGGTTTTCTTCCACGGAAAACATGTGGCAGATGGCAGACAGTAAGATAAGGTCGTAGCGCTCACCCAGTGGATCCCTTAGCATGTCGCCAACGCGAGTGGATACGCGATCGGTCAGCGCGGCGCGGCGGACGTGTCCCTGCGTGATGGGGATGACCTCGGCGAGGTCCATAACTTCCGAATGCAGATCGGGATCGGCCTGCGCAAAGGCGATGGAATAGGCGCCCGACCCGCCACCGAGATCGAGCATGCGGCGGACCCCATTGGGCGCGACAGCTTTGATAACGGCATGGGCGCGTTCTTTGGCGTTGCGGTCCATGGCCGCGATGAAGGAGGCCACGCCGTGTTGATCTCGCGTGCGTGTAGCAACGGATGTTCCCGCGCGGACGGCATCCGTAAGCGTGGACCAGCGATCCCAAAGATTGGCGGTGTGCAGCAGTGCAGCGTGGGCGTTGTCGGGCGAGCCCTCGGAAAAGAACCGCGCAGCGGGGGGCGTGTTACGAAAGGTGTCGCCGGATTTTTCCAGCAGGTGCAGGCTGACCAAGACGTTGAGGAGCATTTCGGCAGAGCGGGAGTCAGCGTGGATTTTCTGAGCAACGCGCTCGACGGTGGCGCCACCACCGACAGCAGAGAAAATATCGAGCTCGAGCGCGGTGAGAATGGCGCGGCTAGGCATGAACCCGCGAATGGTTTCATTTAGGTCGTCGGGGAGAATGCCTGCTTGTTCGCGGGCTTTGAGCACGGCACGGAAATGAGCGCGATGCTCGGCAGACATGGCCTTCATGGCAGCGGCATCGGTCCAGGCCAGGCGATCGACGATTTTGCCGTTGCGCAGATGAGTGCTGACGATTTCCGGAACGTCGCCTTCGCATACTTTGCGATACCAAATACCCTCGGGATAAACGATAAGGATGGGGCCTTCGTCGCAGAGACCCAGGCAGCCGCAAGTGGAAAGCTGGACGTCGTTGTCGAGTCCTTGCGCGAGGAGTTCCCTTTCCATTTTGGCGAGGACGGACCAGGCCCCGTGAGCGGGGCAGCTGGTTACGCCTTCTGGTTTGGGTTGGGTGCAAACAAAAACGTGATGAGCAAAGGGTTCCATGGAGTCTCCCAGGGCTGCGGTAGTTCCTGATAATGGTAGGACGAGGGAAGAGGGCGCGCCGTAACTCGCGTCACAAACCCGATTCAGGCGGACCCGACGGCGGATCGATCGAAGATTAGAATCCTGTCCCGCCCGGAGCGACTGGCTCCTTTCTACCGGGAATCATGCATCAAGCAGGGTGTGGATTTGGTTCTCGGCGCTGCTGAGGGCCCGGAGTTTAGCGGCTACTGCGGTGGCTCCTCGGGCTTGGGCTTCGCGGGCATGGTCGAGGGCGAGGGTGGCGACACGAATGATTTCGTGAAGGAGCTTGCGGATTTCCGCTTCGAGTTGGGACTGACTTTCGTCGACACGCTGGAGCAGGTCGGACTGAACGCGGGTCGCGTTCATCTCCAGGAGATGCTCGCAAAAATCCAAGCCATCGCGGCGGATGACCGAACCAGCGCCCGCGAGGCCGAGTGCCACATCCGCGACATAACGCAAAGGCGAAGATGGCTGCGCGACGTGAATCAGCTGTTCGAAATGAAAATGCGAGGGCACGCAGAAGCCGTGCTCAGAAGCTAGGGCATGGGGCATGCGGGCCAGCTCGGGGACGCGCGATTCTGCAAGTTTGCGCAGGAAGTCATTCGCGATCTCCGAAAAACGCGCAGAGATGTGACGATACTGCTGTTCGGCTTCGGCTTGCTCCAGGGCCAGCCAGGGAAGCACCCGCTGCGAGGCTAACGATTGAGCCAGCTGCATAAGTTCGCGGCGGTAGGCGGGGCCGTAGCGCGTGTGAATTTGCTCGCCGGCGTTGCGAAGTTCCGCCGCAGTAGCCGAGAGATGGTCTTGTAGAAATTTCTTGCGGCGCTCGAGGAACAGGTCGGAGAGGCGATGCTTCTCCGCCATGAAGAGATAACCAATCTCGCGGAGCGACTGGTCGCTTGCGGCTATGGTTTGCTGCATCATAGCAACGCGGCGCTCGGAATCTTCGATGGGACGCAGCAGGGCTTCGCGTTCTTCAAGGATAACGGAAAGCAGAGACTCCGCGATGCGCCGCAGGCCACGTTCGCCGGCCGAACGGACCAACGTCCGGCCGGATTGTTCGGCGAGGGTCTGCAATGCCGCCACCAGTACGCGCCAATCCCAAGCTGCAGCGCGTTTGTCGAGCTGATGCTGTGCGCTTATTTCAAAGATGGGCCCGATGGGACGGCCGAGGTGTTTTTCCAGTACCACACGGGTGAAGGGGATAGCGGCCTGGCGCTCAGCATCCGTGGTGCGGTCGATTTTGTTCAGGACCACGAGAAGGTTCGGCACTTGTTTCGCGACGGATTGCACCAGAGCCAATTCTTCCCCAGCAATAGGTGGGTCTGCGCCAACAACGATAATCGCAGCGTCGATGTGGGGAACGAAGGCGCGCGTCGCAGCGGTGTTTCCGGCAAAGATGGAGCCGAGACCGGGAGTGTCGACTAGGCACATGCCCTCGCCGAGCAGCGGGCTGGGGAGGAAAACTTCCACCGCGTCGATGCCTTTGCTGTTTTCAGGATTGTGTTCTTCGGAGACGTAAGAGGGGAGATCGTCGATCGACACATCGACCCACTCGCCGGCACGAAAACGCACACGAGCGTGCTTATTTGCGCCGTAACGGAGCACCGTGGGTATGGCGGTAACAGGAATAATACCCGTGGGGAGAACGGCGTCGGCGACGAGCGCGTTTAGCAGCGTGGATTTGCCGCGTTTGAATTGGCCGATGCAGGCGACGTAGAAGCGGCCTTCGGTGAGGCGCGTGGCAAGACGCGCGGACTCATCCGCAACGTCGGGAGCGGAGAATTCGCGGGCGATGACGGCAAGATGCGTAAGTTTGGCGGAGAGATCGGGTGCGTCGGCAGAGACGGCGGGTTCCTGTTCTTTAGAGGAGACGATGTGACGATCGGCGGTCATCGAGATACCCCGTAATATCGGAACTGGACGCACAGAGGCATGTGGCTTCGATTCGGGTTTTGGATTTTTGCCGGCGGACATGACTCCGCGACAAAAATCTTGTCAGGAGTCATCATCTGTTCCGGCGCAACAGGAACAGCGGTTAGGGGCGAACTCCTTCGCCTAATTGTCATTTTAGCATTTGCGGGAAGGGGAAGAACAGGGCGTAGCGGCACTACGGCGATCTGGGATAAACCCTTTCGCAGAGAATCACGGCAGCCTAGCCGCCGCGTTCCAAATAGCGGGTCGTGGCGGAATTTTGTTGGTTAGTCCCGATTTTTGGTGGTTTCGGACCCTGTATGGTCCTGCTCCCGGCAAATTCGCTACAATGCGCGGAATGACATCGGGGTGGTGGCACAAAGCCGGGAAAGTCGGCCGCGCGTACCTGTGGGCGATCCTGCTGTGGGTGTGGTTTGCCCCGATCATGGCCGGGCAGGAGAAAGTACGGCTGTTGGCGGAGGGCGTGAACACGCCATATTGGAAGATGCTGCTGATCGCGTTGGCGTGGAGCATGACCGGCGCGACACTGGCGCCACCCATTTTCTTTATTGTACGGCGCTACCCGATTTCCCGGCCGGTCCAGTGGCAACGGGTGGCGGGCTATTTTCTAGGGGCTATTCCTTACCTGATGCTGTCGGTGTGCATTCGGTCGCTGCTGCTGCCGCCGTTCGATCCGGCCACAGGACAATTCTCTAGCCGCTCGTTTGAATCGTTCCTGGGCAATGCGCAATTGTTCGCCCTGCAAACCTGGGATTACGCGGTGATGGTGGTGGCGGCACACGCATATGAATATTTCACGAGAGCGAGGAAACAGGCACTGGAGAGCGCCAAGCTGCAACAGGCCCTGGCAGAAAGCGAGTTGCAGGCTTTGAAGAGCCAGTTGCAACCACACTTTTTGTTCAACACCCTGCATGGCATTTCGACGTTAATCGAGGTGGATAGAACCAGGGCGAAGGAGATGGTCCTGAAGCTCTCCAGCCTGCTGCGCGCGGTATTACAGGATGGAACCGCGGACCTGATTCCTCTGGAGGAAGAATTGAAATTTGCAGAAGCATATCTGGACATCGAGAAGATGCGCCTGGCCGAGAGGCTGGAGATTCGCTACAACGTGCAACCGGGGCTGGGTCAGCTACTGGTGCCGCCGCTGATCCTGCAGCCGCTGGTGGAAAACGCGGTCGTGCACGGAGCGGCGTGTTCCAGGGAAGGCGGCTGGTTAGCCATAGACATCCGGCGGGTGGAAAAAGGAATCGAACTGAGGGTACGAAACAGCGTGCGGGGCAAAGGCACGGCCGGGTCGGGACTCGGACTGCAAAACACCGCGGAACGGTTGAATTACTTGTATGGGGATGAAGCACGGCTGGAATTCGCGATTGGCGTAGACGGCGCTGGAGGGCGAAGTGACGGCCAGGGGGTAGGCGTAGCGACGATTGTGTTACCGGCACTCGGAACGGAAAAGGCGGAAGTACCGCAAGAGGCTGTGCCGGCAAGGAGCACAGTGTGAGTATGCGCGTTTTAGTTGTGGACGATGAGCCACTGGCGCGGAATGCGCTTGATCGCGTTCTACGCACGCGGTGCGATATTCAAAGTGTGGACGCGGCGGTTGACGCCTTCGAGGCATTGAACTTGCTCCAGGAAAAGCCGTACGACGTGGTGCTGCTGGACATCCACATGCCGGAGCTTTCGGGGATCGAACTGATCGACCGGTTGAAGAAACGCAAATTGCCGGTACCGTCGATTATTTTTGTGACCGCCCATAACCAACACGCGGTTGCGGCGTTTGAGAAACACGCGGTGGATTACGTGTTGAAACCGTTTTCCGACGAGCGGATCCACAGCGCGTTGGATACCGCGGTGCATCGTACGCAAAGCGAAAGGGCGGCGCGTTTCATGGAGTTGTTGCCCCAACTGGAAAGCCTGGTCGCGAAAGGTTCGCGGATCGCGATCAAGACGAAAAAGAGCATCCTGTTTATCGATCCGGCGGATGTGGCCGTGGTAGAAGCGCAGGGCAATTACGTTTTGTTGCAGAGGATGTCGGGTTCGTACTTGCTCCGCGAATCGATTGGCGCGGTAGCGCAGAAGCTGGAACCGTACGGATTTATCCGCATCCACCGGTCGGTGCTGGTGAACACCGCGTTTGTGGAAGAGATTCATCCGTGGACCACGGGAGAGTACGCTTTGCGCATTAAAGGCGGCAAGGAATTGTCGGTGTCGCGCACGTATAAGAAGAATTTGGGGTCGTTGGCGCAGTTTTGGGTGGGAAGCAGCAGTTTTTTGGCGGAGTGACGGCTTCTAAACTTGCAGCGAATGTGCTGTGACCTGAGTTTTTCGTTGCGTCTTGCCAACACAAAAAACTGTCACACAGGCTGAAGCATGTGCTACGTAGAAGCGGGCACTGCTGCGGCACCGAGGATGCGCATGGATTTTTTGTCCTGAATAAAGACTACGATTTGGACATTTTGCCGTTTCCAGGTGGAGTTGAACTTCACCTTGGTCGAAGAGTCGAAAGTGGTATCGCCGTTTCCCCTGGCGGTGCCGATTTTGTGTAAAGAGCGAAGAACCGGGGCATGGCGCAAATCCCTGCCGGCGTTTTCTCCAGCTTTGACGGAAGATGCGAGCCCGCTTTCGGTAACAGCTAGCCAGATTTCCGCGGAGTCTTTATCGGTGTTGCCCGTCAGCTTGCCGACTCGCACCTTGAAATCCTGAGAATTGCCAGAAGAATCGCCGCCCGCGAGCGTGATGTCGGTCTGCGGCTGGCTGGCGGCCTGCTGAATCGCATCGCGCGCTTGCGGCTCTTGCGCACCGGTCATTTGCGTCTGGCCATCCACGATCATTTGCGGAGTGTACGGAGTCTTGTCCTTGAATTTGAGAACGTAATCCACCTGGCGCTGCGTCCAATCGGCGGACGAGTACGGATCCGTCCAGCCATCGTGATTCCAGTAATCGACATGCTCTTCGATGGCAATGACTTTGGCGCCTTGAATGGGCTGCGCATTTTCGAACTTCATGAGCAAAGCATCCGCGGGGGGACAACTGGAACAGCCTTCAGAAGTGAACAATTCCACGACGACGGGAGCGGGCGGTTTCGCATCATCGGTGGCGCGCGCAGTAAAAGTGGGAGCCAAGGCGAATGCCACAGAGCAAAGTGCGAAAGGCGAGAGCACAGACAGAGAGTTCGCTCGTTTCATTAGAGTCCATCTCCTTTCGCAAGAGGTCTGATGCGAAGTCTAGCGCAAAGTTACAAAGAACGGATTGGAAGGCGGAAACTTCGCTGGGATGAGATTCCAGCGGTCGGAAAGATGGTACGCGTAGCGTATTTCCGTGACGAGTGCGGTCATTTGTGGTGCAGGGCGAAATCTACAAATTCCTGAATCCGCAGCGCGCACCCTCTTGCAGATGGCTAAGACACGAGTGTGAATTGCACGATCACGCAAATGTGTCGTGAGTCGCGGCAATTGCGGGACGAGTGCAATCGCGCACTCTATGTGAACTCATAAACCTCGGCAACCAGTAAGCCGCAACTCCTTGAAAAATAACCGTGCGCCCAAAAAGAGCAATTGGTGTGCCGCGTGCAATGGAACCGTCTTGGCGAGTGTTTCCGTTTGCGAGTGAAGCAGCAAGCGAGCGTAGCGGTAGGCGAGTGTAGCGAGTGATTCGGTTGCAGTAGGGGTCCCACAAAACAATCGGCCACTGTCCCCAACTCTGAATAGGAGGCTGGAATGAAAGCGTTTCGTGGATTTGTGGTGGTATTTCTGTTTGCATTTATTTTTTGTAGCGTGGTGGCAAGCCAATCCCTGACATTGGGCAGCATCGCCGGGCGGGTAACCGATCCGACCGGAGCAGTGATCGCGACGGCAAACGTGACATTGAAGAGCGTCGACACCGGAGAAACTCAGACGGCAACCACAGGCGGAGAAGGCACCTACCGGTTCAATCTGCTGAAGCCCGGGCACTACGAAGTAACGGTGGAAGTCCCTGGCTTTGCGAAGACGGTGCGCGCCACGTCCGTGGAAGTCGGGCAGACAACGCAGGTGGATATCCCACTGGAAATTTCGAAGACCGCGGAGACCATCGAAGTATCGGGTGCGGCCCCGCTGATCAGCACGGAGCCCGGCACCGCGACTTCGTACACGCCGGAGGAAGTGGCGCTGTTGCCGACAGCGGGCGGAGACATCACGACATTGGCATTTACAGCGCCGGGTGTAGTGGTGTCGCAAGGAATGGGTTATGGAAATTTCACGGTGAACGGCCTGCCTGGAACCTCGAATTTGTTTACGGTGAACGGCGAAAATGACATGGACCCGTACTTCAACATTAATAATTCCGGGGCCTCGAACCTCACGTTGGGCAGCAACGAAGTGCAGGAATCGACCATCGTGACCAATCCGTATTCGGGCGAATACGGGCAGATGAGCGGCGCCCAGGTGAACTACGTAACGAAGTCGGGGACGAACTCGTTCCACGGGAATGCGCAGTGGTATTGGAATGGACGGGAAATGAACTCGAACGATTTCATCTCGAACGCCAGTGGAGCACCCCGGCCGTTCTCGAATGCCAACCAATGGGCGGCGTCGGTGGGCGGGCCGATTTGGAAGGACCACACGTGGTTCTTCGTGGACACGGAAGGCTTGCGGTTCATCTTGCCAAACGTGGACGTGGAGACGATTCCGACGACCCAGTTTGCGTCAGCCGTGCTTGCCAACATTCAAACAGTGGCGCCCAGCGAAGCAGCGGCTTATCAGAACATGTTCAATATTTATTCGGCAGCCTCCGCTGGCAAGCAATTGACGCCGGTTCCCGTGGCCGGGACTGAATGCGCCACGGTCTCCGTGCCGGGTTTCCCCACGGGAGCGCCGTGCCAGAATACCGTGACACTGACACCAACATCCTTCGCGAAGGAATGGATCCTAGCGGGCCGCGTGGACCAAAAACTGACGGCGAAAGACGACATTTTCTTCCGGTTCAAACTGGATTATGGCCTTCAGCCGACCGCGATCAATCCGCTGAGTTCGGCGTTTGATGCAAACTCGAATCAACCGGCATACGACTATCAAGCGAACTACAGGCACGTGTTCAACGCCACCATGACCAATAACTTCACCGCGACCCTGAGCCACTACGTGGCGCAGTTCGCCCAAGACATCGCGGCGTGGCAGAAAGAGTTTCCGTACGGCGGGGTGACCTTCGGTGGAGCGGTGGGTTTCTCGAGCATTAACGGCACGGTTGGCGACTTTCCGCAAGGACGCAACATTACTCAGTATCAATTTATCGACGATTTTTCATGGGTGCACGGAAATCACAGCTTCAAGTTCGGAGAGAATTTCCGGCGCTATGACGTGAGCGACCATAACTTCTTCAACATTTATCCAACGGTTAATTTCGACGACCTGAGTTCCCTATCATTAGGCGGAACGGCGGCAAACCCGGGCATCTCCGGCATGCAAGCATTTGCAAACGGCCTCGCTTCGTCGTACACGCAGGCTTACGCGCCGACGACGGACGTGCCGATCGGACTGTGGGGTTTGGGCTTCTACGGGGAAGACACCTGGCGAGTGAAGCCGAACTTCACGTTGACGCTGGCATTACGCTTCGAGCACAACTCGAATCCAACCTGCAATATCGACTGTTTCTCGAACTACAACGGAGCGTTTGACACGCTACCCAGCGTGGTCGCCGGCCCGGGCGGGGCGGGAGACGTACCGTACAGCAGCGATATCAGCACTGGACTGCGCCATCCGTACATGGGCGTGGATGCGCTCAACGTATCGCCGCGTGTCGCGTTTAGCTGGTCGCCAAATGCGACCGACCACTTCCCGTGGCTCCCGGGCGGGAACAAGACGGTGATCAGCGGCGGCTTCGGACTCTTCTACGACAATCCGCCGGCCGGCATGTTGGACTTCGAGTTAGGGAATCCGGGCAATCCTCCGGCGACCACCCTGTTCACCATTCAGCCGCTGGACGCAAGCGGCGGGACGACTGGCATCGCGGGGTTCACGGCGGGGCCAGCAGCATTCCAAGCCGCTTCGCAGGCGTTCACCCTGAGCAAGAGCTACAACCAGTTATCGGCCATTCTGGATGCCATCATCGGCTTCAATCCTCCAGTGAGTTTCAACTCGATCCAAGGGACAATCCATTCGCCCCAGGTGCAGGAATGGAATTTGAAAGTGGACCAGGAAATCAGCAAGAGCGTGGCGCTTTCCTTCAATTACGTGGGAAATCACGCGATCAACATACCGTACGCCGATTCGTGGTGGAACGCCGTAGCCACCAACAGCGTTTTCGCCTCCGTGCCCGGCATCAAGACGGCATCGACGGTGCTGCCGAACTATGGACAAGTTTCCACGTTCCAGAGCGGCGCGGTGTCGAACTATAACGGAATCACCGGATCGATCCGCTTGCAGCATCACGGATGGTTGATGGCGCATTTGAACTACACTTACTCGCACACCCTCGATGAAACCTCCAATGGCGGTATCTTCCCAATCGGCGGGTGGCCGGGCGGGTTCAACATTCAGACGCAGGTCAACCCGGGCAGCCTGAGGGCCAACAACTATGGAAATGCGGACTACGACATCCGCAATCTCTTCAACGCGGACTATGTGGTGACACCGCCAGTGCACTTCGAGAATAAGTTCGCCAAGGCAGCATTGGGCGGCTGGCAGTGGTCGGGCAAGGTGTTCGCGCGAAGCGGACTGCCGTTCACGGTGCTGGACGCCAATGCGTTCGGAGATCTCGCGTACAACAATTTTACCGGCGTCGTGGCGCAACAGATCACCGGCGGCGCGCAGAATTCGTGCGGCGTGGGCGCGGTGGTGACCAACACCAAGCTCAATCCATGCCTGAACGCCAACGCTTTCGCGAACACGGCCGCAACCGGATTCGCCTACACGCAATACCCAAACCAGACACGGAACCAATACCGAGGCCCGAACTACGTGGACTTCGACATGGCGCTGTTCAAAACATTCGACGTCGGCGAGCGTTTCCGCTTCGGACTGGGCGCACAGGCCTTCAATGTGTTCAACCACCCGAACTTTACGCTGCCGGATGCGGAAGTGGGCAGCCCGCAGTTCGGACAAATTCTGGGCATGCAAGGCGTTCCGACGAGCCCGTATGGAAACTTCCTTGGGTTCGATTCGTCGGTACGCGTGGTGCAGCTCTCGTTGAAGCTTACCTTTTAGCCCCTGTCCCCCGCCCGGCATGGAGCATGGGGTTCCATGCCGGGTGGGGGAACTCTCCTGCGGCTTCCCTTCCCGTCACGCGAATCCAGTAGAATGGCAAGTTCGCCGTGTGCGTCGGAATTGTGTGCAAATGGATGCCGGCGATCGGGGAGCTTGCGATGCGGAACACGAGCATGGTGCGTGGTGTGGTGAATTGGATTCTCGCGGTGAGTGTTTGCCTTTGCGGTGTTGCAGCGCGGGCTCAAGCGCCTGCGGCAGGCACGGCGCAAAAAGCTAAAGTGGTGGAGGAAACTTCATCAGCTTGCGACCAATTGACGCCGTATCAGAAGTCCCAACTCGAGCGAACGTTCAACGATTGGGCGTTTCTGGCGAAGTACCGAGGCGCGGATCAGGAATTGGGAACACCGAAAGCTGGCGAAACACGCGTAGTGTTTATGGGTGACTCGATCACGGAAGGCTGGGGAATGAAAGGGAGCGGGAACGAGCCAGACCGAGGCGTGTTTTTTCCAGGGAAGCCCTATGTGAATCGCGGAATTTCCGGGCAAACGACGCCGCAGATGCTGGTTCGATTTCGTCAAGACGTAATCGAGTTGCAGCCGAAGGCGGTGGTGCTGCTGGCGGGCACCAATGATATTGCGGAAAACACTGGAAAAATGACGCTGGAGGAGATCGAGGGAAATCTCGCGTCGATGAGCGAACTGGCGCGGGCCAACGGGATTCGCGTGGTGCTGTGCTCAGTGCTGCCCGCCAGCGATTTTCGGTGGCACCCGGGGCTAGAGCCCGCGCCGAAGATTCGCGCGCTGAATGAATGGATTCGGGGGTATGCGGCGAAGAACGGTTTTGTGTACGTAGATTATTACTCGCACATGGCAAATGACGCAGGCGGATTGAAAAGCGAGTTGAGTCCGGATGGCGTGCATCCGAATGCAGCGGGGTACGCGATTATGGCGCCGCTGGCGGAAGCGGGCATTGCTGCGGCGTTGGCACGATAAGCACGGATTGCTGCGCCCTACAGAATGTCGTCGCGCCCGCTATGGCGTTACGATAAAAGTGCCGTGCAGCGACGCGGCGGAGTCGGGACCTAGCCAAATGTCGAAGGTGGACGGCTCCTGAGTCCAGGATTTCTTGGCGCTACTCCAGTAAGTCAGTTCGTCTTTACCCACGGAGAAGTGGAGTGTCTTTTTCTCGTGAGGCGCGAGGGTGACGCGCTGGAAGCCCTTCAGTTCGCGGACCGGCCGAGAAGTGCTGCCATATCGCTGATGGATGTAGAGTTGGGCCACTTCATCGGCGGAAATCTTGCCGCTGTTCTCGACGTCCACGGTGACATCCAGAGACTCGCCGAGCTTGATGGAATCGCAGCAGAGCTTCAGGTTCGAAAATTGGAAAGTGGCATAACTGAGGCCGTAGCCGAAGGGGAAAAGTGGTGTGCTCGCTTCGTCCCAGTAGCGCTTGCCCTGACGTTCGGGTTGCTGCGTGGTGTTGTGGGCATAGTTGATGGGAATCTGGCCATTGTCGCGGGGCCACGCGAAGGGCAGCTTGCCACCAGGAACCGCATCGCCATAGAGAAGATTCGCGACGGCGTTTCCGCCCTGGGTACCGGGATACCAAATTTCAACGATCGAAGGAACGTGCTCGACGGCCCACTTGATGTTGAGCGGGCGGCCGCTCATAAGAAGCAGAACAACCGGTTTCCCGGTGGCCACAACGTTTTCGAGGAGTTGTTCTTCCTGGTCAGGAAGATCGAGAGATTCGCGCGAGGCCCCTTCGCCAATCATGTTCTGAGCTTCGCCGAGGACGAGAACGGTGAGGTCCGACGATTGGGCGAGATTGACGGCTTTAGACATTTCGTCTTTGGCTTGGTCGGCAGACCAGAGCTTGACCGGGGGCGTTTTCAAAAGGTCATCGAAGAACGAAGGAAATTTGCGAGTGATTTGCACGCCAGGAGCGTAGCCGACCTCGACTTGCGAGCCGAGTTTGTTGCGAATGCCGGCCACTATTGTGACGGTTTCGGATACATCGGGCTTGAGGGACCAGGGACCGATGGTGTCGATCTGCGAGTCCGCCAGCGGACCGAGAACGGCGACCTTTTTGTAAGAGGTCTTGCTTAAGGGCAGCAGCTTGCCTTCATTGCGGAGGAGGACCGCGGTGCGCTCGGCAACTTCGCGAGCGGTGGTGCGATGGTCGGGATCGGTGAGGACTTGCTTGGCGTGCGCTTCGTCGGCGTAAGGGTGTTCGAACAGGCCGAGACGGATTTTCATTTCCAGTATGCGGCGGGAAGAATCGTCGATTTGCTTTTCGGTGACCTGGTGAGTCTGCACGAGATTTAGAAGATTTTCGGAGTAGGCGTTGTTGGTCAGGGCCATTTCCATGTCGACGCCTGCGTCGAGGGCGCGCTTGGCGGCGTCGGCAAAGTCCTTAGCGTAGCCGTGCGTTTTCAGACTTTTTACGGCATCGGCATCGCTGACCACGAAACCCTGAAACTTCCATTGATCGCGAAGAACGTCGGTGAGCAGCCAGCGATTGCCGGTGGCAGGCACGTCGTTTAGATCCATGTAGGCGCTCATGGCGGAGCCGACTCCCGCCTTGACCGCAGCATGGAAGGGCGGCAGATAAACGTTGTACATCAGATCGTCGGGGATGTAGACCTCGTCGTAATCGCGGCCACCTTGCGCAGCGCCATAACCCGCAAAATGCTTCATGCACGCGAGGATGTGGTCGGGGGCGCCAATGTAGTCGCCCTGAAAGCCGCGCACTTGCGCTACAGCCATGGCCGAGCCGAGATAAGGATCCTCTCCCGCACCTTCGACCATGCGGCCCCAGCGAGGATCGCGCGCAATGTCCAGCATAGGCGCAAAAGCCCAGTTGATGCCGTCCGCACTCGCTTCCTTTGCGGCGACGGTTTGTTCTTTCACGGCCACGGCGGGATCCCAGGAAGCTGCGATGGCGATGGGCACCGGAAAAATGGTGCGGAAACCGTGGATCACATCGAAGCCGAAGATGAGCGGAATATGCAGGCGCGATTTCTCGACAGCGAGATGCTGGAAATGATTGATCTGCGCGGGATCAGTAGCAAAAAGAATCGAGCCCACTTTACCTTTGACGATCTGCTCGTCGAGATCTTCGGGCATGAGAATGGTGAAGAACTGGGTAAGTTGGCCGATTTTTTCTTCGACAGTCATTTTTTGAAGGAGGGCGTCAGCGCGCTGGCGAACTTCGGCGTCGGAGAGAGCTTGGACGCCAGCTTTGGCAGCGGCGGTAACGGGAGCTTGCGAAGAAATGCGTGGAACCAGGGACAGCAAAACCACAGACGTTAAAACGACAGCGAGCAGTACCGCGAATTTGCGTGCATTGTTCGTTCGCATGGGGCAACCTCCCGCGAATCGGATGAAACATAAATGGTGTGTTAGATAGAGCAAAAGCGGCCGGAGAAGCGAGGTCAAGATTCCGGCGTCCCTGTTCCGTGGGTAGTGTAGCAAACCGTAATCTGATTTCGAAGGTTAGGCGGGCAATCTGACCGCGCCCGGAATGACGCCTTTTTGTATTGGCCTACGCACCTATTGGGCGTGGGTGGGCGCAAGTTGTGGCGCGGATACCGGCGCAGGTGGAAGTTGCAGGAAGTCGGGCAGGGACTTGGCGGCACGGCCCATGGCGCGGGCCAAGCTGAGTTTGGCGATGTTGTGCGCGAAGACCGCGTTGATGTAATCCAGTTGGGCGGCAGTGGCGGTTTCCTGGGCCTGCGTGTAATCCACAGTTGTGCTGACGCCAGCCTCGAGTTTCTGGCGGGTGAGCTCGGCGGCTTCGCGCGTGACTTGCACGTTCCTTTGCGCGACCTCGACTTGACTGGCAGCCGCCTGTAGGTCCAGGAAAGCGCTGCGCACATCGCCTTCAATCTGGCTCTTTAAATCTGCGCATTCGGCGCGGCGCTGCGCAAGCGTGGCGTCGGCCTGCTCCACATCGCCACTAACGCGGCCGCCCTGCCAGATGGGAATTTTCATGTTGGCGGTGGCAGTGTAGGTGGTCTGCAACTGACCAGGAGTGACACCAATGCCGCCGACATCGGCATTGACGCTGATGGAAGGATAGCGCTCGGCGCGCGCCGCCGCTTTGGCACGCATCGCCGCTTGCAACTGTGCGTCGGCTGCTTTCAAGTCGGCGCGCTGCGCCAGGGCCTGAGTTACAGCATCGCTGACGGTCAGAGGCATCGCAGGAGCAAACGGGATTTCGTCGATGACTTCGTACTGGTCCGTAGGAGGCAAGCCGACCATGCGCGCAAGATTAATTTTTTGTTTGGCGTAATCGTTCTGCAGGGACAGCAAACGAGTCTGCTCGGTAAGTAGCTGCACCTGATTCTTGTCCGCGTCCACTTTGGCGATAATGCCACGCGCGAGTTGCTGGACGCTCTGCTGGTAAACAGCGTCCGCAGCAGCAACTTGAGCTTGCTCGGCCGCCAGGCGCGCCTTGGCGGCGGTAACTTGCAAGTAAGCGCCACCGACGGCGAGCACGATCAGGTCGCGGGCGTCCATGGCGGAATAACGGTTGGCGCGCGTGACGTCATTGCTGGCGCGGTAATTGTTGAGCGAGGTGACATCCAGAACGGTTTGCGAGAGATGTGCGCGGAAATCTACGTAATTGAAGGGGCCGATCACCTGGGGAAAGTTGAATCCCGGAAAATTGAAACGGAAACCGAGAGCACGCAGGTCTTCGGTCTCCACATTTTCCATGGCGGTGCCGGTGAGGTTGGGCAGCAAATTGGCACGCACAGACTTGGCTTGGCCTTCGGCTTGCCGTACCGCCTGGGTGGCGCCCGTTTGCCCGAGGTTATAGGAGAGAGCGCGGAGAATGGCTTCCTGAAAACCGAGCTTGCCATTGAAAGGCATCAGTTTGGTGGAAGGAGTGCTCCCCGAGTAGTTGCCGGTGGCTTGCACGGTAGAGTTGATGGTGTTGACGCTAGTGGTGACGCCGGCGATCGGAGTCTCCGTAGCTTTGACGGTACCGCCGGTTTCTGCACTGCGGCCGGATAGAGGCAATTGCACAGCGGGAGTCGCGGTCTGGGGCGCCGCGGAGGGGCCGATCTGCGCGGAAGCGGCGGATGCAAACATGAGAGAGGCGGCCGAGAAGGCTGCCAGAAAAATGAGCGGGCGTAGGCCTTGTGGTTGAATTCGCAATGGGTGGTGCGGGATGTAGTGCTGTGCGATTGTCGGCATGCGTAAGAAGCTCCCTCGAGATCACGTCAACTGAGTTGTTTGCGGAAACGCCAGATGCTGAGCGCCACTAAAACTAGAGTGAAAGTGAGAAGGGCCAGGAAGTTGGGCCACAAAGTGGCCATGCCACTGCCCTTGATCATGGCGCCGCGGGAAATTTGTCCGAAATGCTGAATAGGATTGAATTGAGCTACCGGTTGCATCCACTTGGGCATGGCTTCCACCGGAGTGAACGCACCGGAAAGCGAAGTAAGCGGCGGATTGACGAAAAACAGGGTGAGCTGCGCTTGGCGCGCGGACCGAGTGAACGTGGCAATGAAGGTGCCGATGCTGATGCCGCAGAGCAGGCAAAGCGCTGCGGCCGCTAAGACCAGCAGGGCATTGCCCCGAAAGGGAATATCGAATACCACGCGCATGAGTACCACGGCCATAAGGCCCATCATGCACAGCAGCGCGAAGAGCGGAAAAAGCTTCGCCACAATGATCTGCGTGGTGGAGGCGGGAGACATGAGGAGTTGTTCGAGCGTGCCGGTTTCGCGTTCTTTGACCATGGCGGAAGAAGCGATGAGCGATCCGTTGAGAATCAGAAGGACGCCGAGGATGCCGGAAACGATGAACCAGGTGGGCTCGAGACCGGGATTGTAGAGATACGTGGGATCGATGATGACTTGGCCTTTGCTGCTTACATCCGGCGCGGCAATCTGGCGAAATTGCGCGTGAATTCCCTGCGCGACGAGATTCTGGCTGTAGGTGGCGATCACACCTTGCGCGTAGGCCTGCGCGATCGTGGCGGTGTTGGAGTTCATGGCGTTCAGCAGAACCTGCACGGTAACCGGGCGTCCGCGACGCAAATCCCGGGCGTAGTCATAAGGAATCACCAGGCCGGCATCGAGTTTGCCGTTGGCGATGTCTTTGGAAAGGTCGTTCAGGGAAAGATACGTGCCGCTCGGCGCGAAGCTCTTGCTTTCGGTCATCTGCGAAATCAGTTCCCGGCTTTCGGGAGTCTTGCTGTCGTCAACCACGCCGAGATGCAAGTTGGCGACAGTGGGATTGAGGGCGAAACCAAAGAGCAGAAGTTGCAGCGTGGGCGGAACAATGAGAGACATTGCCAGCCGGCGGTCCCGCAGAATCTGCTGAAATTCCTTGCGCACCAGAGCCAGCATGCGAGAGCTGATGAGGGAACGGAGTTTTCGCATGCTACACCTTCACCTGCATGCGGCGCATGTTGCGCCACGCGAGAAGGTAGAAAGCGCCGCCGATCGCGCCGATAATAAGTACCTTGTACCAGACGGCCGGCCAGCCCCCGCCGGCAAGCATAGAGTCGCGGACGACCTCGATGTAGTAGCGGCCCCAGACAAAGTTAGAAAGCCAGCGAATCGAGCCGGGAATATTGGAGATCGGGAAAAGCAAGCCAGAGAACATGTAAACCAGCAGGAAACCAGTGAGGGCGATGGCCTGCACGGCGGCAACTTGGCTGGGAATCGCGGCACCAATCATGTTGCCGAACGTGGTGACGCAGAACATGTAGAGAATCGTGGCAACGATGAAGGGCGTAGGATCGCCGGCAAAGCGCAAGCCGAACCCGAAGAACAAAATCGCAAGCATGATCAGAGCTTCGCCAGTAGCAACGATCATGAACGCCAAAATCTTGCCCAGTAGAAATTCGTGGGCGGAAATATTGGCAACGTAAACCTGCAGGATGGTTTTTTGCTCGCCTTCCTTGGACATGGCGAGCGTGGCCAGCAACGGCGGGAAGATGGACATGGCCATGACGAAAATGCCGGGTCCATAGAACTGCTGCGAGGATCGGCTGGGGTTGTACCACAGACGAATCGCGGCGGTAACCGGCTGCGGAAGCGTGGCGCCACCAAGCTGCGTGTTGTAAGCGCGCACAATTTGCGCGGCGTCGCCGGCGATGATCTGCGCGGTGTTGGAGTCCGAACCATCGATGAGCATCTGCACCTGGGCGTTCTGGCCTCTCGCGATGCGCCGGCCAAAATCTTCGGGAATGATCAGCGCACCGCGGGCCTTGTTGGCGGTGAAGGCGTCTTGCGGCTGCTTATCGGTAGGCCAAGCCACGATGTGGAAGCTGATGGCGTTGCGAAAGGCGTCCACGAGTCTCTGAGAAGCAATGGACGAATCGAGATTCTGCACGATGATGGGAAGATCGTTGACGGTGAGCGAGATGGCGGTGGTTTGCAGGAGAAGCAAAATCACAGGAAGCAGAAGAGCAAGAGCCACCGCAAGGCGATCGCGCAACAGTTGCGTGAGTTCCTTCCGGGCTTGAGCGAAAATGCGGCGCATTGCGGTACTCCCTGTGCTGTTCCTTTCGTTAATCCTCGGACGCGAATTTGCCCTGCTGGCGGGCATGTTCGACGACGCTGATGAAAACGTCCTCGAGCGAGAAACGGCCTTCGCGCGCTTCCAGCACGCGGATCCCGGCGCTTTCGAGTTTTTCGCGGGTGGCGCGAATGGCAACATCGGCGGAATCGTCGCTGATCACGTGAAGCCAGCGGCCAAAAATGGACACGCGCCAGTGGCCGGTATCGGACTTGAGCAAATCGGCGGCGCGCTGGGTTTGGTCCACACGAAATTCCAGCAGGTGACCTTTTTGTTGCGCTTTGATTTCGCTGGGCGTGCCTTCCAGCAATAGTTCGCCGGCAACCATCAGGCCGAGACGATTACATTGCTCGGCTTCCTCGAGATAGTGCGTGGTGACCAGAACGGCGGTGCCGGAGTCTGCGAGGTGATTGATCATCGACCAAAAGGCGCGGCGGGCCAGCGGATCGACCCCGGAAGTAGGTTCGTCGAGAAAGACGATGCCCGGCTCGTGCATGATCGCAGAGCCGAACGCTACGCGCTGCTTCCAACCGCCGGGCAGGCTGCCGGTCAATTGATGCTGCTTCCCTTCCAATCCTGAGAATTGCAGCACCCAGCGCTCTTTCTCCTGCTGCTCTTCAGGCGACACGCCGTAGACGCCGGCAAAGAACTGGAGATTTTCTTCGATCGTCAAATCGTCGTAGAGCGAAAATTTTTGCGACATGTAGCCAATTTGCTGGCGAACACGCATGGAGCGGAAGGCTTCCGCTTGCCCGGCAAGCTGCATCGAGCCGTGTGTAGCCTCCAGAAGGCCACAAAGCATTTTGATGGTGGTGGTTTTGCCGGCCCCGTTAGCGCCAAGCAGGCCGTAAATTTCGCCGTAGTTCACTTGCAGGCTGACGTCGTGGACCGCGGTGAAGGAACCGAACTGCTTGGTAAGCCCGCGGGCGCCGATGGCGACTTGGCCCCGGAGGTTGCGGTGGAGGTGGCGACTGGGGAAAGGCTCATCGGTGGTGCGCTCGCCCAGCGCGCGTAATGTGGCTACGAAGGTGTTTTCGAGGGTCGGCTCGTCAACATGCAAGTCATCGATGGCCAGATGATTCTGTTCCATGATGCGTTGTACGTCGGCTTGTGCGCGAGCCGCATCGTGAGAAAGCAGGTCAAGACGATCGCCGAATCGCTGCAAGTCGAAAATTTCGGTGTGTTGAGATCGCGAGATCGCCTGCAACGCTTGCTGAAGTTGCGGAGTCCGCAATTCCAAGCGCCTGGCGTTGAGGCTGCCGCGAATTTCTTCCGGTGTTCCGATCTGGCGGATTTCGCCCTGATGAATCAGGGCGATGCGGTGGCAGCGTTCGGCTTCGTCGAGATAAGGAGTGGCAACGACCACGGTGAGGCCTTCTCCAGCGAGATGCGCGACTGTGTCCCAAAATTCGCGGCGGGAAACTGGATCGACGCCGGTGGTGGGCTCGTCGAGCAGAAGAATGTGGGGTTCAGCCACGAGCGCGCACACCAGCGCGAGTTTCTGCTTCATGCCGCCGCTAAGCTGGCCTGCGAGACGCGAGGAAAAGCGATCCATGTCGAAAGCGCGCAGGTAACGCTGGCCCCGCTCGGCGATGTCGGCTTCGGTGACGTGGCGCAATTGGCCGACATAGCGAATGTTTTCCATGACGCTGAGATCGAGATACAAGCTGAAAGCTTGCGTGAGGTAGCCGGTTTGCGAGCGGGCGTCGCGGGCCGCGATGCCGA
This sequence comes from Verrucomicrobiia bacterium, assembly GCA_035506955.1. Taxonomy (GTDB): domain Bacteria; phylum Acidobacteriota; class Terriglobia; order Acidiferrales; family UBA7541; genus Acidiferrum. The sequence goes on from DATJOO010000111.1 coordinate 63,031, forward strand.
AAATTTCGGCGCTGCCTTTCGTGGCTTCCATGACGCCGGCGAGGATTTGGAAGGTAGTGGTTTTGCCGGCACCGTCGGCTCCAATGAGCCCGAAGATTTCCCCACGTTCCACGGAAAAGTTAATGCCGCGGACGGCTTCGAGCGGGCCGTAGCGCTTCCACAGATCGCGCACAACAATCGCCGTTGCGCTGGAGTTGGCACCAGCACGGTGCACCGCTGTGCGCTCGCTGACGGCGCTGCTCATTGCGTGCGCCTGTGCTTGGGCCAAGCGGTGCCGGTGACCAGGATTTCGCCGTCAGCGGGCATGCCGGGCTTAGCGAACCCGATGCCCTGAGTTAGCTGGAGCTTTACTCCCACGACTTGCTTGACGCGATCGTTCCGAAAGTAAGTATTTTCCGGAGTGAACGTGGCCTGCGGATCGATGCGGAGCACGTAGGCGTCAAGCGCCTGATCGGGATTTGAGTCGAGAAAGACGTGGCACGGCTGGCCAATTTTCAGCTTGCCAATCTCCCCTTCGGGAATGAAGCCGCGAAGATAAACTTTGCTGAGATCGAGAAGAGTGATGATCGCGGTGCCCGCTTGCACCACTTCTCCGGGCTCCGCGGTGCGCGTGATGACCGTTCCGGTGAAGGGCGCGTGGACGGTGAGATCCGCGCGGTTCGCTTCGGCTTCGGCCAGTTGCGCCTGGGCCTGCTCGGTCTGTGCTTTCGAGGCAGCCACTTGCGCCCGCTGCTGAATGATCTGCCGTTGCGTGCCGGCCACCTGGGCATCACGAATCTTGGGATTGTCCAGCATCGCCTGTGCCGTGGTTACCGCACCTTTGGCGGACTCCACGCGGCGCTGCGCAGCCAGCACAGCGGCTTGCTGTTGATCGGCAGTGGCTTCCGCTTGCAGCCCTTGCTGCTCGGAAACAGCGCCGGTCTTGGCGAGCTTCATGTACGCATCACGATTGAATTCGGCAAGCTTGAGCGCGGCTTGTTGCTGCGCCAGATCGGCTTCGGCGGCGGTTAGATCGGCCTGAGCTTGGCGCACGCGGCCCTCCGCGTCGGTTTTGGATTGCGCGGTTTGCAGCTGATTTTCGCGAAGCTGTTCCTGAAGGACGTTGATCTGTTCGTCGGCCGATTGCGCTTTGGCCTGTGCATCAATTAACGCGGCGCGCGCGGCGGCCTCTTGCGCCTTGATCTGCGCGTCGTCGAGTATGGCAATCACATCACCCAATTTGACCGAGTCACCTTCACGGACCGTGATTTCGAGGATTTTCCCCGTGACTTTTGGAGCCACCGCGGAGTCGTCGCCTTCAATCCGGCCGCTGACTGCCACGATACTGGCCGGGAGGCTCGGGTTGGCGAAGAAAACTTTCCAGATGAACAGCAGCAGCACGATGGCGCCAACGATAGCGAGAATGCGAGGGACTTTGCCGCGGGGCGGGCGCTCCTCGGCAGCCGCCGCTGTGGCCGGTTTGGCCGCGAGCTGAGCCGGGGCAGCGGCCGGAGATTTGTCGACCACCGGTGGTGCGGCGGATGCTTGCGCGTCAGTCATGGATATGTGCTCCGGAACCTTTTTCTTTGGATACGTGCGAAGGACGCCGCGAATTACGAGCAATTGCGCCGGACGCAGCACCGCCATTTGGCGTTGTTAGCTTGGGACTTCCCATATGCTCGTGTTCATGACGCGCCATCTGTTGGAGGGCCGCCAGCGTAAACTCCGCGATGTGCCCGGCAATACGTTCGAGCCGCTCGGGAGTGAGCTTCAGATCCGGCTGCAAACGGGAAAGAACCGGTTGGGAATAAGTGTAGAAAATGACCTGACCCATGATGCTGTTGTTACACAGGCGCGTGGTCTCATGTTCCGCGGGCAGGCCGATAATTTCGCCGACGGCTTTCAGGACGCGCTCGTAAATCGGGCGCATGCCTTCATCGACTACTCGGGTCATCGCCGGAGTAGGCTCGGAAAATTCGTGCATGACAATGTTGAAACCCCAGTCTGGGCGCTTGCGTTCGCACAGACTCTGCAGGCGCGCGAAGATGACGTGGCGCAGCAATTCCTCGGGGGAACCGGCACTATCCAGGACATCGTTGAGGCGGGCGCGCTCGGGCGTACGGAAAAGTTGACGGAGCACTTCGGTGTACAGGCCAAGCTTGTCGCCAAAAGTGTAATTGACCGCGGCAACGTTCGCCCCCGCGCGCCGGCAGATTTCGCGAATCGTGGCTTTGTAATAGCCCTTGTGGGCGAAGACCTCAGCTGCGGCGTCGAGCAGTTTCTCCCGGGTCGGAGCGTCGCTGGGCCGGCGGCGCGGACGGGGAGGCGCGAGTGTAGAGGTTGAGGACATATCTAAACACATGTTTAAAACATCTGTTTGAAAGTGTCAAGAGCGAAGTTGAGTATATGTTTCGCGATTTCGCGGAACCCGGAAACTATCGATCTGCAAAACCACCTGTCAATCAGGGTTTGCGGGGCGCTTGACTAGCTCAAAACGCAGAAAGGCACACAGGCTGAAGCCTGTGTTACTTGAGGGCGTTGGCGACGATTTGCTGCGCTTCTTCAACGATCGATTGGAGATGGGATTCGGAGTCGAAGCTTTCGGCGTAGATTTTATAGATATTTTCGGTGCCCGAAGGACGAGCGGCGAACCATCCGGTCTTGGTCACCACCTTGAGGCCGCCAATGGGCTCGTTGTTGCCGGGCGCCTTGGTCAATTTGGCGAGGATTTTGTCGCCCGCTAAGTCCGATTCCTTCACATCGTCGGGAGAAAGTTTGGCGAGTTTGGCTTTTTGCTCGGGCGTGGCGGCCGCATCGATACGCGTGTAGTAAGGCATGCCGAACTCGTCGACCAATTCGGCGAAATGCTCGCCCGGATCCTTTCCGGTGACTGCGGTGATTTCCGCAGCGAGCAGATCCATAATCAATCCGTCCTTATCGGTAGTCCACACGGCGCCATCTAGCCGAAGGAAACTCGCGCCGGCGCTTTCTTCCCCGCCAAAACAAAACGAACCATCGACCAGGCCAGGCACGAACCATTTGAATCCGACGGGAACTTCGGAGAGCTTGCGTTCGAATTTTTTTACGACCAGATCGATGAGGCTGCTACTGACCAGCGTTTTCCCAACGATCACGTTGTGAGACCACTGCGGACGATGCGTCAGCAGATAACCAATGGCCACGGCTAAGTAATGATTGGGATTCATCAGGCCGGCCGATGGCGAGACGATGCCGTGACGGTCGGCGTCGGTATCATTGGCAAAAGCTAAACGATATTTGTCTTTGAGACTGACCAGACGCGCCATGGCGTACGGACTGGAGCAGTCCATTCGGATTTCGCCATCGTGGTCCACAGTCATGAAGGAAAAAGTGGGATCGATGACGGGATTGGTGACCACGACGTTGAGTCCGTACACAGAATTGATGGGCGCCCAATACGGCTGCGAAGCACCACCCAGAGGGTCGACGGCCAGATTAAGATTGGCGGCGCGGATCTCCTCAGTGTTCACCACGTTACGGAGATCATTAACGTAGGGCAACACAAAATCTTTTTGGTGCGTCGTGCCGGCTTTTATGGCGGATTCATAAGGCACGCGCTGGACTTCTTTGTTGCCGCCGCGAAGAAGATCGTTGGCGCGATTCTGAATCCAGCCGGTAACGTCGGTATCTGCAGGACCGCCGTTGGGAGGATTGTATTTGAAGCCGCCGTCGCGAGGCGGATTGTGCGAAGGAGTGATAACAATGCCGTCGGCGAAATGCTCGCGGCGCGCGCGATTGTAGACCAGGATAATGCGGGAGATGACCGGAGTAGGAGTAACGCCGTCGTCCTGCTGGATCACGGTTTCGATATGGTTAGCAGCCAGCACTTCCAGCGCGGTGCGCTGCGCAGGGCCGGAAACGGCGTGCGTATCCTTGCCCATGTACAGCGGCCCATTGATGTTCTTGGAGCGGCGATACTCGCAGATGGCTTGCGTGATGGCGAGAATGTGCGCTTCGGTGAACGTCGATTTCAGGGGCGTGCCGCGGTGGCCGCTGGTGCCAAAACTGACGAGCTGATTCGGATCCTTTACGTCGGGACGCCGCTCGTAATAGTCCCGTTGGAGTTTGGCAACATCAATGAGCATGTCCTTGGTGGCAGGTTTGCCAGCCAGAGGTGAAACGCCCTTGGGTCGATTCCCTTCTTCGGCCATTCCTCGCTCCGCTACGACACCGGACATGGCGCCGCCTTCCAGATGTCAGCATTATATTGCGCGATGGTGCGATCACTGGAGAAATTTCCGGAACTCGCGATGTTCAGGATGACCTTGCGGGCCCAGTTGTGCGGGTCGGATATGCAGTGGCAAAGCCGCTGGTCGGCATCGAGGTACGAACGCAGATCCGCGAGATGCATGTAGTAGTCGCCGTGAGTAAGCAGCGTGTCGCGAAGAGGTGCGAAGATGCCGGGCTCATTGCGGCTGAAGTAGTCGGAGAAAATCAGGTCGAGAGCGGCGCGGGTCTCGGGCTCGTGGTCGTAATGCCAGTGCGGGTTGTACCAGGAACGGCTGTCAGCAACTTGCTGCGCGGTGAGGCCGAAGAGGAAGAAATTCTCTTCACCGGCGGCTTCGGCCATTTCAATGGTGGCACCGTCGCGAGTGCCGATGGTCAGCGCGCCATTCATCATGAACTTCATGTTGCTGGTGCCGCTGGCCTCGTAACCGGCGGTGGAGATTTGATTCGAAACGTCGCTGGCAGGAATCAGATGCTCGGCAAGCGTGACACGATAGTCCGGCAGAAACAGCACCTGGAGGCGGCCTTTGACAGCAGGATCGCTGTCAATGGTGGCGGCAAGGTTGTTGATGAACTTGATGATGAGTTTGGCGAGTTGATAAGCAGGCGCGGCCTTTCCGGCAAAGAAGAAGGTGCGGCGAGGCATGTCGACGCTGGAGTTTTCGCGGATGCGATTGTAGAGCACCACGATGCGCAGAGCGTTGAGCAGCTGGCGCTTGTATTCATGGATGCGCTTGACCTGCGAATCGAAAATATTATTTGGATCGACGACCACGCCGGAAGTGGCTTTAACCCAGTTGACGAACTGGCATTTGCATTGATGCTGTGCCTGCAGGACCGCCGAACGGAAGCTCGCATCTTCAGCCAAAGGCTTGAGGCGGGAGAGCTCGCTGAGGTCGGTGATCCACTTGTCGCCAATAGCTTCCGTGATGGCGTTGGCGAGCGGCGGGTTGCAGAGGCGCAGCCAGCGGCGCGGAGTAACGCCATTGGTTTTGTTATTGAAGCGCCCGGGGAAAATCTCCGCGAGGTCTTTTACGGTGGTGGTGCGCAGCAGCTGGGAGTGAATCGCGGCAACTCCGTTCGTGCTGTGTGAGCCAACGATCGCGAGATTGGCCATGCGTACCCGGCGCACCGGACCTTCTTCAATCAGGCTAACGCGGGAGACGAGTCCTTCATCACCGGGATATTTCTTGCGAACGTCGTCGAGGAAGCGGCGATTAATTTCATAAATGATTTCGAGCAAGCGCGGAGAGACCGTGGAGAACCACGCGACCGGCCACTTTTCCAGCGCTTCCGGAAGCAAGGTGTGATTGGTGTAAGCCAGGGTTTTCTTGGTGATGTCCCAAGCTTCGTCCCAACTAAGATGCGCGTCGTCGAGCAGAATGCGCATCAATTCCGGCACGCTCATCGTGGGGTGAGTATCGTTGAGCTGAATGGCCACCTTTTCGGCGAACAGATTCCACTTGTCGCCGTTGATGTGGCGGAAGCGGCGGACGATATCGGCCAGCGAGCAGGCCACAAGGAAATACTCCTGAACAAAACGAAGCGCCTGCCCCATGCCGGTGGAATCGTCGGGGTAGAGCACGCGAGTGATGGATTCGGCGGCTAACGTTTCGGCCAGGGCGCCGACAAAATCGCCACTGCTGAATTCCTGGAAATCGAAATAGTCGGGAGCGGCAGCGGACCACAAGCGCAGTGTGTTGATGTTCTTGCCGCCGTAGCCGACGATGGGCCGATCGTAAGGAATACCGTAGAGGGAGGAATCGCGCTCGGCGATGGCGCGAAGAGTGCCGTCGCGAAGAATGAAGGAGCAGTTCAGCGGAATGGTTACGCGCGCATACGGACGCGCCACTTCCCACGGATCGGGGTGGCGAAGCCAGTTGTCGGGCACTTCGTGCTGCCAGCCGTTTTGGATGGTCTGCTTGAACATGCCATATTCGTAACGAAGACCGTAGCCGAGCGCAGGAAGCTGCATGGTGGCCATGGAGTCGAGGAAGCAAGCCGCGAGCCGGCCGAGCCCACCATTGCCAAGCCCGGCGTCGGGCTCTTTCTCCAGAAGAGCGGGCCAATCGACATCCTTTTCGTTAGCGACCTGTCTCACCAGAGGGTCCACCAGCAAGTTGGTTATGTTATTCGCCAGCGATCGCCCAATCAGAAATTCCATGGAAAGGTAGTAGATGCGCTTGGGATTGGTGTCGTGGTAGGTCTTGATCGTGTGGCACCAGCGCTGCACCAGAATATCGCGGACGGAACGCGCAAAGGCTTCGTAATGGGCCCGCGCATGCGTAACCGCGGGCTCGACGGCGTTGTCGAGCAGGAGATGTCGCTCATAAAGATTGTAAAGCGGGTTTGGATAGGGATGGGGTTCCAGGCCGTATTGAGCGACGAGTTTGCTAATTTTTTCGGAATCGGAGGGCTTGGCGGCGATGGGGGTACTGCTCATGGTATTTACCTCATTTCTACGATTAGTGCTCTGCTCTGCGACAGTTAGATGCGGCTCTTCCTTTGAGGGCGGCAAAAAAGAAGGGTCGGAATCCGGCGGCACGCTGCGTGCCCATCATGGCAAATCCGGATTGCAGGCAGGTTACAACAATGCAGCGGCGAGTGGCGAGTGATTAGTGCCGAGAACGGCTGCGACGCGCTGACCACAGCAGGAACAACTGATTTTCCATCGTTTCGATGTTCTTCGGTGGTTTTGGATGGATTTCGATGCTTTCGCTGCTTTCGTCAGGGCACGGCTTCAGCCCTGCCGTTACGAACGCCGAATCACCGCGGCTTCACCGCTGAGGGCGTCTTGCCAATTTCCACACGGCTTACTTAGCCCCAACTTCGCACCAAATCGATGTGTCCTCTACTTCACTCACTTCCTTTACCCCCTCCACCTCACCTACTCCTCGGGTTCTTCACTGGCCCACTCCGAAAGGGGACATTCCCATGGCGGCCTTGCTAAAATAGTTAGATATGTTGAACCAAATCGCGGGAACTGACGCTTCGGGGCTGCGCTATACGCGCAAGAAGACCTTTGGCGTAAAAGTAGGCAATGTGATGGTCGGCGGCGGCGCACCAATTGTGGTGCAGTCCATGACCAACACCGATACGGCGGACGTGGAATCCACGTTGCGGCAGACGCTGGAGTTGGCGGAAGCGGGTAGCGAGATTGTGCGCTGGACTGTGAACGTGCCGGAAGCGGCCGAAGCGGTGCCGGTGATCAAGCGTCGCCTGCTGGACGCCGGTTGCCATGTGCCGATCATCGGCGACTTCCACTATAACGGTCATGTGCTGCTGACGAAGTACCCCGAATGCGCGAAGGCACTGGACAAGTACCGCATCAATCCCGGCAATGTCGGCGCGGGTCAACGCCGCGACGAGCAATTCTCCACGATTTGCAAAGTAGCGATGGACCACGGCAAGCCCGTCCGTATTGGCGTCAACGGTGGGTCGCTGAACCAGGAACTGGTGATGCGCAAAATGCAGGAAAACACCGACCAGAACCTGGGTAAAGAGAGCGAAGAGATTATCAACGAGTGCATGGTGCTCTCTGCGCTGCAGTCGACCGAACTGGCGCTGGAGAGCGGGCTGCGCAATGACCAGATCATTATTTCGTGCAAGACCTCGCGGCCCCGCGATCTGATTACCGTATATCGCGATTTGGCGGCAAAGACCAACCAGCCGCTGCACTTGGGCTTAACCGAAGCGGGTATGGGCATGAAGGGCATGGTTTGGAGCGCCGCTTCGCTGGGCGTGCTGCTGTACGAGGGCATTGGCGACACCATCCGGATTTCGCTGACCCCAAAACCCGGCGGGGACCGGCGCGAAGAAGTGTATGCGTGCCACGAGTTGTTGCAGGCCTTGGGGCTGCGGTCGTTTTCGCCCAGCGTGACCGCCTGCCCGGGCTGCGGGCGAACCACCAGCACCACCTTCCAGGAGTTGGCGGAACGCACGCAGGAATATATCCGCGAAATGATGCCGACCTGGAAGACGCAGTATGAAGGCGTGGAGACTATGACGCTGGCGGTGATGGGCTGCATCGTGAACGGTCCAGGGGAATCGAAGGCCGCGAACATCGGGATCAGTTTGCCGGGAACGGGCGAGGCGCCGCGCTGCCCTGTCTATATCGATGGCAAAAAGGATGTGACGCTGGAAGGCACCTACGATGAGTTAGCGGCGGCGTTCCAGAAACTGGTGGACGATTACATAGCGACGAAATTCCCTAAAAAGGCGGTGGAGGTTTCCGGTGCCAGAAGTTAAGCCGGGGGGAATTCGCCTGCGCAACTCGCTGAAGAGGACCGCGCTCTCCTTGCTGATCATTCTTGGCGCGTATGCGGGCTTGTGGGGTTATTTCCAGTGGAAAGCGCAAAAGGTGCGGGCGAAAGCCGAAAAGAAACTGGAGCCGTTGTTCAAGGAAAGCGACGAATTGGAAAAGCTGGGAACAGTGGACTTGGATCCGCGAAATGTGACGCTGGCGGAGTTGGATGAGAGATTTCAGCAGCCGGAACAGAAGCTGGCGGGGCCGCAGAACACGACGAAATATGGGTGGTTGTGCGGCGGCGATCAGTGCGCAATCTGGGCAGCTTTCGCGGTGCCATACGGGCAAGAGGTACCGGGGACGGCAGCGCCTGTGCTTTTGTTGATAAATTCGCCATTTATGCATCCGCCCCAACATCTGGCGATTGGTGGAATTTCTCTCGGCGAAACCGGCGCGGACATCAAGAAATTTTGCCAAACCCATGGATGGCAGCTAGAGACGGGCAACCGCATAAGCTGGGATAAGAGTTGGAGTGCAGTTTGGGCAGAACGGGATGGCAGGGTCAGTTTAGTCATATTCACCAACGAGAACGCGTTAAGAACTGTAACCGGTGGGGGCGAGGCTGCGGCGAAGCCCCACGGCAGCTAGACGGAGGAGCGGAAGATGAAAATCTCACGGGAAGATGTGTTGCGCGTAGCCGAACTGGCTTACCTCGACTTGAACGAGCAGGAATTGGAGAAGTACCGCGCGCAGGTGGATGAGATCCTGGAGTACATCGGGAAGCTGAACGAGCTGGACACGACGAACGTGGAACCCATGGCGCAAGTCTTAACGGACGATCAGACGGCGGATGCGACGCTACGGGAGGACCTAGTGGTGCCCTGCGCGGTGGCTGACGACGTGTTGGCGCATGCGCCGGACGCGGAACCGCCCTATTTTCTGGTGCCCAAGGTGATTGAGAAGCAGTGATAAACGTTGTGAAGGTTGTGGCACAACCATTCTTGGCTGTTCAGTCGAGGCGAAGCGGAAGAACATGGGGACGATGAACACGATTGGGGAAGTTAGGAACGCGATCGGCGCGAAGAAAGCGTCGGCGAGGGAAATTGCCGCGGAATACTTCAAGCGGATTAGTGCGCGCAATACGGAACTCAATGCGTATTTAACGCTTTGCGAAGATCGGGCGTACCGGCAAGCAGATCGCGTGGACGCTGCAGTGGCCGCAGGCAAGCCGCTGGGGCCGTTGGCAGGTGTGCCGATCGCGGTGAAGGACGTCATCAGCACGCGCGGAATTCGCACCACCTGCAGCTCGAAAATCTTGACCAACTATATCCCGCCGTACGATGCCACGGCCGTGACGCGACTGGAAGCTGCGGGCGCGGTGATTCTGGGCAAGACCAACTGCGACGAATTCGCCATGGGCAGTTCCAACGAGAACTCTGCTTACGGAAATGTGCAAAATCCTGCCGCACCGGGTTGCGTGCCGGGCGGCTCCAGCGGCGGATCGGCGGCGGCGGTGGCGGCAGACTTGGCGGTAGCCTCTCTGGGTACGGATACCGGCGGATCGATCCGGCAGCCGGGCTCGTTCTGCGGGATTCCCGCGATGATGGGAAGCTACGGGCGGGTTTCGCGGTATGGGCTGATCGCATTTGCCTCGTCGCTGGATCGCATCGGTCCCTTCGCGCATACGGTAGCCGATATAGCGGCGGTGCTGAAGGTGCTGGCTGGGCGCGACCCGCAAGATTCCACCTCGACAACGGCTCCGGTGGAGGACTACCCGGCGCAATTGGACCAACCGGTAAAGGGACTGAAGATCGGCATTCCGAAGGAATATTTTGGCGCGGGAATCGATGAAGGGGTTCGGGAAAAGATCTTCGCCGGAATCGAGTTACTGAAAAAACTGGGGTGCGATGTGCGCGAGATTCAATTGCCGCACACCGACTACGCGATCGCCACCTACTACATCATTGCCACCGCGGAGGCCAGCTCGAACCTGGCACGCTACGACGGAGTGCGCTACGGCCCACGTGCGCAGGCGGATTCGTTGATCGGCATGTATCGCCAGACACGCGGGGCAGGATTCGGGCCAGAAGTGAAGCGGCGAATCGTGCTGGGAACGTACGTGCTTTCGGCGGGTTATTACGACGCGTATTACCTGAAAGGGCAGAAAGTGCGGGCGCTGATTGCGGACGACTTCCGGAAGGCCTTCGCGCAAGTGGATGCGATCGTCACGCCAACGTCGCCCGTGCCGCCGTTCAAAATCGGGGAGCGGTTCAACGATCCCCTTCAGATGTATCTTGCTGATATTTATACAGTTACGGGATCCCTGGCAGGTTTGCCGGGAATTTCCGTGCCTTGCGGACGCATTGCAGGAACGTTGCCGGTCGGTCTGCAAATTGTAGGACCGGCTTTTGGCGAAGCCCGAGTATTGCAATTGGCCCATGCTTTCGAGCAAGCTGGTAGCGCGAATCTTTAGTTCTCTGCTGGCACAAATGCGGGACGAAAGCATCGCGGCTGCGCGATGAAGTTCGCGGAATAAAAACCAGCGAGGTTGGTCTGAAGCTTTCGACTATCCTGGTAAAGCTTGCCGATTCTCAATCGGCATTTTTGAGCGCTGCTGATCGTATCCCCTCTGACAAATGGAGTTGGACTCCCGCCGCGAAACAGTGGAGCGCGGCGGAAATTGTCGCCCACGTGGTCATGGTGGAGCGTGGTGTGGTGCGCAGCGCACACTCCATCATCGAAAAACCTCCAAAAGATGCGTGGTTTTGGGAGCAGGCCCATCTACCTCTGTGGCTCGTGGAAACGCGGCTGATTCGAGTGAAGACACCGCTGGCGCTCGATCCGGCCATGATCGCAAAGAAAGAAGAGATGCTGGGAGAGCTGCGAGCCACGCGAGCCTGGACCCTGGAGTTTCTCGCACAAACGCAGAACCGGGACCTAAGCGTCTACGGATGGCCACACGTGTTACTGGGGCGACTCAATCTGTACGAATGGTTCGAAATGATCGCGGCGCATCAAGTACGCCACACCAAACAGCTCAAGGAAATCGTAGCTCGGCTACCAAAAGTGGTAGAAAATTCGCAAAATCAGTAGTTTTTTTCACGTACTTCCTGTTAATTGTGACAGATACAAGAAAAGCTGTAGGCGTCACGAAAACTCCGAAACCCTCGATAAATCCCGCAAAAGAAAAAGTACTAGACGCTTCGTTTAATGCCTATTCAAACGGAACGACTATTGCAGGGAAGTTAGGCGTCTTCTAACCTGCGGCATGCATCAAACACGTTGGAAGGCGAAAGCGGCAGAGATAGAGAGAGGCCCCTTGGTAACAGTCAAGTCGAGTCAGAAAATCTTTACGGACGCGGAAGTGGCTAGCTTGACGGGGATCTGCGTGGAACATCTGCACAATTTCGCACGCAGCCGTCACCTAGGCATAATCGCGAGAGCAGCAGAAGCGGCGGGAGCCCAAGCCGAACAATGGTTGTTCACGTTGTCGGACCTGATGGTGCTCACGACGCTGTTCCCGCGCTGTACGCACTAGCGGTAGGCAGTTCGCAAGTTCCCCTCGGGTGTAGGTCGATCTCGCCCAGTTTGACACTCCCTAAGGAAGACGTGGCCTGGCTCCTTGCGGGTGGCGGTGCGCGCGAGCTATGCTGGGGAACGGACGGCACGCGCGCGGATTATTTGCCAGAGCGCGGGCCGAGGATCCCATGGCTGCAGCGCGCATCACCGGGAGCATCCCCCTTGGTTGGTTTCGTCCCTTCCTTGCCTGTGGACTTCTCCTAACTCTGTGCTATCGGCTCCCGGGCCAAGTTGTTCCGCAAAGCGCCACTTCCTCTTCCCAAAGCGGCACCTCAGCTTCGACTCAAACGAATGCACCCGCTCAGGGAACTCCGGCCAAGCGGCTCATCCTGAAAGATGGCACCTATCAAATCGTCCGCGAATATCAGCGCAATGGCGATCGGGTGCGCTACCTCAGCGAGGAGCGCGGCGACTGGGAAGAACTGCCGGCAGCTCTGGTGGATTGGGACGCTACGGCGAAATATGCGGCAGATGCGGCGAAGAGTTCCGAGGAGCTGGCACAGAAGATCCACGCTCAGGAAGAGGCCAAGCGCATGGACAATGTGTCGGACATCGACGCGAGCTTGCAGGTGGGCAACGGAGCATTTCTACCTGAGGGAGAAGGATTGTTCGTGGTGGAGGGGAAATCGATCAGGTTGGTCAAACAGGCGGTGGCCGGAAATAAACGGGACAAAATGCGGACCGTGGAGCAAGTTCTGTCGCCCATTCCCATTGTGCCCGGAAAGCAGAAGGTCTACCTCGCTGGCGAACATGCGACGCTTCGCTTGCGCACCACGACCCCGGAATTTTACTTACGCGAACCGCCGCCGGATCCCGAACGCGTGTCGCCGATCGAGAAGAGCAGCCGCCCGGGCGAAACTGGCCCGGATGTAATACTGATCCGAGCGAAGCAGATGCACGGTGGACGAGAGCTAGAGTCGATCAAAACGCTGTTTGGGCAACGAATCGATGAAAACGTGGACGAGGTAGCACTCCAGCGTTGGGAAGTGGCTCCGAATGTGTACCGGTTCACGCTGGGGGAGCAGTTGACGCCAGGGGAGTATGTGCTGGCGGAGATCCTGCCGGATGGGTTGAATTATTTTGTCTGGGATTTCGGGCTGGACGCAGCCGGCGCCGCCGGGGATACGAAAGCGAAGAAGTAGCTGATTTAGTTGACAGCCACCAGCCCACAGCCGGTCAGACCTTCGGAAAAAGTGAAAGGGCAATTCCTGAGGGGCGGAAGCCCTATCCGTCCTGGTCGCTACGTCGCGCCTAAAACCGCGACCCACGAACTCTGCCTTCTGCCTTGGGGCCCTTAGCGCTTGGAGCCAGCGGGGATGCGGCTAAACACGACCATGAGGGTGTTGAGCACGTCGGAGATGCGGAAAGGCTTTTGTAGGCGCCGGTAGCTTGCGGAAGCGCTCGAGCCTTCACCTTCCGCGATGACTTCGCCGGACATGTACACGAGCTCCGGCTTGTTCACGCCGGCCGCGATTTTCAGGCGCTGGGCGACACTGTAGCCATCCGCGTTGGGACCGGTGCCCGAGAGATTCAAGTCACAAAGAACCGCATCGTATTTTCCGCGGAGCACGAAAGCCAAGGCCTCTTCGGCGGTGGCGGCGCAGTCCACTTGCATGCCGTTGGCGGTGAGTCCTTCCATCAGCAACGAGCGGATGCTTTCCTCGTCATCAACCACCAGGATGGAGCGCTTCTTGAGCAGGTCGAGCGTGGGCGCCATCATTTCGCCGGAGCCGGAGGAATCGAGCGCGCGACTGGGGCGGCCCGGCAGCTCTTCGGTCACCGCGATCGGGAGATAAACCGTAAAAGTAGCGCCACCACCGGGCAGGGACTCGACTTCGATGTCTCCCCCGTGCTCGCGAACGATCGACATGCAGATGCTGAGCCCAAGACCGGTGCCGCCACCGGGACGTTTGGTGGTGAAGAATGGATCGAAAATGCGCGCGAGCACATCCTGGGGAATGCCCGCGCCGTCGTCCTGAACCGTGGCGAAAATGCGGGACGCCAGCTTGCCCAGACGAATAGTGATGTGACCTCCGGGCCGGGCCTCGCGGATGGCTTGCTCAGCATTGCTCACCAGATTCAGAAAGACTTGAATAAGCTGGTTGGCGTCGCCAATCGTCGGAGGAAGCCCCGCCGAGGGATGAAACTCCACCTGGATCTGATTGCGGCGGAGTGAGTGTTCGTGGAGTTGCAGCGTGCGATCGACGACAGCGTTGAGGTCCAGCGCTTTCTTCTGCGGCGACGCGGGGCGAGAAAATTCCAGCAGGTTCTGGACGATGCGGGCAGCGCGGCGCGCCTGACGATGCGTCATTTCGAGCTGCCGGCGAGTGTTGTCGTCAATGCCGGCTCGATCGCGCAGCAGTTCACTGGCCCCAAGAATGGCGGTGAGCGGGTTGTTCAACTCGTGAGCGACGCCGGCAAGCATCTGGCCCATGGCGGCGAGCTTTTCGGCTTGGATCAACTGCTCTTCAAGCCGCTTCACCTCGGTGATGTCTCGGCCGGAGATGACCACCCCTTCGATATTGCCGGTAACGTTGAAGAGCGGGCTGAAATTGCAGCGTAGACGCCGCCACTCACCATTTTTGTGGCGTACGCGGAGTTCAATGGAAGCGAATTTGCGCTTCGCCTGAAGCAAGTCTTCGAACACCGCAATGACGGCGCTGCGATCTTCCACGTGCGTGCGATCCCCGAAGATCGTGCCGATGGTTTCATCGGTGTTGTAGCCGAGCACTTCTTCGCACTTCGGACTGACGAAGGTGTAGCGGCGTCCGGTATCGACCACGAAGATCAAGTCCGGGAAGCTGTCCACCAAACGGCGCGCAAACTCCTGCTGCTGGTACAGACGCTTTTCCATGGCCCGACGCTCGGTGATGTCGGCGAGGGCGCCCTGGTAGCGCACGATTTTCCCGGCGGTGTCGCGAACCGCGGAGGCGGTATTGAGGCAGGTAATGGGCTCGCCGTCTTTGCGGCGGAGCGTGATTTCCCGGCCCTGCGGAGAAGGCTGGCGTTGCACTTCGCGGGCCAAGGCAGTGCGTAGCTCGGAGTCCACGAAGACGTCGCTGACCTTTTTGGCCAGCAGTTCTTCCTTGGAACTGTAACCGAGCATCTGCACGAGCGCGGGATTGACCTCGACGATCTTGTCGTCGGGCGTAACGATGTAGATGCCTTCCTGAAGCGTTTCGAACAGTTCAGTGAAACGCGCTTCACTGCGGCGTTGGGCCGTAATGTCCCGAGCGAGAACCGTGAAGCCATGGACCTTGTCGTCGCGCACCATGGCGTGAGCTACGCAGTCGAAGAAGAAGATGGAACCGGTTTTCTTCAGCCGGATGTGGACGACGCCGTTCCAGATGCGCCGCTCGACAAACCGGCTCATCACTCGGTGCAGTTCTTCTTCGGAGGTGGCGCTTTCGTCCGTGATGAAGTGGCCGATGGGAAGACCGATGATTTCCTGGAAGGGCAGGCCGACGAAATCAGCGAAGCTGCGGTTAGCCGCACGAATTTCACCTTCGAGGCTCAAAGCGAGTAGCACGTCGTCAAAGGAATCGATCAGGTCGCGGAAGCCCTGTTGGGACTTGCTGATCATCTTGAAAAGCTGCTCGAGCGATTGATCGGAGGGCAGCCCGGAATCGCGCTCTTCCCTGCCCCGGAGCACGCCCTTCAATTCGGCAATTTCCTGAGATTTTTTCCAGACGTAAACACCGAGAAGAATGACAAGGACCACTAGGCCGAACGGGAGTGCTTCGAGGCGAAACTTGGAGGAGCGGATCACACCCCACGAAATCCACGCGAACACCGAAGAGACCATCAGGAGCACGAAGAAAGTCAGGCGCCAAAGTTCCTGTTGGCGGCGCTCGTATTTGTCGAGACGAGACTTAACGGAATCGCCGGACGCGGGAGCCGGGGGCGAAAGCGGCTGGTCGGAGGAATGAGGTTCCAGATTCATGGAACACGTCTAAAAATGAGACGGACTGCCCCTGAGGGCCATCCCTATGATGGAATCGAACACGCAAAGCGGCAAGAGGGTGGAGAGTCAGGGGATACGAGAAGTTCACCTGTACGCAAGGACGGGGTGTAGCGGGAATAACCGGCGGTCGCCGTGAACGGAAAAAGAAGGCGCCCCAGCTTTGAACTGGGGCGCTTGGTTTACCGTGAATTGCGATGGATCGAAGGTCGAACTAGTCTTGGCCTTCGGTGGCCGCGTCGGCTTCGGCTTCTTCGTCCTTGCCGCCGAGGAACTCCAGACCCGCGGCATCTTCGGCCGCGAATTCGGCAGCTTCGGGCAGTTCTTCCACAGGGGCGGGAGCCGGCATTTCGGTGAGCAACTGGATGGAGCGATAGTGCTCAAGTCCTGTACCCGCCGGAATCAAACGGCCCATGATGACGTTTTCCTTCAGGCCGCGCAGATAATCGACCTTCCCGGCAACCGCAGCTTCGGTGAGCACGCGAGTGGTCTCCTGGAAGCTGGCTGCCGAGATGAAGGAGTCGGTGGACAGAGACGCCTTGGTGATACCAAGGAGCAGCGGACGCCCGGTAGCCGGACGGCCTCCTTCGGCGATCACGCGATCGTTCTCTTCGCGGAAACGGAACTTGTCGACCTGCTCCTCGAGGAGAAACGTGGTGTCGCCCACGTCTTCGACCTTGACCCAACGCATCATCTGACGAGAAATCGTCTCGATGTGCTTGTCGTTGATGTTGACGCCCTGCAGACGGTAGACCTCCTGAATCGCGTTGACCAGGTAGGCCTGGGTGTACTTCTCGCCCAGAACCGCGAGCAGGTCGTGCAGGTTGAGCGGGCCGTCGATGAGCGCTTCACCGGCGCGGACATGTTCGCCTTCCTGAACGTTGATATGGGTGCCGCGCGGGATGGCATATTCCTTGGAAGTCTTGCCATCTTCGCTTTCCACGTAGATTTTGCGCATGCCCTTGGCGATGTCGCCGTAGCGGACGGTGCCGTCAATTTCAGAAATGACGGCAGGGTCCTTGGGCTTGCGAGTCTCGAAGAGCTCGACCACGCGCGGGAGACCACCGGTGATGTCCTTGGTCTTCGTGGTTTCGCGCGGGATCTTCGCCAGTACGTCTCCGGCCTGGACTTCATCGCCATCCTGCACCATCAAGTGGGCGCGCGAAGGCATGAGGTATTTCTTGCGAACCTTGCCGGAAGAATCGCGGATCAGAATCGCGGGCTGGTGCTTTTCGTCACCCGGCGGAAGCGTGACCACCAGCTGAGACAAGCCGGTGACCTCGTCCACTTGCTCTTCGATCGTAAGGCCGGGACGCAGATCGTCGAACTTCACCGACCCGGCCGTTTCCGTCAGGATCGAGAAGGTGAACGGATCCCATTCGGCCAGGATCTGCCCGTGTTGTACGCTGTCGCCGTCGTTGACGCGGAGACGCGCGCCGTAAACGACGTGGTAGCGTTCCTTTTCGCGGCCCTTTTCATCGAGGATTACGATCAGGCCGGAACGGTTCATGGCGATGCGAGCGCCGCCGCGACCTTCGACGTGACGAAGGTCCACGAACTTGACGGTGCCGGGGTTCTTGGCTTCGAGCGTGGAACGTTCGCTGACGCGGGTTGCCGCGCCACCGATGTGGAAGGTACGCATGGTGAGCTGCGTGCCCGGTTCGCCGATGGACTGCGCGGCGATCACACCGACGGCTTCGCCGAGTTCAACCATGCGGCCAGTAGCGAGGTTGCGGCCATAGCACAGCGCGCAAACTCCTCGACGGGATTCGCAGGTGAGCACCGAACGAATGCGCACGCGTTCGATACCGGCAGCCTGAATGGCGTTCGCCAGTTCTTCGGTGATTTCCTGGTTGACCTCGACGATCACGCTGCCTTCGAAGTCCTTGATGCGTTCGAGGCTGACGCGGCCGACCACGCGATCGCGGAGCGGCTCGACTTCCACACCTGCTTCAATGATGGGCTCGACGTAGATGCCGTCACTGGTGCCGCAATCGTTTTCGTTGATGATCACGTCTTGCGCCACGTCCACCAGACGCCGGGTGAGATACCCGGAGTCCGCGGTCTTGAGCGCGGTGTCGGCGAGACCTTTACGCGCACCGTGGGTAGAGATGAAGTACTGCAACACGGTGAGGCCTTCGCGGAAGTTGGAAGTAATCGGAGTCTCGATGACTTCGCCGGAAGGCTTGGCCATCAAGCCGCGCATACCCGAAAGCTGTCGGATCTGCTGTTTGGAACCGCGAGCGCCCGAGTCGGCCATGATATAGACCGGGTTGATGTTGCCTTCGCGGTCCTGGCCTTCCAGGGCCTTGAACATTTCGTCGGCAACTTTTTCGGTAACGTCGCCCCAGATGGCGATAACTTTGTTGTAGCGTTCGCCGTTGGTAATGGCGCCGTCGAGGTATTGCTGCTGCACCTTGACGACTTCCTTTTCGGCGTTTTCCACGAGCTTGTACTTGTCGCTCGGAATCAGCATGTCGTCAATCCCGATGGAGATGCCGGAACGAGTGGCATAGGCAAAGCCGAGCGCTTTGAGGTGATCCAGGAGCTGAACCGTGGATTCCAGGCCAAACCGCAAGTAAGCGTAGTACACCAACTGCTGCACGCCCTTCTTCTTCAGCAAGCCGTTGATATACGGCATCTGCTTGGGCAGGTGCGAATTGAAGATGACACGGCCAACCGTCGTCTGGATGAACTGCCGCTCCATCTTTACCGGCTCGGTGTGCGTCACGTCTTGCGAATCGAACGCACTGGTCAGGTCGATGGCTTCCCCGGTGTAGCGCAGGCGAATCGGGGTGAGCAGTTCCACTTCACCGGCTTCGAGAGCCAGGACAACATCTTCGGCAGAACCGAACACGCGGCCTTCGCCCTTCGCGCCGGGCTTGGACTTGGTGAGGTAGTAGATACCGAGAACCATGTCCTGCGACGGCACCGCCAGCGGCAGACCGTGAGCGGGAGAAAGAATGTTGCGCGAGCTTAGCATCAGCACGGACGCTTCCACCTGGGATTCAGGGGAAAGCGGAATGTGCACGGCCATCTGGTCGCCGTCGAAGTCCGCGTTGAAGGCGGTGCAAACCAGCGGATGGATACGGATGGCTTTGCCTTCGACCAGCGTGGGCTCGAAAGCCTGGATGCCCAGACGGTGCAAGGTTGGGGCGCGGTTCAGCAGCACCGGATGCTCGCGGATGACATCCTCAAGGATGTCCCACACGACCGCTTCCTGCTGCTCGACCATTTCCTTAGCTTGCTTGATGGTGGTGCAGTGCCCTTGCGCTTCCAGCTTGTGATAGATAAACGGCTTGAACAGCTCCAGCGCCATCTTCTTGGGCAAGCCGCACTGATTCAGCTTGAGTTCCGGACCGACGACGATCACGGAGCGGCCGGAGTAGTCGACGCGCTTGCCGAGCAGGTTCTGCCGGAAACGGCCCTGCTTGCCCTTCAGCGTATCGCTGAGGGACTTCAGGGGGCGGTTGTTGGTGCCGCGCAAAACACGGCCACGGCGGCCATTGTCGAACAGAGCGTCAACGGCTTCCTGAAGCATGCGCTTTTCGTTGCGCACGATAACGTCAGGCGCACGCAGTTCCATCAGCTTCTTCAACCGGTTGTTGCGGTTGATGACCCGGCGATACAGATCATTCAAATCCGAAGTAGCGAAACGGCCGCCATCGAGAGGTACCAGCGGACGCAACTCCGGCGGAAGAACCGGGATCACATCCAGGATCATCCATTCGGGCTTGTTGCCGCTCTTGCGGAACGCTTCCAGTACCTTCAGGCGCTTGGCGTACTTGATACGCTTCTGGAGCGAGGGGTCGGCCTTCATCTTCTCGCGGAGATCATCGGCGAGCTTTTCCACGTCGACGCGGCGGAGTAGTTCCTTAATCGCTTCCGCCCCCATCTTGGCGGTGAACTGGCCAGGATACTCGGTGGCGAGCTTGCGATATTCCTCTTCCTGAAGAACTTGACGCTCTTTCAGGATAGCCACTTCGCCCTGGTCCACAACCACAAAGGCTTCGAAGTAGAGAATGCGCTCGAGATCGCGCATGGAAATGTCCAGCAAGTAGCCGATGCGGCTGGGCAGGCCCTTAAAGAACCAGACGTGAGAGCAGGGAGACGCCAGTTCGATGTGGCCGAGACGCTCGCGGCGGACTTTGCTGAGCGTGACTTCCACGCCGCACTTGTCGCAGATCACTCCGCGATGCTTCATGCGCTTGTACTTGCCGCAGAGGCATTCCCAGTCAGTGACCGGACCGAAGATTTTGGCGCAGAAAAGACCGTCACGTTCCGGTTTAAACGTGCGGTAGTTGATGGTCTCGGGCTTGGTGACTTCGCCGTGAGACCACGAACGGATTTTCTCAGGACTCGCCAGGCTGATGCGGATCGAATCGAAATCGGCAATCAAACTGGCGCGATCATAAGGGCTGCTGCGATACAAGGTGATTTCCTCCCTCCCCGGCTTTCACCGGGGACGCGCCCCTGACAGTTTGGAAACTGTCCGAGGCGGCTGGAACCCATAAAAACGGTTACTGCTCAACTCGTTCGTCTGCTGCACAGGCTCAAGCCTGTGCCACTAATCGGCGGCCTTCTCCGCTGGTGGCTTCTGGCGCTTCATCAATTCCACGTCAAGGCACAGCGACTGCAACTCGCGCACGAGAACGTTGAACGATTCCGGAACGCCAGGCTCGATACCCGGTTCGCCTTTGACGATGGCCTCGTAAATCTTCGCGCGGCCGTAGACGTCGTCGGACTTTGCGGTGAGCAATTCCTGCAAAATGTGCGCGGCGCCGTATGCTTCCAAGGCCCACACTTCCATTTCGCCGAACCGCTGACCGCCGAACTGGGCCTTACCACCGAGCGGCTGCTGGGTGATCAGGGAGTACGGACCGATCGAACGCGCGTGAATCTTGTCGTCCACCAAGTGCGAGAGTTTGAGCATGTAGATGTAACCGACGGTAATCGGCTGATCAAACTGCTCGCCCGTCATGCCATCGAACAGGTTGATCTTGCCGGCGTGGGGTAAGCCCGCGACTTCCAGCAAGTGCCGGATTTCCGCTTCGCGCGCGCCGTCGAACACCGGCGTCGCGAACGGAATGCCCTCGCGGAAACCTTCGCCGAATTCCAGCAATTCGTCATCGGAAGCTTTCTGCAGCGACTTCCAGATGGCGGTGTCGCCGAAAACCTCACGGTACCAGCGGCGAATGGATTCGGCTTTGACTTCCTTGCTCAGCAGGCGCTTGAGGCTGTTGCCCAGTTCCTTGGAGGCCCAACCCAAGTGCGTCTCTAGAATCTGGCCGACGTTCATACGAGATGGAACGCCGAGCGGATTGAGAACGATTTCCACGGGAGTGCCATCCGGCAGATACGGCATATCTTCTTCTGGAACCACCCGGGCGATGACGCCCTTGTTACCGTGACGGCCGGCCATCTTGTCGCCGATGGAGAGCTTGCGCTTCATGGCGATGTACACCTTGACCAGCTTGATGACGCCCGGAGGCAGCTCGTCGCCCTTCTTGAGCTTTTCCTTGCGCTCGTCGGTAATCTTGCGCAGCACATCGATCTGACGCGAAGTCATCTCTTCGATTTCTTCGATCTTCTCGATCAGCAGTGGGTCGCGCTCGTTGAGCTTCAGGCGCTTGAGGTTGCGCGTGGAGATTTTCTCAATCAGATCACGCGTCAGTTCTACGCCCTTGTTCAGCAAGCGTTTGTTGGTCTTTTCGTCGTGCAAGTCAGCCTGCAGAACCTTGCCACCGAGTAAATCTTCGAGACGTTTCAGGCGCTCGTCGGTGAGGATGCGGATTTCGTCCGCGAGGTTCTTTTCCAGCTTGAACACTTGCGAAGCCTCAATGGCCTTGTGGCGCTCGTCCTTTTCTCCACCCTTGCGGGTGAAGATCTTGACGTCAACGATGGTGCCCTCGATGCCCGGCGGGCAGTAGAGGGAGGCGTCGCGCACATCACCGGCTTTTTCGCCGAAGATGGCGCGGAGCAGTTTCTCTTCCGGAGTCAGCGTGGTTTCGCCCTTGGGGGTAACCTTGCCGACCAGAATATCGCCGGGCTTCACAACCGCGCCGATGCGGATAACGCCGCTCTCGTCGAGATTGCGAAGGAAGGATTCGCTAATGTTGGGGATGTCGCGGGTGACTTCCTCGGGGCCCAGCTTGGTGTCGCGGGCTTCGATTTCGTACTCCTCGATGTGAATCGAGGTGTAGTAGTCGTCCTTGACCAGCTTTTCGCTCACCAGGATGGCATCTTCGAAGTTGTACCCGCGCCAGGGCACGAATGCCACCAGCACGTTGCGGCCGAGGCCGAGTTCGCCGCGATCCGTGCAAGGACCATCGGCGAGAACCTGGCTGGTCTTGACGCGGTCGCCTACGCGAACCAGCGGCTTCTGGTTGATGCAAGTGTTCTGGTTGGAGCGCTTGAACTTGGTAAGCGTGTAAATGTCCGCACCAACTTCGCGGCTGAGCACGCCAGAGTGATCGCTTTCGACACGAACGATGATGCGTTCGGAGTCGACCTGATCGACGATGCCGTCGCGCTTGCAGAGCACCACTGCGCCGGAGTCGCGAGCGGTAACGCGCTCCATGCCGGTGCCAACCAGCGGGGCTTCGCCACGGATTAGCGGCACAGCCTGGCGCTGCATGTTGGAGCCCATCAGTGCGCGGTTCGCGTCGTCGTTCTCGAGGAACGGAATCAAGCTGGCAGCCACAGAAACAAGCTGCTTCGGCGATACGTCCACGTAGTCGACTTCATCGCGATGCTTGAGCACGAAGTTACCGGCCTGGCGGCAGTTCACCAGTTCGGTAGTAATGCGCAGTTTGTCGTCCAGCGCCACGTTGGCCTGGGCGATAACGTACTTGTCCTCTTCCCATGCCGAGAGATAGAAGCAGTACGGTTCGAAAACGACCTTGCGGCGCTTGAGCTCTTCGTTGAGCTCCTCGACGCGATCGTGTTCGACGATGTCGCCGGCTTTGAATTCGCTGTCGCCGGCATTCACGATCTGGACGTAGTCGATGATGCGGCCACCCTTGACGCGGCGATACGGCGATTCGATGAAGCCGTAGTCGTTGATACGGGCAAAGCAGCTCAGCGAGCTGATCAGACCGATGTTCGGACCTTCCGGTGTTTCAATCGGGCAGATACGGCCGTAGTGCGTCGGGTGAACGTCGCGCACTTCGAATCCGGCGCGTTCACGAGACAAACCGCCCGGACCGAGGGCCGACAGGCGGCGCTTGTGCGTGATTTCGCTAAGTGGATTGGTCTGATCCATGAATTGGCTAAGCTGCGAACTGCCAAAGAATTCGCGGATCGCGGCCATGACCGGCTTGGCATTGACCAGGTCGTGCGGCATAGCCGTGGACATTTCCTGGTACACGCTCATCTTTTCTTTGATGGCGCGCTCCATGCGGACCAAGCCGATGCGGAACTGGTTTTCGAGCAATTCGCCCACCGCGCGGACGCGGCGATTGCCAAGGTGATCGATGTCGTCGACCACGCCGATGTTCTTGCGCAGCTTATAGAGGTACTTGATAGCGGCAACGAAGTCGGTGGTGTCCAGCGTGCGATTATCGAGCGGCGTGTCCAGGCCGAGCTTGATGTTGAACTTCAGGCGGCCGACGCGGCTGAAATCGTACTTCCGCGGATCGAAGAACATGCCACGGAAAAGATTGGTGGCCGTTTCGAGTGTCGGAGGATCGCCCGGACGCAGCTTGCGATAGATTTCGATGAGCGCTTCCTTGGAGGAGCGGATCGAATCCTTGTCGAGCGTGCGAGACAGAACCATGCCGATGTCGTCGCGCTCCGGGAAGAACACGTCGATTTCCGTGATTCCGGACTCGGTAAAAGCCTGCCAAAGATCGGCGGTCAACGGTTTGTTCGATTCCAGCAACACTTCGCCGGTCTGCCGGTTGACCACGTCGGCGACGCTGTAGGCGCCTTCGAGGTCGGCCAGAGCCGCACGAACCTGTGTGATCTTGGCCTTGATGAGTTCCTTGAAGAGCGTTTCGGTAATGCGCTTGTGAGCGCCGACGATCACTTCTTCGGACTTCGGATTCCGAATCTCGTGCGTCAGTTTGCGGTCGACGATGCCAGGCGAAACGTTCCAGAACAGTTCCTTATCGCGCAGAGAAATACGTTCCACCTGGTAGAAGGTGCGCAGAATCTCCTCGTTGGACTTCATGCCTAGCGCGCGCAGAAAGATCGAGCCCAGGAACTTGCGCTTGCGATCGATGCGGACGTAAAGAATGTTCTTGGTGTCGTACTCGAATTCCACCCACGAACCACGGTACGGAATGATCTTCCCGAGGAAGTAGGTGCGGTTGTTGGCGCTTTCGAAGAACACGCCGGGCGATCGATGCAACTGGCTGACAATGACGCGCTCGGTGCCGTTGATGATGAAGGTACCGTTGTCGGTCATCAGCGGGATGTCGCCGTAGAAAACTTCCTGTTCCTTAATGTCACGAATGGTCTTGGCGCCGGTGTCAGGGTCCTTGTCGTAAATGGTCAGTCGGATGGTGACCTTGAGCGGGGCGGAGTACGTCATGCCGCGCTCCTGGCACTCGTTCACATCGTACTTGAGTTGCATCGCAACCGGGTCGCCGCACTTATTGCAGAAAGTGGGCGTGTTCTTGTTGAAGGTGCCGCACTTCTGGCAGACCACATCGCCCGTCTGGTAAGGATTGGTGACCACCGACGCGCCGCAATTCCGGCAGGTGGCGCGGAGGTGGTGCAGACCCTTCAGGTTGCCGCACTTGCACTCCCAGTTTCCGATGGAATAGTCCACGAACTCGAGCTGCGACATTTCGCGGAAATCCCGGATCGGAAAGACCGAAGTGAACACCGACTGAAGTCCGCCATCCTCGCGCTCGCTCGGCAGAAGATCCATCTGCAAGAAGCGCTGATAGGACTTTTTCTGGACTTCAATCAGGTTAGGGATCTGGATCGACCCCTGGATTTTCGCAAAATCCAGTCGCTGGCGTTCCCGAACATGCTGGTTGCTATTGGACATGCCTGATGTACCTCATTCCCTTTCGGGCAGAGCAAAAACACTAAAAAGACACTAAACCGTGTTGCCGCGCGACTTGCCCGAAGCCGCCCCGCACACGGTTAGTGAAGGTCCCCGTAGGACCCACAGAGTTGTAGACAATACCGGCCGTAGCGTTCGTACTGAATTCCCCTGGCGCGTCCCGCCTTGCTTGCGCCGATACAAAGGCCCGGACCACGGAAAGCCGGCCAAGTTGTGGCCGGCCGCCCATTACTTGATCTCGACCTTCGCGCCCGCCTCTTCGAACTTCTTCTTGATGGTCGCGGCTTCGTCCTTGCTGACGCCTTCCTTCACGGTCTTCGGGGCGCCATCGACGAGATCCTTCGCTTCCTTCAGGCCGAGGCTGGTGACTTCGCGGACGGCCTTAATGACGTTGATCTTGTTGCCGCCCACATCGGTGAGAACCACGGTGAATTCCGTCTTCTCTTCCGCAGGAGCCGCCGCGCCGCCTGCCGCCGCTCCACCGCCCGCCGCCACAACCGTAGCAGCCGCCGCGGACACGCCGAAGGCTTCTTCCATCTTCTTGACAAGATCCGACGCTTCTAGAAGCGTCAGGCCCTTGATTTCTTCCAGGATCGTTTCGACTTTCGACATGACTGCTGATTCTCCTCTCAAATTTGTAAATCAAACTTTTTGGAACCACGGCGGGCGGGGGCCCGCTTTAGCCCCGAACCCTACGAACTAAACTTTTCTGCCTTCACCGCTTCGCTGACGGTGACAGCAAGATTACGCGGGAGCGCGTTGAGCGCCGTAGCAATCCGCTGAGCCGGAGCGTTCAGCAAGAACATGATCTTGCTGATCAGCTCTTCCTTGGATGGCATGTCGGCAAGCTGCTTAATCTCGTTGATCGAGATGACCTTGCCTTCGACTACGCCGGACTTGAATTGGAACGCCGGGACATCTTTGGCGATCTTGGTCAATGCTTTTGCCAGCGCAACCGGGTCGGTCTGCGTGTAGGCGATGGAGTGCGTACCCTTCAGGTTCTTGAGCACGCCTTCCGCAGGAGTGCCAGCCCCGGCAATTTCGGCAAGCGTGTTCTTCACGACTTCATACTTGCCACCGGCAGCCTGCACCGCACGACGCAGTTTGGTGTCTTCTTCGACGGTAATACCCTGGAAGGTGGTCAGTATAACGGTAGACACCTTCGCGAGTTCTGTCTTCAGGTGATCGAGGTCTTGCTGCTTTTCGCTTTTCTTCTTCATGATTCCTTTTCCGCCTGTTTCTTGCGCGTTACGCAGCCGTTGCGAGCGTTTCCGCTTCGGCGAGGTCCACGTTGATTCCGGGACCCATGGTGGAAGTCAGCGTGATTCGCTTCACATATTTGCCCTTGGCCGCGGCGGGCTTGGCTTTCAGAACCGCAGCGATTAAGACGTGAGCATTTTCCGCCAACTTCGGCGCGTCAAACTTGATTTTGCCAATCGGGCAGTGCACGATTCCCGCTTTGTCGACACGAAATTCCACTTTTCCGGCCTTGGTTTCCTTGATGGCTTTGGTCACATCCGCAGTAACCGTGCCAGTCTTCGGATTGGGCATCAGACCGCGAGGCCCGAGCACCTTACCGAGCTTGCCGGCGGACCGCATCATGTCCGGAGTAGCGATCACCGCGTCGAAATCGGTCCAGCCTTCCATGATTTTCTGAACCATGTCATCGCCGCCGACGAACTCCGCGCCCGCTTCCGTGGCTTCGCGCTGCTTGTCGCCACTCGCCAGGACGAGGACGCGAACGGTTTTGCCCAGGCCGTTGGGAAGAACCACCGTCCCGCGAACAACCTGATCGGAATGCTTCGGGTCGACGCCCAGGTTGATGGCCAGCTCCACCGTTTCGTTGAACTTCGTGTGATGGGTCTTCTTGATCAGCTCTGCCGCTTCCGCGAGCTTGTACGGGCGCGCTTCTACTTTCGTGCGCGCATTCTCTACGTGTTTACCTGCCTTCTTCATCGTGCTGCCTTTTACCCTGAACTCGCCGTTAAGCGCGTCCAGAGCTGCGACCTCTTCGCGCCTCTTACTCCTTAGGCTTCCACAACTTCCAGACCCATGTTGCGGGCCGTACCCATGACGGTGCGGACCGCGGAGTCCAGATTCGTGGTGTTGAGATCGACAAGCTTGATCTTCGCAATTTCAACGACCTGCTTCTTGGTCACCTTGCCCACTTTGTTGCGGTTCGGCTCGGGTGAACCTTTGGCGATGCCCGCAGCGCGCAGCAAAAGAATCGAAGCGGGCGGAGTCTTCAGAATGAAGGTGAAGCTGCGGTCGGTGTAAATCGTAACCAGCACCGGGAAGATCATTCCGTCAGGCTCTTTGCCGGTCTTGGCGTTGAACTGCTTGCAGAAATCCATGATGTTCACACCATGAGGACCGAGCGCGGTGCCCACGGGAGGAGCCGGAGTGGCCTTGCCAGCCGGCAACTGCAACTTGATCGTCGTTTGTACCTTCTTTGGTGGCATTGTTCCTTTACCTCAATCCCTTTTCGGCCAAATCAGCCGAGCTTCTCGACGCTCGCAAAATCCAGTTCCACCGGAGTGGAGCGCCCAAAAATCGTAACGGAAACCTTCAGGCGGCTGTGGTCATTGTCGATTTCCTCGACCACGCCATTGAAGTTGGCGAACGGGCCATCCACGATGCGCACTTGCTCGTTGCGCTCGTAGACTACTTTAGGCTTCGGACGATCAATCGGTGTATGCACGCGATTGATGATGGCATCCACTTCCGCCTCCGACAGCGGCGGCGGCGCTGTGGCCGAGCCCACGAAACCTGTGACCCGCGGCGTGTTGCGCACAATGTGCCAGGTGTTTTCGTCCAGATCCATTTCCACCAGCACGTAGCCGGGATAAGACATCCGTGACGCCACGGTTTTCTTGCCGCCACGCACCTCGACCACGTCTTCGGTGGGAATCATCACCCGCCCGATCTTGTCCTGCAGATTGAAAGCAGCTACTCGGCTTTCGAGACTTTCTTTCACCTTCTTCTCGAAGCCGGAGTACGTATGAATGATGTACCACTGCATTGGCATAAGTCGTTTCGCCTTAAACGTGGAAGTAATGCAGTAACTGGTCCAAGCCCTTTTGCGCAATCCACTCCACGATCGCCAGAAAAACACCGAAGAACGCGACCGTGGCAATCACTACTCCCGTAGTGGAAAGCACGTCTTCGCGATTGGGCCAAGTCACCTGCTTCATTTCCACTCGTACGTCATGAAGAAACTCGCGGGAACTGTCGATCGTGCCCGTGACCTTACTAACGAGCGGAAGATTCGATCCGCTCTGTGAGTCGTCGTTCATTTTCACCGCCCGCGTGGCCATAACCCTTTCACCCGCACGAACCCAAGGTTCGTGTCCTTACAAATTTCTGGCAGGGGAGGAGGGATTCGAACCCCCATACCCGGTTTTGGAGACCGGAGTCCTAACCGTTGGACGACTCCCCTAAAACCAAAACCGCTTAAAACAAGCCCCCTGGCTACTCCTTCTGGAACTCTCTACGCCCAAACGCACACAGCAGGAACGAATGAACTTACTTCGCTTCCTTATGCTCCGTGTGCTTCCGGCATGCACGGCAGAACTTCTTCGTCTCCATGCGTTCGGAATGCTTCTTCTTGTTTTTAGTGGTGGTGTAATTGCGATTCTTGCACTCACCACACTGCAAAGTAATGATTTCGCGCATTGCCCTGATTCCTTATAGCGAGCACGAGCTGGGGAAACCGGCTCGGCCCGGAAAAATTACTCAATAATTTCGGTGACCGCGCCGGCGCCTACGGTGTGGCCGCCTTCGCGAATCGCGAAGCGCAAGCCCTTCTCGAGTGCCACCGGGGTGATCAGCGTAACTTCGCAGCTCACGTTGTCGCCGGGCATCACCATTTCCACGCCAGCCGGCAGCTTCATATCGCCGGTCACGTCGGTGGTGCGGAAGTAGAACTGCGGACGATAGCCCGAGAAGAATGGCGTATGACGACCGCCTTCTTCCTTGGTCAGCACGTACGCCTCAGCCTTGAACTTCGTGTGCGGCGTGATCGAGCCCGGCTTGCAAACCACCTGGCCGCGCTCCACGTCGTCCTTTTCCGTTCCGCGCAGCAGCAGGCCAACGTTGTCGCCCGCAATGCCCTCATCGAGCAATTTGCGGAACATTTCCACGCCGGTTACTACTTTCTTTTGCGTTGGACGGAAGCCCACGATTTCAATTTCTTCGCCGACCTTCACTTTGCCGCGCTCGACTCGGCCGGTCACCACGGTGCCGCGTCCGGAGATCGAGAAAATGTCTTCAATCGGCATGGCGAACGGACGGTCCACGTCGCGCACCGGAAGAGGAACTTTCTCGTCGACGGCAGCCATGAGTTCCAGAATCTTCTTTTCCCACTTTTCGTCGCCGTTTAGCGCCTGCAGAGCCGAACCCCGAATCACAGGAACAGTGTCGCCGGGGAATTGATAGCTCTTGAGCAGTTCGCGAACTTCCAGTTCCACCAGTTCCAGCAGTTCAGGATCCTCCACCATGTCGCACTTGTTCAGGAACACCACGATGTACGGCACGCCCACCTGACGGGCGAGTAGGATGTGCTCGCGGGTCTGCGGCATCGGGCCGTCCGTGGCCGCTACGACAAGAATCGCGCCATCCATCTGCGCCGCGCCGGTGATCATGTTCTTGATGTAGTCGGCGTGGCCCGGGCAATCCATGTGCGCGTAGTGGCGATTGGCGGTCTCATACTCCACGTGGGAAACCGCGATGGTGATCCCACGCTCACGCTCTTCGGGAGCATTATCAATAGAATCGAACGCGCGGAAGGTCACCTTGGGATTGTGCTTGGACAACACCTTGGTGATCGCCGCGGTCAACGTAGTTTTGCCGTGATCGATGTGACCAATGGTCCCAATGTTCACGTGCGGCTTACTGCGCTCAAATTTCTCTTTCGCCATATTCCCTCATCCTTTGCGCAGACCGCGTTACGAAATGCGGCTTGCGCGGAACCTTGGAGCGGGGGACGGGATTTGAACCCGCAACCATCACCTTGGAAGAGTGAGACTCTACCGTTGAGTTACCCCCGCTCCGGAAAATCCCTCAACCCTCTTCCCTGCCAGCCAGAGCTTCTTGCGAAACTCTGGAAACCTGGAGCCTGGGACCGGGATTGAACCGGTGACCTCGTCCTTACCAAGGACGCGCTCTACCAACTGAGCTACCCAGGCCGAACCCGATCTCCTCCAAGAAAACTCTGCTCATCGCGACGCACGCCATTCCTGAACGGCTGAGCGGCCGCGTTAGCTATCCGCTTTCGAACATCGCAATCGCGATTATCCTGCGGTGTTGTTACTACCCTCTCAACCTACGGAGCGCTTGCCAGCGATTTGCATCGCTGCTGCCGCTACCGAAATCGAATCCTGGTGGACGGGGAAGGATTCGAACCTTCGTAGCCCGCAAGGAGCGGCAGATTTACAGTCTGCTGGTTTTAGCCACTCACCCACCCGTCCGCGGAATGTCGACACAAAGTGCGTGTCAGTTCTAGCCAAATGCGCTGTCATTGGAGCGGTGCAAAGTGAAAACAGAAAACGGACTCGTGTCCAAAGACACCAGCCCATTTATGTTATCATGCCGGGAATCGCTCCGCCTCACTCCCCTGCCCAAAATATGGTGGAGCTGGCGGAGGGAATTGAACCCCCGACCCTCTGATTACAAATCAGATGCTCTACCAGCTGAGCTACGCCAGCGTTGCTCAAACCGCACAAGAATAGCAGATTAGGCACGAGGATTGCAAGGCGGGCCGGACGAAAAGCGGAGCAATTGCAGAACCAAGATTGTGGAAAAGAAGGTCTTGTAGGTTTATCAGTCACATCCGTGCATTTCATTGAAAAAGAATGGCTTATCATCAATGGACCGGACGGAACCTCTAGGAGAATCCACAGCTTTCCACCGGCCGTAAATACCTTATTTTGCAAACCGTTGAAAACTAGCACCAAAATAGACAGGAATTCCTGGACGGCAACACCAATGGAGATCAGGTCAATCACATGCCTAACAAACGAATCCTGCTAATGGCCAGCGGGCTTGTTTTCATCGGGCTGGCTGTTTTGTTGGGATGGTGGTATCGGAGAACGGGCGGCGCATTAAGCGATCGCGACGCGATGCTGGCGCTGATGCCAGAAGAAGCGAGCGCCGTGGCATATGGGGATTTTGCGCAGTTACGTGCCAGTCCTTTGTTCGCGGAACTGTTCCGGCGGGCCCCGCAACCAACGCCAGACAGCGACTATGCACAGTTTTTGCAGGCGACCGGATTCAATTACGAAACCGATTTGGATCGATTGGCATTGGCGACGGAGCGACAAGCCCAGGCCTCGCTGGTATTCGCGGTGGCCGAAGGAAGATTCGACCGGAAAAAAATCGAGGCGTACGCGTCCAAGTACCCATCGCTGAAAACCGCCGACGGCAAGACGTTATTCGCGGTTCCTATGAGTGGATCAAACCGCAAGGCGTATTTCACATTCCTGAACGAAAATCGCGTTGCGTGGGCCAACGACTTGTCGTTTTTCTTTCAACAACCGCGAAGCAATTTATCGGCAGAATGGCGCGAACGCTTTTTGCGGCTGGCGGGAACGCCGTTGTTTGCGGTGTTGCGTCAGGATTCCGGAGCGGCTTCCGCACTGTCGGCAGCACCGGGAGGATTGCAGTCGCCCCAATTGGCAGCGTTGCTGGCGCAATTGCAGTGGATTTCCATCGGCGCGAAGCCGGACGGCAATTTGCTGCACCTGACCATTGAGGGAGAATGCCTGAACGAAAACACGCAGCGGCAATTGAAGGAAATGTTGGGCGGGCTAGCGGTGCTGGCACAGATAGGGTTAAACGACCCGAAAACGCAAAAGCAGCTGGCGCCGGGATTGCGGGAAGGCTATTCGCAGCTGTTGCAGTCTGCGGACATTCAGCCGTTGAGTCGCGGCACTAGCAAGTCTGTTCGCGTGGCCTTTGATGTGACGCCGAAGTTGCTCGAGGCCGCGCAAACAGCGAATTCGGGAACGGGTCCGGGTACAAATCCGGCTGTCAACGCAAAATGAAAACAGTGACTCTCCCCCATCGCGCCTTCCGCGAGGAAGCTTTCTCCTTCTTCTGTTTGGCTTGAACTAGTCGCCGGCAGGTAGGGTCTTCATATAACGCCACGGGTTGACCGGAGCGTTGTTGACGCGCACTTCGTAGTGCACATGCGGACCTGTCGAACGGCCGCTGATTCCGGCGTAGCCGATGACCTCGCCACGGCGGACGTGCGTGCCTGGCGTCACCGCGAACGAGGACAGGTGCGCGTAGAAAGTGGTGATGCCGAAACCGTGATCGACAACCACCAGGCGGCCGTAGCCTGCGTGGGTTTCCGAAACGGTGACCAGACCGTCCGCGGTTACGTGAACCGGCGCGCCATAGTCAGCACTCACGTCCACTCCCGTGTGGAATGCACCCTCACCCGAAAATGGATCTAACCGCTCGCCGAAACTATCGGTGATGTGGCCCATTACCGGCCAGATGGACGGCGTGTAGTTGGAATCGGCGAAAGACATCGCGGGAAGCAGGCGCAGACCAGAGGCAGAAATGGCGATGGCGCTCGCGTTGCGCTTCAGAAACGAATACTGCTCAAGCGAACGATCAAAGGCGTCCTCAGGAGTGGCCGGGTTGTCCGCCTGATCAAAAGCGGCCGGATGATAGCGGAGCACACCATACGTCATGGCCACTTCCGTAGCGAGCGATTGCAGAGAATCGAGGCGCTGATTGGTGTCTTTTACGGTGGTCTGCAGATCGCGGTACTGCTTTTTCAGCGTTTCCTGATCGTGCCGAAGCGCGTTGTAATTGCCTACTTTCCACAGCATCCGGCTGTAGGAACCGACGGCGGCGATCACTGTAATGCTACCGATAATGGCCAAAGCGGCCAAGCCATGAAGCACGTAGGCAGGAATAATAAGCTTCCGGAGTTGTCCGGGCGTCGAGGCGATATAGAACGTATAATTCTTGCTGCTGATCACGAATGGGCCCCTCAGGCCTTAAATAATTTCTCGAACAAGCTAGGGTGCGAAAGAAACGTCCCTGTCTCCGCACTGATGAATGACCGCAAGGGTCTGAACCGTGAGCCTTGGTTCGTAATTAAGAGAATACTAGAATCTGTAGCGTTTGTCGTCAACCCTGTATTTCATGGATGGACGGTCAGTCGGTGGAAAACTGTACGCTGGCCGAAAGTACAGGTCGCCAAACGAGTGTTTGATTGCAGCCGAGGATAGAACAGCCGCGCGGCGTTGCGGTTGTTGCACGAACGCCGAACAACCAGGGCGGAGCGCATACGGATGAGTGGAAAAGAAAATGAGATCGTAAAGAAGATTCGCCGATTATCGCCTGGAAGTAGACCAGGGGGCTCGTCATGGACCGCTGGCATGGGGGACGACGCCGCACTGTGGCGGCCACGGGCCGGCCACCACACGATTCTGACCTGCGATTGGTTTTTGGAGGGCACACATTTTTTGCGCGATAAGCACCCGGCGGATGCCGTGGGATGGAAGTGCCTGGCGCGGGCAGTAAGCGATATCGCAGCGATGGGCGGTGAGACCCGTTGTTTCTTGATGAGCCTGGCGCTTCCAGAAAGCCTGGCGGGGAAATGGCTGGATGCGTTTTTGCGCGGACTGCGACGGGCCTCCCGGGAATTAAATTGTGAACTGGCGGGCGGAGACACGACGCGACGTGATGAAGTCCTGATCAACCTTACGGTGATCGGGGAAATTGTCCAAGGTAGGGCGGTACTTCGATCGGGCGCGCGCGTTGGCGATGGCATTTACGTGAGTGGAACGCTAGGTGACGCGGACTGGGGATTGCGGATGCTGAAGCAGCGTCGCGGCATGGTGCGGACCACAGATTCAGCGCTGAGGAAACATTTGTATCCGCGGCCACGCTTGGAACTGGGACAATGGCTGGCGACCAAACGTTTCGCTTCGGCAATGATGGATTTGTCGGACGGGCTTTCTACGGACTTGCCGCGATTGTGCCAAGCGAGCGGCGTTGCTGCAACAATCGATGGCAATTCCCTTCCTGTGAGCCGATTCGCGGAAAGCGACAAAGACGCCAGGAAATTGGCACTGCATGGAGGCGACGATTACGAATTGCTGTTTACTGTTCACCCGAAGAATGAAGGCAGGCTGCCTGGCAAGTATCAAGGTCTGCGATTGACGCGGATTGGCGAGATTACACGCGGCCGGCAGATTTTGCTTCGTGAAGGGACAAGGAACACAGCGTTATGGCCAGGTGGATGGGATCCTTTTCGGCGTACATAGACATCGCGGACTACGGGGTTGCGGAAATTGGCGGACTTGTGCCGGTGGTCGTGGTCGTCGCCGGCGGAGGCGCTTGCGGCTTTCCGCGCGGTAAGCTCGGGGCTTCTTCTTCCGGAGCGGTATCGGGTACGTCCGTGTGAACATGGTGTTCTTCGGCTTGCTCTTCCAGAGATTCCACGTTGGCGAAATTCGCGACGGGCATTCCGGCCATGCCCTGCTGCATGAACTCCATCCAAATCGGCAAAGCGGCTTGCGCTCCGGTTTCGCGCTTGCCCAAGGAAATCTGCTTGTCGTCATAACCAACCCAGACACCCGCGGTAATTTGCGGAGTGAACCCAAGGAACCAGGCGTCCGTGAAATCCTGCGTGGTGCCCGTTTTGCCGCCGGCGGGTCGCCCCAGCGACTTCGCTTTCATCGCCGTCCCGAACTGCACCACTTCTTCCAGCATCGCGGTCATCGTGTGCGCTACGTCGGGTGCCAGGACGTCGTGTACTTCCGGGTGCGCTTCCTCGAGCAGCGCGCCGTCGTAGCTCGTCACCCGGCGAATCATGTGCGGATCAATCCGAATGCCTTCGTTGGGAAACACCGTAAAGGCCGAAACGTGTTCGACGAGCCTCATGTCCGCCGCACCGAGCGCCAGGGGCAGATAAGGTGGAAGCGGCGTAGTGATACCGAAGCGCCGGGCCATGTCCACAACCGAATTGATGCCGACTTTCTCGGCCAGCTTTACCGCAGGAACGTTGCGCGAACCCGCGAGGGCGCGCCGTAGCGTGATCGTGCCTTCGAACTTTTCGTCGTAGTTGTGTGGAGAGTACGATTGACCGCCGCTGATCACCGTGAAAGGCGCATCCACGATGGTGTCAAAAGGCGTCGACCCGCGCTCGACGGCGGTGGAATAAACGTACGGCTTGAAGGAGCTGCCAACCTGACGCACCGCCTGCGTCGCGCGATTAAATTTGGAATCTTCAAAACTATAGCCGCCGACCATGGCTTTGATTTCGCCCGTGGCATTTTCAATGGCGATCATGGCGGCTTGCGGAGCAGGCTGCTGTTCCAGTTGAATGCGCGCGGTGGTCTCGCGCAGTTCCTGGATGGAAACCTGAATGAGGTCGCCAACGTTTAGAATATCGCTCGGCTTTTTAGAGCCGGTCCACGCCATGTCGGAAGGCGAAAGGATGGCGCGATAAGTGCCGATTTTGACTGTGGCGCTTTTATCGTCCACCGCCAGAACTAGCCCAGTGACGTAGCTGCCTTTATCGATGGGATGACGCCAGTCTTCGTCTTCGTAGGTTTCCAGTTGACCGAGGTTGTCTTTCAGGATGTTGGGGAGCTTGCCGCGCCAACCGTGGCGCCGATCGTAGGTGTGCAGTCCATCGCGAATCGCCTGGTTGGCGGCTTTCTGCATCTGGATGTTCAGGGTGGTGTACACCCGCAAGCCGCGCTCGTGGACGGCTTCGGTGCCGTAAGTGGCCTCCAGATATTTGCGAATATCTTCGAAGAAGTAGGGAGCCAAATCGTTGCGCGGGTACTGCAGGTGCAAGCCTAACGGCGTCTTGCGGGCATTCGCTTCTTCTTCCGGCGTAATCTTCCCCTCTTCCATCATCCGGTAAAGAACCACATTGCGGCGCGCCAGGGCCCGCGCGGGATCCCCGAGCGGCGAATAGATGGGACCGCGAATCATACCTGCAAGAAGCGCCGCTTGTTGCAGATTCAGATCCGTGACCGGCTTGCCGAAATAGAATTGTGCCGCGGAGGCGAATCCGTAGTTGCCATGAGCCAGATACACCTGGTTGGCATACATCGTGAAGATTTGCGGCTTGGTGTAGCGCCGTTCGATTTGCAGAGACAGCAGCATTTCCTGGATTTTGCGCCGGAAGCTGCGGTCGCTGCGGTCCAGGAAGAGATTGCCTGCCAGCTGCATCGTGATCGTGCTGGCGCCTTCGGCTTTGCGGTGCTTCAGGATGTTGCGGTAGGCGGCACCGGCGATGCGTGGAAAATCGACGCCCCAGTGATCTTCGAAATGCTGGTCTTCGATGGCGGTAACCGCGTTATACAGAACCTTCGGCGTTTGCTCCCAGGTCATCAGGATGCGTCGCTGCAACGCAAAGCTGCCGACCAGCTGGCCGTCGTCCGCATAGATTTCGGTCACGACATTCGGACGATAGGTTTCCAGCGCGCGGATTTCAGGCAGGTCGCTCTCGTATACGAACAACAGACCAGCGGCAGCCCCCAGGGCAATGGCACAAAGGAGCAGAAACGCCAGCGCGACGCGGTCAATCAGTTTCCAACCGCGCAGTCGTAATGTGATTGGGGGCAAACTGAGCATGAAAGGAAAAGTTTAGCGCAGATTGCGAGAGGAAGTTGCGCGGAGTGCAGGGTCAGTTTCCATCCGTCTACGCCCTTTGTGCCACGGCAGATATTTTTTGTCTCGCGGCAGTATTGTCATTCCGAGCCTGCCTGCGGCAAGCAGGCGTAGCGAGGAATCTGTTGTTCACTCCGAACTAAATCGACGAATAGTATTTCTCGCCGGCGCAGGAGCGGCAGACCGTGCGGCCATTCTGGACGACTTGGCGGTTGAAGTTGATGCCTTCGCCGCACTCGGCGCAAACAATGCGCGGCCCCTTGAAACCGGGCAGATCCTCGGCGTGAATGTCCACCTTAACCCATTCCCTGGAGAACAGTACGTCGTCGGGTAGCTGCGCGTAGGCTTTTTGCTGGCCTTCTTCTTTGCGAAGCTCGGGGAAAAGTTCGCGCGCGGCTTGTTTCGACGATTCCTTAGCGGCGATGCGAACCGCGCGGCCAGTCTGCAGGTCGCAAAAGGTGGCGGCGACCTTGCCCCAGTCGCGGAACTTCAGCGCCCGCTTCCCGAGCCGGCAATTGGCTACCAGGGCGACGGCATCGGTGACGCAGCGATCGATTTCAACGAAAGTGACGATGCGCTTGCGCTCCGCGATGGGATCCTCGATGCCAAGTTCTTTCAGGCCGAGCATGGCTAAGCGAACACCAAGGACTTGGCCGGCGCAAAGATGGCCGTGAGCGACAGTGGCGAGTTCCAGGTATTCGGGGAGCGATTTCATCGGTTGACTCAGAGCCTAGATGCACGCGTAAGTAAGAAGGATAACGTTATGTGGTCGCCGGCGGCGGCACTTGCGGGCCCGACCACGGGTGCGGTTTGCCAGCTTCCTGATAGGCAAACACGGTCATGAGAATGGCAAGCAGCGCCATGGAACTGTCTTCGAGAATCTTCTTGAGGCTGACCGGTTCAGGGGTCGCGAAGCAGCCGCAGTTAATGTCCATGTGCAGAAGATAAGCGCGGGTAACTACCGTCAGGAACATCAGCATAAACATGCTCACCACTGTAGCCCAAATGCGCAAGCGCCAGCCGATCAGAAGTAGTAAACCGAGTAGAACTTCCGCAAAGGGCAACACGTGAGACACAAAATTCACTCCCGCAGGCGCAAGCATCTTGTACGAGGCAACCTGGTAGCCGAAGTTCGATAGGTTGGCGGCAATGGAAAACTTCAGCATCGGCAGCGGCCAATAAAATTTGTTGGGCAGCGCGATTTTCGAGAACCCTGCATAGAGGAAGATGCCGCCGAGAAGCAAACGCCCGAGCCAGATGATCAGGCGGCGGTAATTGAATGGGGCAGATTGCATCATGCTTTCCTCGGTGAGCGAGGCCCTATTTCACAAGCTGGTCGAGTAACGTCTTCAGAACATCGTAACTCACAAAACCCACGACCGGATAAGTTTGCCCATCTTTGGTGTGCAGCACGCTCGTGGGCGTCTGCGTAATGGGAATGGCTTGGCCGATCTGCTTATCATGATCGATCAGAGGTTCCAGCGACCCACTGTCCACCAGCGCCTGAACCTTCTTCATTTCCGCAGGCGTAAGAACACCCGCTACCGTGCCCTTCACGTCGCCACTCACTTCCCACTTTTCCTGGTTCTGGAACAGGGCGGACTCGACGGCTTCACACTTGCCAATATGGCAGGCCGCGCGAGCATAGCTGGCCGCCACACGAGAGTAGGCGTGCATAGGCAACGGGAAGTCGCGATGCACGATATAGATCTTGCCGCTATCCGCATAATTGTCGGTGACGCGCTGCAGCGTGGTGGTGTAGAGCTGTTTGCACGCTGGGCACTGAAAATCCGTGAACACTTCCATAACCACCGGAGCGTTCTTGCTCCCGACAGCCTTATCGGGGTCAATGTCCTTCACGCCGTCCACCGTGATAAGCGACTGAGCGGGAGCCGCGGGTTTCTTGGAAGCGCTGGCGCTGGGTGACGATTTCGCCGCCTTCTGAGCTGCAGGCGCACCCATCACGGTGAGACTGCCTAGACCGGCAAGGGCCAAGCTGGCGACCGAGGCAAGCAGGTAGCGGCGAATCACAAAAGACCTCCGAAAATGAAATTCACGGGAAAGAAAATCCTTGGAAGATTACCACAGGTTGAAAGACGCACCGGGTGAGCAAGGCAACTCGTTGCGTTCACGCAATAGACTCCCAGCAGCCGTAGGTTCACCAGACAAAGTGTTAGGTGAGGGCGGGAGTCAGAAGGTTGTCTAACAGAGGGGCGGAACTCCTAGGGTCAAGTCGCCGAAAATAAATGACTTATTTACATTATCAAAGAACTTGACAACATCACGCTCAACTTGTATACTCGCCTCGTTTTGATTTGCGGCTTGGCCCCACCAGGCCACCGCTGTGAAGCATTTTAGGCCGTTGCGCTCGCCCGAGTGATTGGACGGTCTAGAGCGGGTTTTGGACAGAATTAAAATTAAGGACGGTTAGCTATGAGCAAGATTATCGGAATAGACCTCGGAACGACCAACTCGGTGGTGGCGGTCATGCAGGGCGGCGAGCCGGTGGTGATTCCCAACCAGGAGGGCTCTCGCACGACGCCTTCGGTGGTGGCCATCACCAAAACCGGGGAGCGGCTGGTGGGTCAGGTCGCCAAGCGCCAGGCAGTGACCAACCCCGAGAATACGGTCTACTCGATCAAGCGGTTTATGGGCCGCCGCTATGACGAAGTCAGCGAGGAAATGAAGCGCGTGCCCTACAAAGTAGTGAAGGGCAACCACGACGATGCCCGTGTGGAGATTTCCGGCAAAGTCTACAGTCCACCGGAAATTTCCGCGATGATCCTAACGAAACTGAAGAACGCCGCGGAAGACTTCCTTGGCGAAAAAGTGACCAAGGCCGTCATCACCGTTCCGGCATACTTCAATGACGCGCAACGCCAAGCCACCAAGCAGGCCGGCGAAATCGCCGGACTCGAAGTGCAGCGCATCATCAACGAGCCCACCGCGGCCGCGCTCGCGTATGGCCTCGAAAAGAAGAGCGATGAGACCATCGCCGTGTACGACTTGGGCGGCGGCACCTTCGACATTTCGGTGCTGGAAGTGGGCAGCGGCGTGGTCGAAGTGAAGTCGACCAACGGTGATACCCACCTGGGCGGCGACGACGTCGACCAGAGGATCGTCGATTGGTTGATTGAGGAGTTCAAGAAAGAACACGGCATCGACCTGGGCAAAGACAAGATGGCCCTGCAGCGCCTGAAGGAAGCCGCGGAAAAAGCCAAGATCGAGCTGTCGCAGATGATGGAAACGGAGATTAACCTCCCCTTCATCACCGCGGGAGCCAGCGGGCCGATTCACCTCCAACAGAAGCTGACCCGCATGCGCCTCGAGCAGTTGATGAGCGACTTGCTGGACCGCTCCATGAAGCCGGTCAAGCAGGCGCTGGAAGACGCCAAGATGTCCCCGAGCGACATCCAGGAAGTCGTGCTGGTCGGCGGGTCGACGCGTATTCCCAAGGTGCAATCGCTGGTCAGCAACTTCTTCGGCGGGAAAGAGCTCCATAAAGGCGTAAACCCCGACGAAGTAGTCGCGGTGGGTGCGGCCATTCAGGGCGCAGTGCTGGGCGGTGAAGTGAAGGACATCCTGCTGCTCGACGTCACCCCACTCTCTTTGGGCGTGGAAACGCTCGGCGGAGTGATGACCGTGCAGATCCCGCGGAATACCACCATTCCGACGCGCAAGGTGGAAACGTACTCGACGGCTTCGGACAACCAGCCGGGCGTGGAAATCCACGTGATGCAAGGCGAACGCAAATTCGCCAAGGACAACCGCTCGCTGGGTACCTTTAAGCTCGACGGGATTCCACCCGCTCCGCGAGGCGTACCGCAAATTGAAGTGACCTTCGACATCGACGCCAACGGTATTTTGAACGTGAGCGCGAAAGACAAGGCCACCAACAAGGAGCAGAAGATCACCATCACCGCTTCGACCGGCTTGACGAAGGAAGAAGCGGAGAAGATGCGCACTGAGGCGGAATCGCACGCCGAGGACGATCGCAAGCGCATGGAAGAAGTGGAAGCTCGCAACCGCCTGGATGGCATCATCTATCAGGCCGAGAAGACCATCCGCGAGAACCGCGACAAGCTGAACGAGAACGACGTCAAGCAGGCCGAAACCGCGTTGGAAGACGCGAAGAAGGCCATCAACGAAGGCGGCGTGCCACGGCTGCGCAGTGCGGCAGAAAATGTCGAGAAGTCGCTGCACAAAATGGCCGAAGACTTGTACAAGTCCTCGCAAGCCGCCGGGCAACAGGCGGGCGCAGCGGGTGCGGGCGCTCCGGGCGGCGGTTCCACCGGTGGCGCACAGAGCGGCGGCGGGCACAAGCCTGGCGACGTGATCGACGCCGAGTACGTGGACGTAGACGATAACAAGAAGCCGAATTGAAGAGCGTTTTCAGTTCGCAGTTGGAAGTTCTCAGTGGAAAGGGAGGAGCTGCGTTGCTCTTCCCTTTCTGCGCGAAACGTTAGAGGCGGTTGGGCATTCGCAATGCACTAAGCAAGCGCGCAGCGCTTGTGTAGTGGCCGAACTTTAGATCGGCGCACTGTCTAACTTCGGCTAGTCTAAAAACTGGCCACTACACAAGCGTGGCTGAGCCTAAAGCCGAAGATGTACCCATCGCAGGGTGTTTTCCGGTGATGGATGGACAAGCGTAATGGCGACGAGCACAAAACAAGATTATTACGAATTGTTGGGAGTCTCGCGAAAGGCGAGCGCTAAGGATATTCGCACCGCGTTTCGCAAACTGGCGCGCAAATATCACCCCGATTTGAATCCCGGCGACAAAGCCGCGGAAGAAAAATTCAAGCAATTGCAGGAAGCCTACGACGTTCTTTCCGATACGAAAAAACGTCAGATGTACGACCAGTACGGCTTCTATAGCGACAACGTACCGACTGGCGATTATGGGCCGGGAGCGGACGCAGGGGCCGGCGGCGGCAACGTTAATTTCGATTTTGGCGGATTTGATTTTGGCGGCGGCCAGCAAGGCACTGGCTCGTCGTTTCGGGATTTGTTTGGCCAGTTTTTTGGCGGTGGGCATCGCGGAGGGGTTACCGCCGAGCCGGAGCACGAGCCCGGCGGCGATCTGGAATATCAGATCGAAATTGGATTTTGGGACGCGGTGCGCGGTGCCGTAAAGAAGCTGCAGATCACCCGACTGGACACCTGCGAAACCTGCCACGGCACCGGAGCGATCGGAGCGCCGCAGACCTGCCCGACGTGTAACGGCACAGGACAAATTCAGCAGACCGCCGGAAAAATGCGCTTCAACGTGCCCTGCAATCGTTGTGGAGGCACCGGGAAGCTTTACACACCTTGCCGCACGTGCGGTGGTGAAGGCCGCGTTCGAAAAACGGAAACCATCGATGTGCGCATTCCCCCGGGCGTGGCCAATGGCGGACGCGTGCGCGTGCCCGGCAAAGGCAACGTGGGCACGATGGGTGCGCCCGCGGGCGACTTGTATCTGCACGTTGTCGTGCAACCGCATGACTACTTCGAACGGCGCGGCAATGATATCTATACCAAGGTGCCGGTGACCGTGCCCGAAGCCTCAATTGGCGCGAAAATCGAAGTACCCACGATTGACGGGCGCTCGCTCGTGCGCATTCCCCCCGGAACGAACAGCGGGCGCACCCTGCGCCTGAAAGAGAAGGGTGTGCCCCATGGAAAGAGCGGTGCGCGTGGGGATCAGTATGTCGAGATCCAGGTGATCGTTCCCGAGCCGACGGATGAGCGCGTAAGAAACTTGATGAAGGAACTGGAAGAGGTTGCGCCTGCCGATCCCCGGAAAGATTTATTCGCTAAGGCGGGGGTGTAGCAACCATGCCGCCCAAAACCAGAAAACGTGCAAAAGCCGGATACATGATCAGCGCCGTGGCGGAAATCTATAAATTGCATCCGCAGACTCTGCGCTTGTACGAGCGCGTAGGACTGTTGAAGCCGTCGCGGTCCCAAGGAAATACGCGGCTGTATACGGATTCGGACCTGGAACGGCTGGAAGTGATCCTGACCTTGGCGCGCGATATGGGCGTGAACCTCGCCGGCATCGAAATCATCTTAAATATGCGCGAGAAGATGATGGAGATGGAGCACGTCATGGGGGAGTTCGCGCGCGTCGCGCAGCAAGAGTTTTCCCGCATGGCGGCGCGCACAGAAAGCAAGACACCGAAGACCGCGATCGTGCG
Source organism: Verrucomicrobiia bacterium (assembly GCA_035506955.1). GTDB lineage: Bacteria > Acidobacteriota > Terriglobia > Acidiferrales > UBA7541 > Acidiferrum. Next base: position 105,912 of record DATJOO010000111.1, read on the forward strand.
AGCAATTCCGGTGCGGCAGAAGTTCGAAGTCTGAAGTTTTTAGCTGTGTCTTTGTAGCGGCCGCCTTTTTACCCTGAGCGGAGGCCTGCGGCGAGCCGTTCGTTTTCCAGCACAATTTGCCCACGAACTGCCAGAGCTGAGCTCTGCTTTTTTTTGTGCACAGATTTCCGCAAGCGCTCTCATTGTGGCGGTCTTTGTCCAGACGTAAGATGGATCCAGAGCCGGCTGCGTAGTACACATTGCGGCCGGATTCAAACCGCAAAGGCAGGAGCACTCTACCGCACTCCAAAGGATGCTATGGCACGGGAAGATTGTCCGTTGTGCAGAGGGACAGGTTGGAAGTTGATGCCGCGAAAGGATGGAATCGCGGGAAACGTTGCGGCAGCGTGCGAATGCGGCATGGAAGAACGCGCAGAAAAGGTCATGGATCGCGCGCGCATCCCCAAGCGGTACGAGCATTGCGATTTTGAGAGCTATGCCACGGACTTGGCGGACGGAAGAACCTGGACAGTACAGCACGAGCAGTCACTGAAGCAGGCGAAATTGCTGGCGCAGGGATTTGTGCGGGATTATCCGGCCACGGAAAAGGGACTGTTGCTGATGGGACCATCTGGCGTGGGCAAGACGCATCTGGCGGTGGCTGCGTTGAAGGATTTAATTCGACGCGGACACGCGGGATTGTTCTGCGATTACCGCGAACTGCTGAAGGAAATCCAGGCGAGCTACAACCCGGCGAGCGAGTCGACGGAGATGGGCGTGCTGGAGCCGATCCGGACAGTGGAGGTGTTATTGCTTGACGACGTTGGCGCAAGCAAACCATCCGCTTGGGTACTAGACATCATCGGATTAGTTTTGAACACGCGGTATAACGAAAAACGGATGACCGTCCTGACGACGAATTACCCCGAGAGCACTCCCGATGTAGGCGCTACTTCACCAAGCGGCGAACGGATCAAAGTAAAGGAAGATGCGCTTGCAGATCGGATCGGCGCGCGAATGCGTTCGCGGCTCTACGAGATGTGTAAAACCGTGGAAGTGTATGCGCCGGATTTCCGTCGGGAAGCGCGGCAGGCGGGACGTGCAAGGGCCTAAAGTAACGAGCATCCTAAAAGGCACCGTCATTAGTGGTTGCGGGCATTTCACGCAAAGAATGAAAAGGTATCCGGACGTTTTTAGCGAGGCGACGGGTGAGAAGTTATTTGAGGGCACATTGAACGTCGATGTAGGAAGGACAGTAAAAATTAGAGAGGACTTCCGAATTTCCGGGGCGAACATTTGTGAGCCAACACAAGATTTACTTTTTGAAAAGTGCCAAATCAACGGGATACCTGCGTATCGAGTCAGGCCGTTTGTCCTTGCGACTGGCGAGGGTGGTCATGGCGACCACATTCTTGAGATTGCGTGTTCGCAAAAAATTCCCAATGTGCCATCCGGGAGCCTGGTCGAAATCACTCTATTTAGGGAGCTCACCTAATCCGTCAAGTTAGCTAGCACTCTCTGAGCTCCAAAGACCGGCCAGAAGCACTAATCCCCGATTCATTGACACAAGCGCGAGGCGGCGGGTATGCTTGCATGGGTGGAATGGGTGTACCGGAAGAAGCGTTAGCCCGCATCTAAACGGCATCCAATTGAAAGAGACCGAGTTACTGCGAAGCAGTCCGCGAATAAGTGCTGCCGCGTTGTAACCCTCCTTGCTTTAACCCAGTTGGGATTCCGCAAGGATTGACCTGACCAAAAACAGGGATGCAAATCCCGGAGGCGACATCATCATGACTTCATTTGATAACGAGAACCCCGTTTCGACCGCAGCCGCACCCGCACAGGAAGCCGAGAATCCGAACCAGCCCGAAGAAGTGAAAGCCGCCGAAACCGCGAGCGCTCATGATCCTGGTGTGTCCAACGAGCCGACCGCCTCGACACCGGCGGTGGCACCTGTGAAGGCGGAAGAAGCGCACCATGCTGCCGAAGCGCAGGCACAAACGGCGGCCGCCGATGCGGAAGCAGCAGCAGCGGCGGAAGAAGCGGCTGGCGCGGAGGAGATGAGCAAGCTCATCGAGCAGTACAGCGAGCCCCAAGAGGCTGCCGCGCAGAACGAAATTATTGAAGTGAAGGTGGTCGCCTACACGGAGAACGGCGTCGTCGTAGATCTGGGCGGAAAAACCGAAGGGTTGATTCCCGCGGCGGAATTCCAGGAGTCCGACATTCCGCGGCCTGACCCCAATTCGACCATTGAAGTACAGCGCACCGGCGAACACAAAGATAGCTTTGTGATCGTCTCTTATCTCAAGGTCGTACGCCGCCGTACCTGGGAACGCATTGACGCGCAGTACAAGTCCAAGGAAACGATCACCGCGAAGGTGGTGGACCGCATCAAGGGTGGCTTGGTCGTAGACATCGGCGTCCGCGCATTCTTGCCTGGTTCGCAATTTGACTTGCGGCCAACGGCCAACCTGGATGGACTCATCGGTACGGACGTAGAAGTGCGCGTCACCAAGCTGAACCGCCGTCGGGGCAACGTGGTGGTCAGCCGCCGGGCGCTGCTTGAGGAAGCGCTGCACGCCAAGCGCGCCGAATTACTCGAACACATGCAGGACGGCCAAGTGGTCCATGGCACGGTGAAAAACGTCACGGACTATGGCGCGTTCGTGGACATCGGCGGACTGGATGGATTGCTGCACCTGACCGACCTGAGCTGGGGTCGCGTCCGCCATCCGAGTGACGTCGTGAAGCCCGACCAGGAACTGGATGTCGTGGTGTTGAAGTTCGATAAGGACAAGCAGCGCGTTTCCCTCGGACTCAAGCAACTGACCAAGGATCCTTGGATTGATGCCGCGGAACGCTATCCGGCGGGCGGGAAATACAAGGGTAAGGTTGTAGGCGTGGTGGATTATGGCGCCTTCGTCGAACTGGAACCGGGCATCGAGGGTTTGGTACACGTCACCGAAATGAGCTGGGCAAAGAAGCCGACCCATCCATCAAAGGTCGTAAAGGCCGGCGAAGAGGTAGATGTCGTGGTTCTGGATATCAAGCCCAGCGATCGCCGCGTTTCGTTGGGAATCAAACAGGCTCAGCCTGACCCGTGGCTGCTCGTGGCCGACAAGTATCCCGTGGGCACCGTCGTGACCGGCAGAGTGCGCAACATCGCGGAGTTCGGCGCCTTCATCGAAATCGAGGATGGCTTCGACGGGCTGGTGCACGTTAGCGACGTGAGTTGGACCGGCCGGGTGAAGAATCCTCACGAGGTGTTCAAGAAGGGCGAGCCAATCACCGCAAAGGTTCTGCGCATCGATCCGGAAAATCGCCGCGTGTCGTTGGGTATCAAGCAGGTCAACGACATTTGGGGCGACTGGTTCAAGTCCCACAGAGTGGGCGATATCGTGAAGGGCAAGGTTTCCCGCATCGCTACCTTTGGCGCCTTCGTCGAACTGGGCGACAACATCGAAGGACTCTGCCACAACACGGAGATCGAAGACCGCAGGCGCCGCGATGAAGGGCCCTCGAACTTCCGTCCCACCACCGGGCCGCTGAAGAGCGCCGGACCGTTGGAACCCGGAAAAGAGTACGACTTCAAAATCATCAAGATCAGCCACGACACCCGCAGGATCGGCTTGAGCTATCGCGCGGCTGTCCGCCAACAAGAGCGCCGCGAGATCGAACAGTATAAGACCTCGAAGTCCTCGGCGACGGCCACCATCGGCGACGCGCTGAAACAGAAGCTGTCGTCCCGGTAGTTGCAGAACCACGCGAATCCGGCCCAGGGTAAACGCAACAAAAATCATTTACTTGCGGGCCATTCTAATGATAGGAAGGGTGTCAGCCAGGGAGGCGACCCCCGTCTAAATCGCCTCGCCCCGAGTTGCTTGATAGGGCGGCTGATTACGAGGGAAGAGGCTAGGCGACGATGACAAAGCAACCGACATTAACCAAGGCAGACTTGATCGAGGAAGTGCTGCGCGTGACGGAGTTGCCTCGAAAAGAGTCCGAAACCATCGTGGAAACTATTTTCGAGAGCATCATTGACGCCCTGCAAAAAGGCGACAAGATCGAAATTCGCGGATTTGGAAGCTTCCGGACTCGCCAACGGCGCGGACGCGTGGGCCGCAATCCAAAGACCGGCGAGAAGGTCGAAGTCCCCGCAAAGAAGATTCCCTTCTTCAAGCCCAGCAAGGAGTTGAAGGACTTTGTAAATAGCTCTGAGCCGGCGACAGGCGCAGCAGCGAGCGAAGCGCCACCGGCGTGAGGCGGAGATAATTGTTTTTTTCCTTGCAGCGCCCCGAGTGATCGGGGCGTTTTTCTTTTTGGGTAATCAGCTCAATCCAGTGGCGCCGTGCCCTGGTCACGGTTCGCCGATCGCTGGTCACTTAAAGACATTGCGCAGTTGGGTTATCCTGAGTCAAGCTGCATTCCAACGAATCGAGCGGGGACAATGGATTATCTTTGGACGCCGTGGCGTTTCCAGTACATGGAGCAGGTCAGCCAGGGCAAACAGCCAGATTGTATTTTCTGCGACGCACTGCAACGCCATCGCGACAACGAGACGCTGATTGTCTATCGAGGGACGAAAGCCTTCATCATCCTGAATCGATTTCCCTACACTTCCGGACACGTAATGATCGTCCCCTATGCGCACGTGGCGGAGTTGAATTTATGCGAACCGGGAACCTTAGACGAGGTCATGGCGTTGGCCCAAAAAATGGAACAGGTGTTCCGGGAATGCTACCAACCCGACGGGATGAATCTGGGAATGAATCTCGGCCGCGCCGCAGGCGCTGGGGTAACGGGACATTTGCATTTGCACGTGCTGCCTCGTTGGTTCGGTGATTCCAACTTCATGACCGTAACCGGCGAGACCCGCGTGCATCCTGAAGCATTGAGTACAACCTACGAGCGATTAAAGAGCGCTCTGCAGGCCTGACTATTGCACGAAGTGCCGTGCCGCAACTCGCCCCCAAATCAGGCTGCAGAAAAACTCTGCTCTTCAGGAGGTGCGGGCTTCAGCCCCCACGTAGGTCGCGCAAAATGACTTGGGCTTTAGCCTTTGAAGTCTCGCCATAAAACAGCGGAGTTTTTTGCCAGTGGTACAGGACAGATACGGCCAGACGGACTAAAATTGGCGTGCGCCGGTTGTTTTCTGAATGGCAGGAGAGCGATTGTGAATCTGGAACTGAATGAAGAACAGAAGCTACTGCAGAAAAGCGTGCGGGAATTTGCGGAAACGGAAGTGCGCCCACTGGCAAAAGAGTTGGATGAGACCGGCCATTTTCCGCGCGAACTGTTCAAAAAAGCTGCGGAATTGGGCTTGACCGGCGTGGCGTTCCCAGAGACCGAGGGCGGCGCGGGTTTTGATCATATTGCGTACACCATCGTGATTGAGGAGATTTCCCGCTGCTGTGCGTCAACCGGCGTGATTTTGAGCGTGCAGAACTCCCTGTTTTGCGACCCAATTCACCGCTTTGGCACTGACGACCAGAAGCAAAAATTTCTGTTGCCCTTTACACGGGGCGAGAAGATCGGTTGTTACGCATTGACAGAACCACAAGCAGGATCGAATGCGGCGGCGCTGCAGACCAAAGCGGTTAAAAAAGGCGACACGTACGTCATCAATGGAACCAAGGCCTGGATCACCAACGGGGGCGTAGCTGACGCCGCCATCGCTTACGTCAACACGGACCCGGCGAAGGGCGAAAAAGGCATTACCGCCATTGTCGTGGAAAAAGGCACGCCAGGATTCAAGGTCGGCAAAGAAGAAAAAAAGCTGGGAATCAACGCCACCGCGTGCAGCGAATTGATTTTTACGGACTGTGAAGTGCCCGCGGCAAACCGTATTGGGAACGAAGGCGAAGGATATAAGGTGGCGCTTTCTACCCTGGATGGCGGAAGAATCGGGATTGCGTCGCAGGCCACCGGGATCGCGCAGGGGGCATTCGAGGCGGCTCTGAAGTGGGCGCAAGAACGGATGGCTTTTGGACATCCCATCGCACAGTTCCAAGCCATTCAATTCATGCTGGCGGATATGGCGACGGAAATCGATGCGGCGAGGTTGCTGGTACGCAAGGCGGCATGGAAGCAGGACAGCGGTAGCCGCTTTAGTTTAGAGGCCGCCACGGCCAAGCTGTTTGCCAGCGAAATGGCCACGCGCGTAGCGCACAAGGCTATCCAGATTCATGGCGGCTATGGCTACAGCCGAGAGTATCCGGTGGAACGCGCGTACCGCGATGCCCGCATCACCGAAATCTACGAAGGAACCAGCGAGATCCAGCGGCTGGTGATTGCGGCGTGGGTGCTGAAGGGGTAGGTAGCCAGGAGCACCCAAGTGCCGGGCGGGCGCTTTGGTGTCGCAAATCCTAATAGCCAATTGGCGAAAAACCATCGAAGATTGTCCATAGAGTTAGTATTACTCTTTCTGAAACATCGCCTTTAAGAACTCCTGAACCTTTCCTCCATTTTCGCCAATACTAAAGAGGCATTCGCTTAATTTACGGAGGAATCGCGTGCGCTCTCACGCGATTGATTTATGTTCGGATCCATTTGGGTGGACGCCGCTGCCTTCCTTGGCGCGCTGCATGCCGCGACGCCAGTCGCTCTTCGCTATGCACTGCAATTTGCCGCAACCTGTAATCCCGCGATGGCTTCCCTGGAAGAACTCCCCAATGAGGTAGCCAATGTCGTTCAGTCGCGCACGGCCGAATTGGCCAAGCTGGGGTTTGTGTCCGTAGGCTGCTATGACTGTGGCGCCTTGACGCGAGAGACGCACAGCTACGTAGCATGTTTCTGTAATCGCGCGACCGATGACTATGCCAGTCTTTGCGTTCTCGCTACCGCTCACACCACCGCCATTTATCTGGAGTTTTCTACGGGCTTCACCAACGGAATGACCCTCGCGACCAACTCAAATGCCGTGTTGCCCTTGACACCGCCAGATCCCGCGCATCGCGTTTTTCGATTTCCGCAGATTAATAGCGCCGCCGGCTTATACGTGGTCCACCGGCAACTTTTGGCGAAATACGCAACTGGCTGGTGGCCGCAAAGAGATCCCGATGGCCAGGAGATGCGCCGGTACGTGCGAGTCGTGGAGAATTTTGGGCCACGGCACTCGCGCATCGGGTATATGCGCTTGAGCGCCGACAAAGCGTGGTACGAATTGACGTGGAAAGGTGCCTGCCTGATGGCCTGGCGACGCTTGTGGCCCACGTCGATCGTGCGTCGGCTGCTCCAGCGGCACGCCATGGCGCTGGAACTGCGTTCGATGCAATCGCGCGGAGTAACCGCGCTGAAGAGAGCCTAGGGCTTCGGCGTACGAACAGGCTCCGTAGTATCCTGACGTTGTGCTGGAACTGGACTCTGGCCTGGAATTTGCCCCGGAACGCGACGCGGAATTCTTTTCTCTATTACCTGCCAAACCAGCGGTCTGCCTGATTTCCTCCAAGAATGAAGCTGCGGAACCCTATTTGATTCGCACCGCGGATTTGCGGCGGCGCTTGCAGCGGCTGCTGGGCACGCCTGATCCTGCAAGTAAGCGGCTGAACCTGCGGGAATTCGCAGCGATGGTGCGCTACCGCGAGACCGGCTCCAAATTTGAGCAGGCGCTGGCCTACTATCAAAACGCCAAGCACATCTTTCCGAAACGCTACCGGCAGTTGGCACGGCTGCGCCCGGCGCCGGTGCTGAAAGTGAATCTGCGAAACGAGTATCCGCGGTGCTTTATAACCCGCCGCATCGTGGTGAACGAACAAGGGGAGCCCACGGCCGGCACCTATTACGGACCGTTTGCTTCGCGGCGCTTGGCCGAAGCGTTTGCGGAAAAGATGCTGGATTTTTTCAAGGTGCGTCGCTGCCAGATCAAGATTCGGCGCAACCCTACTTATCCGGGATGCTTGTATTCCGAGATGAAGATGTGTTTGGCGCCGTGTTTTGCGGGCTGCACCAAACAAGAGTATGACGTGGAAGTGAACCGGCTGGTGCAATTCCTGGACACCAACAGTCTCTCGCTGCACGGCGCGCTGGAGCACGACCGCGAAGCCGCCAGCGAACAACTGGATTTCGAGAAGGCTTCGGCGATCCACAAAAAGCTAGAGAAGCTGGACGACGTCTTGAAAGGAAAGCCGGAGTTGTCGCGAAGGATTCAGGATTTGGACGCGGTGGTGCTGCAGCGTGCCACAGACGAACATACCGTTGCGTTTTTTGCCGTGCATCGTGGAAGGTTGGCAGAATCGTTCTATCTGCGCTTTGAAGATACAGGCAAGCCCGCGTCCGCCGAAGAGACGGTGCGCGATTACCTGGAGCGTGTGACGAACGCAGTCGCGCCCGCAAACGCGAATGTGCGGCAGAGCGCCATGGAACTGAGCGAGCACTTGAGCCTGCTGGCGCGCTGGTACTTCAGCAGTCCACGCGACGGAGAAATTTTCTTTCGCGATAAGGATTGGCCGTATCGCAGAATCTTGCGGGCTTGTTCCCGTCTGCTGGCGCCAAAAAAAGAGCAGGTCGAGCAGGCCAAGCAACCGTCAGAAAAAACGAGCGAGGAAAACGCATGAGCCGAAAAGCGACGCACGAAGGCACCACGCGGTATGCAGAAAAATTTCGCGGAGCGGCGGCGGACGGCCACTTTCGCGAAACGCAAGGGCTGGCGATTTCGTCGTTGGGCATCGGCACCTATCTCGGGCAGCCCAATGAATCCACCGACGCGAGCTACACGGCGGCAATTGTGGCGGCGGTGGAATCGGGCATCAACCTGATCGATACCGCGATCAATTACCGGCTGCAGCGCAGCGAACGCAACGTGGGCACCGCGCTGAAAGTGTTGGCGCGCAAAGGAATTTCGCGCGACGAGATTGTCGTGTGCACCAAGGGCGGATACTTGACGCCCGATGGGTCGATGCCGGCGGATGCCAATCAGTATTTTTTTACGGAATATCTGCAAAAGGGGATTTTCACGGCGAAGGACATCGCGGCGGGCTGCCACTGTATGACCGAGCACTTCCTGGCCAACCAGCTGGGGCGCAGCTTGAAGAATCTGCAAGTGGAATGCATCGACGTCTACTACCTGCACAATCCGGAAACGCAATTGTCGGAGGTTTCGCCCGCGGAGTTTCAGAAGCGCGTGCGAGACGCGTTCGTGTTTCTGGAAAGGGCGGTGGAGCGGGGACAGATTCAGTTTTACGGGATGGCCACGTGGAACGGCTTCCGGCAAGACCAGTCGGCGCGCGACGCGATGCAGTTGCCGGAGCTTGTAGCCATTGCGAAAGAGATTGCGGGTGAGCAGCATCATTTTCGTTTTGTGCAACTGCCGTTTAACTTGGCGATGACCGAGGCGCTGACGCTGGGCAACCAGAAGCTTGGCGCAGAATTGAAGACCGCGATGGAAGCGGCCAGCGAATTGGGGATCACGCTGATTGCCAGCGCTTCCCTGCTGCAAGGCCAAGTGGCGCAGAATCTGCCGGTGTTCGTTGCGGACGCGTTGGGACTGGAGAACGATGTGCAACGGGCGCTGCAATTCGTACGATCGGCGCCGGGAATCACGGCAGCGCTGGTGGGCATGTCGCGCACCGCGCATGTGGAGGCGAACACGCGACTGGTGGCGGAAGCGCCGGCGGGAGTGGAAGAGTTCAGCAAATTGTTTTCGGGCGGCGGAGGAAAATAAATTGCTGGCCGGATGACAGCGCGCGCCTTTTCATCACAGTTTGTGCAGGCCGGGATGGCGCTCGATCAGCCACGAAGTGATGGCTTGATCCAAGTGGTCGAGGTGGCCGGCGAAAAAATGCTCGGCGCCCTGCACGAAGGAGACGCGGGTTTCCCCGGCGGCCAGGGCGACCACGGGTTCTACTTTTTCCCACGAGCCGTACTGGTCGCTGGTGCCTTGCACGATTAATTTCGGCTTGGCGCAATTGGCCAGGTAAGAAAAATCGGAACTGTTCACGGGAATGCCCACGCCGATCAACTCCCGCACGCGCGTATCGGCGCAACCCACCTGCAAACCCACCCAACTGCCGAAGCTGAAGCCGCCGACCAGCAGCGGCAGGCCGGGAAACTGCTGGGCCAGATAATCGATGGCGGCCTGAACGTCTCCGCGTTCGCCCAAACCGCGATCGTGTTCCCCTTCGCTGAGACCTGCGCCGCGAAAATTAAAACGCAACACGGGAATACCCAGAGCGTCGAGCGATTTGGCGGCGTTGTAGACGACTTTGTTGTGCAGCGTGCCGCCGAACAGCGGATGCGGATGACAAAAGACCGCGGCCATGGGAGGCGCTGCGGCCCGCGTGGGAGTCCACAAAATGGCTTCCAGCCTGCCCACGGGACCTTGCAAAAAGAAAGTTTGCGAATCGTGATGGATCTGCATCGGGAGCCCGCAAACGCCCGGAAAAAGTGTACCCGATTCGGAGTGTACGCACATCCTCGGCCCGATCCTGGCTGAGAGCGTATTTCCTCGGCCGCCTCGGGCGACGGCCACCCCACGCTAGGCAGCGGTCGATTGTCGCGGCAGTGTGATGCGGGGCTTTGTGCGGCAGTTCGTCGTCACAGCGCAGGTGCGTAAAAACCTGCAACATGCTGAGCCAAATTGCCGAGGAGTTCACAATGCACAAACGCCCAGTTGTGCTGTTGTGTTGTTTTCTGCTTACTCAACCGGCCATCTGTCAAAATCCTTCTCCATCGCCATCGTCGCCGTCGGCGCAAGCCACCGCGCCATCGCAATCGCAGCCTGCGACACAGACGGCGGAGTCCGGTCCTCCCAAGGCGCCGCTCGCCTTCGGCCTGGAAGACGGCACGCCGGTGAAGCTACGGCTGGCACGTAATCTGTCTTCGTCGGAGGCCAAGACGGGAGACACGGTTGATTTTGAAGTACTGGAAGATGTCAAGGTCAAGGAGTTGGTCATCATCCCGCGTGGCGGCATCGCGTGGGCTACCGTGACCGAGGCGCAAGCGAAACGGCGCATGGCGAGAGGCGGCAAACTCGACATCAATATCGACGACGTGCGCCTGACGGACGGGGAAAAAGCGCCGCTGCGCGCGGTGAAGGAAACGAAGGGCGGCGGCCACACCGGAGCGATGGTTGGGGCCATGGTGGCGACCTCTCTTGTTTTCTTCCCCGCCGCACCACTCTTCCTTTTCATGCACGGAAAAGACGTGACCATACCGAAGGGAACCGAGGTGACGGCATACGTGAACGGCGACGTTCCCTTAGAGCCAGCGCGATTTCAGCCGCAGCCAGCTGCGGCTGCCTCCAACGGGCCGATGACGGCCAGCCCGACGAGTCCGACTTCCGCCGACTCAATGGTGGCCTCCGTTGAAATCAAATCCAACCCGGATGGCGCAGACATCACGGTCGACGACAAATTTGTGGGCGATACCCCGTCCGCGCTGAAACTGCCGGCTGGGGAACACAGAATCCGACTAGAGAAATCGGGCTTCAAGCCGTGGGAAAAGAGCCTCACGGTAAGCGCGGGCACCACGGTCACCCTCAATCCCACACTCGACAAAGCCGGCGATCCGTAATCACTGAGAAGGGATCACGAGCAGGAACCCTAGCCACTGCACAGGCAAAACATGGCCGAACCCTTCCGCAACAAGGAAATTGAAACCGGCGGCGCTCACGGCTTCTTGGCGTCGTCGTGGCAATTCAATTTGAACGAGAGCGTTACCGTGACTTGCCTGGGCGGATCGTCGACGCCCATCGTGGGAGGCGCGGGAGGAAATTTCCAGCCCTTTACCGCCTCCTGTACCGCACCTCGAAAAAAGCCCGACCCCATAACCATGTCGATGAAGGACACATTTCCCCGAGAATCGAGGCGAACGACTACGGAGGACTCGCCGTCCTGCGCAACCAACTGGGCAAGAGGGGAAACGGAGGCAAAGTGAACTGGACAGGGTCGACGGGCGTACTGCTCACCAGTGTCACGGTGGATTGTGGGAGCTGGATAAGCGAAGCATGGTAAATTTCCGACGCCTTTTCTATCGCATCCGGGAAAAGAGCGTCGTATTTGCCCGTGTTCAGATTTTCCAAGCTGACCGGGTCGGCGGAAAGCGGCGCGCGTGGACCCCTCTCCGCCACCGCCAACATCGGTTTGTCCATCACACTTGGTCCTGTTAGGTCGCGGAGTTTGCTTAACAGCTCGAGGGTCCAGCTAGTATTTCTAGGGGTGTCGGGGTGAGCGAGGAACCAGTCGCGCTCGAGGACGCGCATCTCCATGGTTTTGGTGGTGCCGCCACATGTGACTTGCATGGCGACGTTCGCGCCGCTAAAATTCAGCTCCTTGGTCTTTCGTCTTCGTTCCTTTTTGAGTGCCTTCTCAGATACGTTACATGGGTCGACTCCCGCCAAGAGTTCTTTGACCGAAAGGGTGCTAATTTTCTCGACGTATTCAGTTTTTTCGGGGGCGGTGCACTTACGGGCGAGCGGAGTTAACGTGAACTTCTCCACTTTGCTGCCTGCTGTGGTCGGAGCCACGATGAAAATCTCGTAGTAATTGTTGGGTGGTCCGAAATCAAAGTACGTATTCACTCCCAAGACGAATCCGCTATTTTCGGAAGATTTGGGTAGTTCTTGGCAGAGAATGATCGTAGTCGCGAGCAGTAACCAGGCGAGAAATACCACGAAAACTCTTTTCATTGGCGCGATGCTATCACACAGGATGTGCTGGAAATCAGTGATCACCGAACAGGAATAGTCTGGGCTCGCCGGGGCATTGGTGGTTGTTGGCAGAAACGCGCCCGCCTCCTAACGCGGCCGCTACAAATGCAAAGAGGCCGATCTAAAGCTCGGCCACTCCACAAGCAGAAGTCCCGGATTTGCGTCGATTTGCTCTAATCGACGCGGCAGACCGATCGCCTTCCAGTAGACGCGCTACACCAAACGCACCTCAGGCCCAGGTTCTCACACCGGGCGCGGGCCACCCGCAAAGCCCAGGAGCACAGGCAGGAGTGACTGTGCCACAGCGGCACCGCAAGCAAAGATTTTTAGACCGTAACTGATTATGCACCATGACTTACAGATTACTGCGAAACCCTTGGTTAATATTGCTTAATATAGTAAATTAACGTGTTTGACATAGCCAGTCTGGCACTGGCTTGGCACGTGCTTCCGCGCCTGACGTTCTTTGAAAATTTGCCTCCTGATCAGTTCCGTCCAGTGACGGGTCTCTGCGCATGCTAACCCCCTTTCAAGTCAACACTTAGCTTCCCTGGCCTCTAACCCCCTTTTAAGTCAACACCTGCAAAAATACCGGAGGGGGTGGCTGAAGAGCGCCCTGCCACACCACCCGGGAAAATCCGGAAAAATTTTCCCGTTAACTTCTTTCCTTCTCACTCTTACGGGAAAACAGGGGGGAGGGGGGTGGGTATTTCCAAAAAAACCGTGAAAGAGAGATTCATCGCGAACGGCGCGATGGAAAACCGTACCTCGCCGCGAAGACTCCGCTCGGAGTGACAGACGAGACAGCCGACGAATCCCCCAAAAGAACCGGTCTGAAGACCGGCGCTACACAGGCACACCCTGACCAAGCCCAAGTAGCCGGAAGGGCTGGGCTATCATCTAAGTTGGGAGAAGGATGAGAAGCTAGGCTTAGGATGCGGAGGGTGGGCTTGAGACGGCGAATCGTACGATTTGTGAGCATTGTGCAAGTGCTGATGATCCTGTTTCATTTTTTTGTGTATGAGACTTGGGTGACGTTGTGGGGCGCGCCAGCGGGAGGGAGGTTGGTGGCGCTGCGCGTGGTACTGGCGGTGCTGGCGCTGAGTTTTGTGCCGGCGACGCTGCTGGCGCACCGTTACTTTAATGGGCCGGTGCGGCTGGCGTACCGGCTGGCGAGCTTGTGGCTGGGCGTGTTTAATTTTCTGTTTGTGGCGGCAGTGGCGTGCTGGGTGGTGTACCCATTGGCGCTGCTGCTGAAGCTGCCGGTGAGCGGGCACGCGATCGCCGGCACCTTTTTTGGCTTGGCGATTCTGGCGAGTTTGTACGGGATCGTGAACGCGGCAGACATCCGCGTGCGGCGGGTGACGGTGAAGCTGCCGGGGTTGCCGGCGTCGTGGAAAGGGCGCGTGGCGGCGCTGGTGACGGACACGCACCTGGGTCATGTCAAGGGCTACCGGTTCCTGACGCGGCTGGTGGGGATGCTGCGGCAGTTGAAGGCGGATGTGGTGTTCATCAGCGGGGATTTGTTCGACGGGACGCACGTGGATGCGGGGAGGCTGGTGTCGCCGTGGAGGCAGCTGCGGCCGAAGTTCGGGTCGTACTTCGTGACCGGGAACCATGAGGAGTTCACCGACCCGCGAAAATATATTGAGGCGATTGAAGGGTCGGGCGTGCGCGTGCTGCGCAGCGAGAAGGTGAACCTGGACGGGCTGCAGGTGGTGGGCATGCAGTATCACGACACGACGGATGACCAACACTTCGAGAAAGTGCTGAAGAACACGAACGTGGATCCGGAGCGCGCGAGCGTGCTACTGGCGCACGTGCCGGGAAAGCTGCCGATTGCGGAGAAGCAGGGGATTTCCTTGCAGTTGTCGGGGCACACCCATGGCGGGCAGATTTTCCCGTTTACGTGGTTCACGTGGAGGATTTTTGGGGATTACACCTACGGGCTGGCGAAATTTCGGGACATGTTTGTGTACACGTCGAGCGGGGCGGGGACGTGGGGACCGCCGATGCGCTTTGGGACGCGGCCGGAAATTGTGCTGATCTGTTTTGAGTAGCAGCGAAGAAAGTAATCGGTAATCAGCGACCCTTCGCGAAGCTCCGGGCGAGCCAGCGATCAGCGATCGGTACTCAGTGATCAGAAACTGGCGTCCGCAAATTGCAAATTTGGCATTCCGAAAAGAGTCCGCGGAGTAAGGAATCTCTCTTGCATCGCGATCGAAGAGGGATTCCTCGCTAACGCTCGGAATGACGAAATTCGGATGGGAGGATTTGGAGGCTTGGCGCGGAATCGGCGTGGGGCTCCGCTGGAGGCGGATGACTGCCTGTCAGGCGCCGGCGGCTTTGTCGGTGGGTTGGGAGAGCCGGCCGAGGAGCGAGAGCTGGTCGAAATACATGACGGATTTGACCATGCGGCCGTTGCGGATTTCGCTGACGGAACAGCCGTTGATGCACACACGGCGACCGGTGGGAGGATTGCCGTTGAACTCGCCATTATTGGTGCCGGTGGCGCGCCAGCGAGTGACGACGTGATCGCCGGTGGCAATCATCTGCTGAATCTCGAATTGCAGGTCGGGGAAGGCGGTGAGGTAGGTGGCGGTGGTGCGCTTGGCGCCTTCGGGGCCGCGAATGGGAGTGGGAAAAGAGTCGCACTCGAGGAGGTAGGAGTCGTCGTAAAGCTTGGCAAGACGCTCGAGATCGTGGGCGTTGAGGGCGTCGTAAAGCTCCTCGACAAGACGGCGGTTATCGGCTTCGGACATGGGTTTACTCCTAAGGGAACGAGAACGACACACCGGGGCTGGCTGAGGGGTTTGGGCAGTGTAGACCCGGGGACTGGCGGGGGTCAATGGATTTGGGGATGGCGGGAACGTTGCGCGCTGAGACGAACCGGTCTGAAGACCGGGCGCTACACGGACCATCGCGGCTCAGGACAAGCCCTTCGTAGCTCAGGGTAAACCTTCGTGGCTCAGGGTGAACCCGCCGGCGCGCTCCAAATAGGTGGCGTTTACCGCGGCGGAGCACTATAGTGCTGGGCACACTCAGCGCCCCGTGGTGCTAAAGGGCGAGGGCCGGGCAGGCTCACGAGTGAATGTACAGGCAGGAGAATCGGCGATGGATCTTCGGACGCAGACACGGCAAGTGGGCGACGTAAGCGTAGTGGATATGACCGGACGGATTACCCTCGGAGAAGAGAGCGCCAAGGTGCGCGAGTTGGTTGCGAATTTGTTGAGTGAGGGGCACGTGAAAATTTTGCTGAACATGAGCGGCGTGGAGTATATGGACAGCTCGGGCCTGGGGACGTTGGTGAGCAGCGTGGCAAGCGTGCGCAAAGCCGGCGGAGAAATGAAGCTGGTGAACCTGTCGAACAAGGTAGACGATTTGATGGAAGTGACGCGGCTGTACACGGTGTTCGATATCGAGGACGACGAACAAAAGGCGCTGGCGTCGTTTGGGCGATCCGCGGCGGCGGGAGCGTAACACAGCAGTGGCCCCTCGACGCTCGGGGCAAGCGAGTAACTCGTGGGGAGTGGCGAGTAGGAACTGCACGCGCTAGCGCGGTGATCTCGCAAAGAAAAACACGCACAAACTGATACAGCATTTTTCGACGGGATTTTTCGGTGTTTTGGAGCATAATGAGGGCTGCGCCGCGAGGAACAGTTCTCACGGTGCGATCGATGGCTTACGTACGGTCCGCCCCCCTGGGAACCTACCCTTCCCCCAAGGACCGAAGCACGGCGCGAGCAAGGATCATGTTAAAAGTCGGTGACAGAGTGATTCGCTGCGTTGACTTCTATTTCCCGGCGGACGATTGTTGACTATTCAGAAAGGCAAAGAGACTCAGCCTATGGCACAACAGAGCCGCTGAGTTGGAGGTAACTACCATGAGTAGCGTTGCTCCCCAGATTCAGACCGAACGTAATTTGAGCGCATACGGAAAAGCGCGAGCGACGGTGAGCGGTGCGCCGCTGAGCGCGGAGGAATTGCGCAAGATCGATGCGTATTGGCGGGCGTGCAATTACTTGAGCCTTGGGATGATTTATCTGCTGGATAATCCGCTGCTGCGCGAGCCATTGCGGCCGGAGCACATCAAGAACCGCTTGCTGGGGCATTGGGGCTCGAGCCCGGGGCTGTCATTTATCTACACGCACCTTAGCAGGCTGATCAAGAAGTACGACCAGGACATGATTTTCCTGGCGGGGCCGGGGCATGGCGCGCCGGGCGTGTTGGGGCCGGGGTATCTGGAGGGCACGTATTCGGAAGTGTATCCGAGCAAAGGGCAAGATTACGAAGGGCTGCGGGACTTCTTCAAACAGTTTTCGTTTCCCGGTGGGATTGGGAGCCACTGCACGCCGGAGACGCCAGGGTCGATTCACGAAGGCGGCGAATTGGGATACGTGTTGTCGCACGCATGCGGCGCGGCGTTTGACAATCCGGACCTGGTGGTGGCGGCGGTGGTGGGCGACGGTGAATCCGAAACCGGGCCGCTGGCGACCTCGTGGCACATTAACAAGTTTTTGAGCGCGAAGCGGGATGGCGCGGTGCTGCCGATTCTGCACCTGAATGGATACAAGATCAACAATCCCACGCTGCTGGCGCGCATTTCGCATGAGGAAGTGGAGAACTTGTTCCGTGGGTACGGTTGGACACCGTACTTCGTGGAAGGCTCGGAGCACGACAGCATGCACCAAGCAATGGCAGCGACGGTGGAGCATTGCCTGGAGGAAATCAAGAAGGTCCAGAAGACCGCGCGGGAAAATTCCACGGACTCGTTGACCCGGCCGCGGTGGCCAATGATTGTGCTGCGTTCGCCGAAGGGCTGGACGGCGCCATTGGAAGTGGAAGGGCACCGGATTGAAGGCTTCTGGAGGGCACATCAGGTGCCGCTGCCAAATGTGAAGAAGGATCCGGAGCAACTGAAGGCGCTGGAGACGTGGATGCGGTCGCAATGTCCAGAAGGGATTCTGGATGCGAATGACAAATTGAACGGGGAGTTGAAGAGCGTGGCGCCGACGGGAACGCGGCGGATGAGCGCGAATCCGCATGCGAATGGCGGAAAGTTGAAGAAGGCGCTGCGGCTGCCGGATTTCCGGAATTACGGAATCAAGCTGGAGAAGCCGGGTACGGTGCAGGCGGAAAACACCCGGCCCTTGGGCGTGTACCTGCGCGACGTGATGAAAGAGAACATGAACAATTTCCGGGTCTTCGGGCCGGATGAGAATACCTCGAACAAACTGGATGCGATTTATGAAGTGAGTAAGAAGTTCTGGATCGAGGATTTGTTCCCCGAAGATCTGGACGGGAGCGAACTGGCACGCGACGGTCGGGTGATGGAAATGCTAAGCGAGCACACCATGGAGGGAATGCTGGAAGGCTACCTGCTGACCGGGCGGCACGGCTTCTTTTCGAGCTACGAATCGTTCATCCACGTGATCGATTCGATGTTCAATCAGCACGCAAAATGGCTGGAGATCTGCAATCACTTGTCGTGGCGGGAGAATATCGCGTCGCTCAATCTGCTGATCACGTCGACGGTGTGGCGGCAGGACCATAACGGGTTCACGCACCAGGATCCGGGATTCATCGATGTAGTGGTGAACAAGAGCGCGAACGTGACGCGGATTTATTTGCCGCCGGACATCAACACGCTGTTGTCGACGGCGAATCATTGCCTGAACAGTGAGAACTACGTGAACGTGATTGTCTCTGACAAGCAGACGCACCTGCAGTACCTGAATATGGAGGATGCGATCACGCATTGCACCAAGGGCATCGGCATTTGGGATTGGGCCAGCAACGACGAAGGTGGCGAGCCGGATGTGGTGATGGCCTCCGCGGGAGATATTCCGACACAAGAAGCGCTGGCGGCGACAGCCATGCTGCGAAAAGAGTTTCCGGACGTAAAGATCCGGTTCATCAATGTGGTCGACCTGTTCAAGCTCCAGCCCAGCACGGAACACCCGCACGGGTTGAGCGATCGGGATTTCGATTCCCTGTTCACCCTGGATCGTCCGGTGATCTTCAATTTCCACGGGTATCCGTGGCTGGTGCACCGTTTGGCGTACCGGCGGCATAACCACGACAATATGCACGTACGCGGATATAAGGAGAAGGGCAACATCAATACGCCGCTGGAGTTGGCCATCAATAACAACATTGACCGGTTCAGTCTGGCGATGGACGTGATTGATCGCGTGCCGCGGCTGCAGAAGATTGGCGGGCATGCGAAGGAACGGTTCTTGAACGAGCAGATCACGTGCCGGAATTATGCGCACGAGTTCGGCGTGGATCAGCCGGAAGCGGCGGCGTGGGTGTGGCCGTTCTAAGGCAGTGGCGAGTGTTTCGTGGCGAGAAATGAGGTTGGGGGGTAGAGGACGGGGAGGAAGTGAAGGAGTGGGACATCGGGAGGAGTCGGACCTTATCAGAGACTGAGTGGGAGGCAAGACGCACGGAACCAAGAGGGATTCTTCGCTGCGAAGACTGCGCTCGGAATGACGTATGTCTTAAGAGGGGTGGGGTTTGCCGAGGATGACGCGGACGGTGTCGCGGGCGATGAGTAGCTCTTCGTCAGTGGGGATGGCGTAGGCCGGCAGCTTGGAATCGTCGGTGGTGATCAGGGATTCGCAACCTACCGCGGCGGTATTTTTGTGTGGGTCAATTTTGAGCCCGGCCCACTCCAGACCTTCGCAGATTTGCGCACGAATTTCCGGGGCGTTTTCACCGATGCCACCGGTGAAGACTAACGCGTCGGCACCACCCATCGCGGCGAGATAACTTCCAATATATTTCCGGACGCGATAGCAGAAAACGTCGATGGCCACCTTTACGCGACGGTCGTCGTGTTGCTTGAGTTCGGCGAGGAGCACGCGCATATCGTTGGTGAGGCCGGAAATGCCGAGCAGACCGGATTGCGTGTTGAGCAGACCTTCCACTTCGGACGCGGAAATTCCCTCTTTCGTACCGATGAGATTGACAATGGCGGGGTCCAGATCACCGGAACGCGTGCCCATGACGAGGCCTTCGAGAGGCGTAAGGCCCATGGAAACGTCGATGGAATTACCACCCTGAATGGCGCAGGCGGAGGCGCCGTTGCCGAGATGCAGGCTGATGATGTTGGTTTGCTGGCGAGTCAAGTTGCGGAGGGCGCGATAACGGAAGGCGACGTAGCGATGCGAAGTGCCATGGAAGCCGTAGCGGCGGATGCGGTGACGGCGATAGAGATGGTAAGGAATGGCGTAGAGGTAGGCGCGCTCGGGGATGGCGTGATGAAAGGCGGTATCGAACACCGCGACCTGGGGAATATCTTTGCCGAAGAGATCCCGTGCCGCCTGAATGCCTTTGATGTTGTTGGGATTGTGAAGGGGAGCAAGATCGATGCATTCCTCGATGTGGAGGAGCACGTCCTTGTCGACGAGAGCGGATTCGGAGAAGTATTCGCCACCATGGACGACACGATGGCCGACGGCGTGGATGTCGCCGGAATTTTTAATTTGGTCGACACCGGAGCGATCGGAAGAAACGTAGCGGACAAGATATTCCAGAGCCGCGGCAAGATCGCGGAGGGGCGCGGTGAACTTGCGCTTTTCGGAGTCGGCAGCCTGGAAGGTGACGATGGCTTCGCCACCGATGCGTTCGAATTCACCTTTGCAGAGGCGTTGATCCTGATGTTTCTCGATGCGCTCCAAATCGGTGGCGATGATTTGGAATTTGAGGCTGGAACTGCCGGAGTTGAGGACGAGGACGTTCATAAGTAACCCTTCGAGAAACTAACATTAGTGGGTGAGAGCGGCAAGGATGGGATGGGAATGGGAAGTTACGATCGCTGCGTTGTCTTGGAGGTAGTCGTACTTCGGTGATTAGGGGAGGCGGACGGGTAGTGCGGACATGGGGCGCAGCGTGCTGCGCCCGTACGCACAGGCAGGAATGCCTGTGCCACCTAAATCAGCTGCTACTTGGCTTGCCAGAGTTGTTCGGTGAAGTGCCAATCGGCATCGAGCCAGGAGGCGGTGGGCTGGAAACCTGCGTTGGCGGCGATTTGCTGCAATTCGGGGGGCGAGAATTTGTGGCAAGTCTCGGTCCAGATGGTTTCGTCGCGCGAGAACTTCACAGTGATGTCGGCCGCGGGTACGGAAACGATTTGCTGCGAGCGTGCCCGCAAATGCATTTCAATGCTGTGGGTGTGCTCGTCAAAAATGACGTGATGGGCAAACTGGTCGAGCGAAAAATCGGCGCCGAGTTCGCGATTGATGCGGACAAGCAAGTTGCGATTGAAAGCGGCGGTAATGCCGAGTGGATCGTCGTAAGCGACGAGCAAGGTGTCTACGGGCTTGTGAAGGTCGGCGCCCAAGAGGAGGAAATCGCCCTCCCAAAGAATGTCGCGCAACTGCTTCAGGAATTTGGTGCTGGCACCTTCGCCGAAGTTCCCGATGGTGCTACCGAGGAAAAGGACCAGCAGGCGCTGTCCTTCGCTGCGGCGCGCAGCCACTTCGAGCAAGCCATCAAGATATTCGCGTTCGAGGCCGACAATACTCAGCGAGTGCATGTCCTGGAGTTCGCGTTCACAACAGGCGAGAGCGGCAGAGGAAATCTCGATGGGGTAGTAAGAGATGGTGTGGCGGCGACACAAGGCTTCGAGGATGAGACGCGTTTTCTTGCCGGTGCCGCTACCCAGTTCCGCAACGGCGATGGGCTTGGGAAGGCGATCGACAATTTCAGAAGAATGGCGGGAGAGAATGCGCTCTTCCGCACGGGTCAAACCGTATTCCGGGAGCTTGCAGATCAGCTCGAAAAGAGCGGAGCCGATATCGTCGTACAGGAATTTGGAAGGCAATTCCTTCTGACCCGGACGCGTGAGTCCATCGCGGACCTGTAGCGCGAACTCACTCTGTTTCGTTGCGGTAGCTGTTGAGGTCATCGCGCGGGTCTCCCATCCTGGGGATTTTTCACACAGCGGAATCCGGTGTAGGCATATTGGTAATGCGGCTGAAACCAATTACGGAAGGAACGTCGCAGCAACGGGGCCGCGGTACGCGCAGAACCACCTTTGAGAACGAAATGCTGGCCGTCAAAGAAATTGGCAGAATAGCCGGCATAAAACGGAAAAGCCTGGAATCCGGGGAACGCGGCAAATTCCGTGGAGCACCATTCCCAGCCGTTACCGAGCATGCCTGCGGCGCCAAACGCGCTTACGTTTTCGGCGTGAGCGGTAACGGGTGCGGGATCCCAGCGCGAGAAATCGAAATTGCCTTTGCCGTTGACACGAGAATCGCTACCCCAGGGAAAGTCACGTTCGGGTCCACGACGATCGCCATAAGCGGCGCGCTGCCATTGCGCTTCCGTGGGCAAAGACTTCCCTGCCCACCGGGCATAAGCGTTGGCTTCCGCATAGCTGACGTAGACGGGCCAATCGAGCGGGAGAGGAAGCTCTTCGAACATGCCGCAGTAGAGCCAGTCACTGCCCTGTTTGCGCCAAAAAGCGGGATGACGGATTTGTTGGGATTGCACCCATTGCCAGTCGGAGTCTCGCCAAAGATGGCGTTGGCTGTAAGCGCCGGCGTTGAGAAATTCGAGGAAGTCGCCGTTGGTGACCATGAACTTGTCGACGAGAAATTCCGGGACATCGAGGTGATGCAGGTCGAATTCGTTGTCCCAGCCGAAGGCGCCGTTCTTAGCGAGGCCGAGAGTGACGCGACCAGACGGGACGGCCAGCATTTCGGGATGCGGAGTGTTCGCAGACACAGCAGACTGATTCTGTGAATTTTTCTGGCCATAGGGCATACGGTGAAAGAGGTACGCGATAGTCTCCGCATGCATAAGACGATGCTCAATGGCGACGTGAAGAAGCGTGTCGGCGGGAGTGGCCAGGGACCGCGAAGAGCCGAGGCTCGCGGTATCGAGAAACACATCGATTTCGCGGCGAAGGCGTTGATTATATTGCCGAACTTCGGCGATAGCAGGCCAATCGTGGGGCTGATCGTTGGGGAGGGCGCCATCAACAGGGTCGATGCCAAACGCAAACAATTGATCATAGGAGGGGTGGAACGATTTCAGCGAGGGAGAGTGCTGGCGAAAAAGGTTCCAATCGAAAGCTTCCAGATGACCAAGATAGAAGATGAGGCGATGACGTTCAGCGATGGGGCGCTCATAGAGGGCAGTGGATTGCACAACGTCGAAGAGCTTGTCGGTAAGCGCGCGCGCGTCAAGGAGATCCTGCAGCAAAGTAGGTTGTTCGGCCGTCTTCGCGCCCCCGGTCATGATGGTCTCCTTCGGTCGTGGCTAAGTCTCAAAAGCGTTGGATGCGTGAGGGCAGGGAACGTAACCCAAAGATGCTGGTTTTTAATGGGCGCGCAAGTCATTGCCTTCCAACATGATCTCGTCGACGTAGCACCAGCCCCAGTCTTCGCCGGGCTCAAAAGAACGCATGACGGGGTGGTGCGTGGAGTGGAAGTGTTTGGTGGCGTGCTGGTTCTTTGAGGAGTCGCAGCAGCCAACATGCCCACAGGAAAGACAGAGGCGAAGATGAACCCAGGAATCACCCATCTTGAGGCACTCCTCGCATCCTTTGGTTTTGGCGTGGACGGGCTTGATTTCTTTACGGTGAGAACAGTTAGCCATGGATCATGCCTCTTTTGAGACGATCGGGATACGCACTTGGAAACGCGTGTCGCCAGGAACGGAAGTGAAGGAAATCACGCCGCCAAGCTTGTTGATGATGCGGCGCACGGCGTCGAGTCCGAGGCCAGTGCCCTGCCCGACGGGCTTAGTGGTGAAAAACGGCTCGAAAATGTGGGACTGATCTTCTTTAGGGATACCTGGCCCGTTGTCGGCAATTTCAACGAGAACAAAATCACCTTCACGTGCCACTCGAATTGTAAGGATGCCTTTGTTCTTCATGGCGTCGGCGGCGTTATCGATGAGATTGGTCCAAACCTGATTGAGTTCGCTGCCATTGGCGGTGACACGAGGAAGATCGGGAGCAAACTGGCGCTGCACGGAAACACCCCTGCGGAGTTTGTGCTCGAGGATCGTGAGAGTGTTCTCGATGCCGTGCACGATGTCGACGGGCTGCACGGGCGATTGGTCCATGTAGGAATATTCCTTGATGGCGCGGACCAGACCGGAGATGCGCTTGGTACTGTGGCCGATTTGCTGAGCAAGGCGCTCCATGTCCAGCATAGTGGCAAAGCGCATCAACTCTGCGGAGAAAGCGGGGCCAGTGACTTCCTGAAGGCGCTGCAGATGGTCTTTTTCGACATTGGCTTCCACCAACATGGGAGCGAGTTTCCACGGATCCTTGACGGAATTGGCCTCGAGCCAGGTGGTCAGGGCGTCTTCGCGGTCACTACGCTCGAGTTCGTCGCGAAAGACGGCGGGCTGGAGCTGACGATGAATATCTTCTTCGGCCACAGAAATTTCCGCGCAGTTGGCGTCGTTGAGTGCGGGATCGCGTTCGAGCTTGCGGAGGCGGTCGAGACATTCGAGCAGCGCTTCGGAGGCGCGGACAGCAGCGGCGGAAGGATTGTTGAGTTCGTGAGCCAGCCCGGCAGAAAGCTTGCCGAGAGCGGCAAGTTTGTCGCGCTGCTGCTCGAGGCGGGTCCATTCACGAACGCGGTCCGTGAGCATGCCCACGAGGCGCTCGGCCAAAAGCGGCATGCGGTGCATCATTTCGCGAAAATCGCGGGAATGAAACTTGAGTACGCGAAGATGCGTGTCCGCGCGGCTGGTCATTTTCATTTTTTTCAGCCGCGAATAAGGAAGAAGTCCGGTGATGGCGCCCGCGGAGATGTGAAAGACGGCATCCGCACCGGCAGACTCGATGCGCCCGGTGAAGGAACCTTCGAGAAGAACGATCATATGTTCGGCGCGTTCGCCCTCAACGGTAATGATGTCGCCGGGCTCAGCGGTAAACTCCTGGCTATGCTCGGCAAACCACTCGAGGTCGTCGTCGGAAATGCCTTCGAAGGCAGGAACCTGTTTTAATTCATTGGCAATCCGTTTGATGGAATCTTCTTTTGTAGAAGAGGGCATGAGTCCGCCTTAGCGTGTCAGGATACCTTCGCCAAATATTGGTGAATGAACTGGACGGCAACCGCGCCTTCGCCGACGCCGGAAGCAACGCGCTTGACCGAACCGTGACGGACGTCGCCGACGACAAAAACTCCGGGAACGCTGGTTTCCAGCAGGCCGGGGGGGCGATCGAGGGTCCAGCACGCCGGGTATTTGCCGTCTTTCATCAGGTCGGGACCGGAGATGATGAAGCCACGGTCGTCGCGATGGATGGCGTCGCCAAGCCAGTTGGTACGGGGCAGCGCGCCAATATAAATGTAGACGCTGCCGGCGGGATAGCGCTCAACAGTGCCGGTGCGCGCGCAGCGAACCGCAATGGCTTCGAGATGAGTGTCGCCGAAGACCTCAGTGACTTCCGATTGTGGCCAAACCTCGATGTTGGAAGTTTTGTTGATCTGGTCGATTAGGTATTGGGACATGCTGGCGGCTAGGGAATCACCACGGACCAACATGACAACTTTGTTCGCGTATTTGGAGAAGTTGATGGCCGCCTGGCCGGCGGAGTTTGCGCCACCGACAACGTACACAGTTTCGCCCTTGCAGGAGAGCGCTTCGGTAACGCCACCCCCATAATAAAGGCCGGCGCCGCGAAATTTTTCTTCGCCGGGGACAGAGAGACTGCGCCACTGAACACCCATGGCAAGCAGGAGGACGTGGCAAGAGATGCGGCTGCCATCAGCGAGTTCGACAATGCGATAAGGACCTTCGACGCGCAGGGCCACGGCTTCTTGCGGCGACAGAATTTCCACGCCGAAACGGGTGGCTTGCACGACCGCGCGGCGCGCCAGATCCTGGCCGCTGAGGCCAGCGGGAAAACCAAGATAATTTTCGATGCGTGAACTAAGCCCGGCCTGGCCACCCGGGGCTTCGCGCTCAATCATTACGGTGCGCAGCCCTTCGGAAGCGCCATAGACCGCGGCGGCAAGACCGGCGGGACCGCCGCCGATGATGGCGAGATCATAGAAGTCCACGTCCGCGCGGGTGCGCAAACCGATTTTCTGCGCGATGGCCAAGGGAGCGGGATCACAAAGGCGCGTGTTGTCGGGAAAAATGACAAGCGGGAGAGCCTGCGGAGAGCCATCTTCGCCCTTCAGCAGCGCCTGAATGGCGGTGTCGTTGGTATTTTGCTCGACGTCGACCCACTGATAAGGAACATGATTGCGCGCGAGGAAATCGCGAAGGTCATAGCAGTGCGGGGACCAGCGAGTGCCGAGCACGCGAATCCCGTCATAAGGGGGATGGTAGGAGTCCATCCAATCATTCAGCAGATCGTCGAGGGCCGGGTAGAGATTTTGTTCGGGAGGATCCCAGGGCTTCATCAGGAAATAGTGAACGCGCGCTTCATTAATGGCATCGATAGCAGCATTGGTATCGGCGTAGGCAGTAAGCAGGGCACGTTTGGAGGCGGGAAAGAGTTCGGTGGCCTGGCTGAGGAAGCCGACGCCATCGAGTTCGGGCATGCGCTGATCGGCAAGGAGCAAAGCCACCGCTTCATTGCGTTCATGGAGGCGCTGGAGGGTGCTCATGGCTTCAGCACCGGAAGAGGCGCGAAGAATGCGGTAGCGGTCGGAGTAGCGGTTACGAAGATCGCGTTCGACGGCACGGAGAACGTCAGGATCGTCGTCGACGGTGAGAAGAACTGGTTTCGGCAAGTTGCAGGGTCCCTTCTGAAATTGGCCTGGGTAGCGAGCCGACAGGCGAACGCGGTTTCCGGCCGTAGGAGTATGCCAGACGGCGAGGAAAAAGCCACCAGCCGAGGGCGAAAAGGTGGCAGCGGCCCGCTTAGGGAGGTTGGATGCAGGATAGCGGGAAAGGTTTAATTCTTTTCCGTGCATTCGGGGGGCGCTGGGTTAGGCGCGGAAGCTAAAAAGAGTGTCAAAAATTTGACCTTCCCGGCGCGAACCACATCCAATGTGGGCGCACCATCAGTAACACCGTAATACAAACGAAGACGCCGCCTGAGAATAGTCCGGAGGATGGGGTTGCTCGAGACAGCAGGCCGGATTAGGATGTTGCCTCCAGGTTGTAGGTTCAGACGGAGTTCTAGGCCATGGAGGTGGTCCAACGTGAATCTCCGTCTGCCTTGCTGTTGGCGGCGCGTGCTGCTGACCGCCGGAGCGCTGCTGTGCACTGCAACAATCTGCCTGGCGCAATCCGAAGAACCGTCCACGCCCGGTCAGCCAATACCCGGCACAAACGGTGTTAGTCCATATGGGGGAAGCGTACCGGGCAAATTGGTGCCCGGCGTGCTGCCGGTGTCGCTCGATGACGCGATCAACCGGGGATTGCGGCAGAATCTCGGCGCGCTGCTGTTGACCTCCGATATCAAGGGTGCGCGCGGACAGCGGTGGGAAGCGCTGAGCGCGCTGTTGCCGCATGTGACGGCAAGCCCATTTGTGGACGAGTCGCAAATCAACCTGGTGGAATTCGGCTTCACAGGTAAAGTTGTTCCGGGAGTCCATCTTCCGTCATCGGTCGGCCCGTTTTCGTATTTCGACTCGCGTTTGGCCATGAGCCAGACGTTATTCGATTGGAAGGCGATCAACAGCAACCGGGCCGCGAAGCAAAACGTAAAATCGGCGGAATATAACTACAAGGATGCGCGAGACCTGGTGGTGTTGGCGGTGGGCTACACGTATCTGGAGGCGATAGCGGACGCGGCGCGCATCGAAACAGCGGAAGCGCAAGTGGCAACGGCGCAAGCGTTGGCGGACCAGGCCGCGGACCAAGTGACCGCGGGGACTTCGCCACAGATTGATGCATTGCGGGCAAAGGTGGAACTGCAGACGCGGCAGCAACAGTTAATCCAGGCGAAGAATAACTACTCGATTCAGAAACTAACGCTGGCGCGAGTGATCGGCTTGGCGCCGGGTCAGGAGTATGAGCTGACGGACAAATCGCCGTACCAGCCGTTCGAAGGGATCATGTTGGAGGATGCGTTGAAGCGCGCATATGCGTCGCGCTCGGACTACCAGGCGGCGCTGGCGAATGTGCGCGCAGCGGAATATGAGAAGAAAGCGGCATCCGCTGGTTATCTTCCCTCCCTTGGCTTCAATGCAGACTACGGCGCGGCCGGGTCCCATCCGTCGACGGCGACGCAGGTATATGACCTGAAAGGGACACTGAACATTCCGATCTTTCTGGGCGGCAGCGTGCACGGAGATGTACTGCAAGCAGAGGCGCGACTGGAGCAGAGCCGGGAACAACTGGACAATTTGAAGGCGCAAATCGACGCGGACGTACGCACGGCGATATTCAACCTGGAATCGTCGGCCGAGCAGGTGCGCGTGGCGCGCAGCAATATTGACCTGTCGGAAGAGACGCTGACGCAATCGCGGGACCGGTTCACCGCGGGGGTGACCGACACGGTGGAAGTGGTGCAATCGCAGGAAGCGGTGGCTAGCGCGCACGAGCAATA
This sequence comes from Verrucomicrobiia bacterium, assembly GCA_035506955.1. Classification (GTDB taxonomy): domain Bacteria; phylum Acidobacteriota; class Terriglobia; order Acidiferrales; family UBA7541; genus Acidiferrum. The sequence continues at coordinate 134,018 of DATJOO010000111.1, forward strand.
CATCAACAGCCTGTACAACTTCAACTTTTCAAAGATTTCTTTGGCCCGGGCCCTCGGAATCGCCGAAGAAGGTGTGAAGGGATACTTCAAAGGACACTGAGATGGCTGAGGAGAAGAAGACTCCGTCTGCAGTTGGAACGACCCAGACAACCGCGACAGAAGAACCGTCGGCGATTGACGCGCCACCGCCACCGCAGGTAGTGGCACGGAAGAAACGACGCAAGCGAATGATCTTTATTTTCGGTGGTGTGGCGGCGCTGATCATCGGCTTGTTTTTATGGTGGTACCTGAGTGGGTATGAATCGACCGATGACGCGCAGGTGGACGTGCATCTGTCTCCGGTGAGCGCGCGCATATCGGGATATGTGATCGCGGTGAACGTGGGCGATAACGAGTATGTGCAAAAGGACAAGGTGCTGGTAGAAATCGATCCGACGGATTATCAAGTAGCCGTAAATCAGGCGAAGGCGAATCTGGCGAACGCGGAAGCTACCGCGCAATCACTGAATATTACTGTACCGATTACGTCGGTGAGTACCTCCAGCCAACTGAGCTATGCATCTTCGGACGTACAAAACGCAAAGGCTGGAGTAGAAGCGGCAGAGAAAGAATTGGTGGCGGCACACGAACAGGTGGCAGCAGCGGAAGCGAACGACGTAAAGATCCAGGACGATTTGCACCGCTACAAACTGCTGGTGGACAAGAAAGAAGTGGCGGAGCAAGTGTACGACCAGGCGGTAGCCGCGGCGAAATCGAGTACCGCAAACGTGGCCGCGTCGCAGGCGAATGAATCCGCTGCGCAACAGGCAGTGCAACAAGCGCGGAGCCGATTAGCGGGGGCGCAAGCGAACGAGCGGTCCGCAGAGACGGGACCGCAGCAGGTGTCGTCAACGCGCTCTCGGGCGCAGGCGGCCATCGCGGATGTAAAACAAAAGCAGGCGGCGCTGGACCAGGCGATCTTGAACTTGGGATACACGAAGATTGTCGCGCCGGTGACCGGCGAAGTGAACAAAACGGTGGTCGTTGGACTGAACGTGCAGCCCGGGCAGCAACTGCTGACGGTGGTGCCATTGAATGAAGTGTGGATCACGGCAAATTTCAAGGAAACGCAACTGAAGCACATGCGCGTCGGGCAGAAAGCAGATATTCACGTGGATTCGAACGGTAGAACCTACCGGGGACACGTGGATAGCATCGCCGGCGCCACGGGCCCGCTGTTCAGTTTGCTGCCGCCGGAAAATGCGACGGGCAATTACGTGAAGATTGTGCAGCGCATTCCGGTGAAGATCGTGCTGGAACCCGGGGAAAATCGCGATCTGTCGCTGCGGCCGGGGATGAACGTGGTGCCTCACGTATACCTGAGATGAGCACCGCAACCCTCACACTCGATCAAGAAGTTTGGCGGCCAAAGTTCAACCCCTGGCTGATCGGGGTGATTGTGGCGTTGGCGGCGTTCATGGAAGTGCTGGACACCAGCATCGCGAACGTGGCGCTGCCGTATATCGCGGGAAACTTGGCGGCGAGCAACGATCAGAGCACGTGGGTGCTGACGTCGTATCTGGTATCGAACGCGATTATTTTGCCGATCAGCGGGTGGCTGGCAGGGGCACTGGGACGAAAGCGCTTTTTCATGGCCTGCCTGCTGGTGTTCACAGCGAGTTCTTTGCTCTGCGGATTTGCGCCGAGCCTGGGCATGCTACTGTTTTTTCGCGTGCTGCAAGGAGCAGGAGGCGGCGGTCTCCAGCCGATGGCGCAGGCGATTCTGGCAGATACATTTCCGCCGCAGCAGCGAGGATTGGCGTTCGCGCTCTATGGAATCACAGCGATCATTGCGCCGACCATTGGGCCAACGTTGGGCGGGTGGATCACGTTCAATTATTCATGGCGATGGATCTTCTTCATCAACCTGCCGGTGGGCGCGCTGACGTGGTTTCTGGTTCGTACGTATGTGGAGGATCCGCCGTATCTGAAGAAATTGAAGAGCGCGGGCGTAAAACTGGACTACATCGGGATCGCCTTGTTGGCGTTGGGAGTAGGGGCGCTGCAGGTGGTGCTGGATAAGGGTCAGGAAGATGACTGGTTCGGATCGCACTTCATCACGACGTTGGCGGTAATTTCGTCGGTGTGCCTGGTGTCGCTGGTGATCTGGGAATGGTTCGCGAAACACCCGATCATCGACATGAAGATGTTCAAGAGTTTTAACTTTGCGGCGGCGAACGTGATGATGTTCGCGATGGGCGTTATGTTATTCAGCAGCCTGGTGCTGATGCCGCAATTTTTGCAGACGCTGGTGGGGTACACCTCGGAACTGGCGGGGTTCGCGTTATCCGCGGGGGGATTAGTGTTGCTGTTTGAAATGCCGATCATGGGGCAGCTGACGACGAAGGTCCAGGCGCGCTACCTGATTGCAACTGGGTGGCTGTGTTTGAGTATCGCGATGTACTACTCGACGCAGCGGATCGAGTTGGACATCAGTTTCGCGGCGGCCACGTGGCTGCGCATTGCGCAAGTGATCGGGTTGGGCTTTTTGTTTGTGCCGATCACGATGGCGGCGTATGTGGGAATCTCGCCAGAGAAAAACAATGCGGTGGCGGGCATCGTAAATTTCATGCGGAATATGGGGAGCAGCGTGGGAACTTCGATGGTGACCACGCTGGTGGCAAGACGCTCGCAATTTCACCAGGAGATTTTGGGGGATTACGTGCGCTCCGGGAGCCAGAATTTCCAAAATGCGTTGAAGGGGTTGACGGCCCAGGCCATGCACGGCGGCCTGAGTCCAGTAGATGCGCAAAAGCAGGCGATCGCGAGGCTCTACGAACTGGTGCAAGTGCAGGCGGGAACGCTGGCGTACGTGGATATCTTCATGGTGCTGGCGGTCGGCTCTGGAATTATGTTTTTGCTGGCGTTTTTGCTGAAGAAGAATGATCCCGGCGGGGGCGGCGACGTTGCGGTAGGATGAGTCCAGGTGACCCGGAATGATCAAAATCATCACGATAGAACGGGAATATGGATGCGGGGGAAGCGAGATTGCGCGGCGGCTGTCCGAGCGCATGGATTGGAAACTTTGGGACGAATTGCTGACGGAAGAGATCGCGCGGCTGGCGCAGTGTCCAAAAACCGTCGTGGAGGTTCGGGAAGAAAAGAACGATCCGCTGTACTACCGGCTGTTCAAATCGTTTTTGCGCGGCAGCTACGAGGGAAGCATCAACGCACACAAATTGAAGGTGGTGGATAGCGAAAGCATTCTGCGGATTACCGAGCGGGTGGTGCGCCACGTGGCCACCAAGGGGAATTCCATCATCGTGGGAAGAGGCTCGCAACATTTTCTGGAGAAGAATCCGGAAACGCTGCGCGTTTTTCTGTTTGCGCCACGGGAAGACAAGGTGAAGCGGTTGATTGGGCGGGGCAAGTCGCCGGCGGAAGCCCAGGAACTGGTAGACACGGTGGACCGCGACCGCATCGACTTCGTGCAAAGATATTTCCACGTGGAATGGCCGACACGATGGCTGTATCACGTGATGCTAAACACGGCGATTGGCGAAGAAAACGTAGTGCAAGCGATTCTCGACATTAAAAAAACGCTAGAGTAGCAAGCCTCAAATCGCAGTGAGTGGCGTGTGTCTGTCCGCGATTAACTGGCGGTTGCGGCTGTCGCCTTGGGTATAGAAGATTCCCGCAAAACGGGTTTGTGCTCGTAGTTGAGAAGCTTATCGGCATCGAGACCGACGGAAAGGCCGATAGAGCGGGCGACCAAGCCGGTCCAACCGGTTTGATGGCTGGCGCCAATGCCGGCGCCGTTGTCGCCGTGGAAATATTCGTAGAAGAGGATGCAGTCGCGCCAGTGGGGATCGTTCTGGAATTTCTCGACACCGCCGAAGACGGGACGGCGTCCGCCGTTGGTTGGATCGCGAAGGAAAATAGAATAGAGGCGGCGATTCAGTTCCACAGCGACCTCGAAAAGGGTCATCATTTTGCCGGAACCTGTGGGGCATTCGACCTTGAAGTCGTCGCCGTAATACAGGTAGAAGTTCAAAAGCGCGCGAAGAATCAAGAAGTTGATGGGATACCAGACCGGACCGCGCCAATTGGAGTTTCCCCCGAAGAGTCCACTCTGCGATTCCGCGGGCTGATAGTTCACGCTGAGGTCTTTGCCTTGAAGGTTGAGGACATAAGGGTGGTCCCGATGGTATCGGGAGATGGAGCGGATACCATGGGACCCGAAGAATTCCGATTCATCCAACATGTAATGGAGAATGCGGCGCAGTTTTTGCTCGTTGAGGGCGGACATGAGGAATCTACCTTTGTATCCGGGATCGCGGGAAGCGATGCTCATGACGAGGCGGGGGTTGCGGTCGAGGAAGCGGCGGACGCGATTGGCGAACTCGGGGAATTTTTCGACGATGTCAGGATAAACGGTAGTGGTAGCACAGAAGGGCAAGAGGCCGACGAGTGAGCGGACTTTCATGCGCAGGGCATCGCCCTTGGGCAAACGCAGGACATCGTAATAAAAACCATCGGCTTCGTCCCATAAAGAGTCCTCGTGCTCTCCCATGCGGTCCATGGCGCTGGCGACCCAGAGGAAATGTTCGGCGAATTTGAGGGCTACGTCGCAATAAGCTTCGTCGTGGCGAGCTAGTTCCAGGGCAATTTCCATCATGTTCTGGCAGAAGAAGGAGACCCAAGCGGTGCCGTCGGCTTGCTCCAGGCTGCCGCCATCGGGAAGCTTGGCGCTGCGGTCGAAAACGCCGATGTTGTCGAGGCCGAGGAAGCCGCCTTCGAAAACATTTTTGCCGTTGGGATCCTTGCGGTTGACCCACCAGGAAAAATTGAAGACCAGCTTGTCGAAGGAACGCTTGAGGAACTCCACGTCGCCGTAGCCTTTCTGTTCGCGTTCCATGTTGTAGACATACAGCGCGGCGAAAGCGTGAACGGGAGGATTCACGTCGCCAAAGTTCCACTCGTAGGCAGGAATCTGGCCACTGGGGTGAAGATACAGACCGTCGAACATGAGCTGCAACTGACGCTTGGCGAAATCGACGTCGAGAATGGCGAAGGCGATGGTGTGGAAGGCAAGGTCCCAAGCAGCGTACCAGGGATACTCCCACTTGTCGGGCATGGAAATCACGTCATCGTTCAACATGTGGACCCACCCTTGGTTTCGAGCGGCGGTGTTTTTACCGCCGATGGTGGGGTCGGCATTGTGTTCGCGAAGCCAGAACTGCAAATCGAAGAAGTAATGCTGCTTGCTCCACAGCATTCCGGCCAGGGCCTGGCGCATGACGTTTTTGCGATCTTGATCGAGTGCGGCCGGGGTGATGCTGTCGTAGAACTCGTCGGTTTCCTTGCGGCGCTCTGCCATCACATCAGGAAATTCGGTCTGGAAAAACTTCGCCTGGTCATTCTTGCCAAGGGCGGCCGTTTTGGAGTCGTCGGTGAGAAGCAGACGAACCGTGCTGCTCTTACCGGGAGGGATGGTGAGGTGGTACTGAGCAGAGCACTTGGTGCCGGTGCGCGCGGGATTGATTTTGTCTTTCTGGCCATGAACCAAAAAATTGTTGATGCCGTCTTTGACGAAGGGAGTGGGATTGGGCTTGTTCCAAAGGCACTCGGCGTTGGATTCATTTTCTACGAACAACAAAGGAACTTCGCGATCAAGAAGAAGATAGCGATCTCCCAAATCGGGATGGCTGGCCAAAATGCATTCCGTTCCGCCGCCCGACTGCATCACTTTTAGGAGTGGTTTGGTGGGCATGGGCCACCAGTTCCAGGTGTTGCGGAACCACAGCGTAGGAAGCAGATCGAGGACGGCCGGTTCCGGGCCACGATTCGACACGGTAATTTCGATCAGCATGTCTTCCGGCCCGCGTTTGGCGTATTCCACAAACACATCGAAGTAACGGTCTTCGTCGAACACGTTGGTGTCGAGGAGTTCGTACTCCATTTCCAGGCGCGAGCGGGTCTTATTGGTGTTGACGAGATCAGCGTAGGGATAAGCGCGCTGGGGATACTTGTAGAGATATTTCATATAGGAGTGGGTGGGGGAGCTGTCGAGGTAAAAGTAATACTCCTTCACGTCTTCGCCGTGATTGCCTTCGCTGTTGGTCAGACCGAAAAGGCGCTCCTTGAGGATGGGATCCGCGCCATTCCAGAGGGCGAGGGAGAAACAAAGCTTTTGCTTGTCGTCGGAGATGCCGGCGAGACCATCTTCGCCCCAGTGGTAAGCGCGAGAACGGGCGTGATCGTGGGGAAAATAGCCCCACGCAGAGCCATCGGAGCTGTAATCCTCGCGGACGGTGCCCCATTGGCGCTCGCTCAGATAAGGACCCCACTTTTTCCAGGGACTCAATTTTTCGCGGCTTTGGCGGAGGCGCTCACCCTCAGCCGGAATCGCAGGAGTAGACATAAAGACCTTCCTTCCTGGTGATCGAGGGAACAAACGGCGGGGACGCAATGATATCGCAAATTTGAAAAAGGGGAGAAAAGGTAAAGGAGAAGGAAAAACGGCCGCGACGGCCTGGTCACTGGTTGCATTAGCGGCCGATCTGCAAAATGTCACCTTCCGAGATGAATAAAAAGATGCAGAGAGCAGACAAGCCTTTGACCTACGCGTGACACAGCCGTTTGCGAATGGCAATTCCGCGCAACAATAACGACTTCAGTGGCGCCTCTAATCCTAGCTTTCCCGGAACGACCACATCCAGGCAATCGCCAACGTGGCGGCTTTTCACTTTGGATTTATCGAACAAGGTGGATCGAGCCTCCATGCCGCGCTGAGCCAGAAGATCAGCAGCCGGGAAGTGCTGAAAATCACACTTGGAATTGGCGGCGACGAAGTAGCCCACTTCCTGGAATGGGTCGACTTCGCAGGCAACGGTGTGCAAGCCTCGGTGGCACCGTTTACGGATGCCACGTCCGGCCTTTTGTTTCCCGATTTTTTCGCCAATCCAGCGTTACAACCGGCCAGGCTCGTTCCGCCCAGTCTGATCTTTCCGGTTCCCTGCGAATTCATCAGTGCGAAGCTTCCACACGTGGCGGTCATTCGGCCTAGCGACGACAGGTTTGCCGGGGCAAGAACGGCCATTCAGGCATTTACCGACGACGGACTATTCACTGGGCAGTCAGCGAAATTTTTCGGTGGCGTCCAGCAACTGGCAGAAGAGGCAGATGCGGCAAGGCGCGAAGCCTGTCCCAGGTATGGTTTGCAGAAAAATGGTCTGGGGCTTGTTTTGTGCGGCCCGGGACCATTCCTTTTTTAACGCCGTTGAAAACAAATTATTGCCTTTTCGAGATTAGTGAAAATTCAAAGAACTCCGGGCGTGGCTGTCTGTCGCGAGTGGTTAACACGGCGTCAGAAACGTTCAAAAAAGGGCAACCCCTTGCTTACCGAGAGGAGGGGTGATAGTCTCGGTTACCGAGGACACGCGAATGAGTAAACCTTCCGATCTGCTGCAAGGCACCTTGGACATGTTGCTGTTGAAGATTCTGGCACTCGAGCCGCTGAACGGCTTCGCGGTGAGCCAGAGGTTGAAGCAGGTGTCGGGCGATGTGCTACAGGTGAGCGACGGGTCTTTGTATCCGGCCCTGCACAAACTGGAACAAGAGGGCTGGATCGCCGCCGAGTGGAAACCGTCCGAGTCTGGCCGGCGAGCGAAATATTATTCGCTGACACGGTTGGGGCAGCGACAACTGGAAAAAGAAGCGGAAAACTGGGGCCGGCTATCGAGTGCCATTTCGCGGGTGATCAAGCTGAAAGAGGCGTGAGCGCCGTACGGCGGGAAAGGAGGTTACAGATGCGTCCGGAGCATTGGTGGTTCACAATTCCGCTGCGGCTGCGTTCCTTGTTCCGTCGGCCACAGACGGACCGGGAATTGGACGAGGAGCTTTGCGATCACCTCGAACAAGCAACCGATGCTTACGCCGCAAAAGGGATGACGCGCGAAGAAGCCCGCCGGCAAGCGCAGCTCGACATGGGCGGTATCGAACAGGCAAAAGAGAACTGCCGCGATGCGCGAGGCGTAAATTGGTTGGCGGATTTTATTCAGGATTTACGGCACGGCCTGCGCTTACTTAGAAAATCGCCCGGTTTCGCGATTATAGGCGTACTCACCTTGGCCCTGGGAATCGGCGCCAACACCGCGATCTTCAGCGTGGTCTACGGGGTCCTTCTCGACCCGCTGCCTTACCCCGATTCCGCGCGCCTGATTCTGCTGAATGAAACCACGCCAAGAGTAGGCGTGGTGAGCGTCTCCGACCCGAATTTCCTGGACTGGCGTGCGCAAAGCACCACGTTTTCCCAGTTGGCTGCCGTTCACGCAGTCAGCTTCAATCTCTCTGGTATTAGCCAGCCCGAAAGCATCAGCGGCGAAGCGGTGTCTCCGAACTTTCTTTCTCTGCTCGGAGTGCGTCCTTTCCTCGGGCGCGATTTCGACGCCTCCGAAGAAAAGTCCGGCGCAGCTCCGGTAGTTATGCTGGGCTATTCACTTTGGCAATCTCATTTCGGTTCGGACGCTTCCGCTGTTGGCCGAACGATTCTGTTCGACGGGCGCAGTTTCACCATCATTGGCGTTCTTCCGCGCAATTTCCGTTGGGTTGAGAAGGTGCAATTCCTCGAACCTATCGGCACCTGGCTCGCCACAAACCCCGAGGCTGCTGACCGCGGAGCCCGCGGTGACATGGTCGTCCTCGGAAGGCTTGCCCCCGCGACAAGGCTTGCTGCCGCACGTTCCGAGATGGAGGGCATCGCCGCCCGGCTTGCCACGCAGTACCCCGGCGATAACGATGAGTTTGGGGTGGTGCTGAGGCCCATTCGTGAAGCCTTTGTGGGTGACATGCGTACAGCCATCCTGAGTTTGTTCGGCGCGGTTCTTTGCGTACTTCTCATCGCCTGCGCCAATGTGGCGAATCTTCTGTTGGTTCGCGGCGCAGGTCGTACCCGCGAAATTGCCCTGCGCATTGCCTTCGGGGCCACGCGCCGCCGCATTGTGCGCCAAATGCTCACGGAGAGTCTTGTCCTTGCCGCGGTTGGCGGCGCTTTCGGCATCGCTCTCGCGGTCGTGGGCAGCCGGGCCATCACGCGAATGCTTTCCCCGGAAATGCTGATGGGCGCGACGGTCACTTTAAATCCCACCGTGCTCGTTTTCGCGGTCACGCTCGTCCTGCTCGCCGCTTTCATTTGCGGTCTTGCCCCCGCCGCGCGCTCCGCCAAATCCGATAAGCACCTGCAACTCAAAGAGGGTAGTGCGGGCACGGGAACCGGCGCGTCCCACAACCGCCTGCGGGGCTTTTTCGTCATCGCCGAGCTTGCTCTTTCTCTCGTTCTTCTTGCCGGCGCGGGATTGATGATGAAGTCTCTGCACCACCTCCTTTCGGTCAACCCCGGCTTTCAGCCCGAACGGCTGTTGACGATGGAGATGGATTTACGCACGGCGCAATACGACAAGGACCCCGCGATTATCCATTTCTGGCAAAACGCGCTGGATCGAGTCCGCGCGATTCCTGGCGTGCAAAGCGCAGCGATCGGAACCAACGTTCCACTGACCGACAGCCATGGTCGCGGCGATATTACCATCGAAGGCATGCCTCTACCGAAGCCCGGCAGCTATCCGCACCCGGACTTTCACAGCATTAGCGACGGCTACGTCAGCACCTTGGGCATCCCGCTGCTACAGGGCCGCGAGTTCGTGGAAACCGACAACGAAAAGGGCGCGCCAGTGGTCATCATCAACGACAAACTGGCTCGCCAGTACTTCCCCAATGGCGATGCGGTCGGCAAGCGACTCATGCTCGGCCAGGTTGATCCGGCCAAGCCGCCGCAGTGGCGCACCATTGTCGGTGTGCTCGGCGACACGAAAATGTACGGTCTTGCCAACCCCGCGCGGCTCGAGGTCTATCTTCCGTTCCACCAGGCTGCGAGCAGCGATATGGAGGTGCTGGTCCGCTCCCGCGTAGAACCGTCGGCGATGACCGCGGCCATTCGAAGCGAAATCGCGGCGATTGACAAGGACCAACCGATTTTCGCCATTGCCACTATGCAGGAATTGATCCGTGCGTCGGTTGCCGGGCGAAGATTTACTTTGATTCTTCTCGGCCTCTTTAGCGGTCTGGCTCTGGTTTTGGCTGCCATCGGCATATATGGGGTCATTTCGTACACGGTTGCCCAGCGCACTCGAGACATCGGCATTCGCATAGCTCTGGGCGCGTCGCAAGCGCAGGTTCTTCGCGACGTGCTCGGCCTCGGCCTGCGTCTCACGGGACTCGGCCTGCTCGTTGGACTGCTTGGCGCGTTCCTTGCTACGCGCGTCCTTTCTTCGCTCCTTTTCGGTGTGGCTTCCACAGACATGCTCACTTTCATCGCCGTCTCCGGGGTGCTGACCGTCGTGGCGCTGGCGGCTTGTTTCATTCCTGCGCGCCGGGCCATGCGCGTCGACCCCATGATCGCTTTGCGATACGAATAGCTGAGCGAGCTCGTTGCCTCTGCCCCATTCACACGGAGGCGGCAAAAGAAAGAACGGCGCGCGAGTGCGAGAGCGCGCTAGTTGACATGGCGGGAGAATCGTTCTTAAATTTACGTCAACCCGCCGCCCGGGCGCTCTTGCTGCGCAATTACCTCCCGCTGAGCCTGAGAAGTGTGCTCAGGGATTGCTTGATGAAGGAGCACTCTGGAAGGGCAGGCAGGTGTGTCAACGTGAACTGGCACATGGAGAAACACAGAGATTTCGGAAACGGGATGGGGCAGCGCTGAAATTCGATTCAGGGATGCGCAAGTCGATCCGTTTTCGCAACGTATCGCAGGTAAAAGGAGCTTGATCCATGAGGAAGAAGTACACATCGGTTCTACCGTGGGTAGTAGCCGGCTGTTTGGCGTTAACGGCGGGCTGCAAGCATGTAGATGACGCAAAGATCGCACAAGATGTGCAAAACCAGTTGGCAGCGGATCCGCAGACGCAGGGTTCCGCGGTTACGGTGACATCGAACGACGGCAACGTGACGCTCAAGGGCACGGTGAAAGACCAGGCCACGCAGCAGCGCGCCGAGCAAATTGCGAAAGCGGAGACCGGAGTCTCGAACGTAAAAGACGACACGGCCATTGTGGCGGTGCCGGCAGTTGCTGCTGGAGCGGCCGCAGACCAGGCAATGAATACTCCGCCAGCAACGACAACACCGGCGCCCGCACCCGCGCCTCCGCCACAGCCGATCGTGGTGCCGTCTGGGACCGCATTGGTGATCACAACAGACCAGGCACTAGGTTCAAAGACCAGCCAATCGGGGCAAACCTTTTTAGGAACCTTAGCTCGTTCCGTGAGTATAGGAGGAGCGACAGCAATTCCGAAAGGCTCGCATGTAACCGGGACAGTCATCACGGCGAAAGAAAAAGGCAAGATTAAAGGTGAAGGCGAACTGTCGCTGGCGCTAACGGGCATTACGGTGCGTGGACAAAGCTACGATATCCAGACGGGGACGCTGGACAGCACTGTGAAAGGCAAGGGCAAGCGTACGGCAGTGACCACCGGTGGAGGCGCTGCGGGAGGCGCGTTGATTGGCGGCATTGCCGGCGGAGGCAAAGGCGCGGGCATTGGCGCGCTGGTCGGCGCGGGTGCCGGCTTGGTGGGCGGCGCCTTGACCGGAAACAAGCAGATTGAAATACCAGCGGAAACCGCTTTGACGTTTACGCTAGCGAAATCGTTGACGCTACCACCTCCGCCACCACCCGCGCAGTAAGAAAGCGCGACATCTTCCGCCCGAAGTAGACAATAGAAACAGGCGCCTGAGTTCGAGTGAATCGGGGCAGGCGAAAGGGGAGGGTGTGCATGTGCAACAAGCTTGTGGTGATGGTGTTGGCTGGAAGCTGCTTCTATCTGGGAAGCGCACGAACGATAAAGGCGCAGGCCCAGTCGCAAAGTTCGCCGTCGGCGAATTCGCAACCGTCGGGCGTAGATCAAGACATCAAGTTGATGAGAGAGGACATTCGTTCGAAGAAAAAACAGTTGATCGCGGCGAATTTAAAGCTGACCGATGACGAGGCTACGAAATTCTGGCCGCTGTACGACCAATACACGGCGGAACTCGTGAAGGTCAACAATGAGAAGTACGCATTAATTAAAGAATACGCGGACACCTGGGGCACGATGACCGACGCACAGGCCTTGTCGTTGACAAACCGCGCGCTGGACGTGGAGAAGAACGTAGCGAACCTGCGAATCAAGTATGTGCCGATTTTCAGCACGGCGATTCCGGGCAAGAAAGTGGCCACGTTTTATCAGATCGAGCGCCGGGTACAGGCGATGATCGACCTGCAGCTGGGCTCGCAATTGCCGCTGGTGCAGGACCAGCAGTAAAGCAAGATCAGCGGTGAAACTGGACAATGGAAGGCCCGCTCGAACAGGGCGGGCCATTTCTTTTAGGGGTCCCAAACGGGAACTAACGCTCGTCGCGGATGGGAAAATTGAGCCATGGGGGATGCTTCGCTACCCCCATCGGAGTAGAGCGAATGCGCCATTTGGAGTTATACAAAAAGCATTCCATCTCGGGATGTGCGGCGTTTGCGGCTCGTGTACAAAGGGGGCGAAGGTTAGAGCAAGTCCTCAGGAAATACCTCGGGAGCTTGTGGAACGAGGGGCTATATGAAACAGCATTCCGTCTTGTTTTGGTATCACGTACTGCGGTCGAACTATCAAGCGACGATGTTTCAGGCGGTGCGTTACGCACTGTGGCTGGCGCGTTGAAACGGCCGGTATGCAAAGGATTGAGTTGCTGGCTGTTCAGGCTTTCTTGTTCGGGGGCGCAGCGTCGGGCAAAATGAAATGAGCAATGATCACGGACGCGCCGCCGAGGAAGAAAAATAGACCGTTTTTCGCGGAAAGCGACAGGCTTAACGCGTTAAGGCTACCCGAGGACGACCGACTGCGTAGAATAGCTTCCGCCATTGAAGCTGGCATGAAGACAGGTCGAAGCAATGAGGTTCTGCGAGTCTCGCGAGAATTTCTGGATGCCGCCGCCGATTTCTATCAGGTAAAACATTGCGATGTGCGGGTTCTCGCCGCCCGGCCGTTGCGCGTCAGAGAGCGATCGACCGTTGAGCTTTTTGGCGATTACAACCCCAACGCCATTCTGATCCGCGTGTGGATGAAAACGGCGGTGCAGAAAAAGGTAACTTCGTACGGAACCTTCCTGAGCACTTTGTGCCACGAGTTTTGTCATCACCTGGACTTCCAGCGCTTCCGGAATTCCTGGCACACGCGCGGATTCTATGAACGCACGGCCGCGCTCTACCATCACGCACGAGGAACACCTCAAAAGAGGCTGATATGGGTGCCCATTCCCGGCCACCGGTGGCGAATCGACTGGCAGCGTTCGAACCGGGTAATTCCGCCACGGTCGTCAAATTGGTGGCGCCAAAATGAGTAGCGCTTTGTGGGGCAGGGCCTTGCCGGGTCGGCGTCTATTTTGCTAAAGCATGGAGAAGCAGGCCGGCCAATCCTCCGCCAATCAGTGGCCCGAGTACCGGCACGATCGCATAACCCCAATCGGAAGTTCCCTTTCCTGCAATGGGCAGAATTGTGTGGGCCAGGCGAGGTCCGAAGTCACGAGCAGGATTGATTGCGTAACCCGTTGTTCCGCCAAGAGACAGGCCGATTCCCCAGACCAGTGCCGCAACCAGGTAAGGACCCAGTCCCAATGCAGGGCCAGAAGCGGCGACCGCTTTCGAGAAAATTGCGCCCACGACAAGCACCAAAACAAATGTTCCTAGAATCTCGCTGATCAGGTTTGCGCCAAAACGGCGTATTGCCGGCGCGGTGCAGAAACAGGCGAGTTTTAGCCCTTGATCCGAGGTCTCCTCCCAATGCGGCAAAAAATGAATCCACACGAGGATAGCTCCGGTGAAGGCGCCTGCCATCTGAGCCGCAAGGTAAGGCGCGAAATTTCCAAAGTGCCCGGATGATACGGCGAATCCCATGGTTACCGCTGGATTGAGGTGAGCGTCGCTGCTTCCGCAGGCGATCGCAACGAAAACGCCGGCCATGACCGCGAAGGCCCAACCGCTGGTGATCACCATCCAACCCGCACCTTCGGCCTTCGAACGCTTGAGGAGTACATTCGCAACCACCCCATCGCCCAGAAAAACGAGGATGAGAGTCCCCATAAATTCACCAAAACATTTCGCGAGCATGTGATCTCCTTTTGCCTTTCCTTGGTGCAATAGCTCGTGATCAAGTGGCCCAATCGAAGGAGCGAGTTACGGCACGCTTCCACATCGTGTAGAGCTCCTCACGTTTGTCGTTTTTCATGCGCGGCTGCCAGGCGCGGTCTGCGCTCCAGTTGGCTCGGAGTTCCTTGAGATCGGTAAAGTAACCAACGGCGAGTCCGGCGGCGTAGGCCGCGCCGAGAGCAGTGGTCGCATCTTTGCTTGCCGGTCGAACTACGGGGCGGTTGAGAATGTCCGACTGAAACTGCATGAGCAATTCGTTCGACACCATTCCGCCATCGACTTTGAGCATCTCCAGCTTGATGCTGGAATCTTTTTGCATGGCTTCGAGCACATCGCGTGTCTGAAACGCAGTTGCCTCCAGCACCGCCCTGGCGATGTGCCCTTTGTTGGCGTAGCGAGTCAAGCCGGCGATGACGCCGCGGGCGCTGTCTTTCCAGTAAGGGGCATACAGTCCGGAAAAGGCAGGAACAAAATAAACGCCGCCGTTGTCCGGCGCGGTGCGTGCGAGGGCTTCGATATCGGAACTCTTGGCGATCAAGTCCAGGTTGTCGCGCAGCCATTGCACCAGCGCGCCTGTAACGGCGATGCTTCCCTCGAGCGCATAATGTGGGGGTTGTTGTGGGCCAAGCTTGTAAGCCACAGTCGTGAGCAAACCGGACTTGGAGTCCACCTTGCGAATTCCGGTGTTCTTGAGCAGGAAGCAGCCGGTGCCGTAAGTGTTTTTCGCTTCCCCCGGTTCGAAACAGGCCTGGCCGACCAGTGCAGCTTGCTGGTCGCCCAAGATACCCGCGATCGCGACATCCTTAATGGAGGGCTCCTGTGCCACTCCGTAGATCTCACTGCTCGAGCGTATTTCGGGGAGCATGGCCGGTGGGATTCCGAATGCCTGGAGCAGTTCCTTGTCCCAGGCCAATGTTTCGAGATTCATCAATTGGGTGCGGCTGGCGTTCGTGGCGTCTGTAACATAGATTCCGCCCGCTGGGCCACCGGTGAGATGCCATAGCAGAAAGGTGTCCACATTGCCGAAAAGCACTTCTCCGGATTCCGCCAGTGGCCGTACACCTTGCACGTTCTCGAGAATCCAATGGATTTTCAAAGCACTGAAGTAGGTGGACAGCGGCAATCCGGTCTTGCCGCGAAAGCGATCCTGGCCATCGGTTTTCGCGAGTTCACTGACATCGCTGGCGACCCGGGTATCCTGCCAGACCAAGGCGTTCGCGACGGGCTTTCCCGTCTTGCGATTCCATACGACGGTAGTTTCGCGCTGATTGGTAATTCCGATGGCGGCCAGGTCTTTGGGTTGGAGCCCTCCCTTGGCCATCGCTTCCGCGATCACTTCGCGCGTACGTTGCCAGATCTCCTCGGGGTCATGCTCGACCCAACCCGGTTGCGGATAGATCTGCGCGTGCTCCTTTTGAGCCATGGCCTGGATGTCACCGGCGTGGTTAAAGACGATGAACCGAGTGCTGGTGGTGCCTTGGTCAAGCGCGCCAATGTGTTGTGCCACTTTGCTGCTCCTTAAAAGGAAGAGGTTCCAACCGCACCCCGATCGGTTCCACCAACCTTATGCCCATGTTTCGAATCGACGTGAAAATCGAGCCGGACAGTTGTACTGCAGGCCGCAGGCAAATCTTATTGTGAAAGAACAACGGCGGAAAGAACCGCTAAGCGCCCTGTGCTCGTTTACCAAATCCCACAGGTTGCGAGTATGGCGCGTAGAAAGAAGCGACTGGCAGACGCTTACAAAGATGAAGAAAGAGATAGAAAATAATGTTCCGCCCTGCAGGCTAGGAGGACCCGGGGGAGATCGCCAAGGCGTCCTCGTTCCTGGCAGAGGCACAGAATGAAACGTGGACAGCGCTGTCACACTCGTCCAAGCTCTGTCCAGAGTAAACTGGGAACGGGAGGGGGGAACAATGGCAAGTTTGCAGTCCCGTTTAGACGAATTTAAACAGGGGTTCGAATCCGGAGCTCCGCCTTACAACGCGCCGCGCGAAGCCATCGAAAAGATGCATCGCGCCACAACGGAATTGAAAGCTTCGGGAATCGAGAGCCGAGGACTGAAGATAGGGGATCGCGCACCGGAATTCACGTTATTTAACCAAAATCATTTCGAGGTAAGTTCCGCGGATTTGCTCCGACAAGGTCCGTTGGTCGTTAGCTTCTTTCGGGGCCACTGGTGACCCTACTGCAATATGGAGCTGGAGGCTCTACAGGGCGTGTATGCGGAGATTAAGGCACTCGGAGCGAACCTCGTGGTGCTTACACCGGAGCTCGAGCGCTACACGCGAAATCTGCACAACAAGCTGCACCTGACGTTCGACATGTTGAGTGATCTCCACCTAAAGACGGCAGAACAATTTCGCATAGTATTTGTGCTGCCCGATTATTTGCGTGAGCTTTATAAATCGTTCGGTAGCACATTGGACCGGTTCAACGACGAGCAGGAGTATCGCTTACCGTTGCCAGCACGTTATGTGATCGACGACACAGGGATCATTCGTGCAGCCGACGTGAATGCCGATTACACGATTCGCACGGAGCCGTCTGAAACACTGGAAGCGCTACGCACGCTTAAGCGTTGACCATTTGGCTCACCCCAGCTGCGTGCCATTCGACGCCTTTCAGCAGGTTCAATCCGCTGGTTCACTTCGCGCAGTGCGAGTCATCGACGCTGCTTTCGTAGTTGCCACGGGCGCCACTAGACGCCAGGCAATGACCGCACTCGCTAGCGACAACCCCGCGCAGCACAGTAGAACTAAGCGAAAGCTAGAGTCGAAGCTTTCTGAGATGGCGGCCCGCACCGCCGAAGCCGTAGAGGCATCCAAGCTTTCAGGTGGTTTGAGAGCAGCAAGTTCCACTTCCCTGGAGCGCAGATCCTGGACAACTTCGGACGGCAACGAAAGAGTGGAGAGACTCTTTCCTAAGCGGGCGTCGAAGGTGTTGATGAGGATGATTCCGAATACTGCGATGGCCAGGACGCCCGCTAACCGTGCCACGGCATTGTTGATTCCCGACGCGGTTCCCGCTTGTCGCTGGTCGACCGCGTTCATAACCACGGTAGTAAGCGGGGCCACGGTTACCGCCATCCCGAAGCCGAATATCAGCGAGGCAGGAAAGAAGGTGTTCCAGTAATTCACGGGCGTGTGAGCTGCGGCAAATAAAACGAAGCCACCAGCAACGATCAAAGGGCCGATGATGAGCGGGATTCTTCCTCCGTAACGTTTGACCAGTCCTCCAGACCATCTCGACAGCAAAAACATAAGCAATATCATGGGCAACAGGGCGGAACCCGCAGCGGTTGCCGAGTATCCCTGGAGCTGAATCAGGTCCATCGGAAACAGAAAGAAGAAGATGCCAATCGTGGCGTACAGAAAGAGTGTAAGAAGGTTCGCTCCGAGAAAGGGGCGAGAACGAAACAGGGCGAGAGGCAACATGGGCGATGGTGAGCGGGCTTCGACGAGCAGAAACAGAGCGAGAAGGAGGAATCCACCAAGTAAGCCTCCCGATACCAGGAAATTGCTCCAGCCGAGCCGTGAAGATTCGAGAAATCCGGTGACTACGGCCGCCAACCCTGCCGTAGCCAGGACTGCCCCTCGCCAGTCCACCTGCTTCACCTCGAAGCCACGGCTCTCTGGCACGCAGCGGTAGGAAATCGCGATCACGGCCAAGGCGAGGGGGATGTTCAAGAGAAACACCCAGCGCCAAGACGCATACTGGATGAGCCATCCACCGAGGGCGGGACCAAGGGCGGTGGTAATCGCCGTGAATCCAGACCAGGTACCGATTGCTTTGCCGCGGGAATTTTCGTCGAAACACGCGCTTATGATCGCGAGGCTGCCAGGAACCAGCAATGCGGCTCCGATCCCTTGCACGCAACGTGCGAGAATCAGCCCCTGAATGCTCGGGGCCAGACCGCAAGCGCCGGATGCCGCAGCAAAGATGACCACACCGATCAGAAAAATCCTCCGGCGTCCAAACAAGTCACCCAGCGCGCCGCCGGCGAGAATCAGGGACGACAAGAAAATTCCGTAGGACTCCACCACCCATTGCACGTCGACTACGCTGGCGTGGAATGTGGCCTGTAGCGCCGGGACCGCGACGTTAACCACGGTGCTGTCAATGAACACCATGGTCGAGCCGAGGATCGTGGCGGCGAGTATCCAGGGTCCTTGTGCCTCTGCGCGTGGAACACAACTTTTTCCTGACGAGATTTGGCCTTCATCGCATGGTGTTCGCATAAACCTAAGGATGCGTCGGCCTGCGGATTCGTAAAATCAGGGGTTTTTGTGCTCCAGTAACGCGATGCTCTTCCTACCAGGAGAGTAGGGATAACCCGCAAATGTCTGTTTTGATTCCCAAAAGCTCGAACGGTTCCAGAAAATTTCAAGATTCGACAGGTGCCGGCGGCCACACCAACGCAGGGAGCCGCCACGGTTAGACCGTTCGTAGATGAGATTTGAGTTAAACACTCCTGGATCGATTCCCGCGTTAGCTTGGCGACCGGGTCGGCAAGTATAAACGCTTCGCCGTTGCTTGGGAGCAGGTGTCAATTCAAAGATGTGCGTTGAAGGCGAGGTAAGACCTGGGAACGGATTGATTGGTCGGATTCGATCGCAGGGAGGCCGTCGAACAGGTACCAATCTTCCGAGTGGTGAGTGGACTGGCCCGAGTGCAAAGTCACGAGCGGACCAAGAGTTTCCAATTCGAGAAATTCGGAATTCGTGAAGAGCTCGAGGTTGCAGCCAAAGTCCGGATACTGCGCTCCTGCAATGACCTCGGTTCGTTTCAGAAAGAGTTGCCCTGAGCGGAGATATGCACCCCAACCGGCGGGATTGAACAGGCCGGTCATCTGTTCCGGGAAACGGCCGGTGGGACGCGCCTGCTGAATGAGCTGGAGAAATTCCTGACCAATCACCCAGCGACTGTCGGTGAAATCCGTGAAGGACCATAGTGTAAGCGGCGAAACCGACTGGAAGTGGTCCTTATCCATCGCGGCGCGGGGCGGAAACGGCAGAATGCCGCGGCCGCCGGGACGCATGAGGCTAGGCGTCCACGGAGCGAGTCGGGTTTCCGTATCGGAGTGATTGGTGATGGAGTGGGTCAAGCGGACGCGGGTTCCACTTTCACGCAGCTCAATCGCGATGCGTTTCTGCAACGACGTTCCGGGAGGTTCGGTTTCGATGGGAGCAAGAAACTCGGCTCCCGTCGGAGTGGTCTTCACCTCGACTGGATGATTGTCGGGGAAATAGGTGCGCGCGACTTCCGGCCAGACCCACAGGCGGTGGCCACCGTACAAACAGAACTCATCCCCACGGGATAGGCCCGCTTGTGGGTCCAGTTCGTAAAACTGGTTTTCGCCGCCTACGAAACCATAACGGATGACCCGAGGCCCGACATCGGCAAGAACAGCAAGCTCCACGATACCGTTGGAAAGAAAATAAGAGTTCGGCCAGCCGCGATAGTCGCGCTTTTCGACGAGAATCACACAAGTTCCTTCGCGTTTTTCTGAATCTTGGTCCAAGCGGCCGCGATTTCGCGCATGTCCTCCTCGTCACCGAGAAGCGCGGGCTGAGGAATCCAGATCGTTTCCCACGCAGCGCGGTGCGTCACCGGAAACGATGCCTTCAAGAAGGCATGCGGTTCCTTCGCCTGTGCGCCGCAGAGGCGCTTGCGATACTCGCCATTCTGGAAAACATCGAGCGCGTGGACCGGTGGGTAGCTGGCCTGGTTCGGAATGCCTTCAGCATTCATGGCCTGGATCAGAGTTTCGGTGCTGGCACCGGCGAACTGCTTGGAATCGACATGAAAGATGTAGGCGTATTGGCCGTTGCGAGTGCAACGTGGATCAAGCTTTTGCGGCGTGATCCCGGGGATCTGCGCCAGCAGTTTATCGAGGATACGCGCATTGTGGTGCCGGCGGGCGGTTTGCGCGTCGAGGCGAGTCAATTGCACGCTGAGCACAGCGCCTTGCCACTCACAGAGGCGATAATTTGAGCCGTTGATGTAATGACTGTAGAACCACTGACCGGGCATGCGTCCGCAGTCATGGACGCTACGGGCGTTCCGCTCAAATTCATCGTCGTTCGAAATAATGATGCCGCCTTCGCCTGCGGTCATGAGCTTGCTTTGCTGGAAACTGAAGGTGCCGCCGATTCCGTGCGAACCAATGCGCTTGCCTTTCCACTCCGTGGCATGAGCATGCGAACTGTCTTCGATGAGGGCGATTCCTTTTTTCTTAGCGAGGTCTAGGAGAGCATCGAGATCCGCGGGATGTCCGCCCATGTGCACGGCGATGATCGCTTTGGTGCGAGGAGTGATGGCGGCCTCGGCCAGTTTGGGGTCGATGCAGTAGTTTTCGGGCGATACGTCGACCATCACGGGCATGGCGCCTGCATAAAGGACGGCGCTGGCGGTGGCAATGAAGGTGAAGTTCGGCACGATGACTTCGTCGCCCGGGGCAATCCCGAGAGCGGACATGGCCACCTCAAGAGCCGCGGTGCCATTGGTAACGGCGATGCCGTGTTTGGCGCCGTGGAACTTGGCGAACTCTTGCTCAAACGCCAAGGTGCGTGTTCCGGGAGTGCGCCACCAGACGCGGCTGTCTAGGACGTCAGTCAGCGCCTTGCGTTCCACATCATCGTACTGCGGCCAAATAGGGAAGGCTTTCTGTTTAGACTTTTTTCCACCTTTGAGTGCTAATTCCGCCATGGCAATCTCCTGAATCTGGTATGCGCGTTGCGCTTTAATATTGATTGAAACTTGTGGCGTAACGGAAAGCTTCGACGTAGTGGCCGTCCTTTTTTGGCTGCTGCTCGCGCAGTTCCGTTTTAGCCTTTTCGTAGTCTTTGGGGTCCCAATCCGGCCGGTATTTATTGATGGCAGGCTCGAACTGGCTGACCTGCTTGAGCGCGGCGTCACACTTCAGATCGACGACGCTGTCGATGTTCACGTAATAATTCGCATCATCCGGGGCAGGATAGAAAAAGTACATTTCCGGGACCGTGTAAGCTTGCAGGCCCTGCTGAAGCCGCTGGTTCGGGAAGTACAACCAGAATTCCGCGGCACGGACGGCATCGATGGTGTTAAAAGCGGCCATGCGGTGATCGCTCTTGTGCCAACGTTCGTACCATTGGCCGGGATCCACGCTTAACAGCACGTCGGGGCGAATGCGGCGAATGTACGCAGTGGCTTCCTCGGTCAGCTTGGGCTGGGGCGCATACTCGAGCATGCCATCGTCGTAGCCCATCCACATGATGTTTTCCTTGGGGGTGCCCAGCATGGCTTCGGACACTTCCTGTTCGGCGCGGCGAATTTGGGCGAGGCGCTGCGAACTCATATCCAGATCGTAGGAACCCTTGTCGTCGTTGGTGTAAACGACGATGTACACCTTGTTGTGGTTGCGGTTCAGCAAAGCGATCGTGCCACCGGCGCCGAAAACGTCGTCATCGGGATGTGGGGTGAACAGCAATATGGTTTTGTTCTGCAGATCCTCAAGGCGTTTCGCAGGTTGCGGCGCGGAGTTTTGCGCCGGTAAAGCGAGAAGAAACGGAAGCGCGAGAAAAATACCGAAGACAGACCTCATGGAGCCACCCTCCTGGCTGGAAGTTCCGGTGTTGAGCGAAGGATTCAGTAAAAAGGAGCGAGCTTGTACCGCAATGGGGAGAATCTTACTTGACAGCGGCACCGTCTGCAATATTAACTCGGTTCAATCGCTGTTTTTCTTCGCTCTGACGGGGGGCGCCATGCTGAGCCACACCAGGTTCCTGCATTTTTGTATCTTTTCTCTGAGCTTGCTTTTCTTCTGGACTAGTAACGCGCGGGCGCAGGTGGACCGCGGCAACGTCGTGGGCACGGTCACCGACCCGAGCGCCGCAGCGGTGGCCGAGGCGAAAGTCACGGTCACGAATCTGGAGACCAACCAAGTGGTCGAAGTAACGACCGACGAACTGGGAAACTACTCAGCCAAATTACTGCGTATTGGCCACTACTCCATTAAGGTGGAGAAAACAGGGTTTCAGAGCGCGATCGAAGCCAATGTAGAAGTCGGAATCAACCAGGTCGTGCGCGTCGACATTTCGATGAGAGTAGGAACGGCGACCGAAACCGTGGAAGTGTCTGGCGCACCGCCGCTGCTGCAAACGGACACGTCTTCACTGGGCACCATCGAAACCGAGAAACGAATTACGGATCTTCCGTTGAACGGCCGCAACTTCATTCAACTGGCATATCTCGGCCCGGGGGCCAACGCCGGGCAGAGTGGCTCTAACGTCAGCGGAGGCGTGTTTGAGAACGAACGGGCCAACGAAGCAATCTCGGTGAACGGGCTTCGCGTGACCAACAACAACTTTTTGCTGAATGGAGTTGACAACAACGAGTTTGGGCTCGGTGGAACGATCGTGTTGCCCGCGCCCGACGCCATCCAGGAATTCCGCACGGAAGAAAATGCCATGAGCGCGGAATTCGGCCGCGGTGGAGCGGCGATCAATGTCGTGCTGAAATCGGGCACCAACAATTTCCACGGTGGTGTTTATGAGTTCTTCCGGAACGACGTGCTGGATGCGGTCAACTATTTCGCACCTTCCCGCGAACCTTTCCAGCGGAACCAGTTCGGCGGCTTCCTTGGCGGCCCGATCCGAAAGAATAAGACTTTTGTTTTCGGGAACTACGAAGGTTACCGGTTAAATGAAACGGACCCGTTCATCTCCAGCGTGCCCACTATTCCGGAACGCAGCGGAGACTTCAGCCAACTCCTGATTCAGCAGGGCACCCAGTTGGTGAATCCTTACACGCACGCGCCCATTCCCAATAACCGCATGGACCTGGCCACACAACCTGACGGCGCGCCACTGATCAATGCAGTCGGCTCCAATGCCATCAACCTGTACCCGCTGCCTACGGTGACCGACCCCAGTCAGCCGAACTATTTTCAGAATAATTACACCACTACACAAAAGCGCGTGAACAACCAAAATTCGTTTGACATTCGTGTCGATGAAGATTTCCGCACGACCGACCAGCTCTTTGTTTCCTACGCCTATAGCAATGTAAACAGCAGCCAGCCCGGCCCGCTCGGTGATCTGGGGGGCGCCGACTGTTGCCCGAGCGAAAGCAAATCTCAAGGGCAGCACGTCGGCATCGGCTACACACACACGTTCTCGCCAACGGTAGTCAATGACTTGCATGGAGGTTATTTCCGTTATTCGGTGAACGCGTTGCCGTTCAACTATGGCAAAAATCTCGGCCTGGCGCTGGGAATTCCCAACTCCAATCGCGGCGATCTCAACTCGTCTGGCCTGCCCAACATCGACTCTGCAGGCTACACACCTCTCGGCGACTCGGAATGGCTGCCAGAACACGTATACGAGAACATCTATCAGATCGCGGACACGGTGAACTGGACCAAAGGCAAACACGCCATGAAGTTTGGCGGTGACTTCCGGCGGCAGACCCGCAACTTCTATCAGACGATGGCGCCACGAGGATTGTTTCAATTCAGTGGACTGTATACGGGAGATGGCTTTGGCGACCTGATGACCGGCATCGCTAATTACACCGAACAAGACTATCTTCAAGGGAACTACCTGACGACTTATTGGGATTTGGCGGGTTTCGGGCAGGATGACTGGCGAGTTACGCCACGCCTGACGCTGAATCTTGGGCTGCGCTACGAAATCACTTCGCCGGCGGGTGGCCGCGTCAGCAATTTCAATCTCAACACCGCGACCATGGATGTGGGTTATGGCCCCGGCGCCATTCCGCGCGCAGGTGTGGCATTCGACACGAACGGATGGGCGCCCCGTATCGGCTTGGCGTATAGCTTGCCACGCAATACGGTGATCCGCTCCGCCTTCGGGATTTTTCATGCCGCAGAGTCCAACATCTTCGATGACCTTGGACTGAACCCTCCGCAAGATACCTTCAACGCCGCGCAGTATAGTGCGGCCAATGCCCCGCAAACCGCCCAACTTATCTCCACCGGCTTCCCCGCTGAATTTCCGCCCTACGATCCGACCAATCTTTTCGGTTCAGTCAAAACCACCGGCTCTGAGCGTGTAATGCCCAAGATTCTTGAATGGAATCTGACCCTTCAGCATCAATTCTTTAAAGACTGGATCTTCACGGCAGGGTACGTCGGCACTCATGCTTACCGCCTCTGGAATCACGAATCCACGAACTTCAATCAGCCAGTGCAACCGTTGGACTCGAACTTCAGCGGTCCGGTGCCCTCCGATTGCTTATCGAATAATTATGGAACTCCGTACTTTAGTCAGCAGCCGTGCCTGGTGTCGATTTTGCCGCTCGACTACGCACAACTGCACACCTTTTACAATGCATTTCAGACCTCGCTGAACAAGCAGTATTCGAGCGGATTTAACATCCTGGTTGCCTATACCTTTGCTCAGAACCTTGGAAATGCTGACGGCAACGTGGGCACGTACATTCAAAACGCCCACGATGTGAATGGTGAGTATGGTCCCGCCGCTCCGGACATTAAGCAGCGCCTGTCCATCAGCGGGATTTACGAAATTCCCGTCGGGCGTGGCCGCAAGTATATGAATGACAGCAACGCCATCGTGAACGGCTTCATCGGCGGGTGGGAAATCAGCACAATCATCGCCGCCCAGACAGGAGAAGCGGTAACGGCGGTACTCTCGTCCGACGTGACCAACACTGGGAGCAGCAGCCCCCGTCCCGATACGATCCACAATCCGTACGACTTTTCTTACGACGCCGCCGACCAAGGTACGAGTTTCCAGTGTTCGCGGCCCGGTCATCAGACTCTCGATTGCTGGTTCAATCAGGCGGCGTTCGCGCTGCCCGCGCTGGCGCCCGGCCAAACATTCGCACGAAACTGGGGTAATACTCCGATCGGCACCTTACGCGGGCCCGGTTATGTCAATTTCGATGTGGTGTTCCAGAAGGCCTTCCCGATTCACGAATCGCAACAGCTTCTGTTTCGCGCAGAATTCTTCAACATCTTCAATCATCCGAATTTTGGATTGCCGGGAGCGGGAATCGCGCCCACTACCGGAACGGCCCCCGTGGACGTGCCCGGGGGCTCCGCGATCACCAACACCATAACCCCCGATGCAAACCGGCAAATTGAATTTGCCTTGAAGTACACGTTTTAGCAGCAAGGAATTTCAGGAGAGTATCGATGAGCAGGAGCTACCTGAGCAGTATCGTGATCCTGTGCGTTGCGCTGTTTGTGGCTACCGCGAACGCGCAAACGGCAAAGCTGTACGTTTCCTCGAAAGCGGGAGATCGCATCACAGCTAAGCCTGATGTGCAATTTTCCGATGCAAAAGGGGCGCCGGGCGCGACGTTTCAAATCAACGAGGCCGTGAAGTTCCAGAAGATTCATGGTTTCGGCGCTTCGATCATGGAAGCGGGACTGATGGTGCTGAACACTCTGCCGCCAGAGAAGCAGGAAAACGTCTTGCGTTCGCTTTTTGAGGTAAAAACAGGCGCAGGTTACACCGCCATGAAAACGCCGCTCGGGGGAACGGACTTCCAGGCTGCAGGGCCGTGGTTTACCTACGACGAGACGCCCGATGACGTGGAAATGAAGAAGTTTTCGGTGGATCGCGACTTTGGGCCGAATGGGGTGGGAACCTATATCCTTCGCGCGCGCAAATACGGAAATTTCGCGTTGCAGGCGCCGATGGATTATCCGCCGGACTGGATGCTGTATAACGTAAACACTCAGCAGTCTATACAGCCGAAGTACTATCCAGCCTTGGCGAAATACTTCATCAGATATCTTGAGGAATACAAGAAACGGGGAATCGTTGTTGATTACTTGAGTCTCTTTAACGAACCGGAAGAAGTGTACACGAAGATCTCCTATCCGGAGATCAATGTGCTGATTCGCGATTACGTTGGACCAGCGCTGCAGCAATCCGGTTTGACGACAAAACTAATGATGAGCGAAGCGCCGGAGCGGATTGTGGCGTACGAACGGTATCACGAGGTGTTGGACGATGCGGCGACGCGAAAGTTCATATCGGTTGTCGCGTATCACGGTTATGACTTCAAGAATTACGACAAGATTGCGGAACTGGAAAAGAAGTACTCGCAATTCCCTTTCTGGATGGATGAACTCTGTTACGCGTACGAGGCAAGCTACCCGACCACGAAGATTCTCCCGATTTATGATTTTGATGATGGAGATGTTTGGGGCAACGTGATCTTCAATGATCTGGAGGCGGGCACGTCGGCATGGCTGTACTGGAATGCCATTCTCGACGAAAACGGCGGCCCCTGGGCAATTTCACCGATCCATGGGAACCCCGACCCCAACGCACAGCACCCGGTGGTGATCGTCAACAAGTACACCCACGACATCACCTATACCGGCACATATTATTACCTGGCGCATTTCAGCAAATTCGTTCGGCCCGGAGCGGTGCGCGTGGAAACGACGGGGAAAGCGGACAGCATACGGGTTATGGCGTTTCAAACCGCGGAAGGCGGCTACGTGGCAGAAGTCCTGAACAGTGCCACGGAGAACAAGGACGTCAACCTGGTATTTCAAGGTAAAACCTTGCACATCAGTGCCCCGGCACGGTCGATCAGCACAGCGATGTGGTAGCCGATGAAGACCCATTGGCATCAGAAATGGGGCGTCGCCTTCGCTCGTCCCTGTCACGAATGACAGTTCCCGTTAAGGCCGCTTAGCCCTCAAATCAAAGCGCGAAAAAGTGGAAGCGCGACCGGGTTCCGAAATTCCGGTGACGGTGCGCCTGGTCGTCTTGTTGAAAGCGACGTGAAAACTCTTCAAATATTCAGAGACTTACGCCTAAAGTCGTTTCCTATGCGAGATGGTCGGCACAGCGCTCCCAGTGTTCGCGGGCTTCGCAGATTCTGGAAATTGACTAAAGGAAGGTAAGTTGCCATGACACCAGCCAATGACAATCGCGTCGCTTTGTCCTACGTGGAAGTCACCGAACAGAAACGATTGAATGAGGCCCGCGAAAAAGGTGTTCCGTGGAAAAAATGGGGTCCATACCTGAGCGAGCGCCAATGGGGAACAGTACGCGAGGACTATAGCCACGATGGGAATGCTTGGGACTATTTCTCCCACGATCAGGCGCGCTCCCGCGTCTACCGGTGGGGCGAAGATGGTTTGGCGGGCTTTTCGGATGACAAGCAGCAGCTGTGTTTTGCGCTGGCCCTATGGAACGGCCGCGATCCCATTCTGAAAGAGCGTTTATTTGGGCTCACCAACAGCGAGAGTAACCATGGCGAAGACGTGAAGGAATACTATTTTTACGTCGATAGCACTCCAACGCATTCGTACATGAAGTATCTGTATAAGTACCCGCAAGCCGAGTACCCTTACCGGGATTTGGTGGAAACCAATCGTCACCGGTCCCGCGACGAAATGGAGTACGAACTCCTAGACACCGGGGTTTTCGAGCAAGATCGCTATTTCGATGTATTCGTGGAATACGGAAAGAATGGCCCGGAAGACGTGTTGATCCGAATCTCCGTACACAACCGCGGTCCAGAGCAGGCGCGCGTCCACGTGGTACCCACGATTTGGTTCCGAAACACCTGGGCGGCAGACGGTGGCGGGAAGCCATCGCTCCGAGCGGATCGAGGAGCAATCCTCGCTGCGCACCCCCAGTTGGGCGAACACATCTTGCAATGCGAAGGCACGCCGGACTTGCTCTTCACGGAGAACGAATCAAACACCGCCCGCCTGTGGGGGCAAGCAAACACCTCCCCTTATGTGAAGGACGCGTTCCATGAGTACGTAATCTCGGGCAAGAGCGAGGCGGTCAATCCCGCAAAAACGGGAACCAAGGCAGCCGCGCATTACGTGCTCGATGTACCGAGCGGCGGGAGCAGGGTGGTTCGATTGCGGCTGAGTGACAAGCGTCACGACGATGCATTCACGAAGTTTGACCAAATTTTTGCCAACCGTGCCGCCGACGCGGACGAGTTCTACGAGCGCATCACTCCTAAAAGCTTAAGTGAGGATGAACGTCGCGTTCATCGGCAAGCCCTGGCGGGGATGCTGTGGAGCAAGCAATATTACTATTTCGATTTGGACCGTTGGCTGCAAGAGCACGACGCACACCCGTTGATTGGGACTCACAAACAAAGTGCGCGCAACGCCGAATGGTCCCACATGCTCAACAGCGACGTAATCTCCATGCCAGACAAGTGGGAGTATCCCTGGTATGCCGCATGGGACTTGGCGTTTCACACCATCGCGCTCTCGCTGGTGGACTTCGATTTCGCAAAAGAACAGCTGCTATTGATGCTACGCACGCTGTACGCGCATCCGAACGGGCAGATCCCCGCGTACGAGTGGAACTTCAGCGATGTGAATCCCCCGGTACACGCCTGGGCGACTTTGTTCCTTTACCGCATCGAACTGGAGCTTGGCCGCGCGGACCTGCGCTTCCTGGAGCGCTCTTTCCAAGGATTAATGCTGAATTTCAATTGGTGGGTAAACCGTAAGGATCCAGAGGGGCGCAACGTTTTCGCGGGCGGATTCCTCGGGCTCGACAATATCGGTGTTTTCGATCGGAGTGCACCGCTGCCCACCGGCGGATATCTGGACCAGGCCGACGGAACTGCCTGGATGGCGTTCTATTGCTTGTGCATGCTGGAGATCGCGCTGACGCTGACAGAATATGACTCGATGTATGAAGAAGTAGCTTTCCGTTTCTTCGAACAGTTTGCCTGGATCACCTATGCCATGGATCGCATCGGGCCAAATCAAGAGGCGATGTGGGATGAAGGGGATGGATTCTTCTATGACCTGCTGCATTTCCCGAACGGAGACGCAGCCCGGCTGAAAATCCGCTCGATGGTTGGACTGCTGCCACTGTGCGCTGCAACCGTTTTCGAGCACGGTACCGCCGCAAAACATCCCAGGATCTTCGAACTGCTCAACCTATTCCGAAAGCGCCATCCCGAGGTGGCGGCAAAAATCATCCGAGCCGACGATCCGGCCGTGGGCGGGTATGCCGGGCACAGGCTCGCGTCGGTTTGCGATAAGGGAAAGCTACAACGCATTCTCAGCTATGTGCTGGATGAAAGCGAATTCCTCAGTCCCTACGGCATTCGCTCCCTCTCCAAATATCATGAGGACCATCCGTTCGTGTTTTATCTCCAGGGGCAAGAATATAAGGTTCAGTATTTGCCTGCGGAGTCGAACACCGGCATGTTCGGAGGTAACTCCAATTGGCGAGGGCCGATTTGGATGCCGGTCAACGGCTTGCTCATTCGCGGCTTGCTGCTGATGTATCCGTTCTACGGGCCTGACTTCAAGGTGGAATGTCCCACAGGGTCGGGAAAATACATGAACCTGTTCGAAGTGGCTAAAGAAATCGGCCGCCGATTGTCCAGTATTTTTCTTCGAGACACGAATGGACGGCGTCCCGTTTACGGCGGCACCCAGAAATTCCAGGAAGATCCACATTGGCGCGAGTACATCCTGTTTTACGAGTACTTCCATGGCGACAATGGCGCGGGCTTAGGGGCTAGTCACCAAACGGGATGGACTGGCTTGATCGCACGGGTCATCGACCTGTTCGCACGTCTTACTCCGGAAGCCGCACTAAAGTCTCCAAAAGCGGCGATGGCCGAAATGACCAGACAGCAGGTGGCGGGAACCTAGGAGTATGGGTTGCTGCTTGACAATTCGCTCGGAAGAAATTGATGCTTCATCGGACAGACCATTTCCACCCACGGTGGAGTTGATTCAGCAAATGTTTGAAGGAGGTTGCAATGCAACTTGAACGCAGAGGTAAGCTTTTTTTGTTGGCTCTACTCCCTTTGCTGTTGCTTACCGCAGGTAAGTTGGCAGCTCAGGATGTTAAGTACAACTTCATGCCGGGCACCGATTTTTCGAAATATCACACTTATAAGTGGGTGACCATCCAGGGCGCTTCTTACCCGAACCAGATCTTGGACGCCCAGATCAAGGACGCTGTGAATTCACAACTGACAGCAAAAGGGCTAACCATGACTGATAGTGACAAGGCCGATCTCTATGTTGGTTATCAGATCGCCGTCAATCAACAGCAGCAATGGAATGCTTACGGCATGGGCGGTGGCCTTCGTTGGGGTGGAATGGCGTCTGCTACCAGTTCGACGATAAACATCGGGACTATGGTGCTCGATATGTACGATCCAAAGACGAAGCAATTGGTTTGGACGGGAAACGCCACGAAGACGATCGACCCGAGCTCGAACCAGGAAAAGAATCAGAAAAATCTCAATAAGGCCATGCAGAAGCTATTGAAAAACTATCCTCCGAAACAGAAATAGAGGTTCGATCAACTCAATCGGCTCATTTGTTCGGCCGAAATGAGAGCAGCCGAGTGGGCCCGGCCGCGCCACAGGGCACCCGTCGCGGCGAACTAGCAAATCGAGCGTAAGAGCGGGGCTGTCGCTAATGACAGTTGTGGCGAGAGCCGCGTTGGGGGTAAATCCTGCAGTTGACGTCCGTGCGCGCCCCGTTCCATTCATGGGCTCGTCCTCTTTTCTTGTGCAGCGCAGCGCAGCGCAGCGCGGAAGGCACAACGCGGAGCGAAAGAAATGATCAGAATCATTACAAAACAGGTTTTGGCCAGCGCACTGTCGTGCTTGCTGGTCACGGCCGCCGTGCCCTTTGAAGCTGTGAGCCAGCAAATACCATCGGGGTCGCCGGGATATTCGGGACAAGGTGCACCGCAGACGCCGCAAGAGTTGGCAGAGTTAGTTGCCCCGATTGCGTTGTATCCAGACGCGTTGGTGGCACAGATTCTGGGAGGCGCCGCATTTCCAGACCAAATCGCAGAGGCCAACAATTGGGTGATGGCAAACAGCAACCTTCAGGGCTCGGCTTTGATGCAGGCCGTGAATGGTCAACCGTGGGAGCCCAGCGTAAAAGCGTTAACGCAGTTTCCTTCCGTGCTGGACAACATGGCGAAAAATCTCAGTTGGACCTCAGCACTCGGAGAAGCCTACAGCACGCAGGCTGCGGATGTCATGACGGCGGTACAAACGTTGCGCGCAGAAGCCTACGCGTCAGGAAATCTGAAATCCGGCTCGCAGATTACGGTGGTACAGCAAGCTCCGAATGTAATCGTCATTCAACCCACGAATCCCCAAGTCGTCTATGTTCCGCAATACAACCCGGCGGTCGTTTATGGCACGCCTTATGTGACGCCGGGGTATAGCGCGGCCACGGTTGCTGCGACCGGCATACTGGCTTTCGGAGTT
Source organism: Verrucomicrobiia bacterium (assembly GCA_035506955.1). GTDB lineage: Bacteria > Acidobacteriota > Terriglobia > Acidiferrales > UBA7541 > Acidiferrum. The sequence continues at coordinate 165,456 of DATJOO010000111.1, forward strand.
GGTATTGCGGTGGGAGCGGCGATCAGTGGAGGCGGCTGTTGCGGGTGGAGTTATAGCTATTGGAACTGTAACTGGCACGGCGGCGCGGTGGTCTATGGCCACACCACCTACTACGGAAATAATGCATGGCACGGTGGCTACTATGGCTCCAGTGCGACTGCGGTTGGACCTTATGGGGCAGCGAAGGTGGGAAATGCCTACAATCCGTCGACAGGAACCTACGCGCGAGGGGCAGAAACGGCAACTCCTTACGGCACGCAAAAAGTGGGGCAGGCATACAACCCCAATACAGGAGCGTATGCGCAGACGCATCAGACCTCTAACGCATATGGAAGCTACGGGAGTTCGGAGTATTCCAAGAACGGTCAGACCACCTACACGCAGCACGCGAGCAACGCGTATGGGTCCGCATCGTCGATGGAAAGCACAAACGGAGCCAAGGCTGTTTCTGGGACGACCTCCAATGGGCAACACTATTCCGAGGGTGAATCTGCTAACGGCAATAAGTATGCGACGCAGAACGGCAATGTTTACAAGAATACGGGCAGCGGTTGGCAGCAAACCCAGCCAAAGTCAAATTACGATCAAAAATCTAGCTCGGGCTGGGGACAAGAGAACAAGAGCAGCGGATCCTCAGCTTTTGGCGGGAGCCACAGTGGTTGGCAATCCCGACAAGCCAGTTCTCGTGGTTCGTGGAGCCGCGGCGGTGGCGGGGGTTGGGGTCGAAGATAGCGGGCGGATTCAGCGGTGATCGCGCAGCGTTTTCTTGCCAAATTTGGAGGAACTGATGTTTTCCGTATTTCGCAAAGTGGAACACACGTTTCTGTTGCTTATTCTGGCGTTGCTAATTCCGCTGGTAAGCTGCCAAAAGAGCGAAAAGCCATCCATCAAAACATTCGCTTCGCTCGACGAGGCGGGCAATGCGTTGCTGACCGTGGCAAAAACGGTTGATGCGAACGCGGCACTGGCCATCTTCGGACCGGGCTCGAAAGAGGTGATCTTTTCTGGCGATGCCGTCGAAGACAAGAACGCCGCAGAGGCGTTTGCCGCGCGTTATGGAGTCATGCACCGCTGGCGCAAACTGAAGGATGGATCCCAAATCCTGCTGGTAGGTGCTGACAATTTTCCTTTTCCTATCCCACTAAAGAAAAACGCTGATGGACAGTGGTTCTTCGATACAGCTGCTGGCAAAGAAGAGCTTTTGAATCGTCGCGTCGGCCGGAATGAATTGGCAACGATTGATGTTTGCGAGGCGGTTGCACGCGCTCAGGCCGAATACTACTCCCAGGTGCACGATGGCGCGAACAGGAAACAGTACGCGGTGAAGTTCATCAGCGATCCCGGGAAGCAGAATGGGCTCTATTGGCAATCCTCGCCCGGCCAACCGCAGAGTCCGTTGGGACCACTAGTCGCTTTCGCCACCGCTGAAGGATACAGCGCAAAACCCGATGCGCACGAGCCGTTTAATGGTTACTACTTCCATACGCTGAAGGGACAAACCGATAAGACGCCCGGAGGCGCGAAGGACTATGCGCCTGATGGGAACACGATTAGCGGGTTCGCGTTCGTGGCTTATCCCGCCGTGTATGGAAATTCCGGGATCATGACATTCATGATCAACCAGGATGGAGTGCTGCTTCAAAAAGATCTGGGCAAGAGCACCGAGCAAACAGCGACCGCGATGACGGAATTCGATCCCGACTCAGGATGGAAGATTGTAGAGTAAAGACTTCTTGTTCTTCGGCGCCATTTATTCCTTCCCTGGCTAATGACCGGCCACGTCACCGTTTAACTACGAGGTCGAAATCGGCTTTTGGTGGTGGAAACGGTTGAATTCTCCGGCACCGCTAATGTAGGCTCGAACCCTCAGGACCACCTGCTTTTTCGTTTGGCTGTGGCGACCACCGCCCGGTTGTGATCATCCAGTTCGCGCCGTTCGGACCGATATGAACGCAATGCGTCAGCTCGACAAGCCAATTCCCTATTCCGTTCCTGATTTGGCCATGCTCCTTTCTTTCGTGGCCATCGTCTCCTATGTTGCTGCAAGGTTAGGAACCACGGTGGTGATTTCTCCTCACTCTGATTGGACCATGTGGCCTGGAAATATCCTGCTCTCTTGCATGTTGCTTCTCGTTCCGCGCAGGATCTGGCCGTTGGTCATGGCGGTCGCCCTACTGGTATTTGGTATTTATGATCTGCGGTTGGGGCTGTCGCTTCGTACGATATTGTTTTTCCAGTTTTCCGACGCGATCGAGACACTCACCGCCGCATGCGGCCTTCGTTATGCTTTTGGCGGTCCGCCAGTGCTGAACAGCTTGAGGGCTCTCGGGAAGTATGTCTTCTTCGCTGTGCTGCTCGCGCCGTTCACTGGCGCCTTTTTCGGAGCAGCTACGTCGCATGGCGAATATCCGACAGGTTGGGGAATTGCATTCTTGTCGCAGTCTCTCGGCTACCTGACGTTGATGCCCGCCATCTTTGGATGGATCAATAATCGCTTCGCGTGGCGGGATGCCCGGTTATCGCGTTATCTGGAAGCGCTGGCGCTCATCGTTGGTCTCATGGTCCTTGGCTACTTCTCATTGGTAGCGCCTTCCTCCATTGTTCCCGCGGTGTTGACCATCGTGCCTTTTTTACTGTGGGCCGCGCTGCGTTTCGGAACGACCGGCGTGAGCACGGCTACTATCGCCGTTGCGTTCCTGGCCGTATGGGGAGCGCTGCATGGCCGCGGCCCGTTTGTTGCTCCGCAGCCCGCTGCTAATGTCCCGCCGATCCAGGTGTTTTTGCTTTTCGTCGCCGCGCCTTTTATGGTTCTCGCGGTACTTGCCGAAGAAGACCAACAGACAAAACGAGAACTGGCGCATGAGCGCTCGAGGCTCATCGAAGCACAAGAAGAGGAACGCACCAGGATCGCTCGCGAGCTTCACGACGACTTTTGTCAGCGCCTCGCGATGCTTTCCCTGAAAATGGAGAAACTACGGGACGCTTGGCGCACAAGCAACCCGCCATTGGTAGACGCGCAGTTGGACAGCGCCCGGCAAGAATGTGCCGATCTTGCCGGCGATGTTCAACAAATGTCTCATACGCTGCACCCTTCCATCCTGGACAATTTGGGATTGGCCATGGCGGTAAAAAGTCTATGCCGCGAAGTTTCTGAGCAGAGCGGAGCGATAGTTGAGTTTACCGATGGCAATACTCCCGATTGCTTACCCCGCGAAGTAGCTTTGTCTCTTTTTCGCGTAGTTCAGGAAGCGCTACGGAATGCCGTCAAATATAGCGGTCAAAAACAATTTGAGGTGCGCCTGCACGCCACCGGGGCGGTGGTCGAACTGGAAGTGAGCGATCGCGGAGTAGGGTTCGACGTTGCCGGGGCCAGAAAAACGCCGGGGCTCGGCCTTATTAGTATGCGAGAACGGGTGCACCTGGTGAACGGCACCATCCGGATCGATTCCCGACCAAATGCCGGCACGCGAATTCGCGTGAGTGTGCCCTTCGTCGCACCGTCCAACGCGCTGGCAAACAATCCCCCGTGCTGATACGAATCGCACTACCTGTCACTGGCGACAGTTTTCGTCGCTCGATCTGATGTGCTGGAATGCCATCGGTCCGAACGGAGTTCTACCGCCTAGGCAAACCGTCGGCGCCATCAAACTCCTGCGACTGAAACGGAGCAATGCTTATGAGGTTGAAATTAGGAAAAATGGATATGCGATTTTTGGGTTGGTGCGCTGCGGTTGTGATCGCTGTCGGTTCGGCGGCAACAATAAATGCTGGCCAGGTCGCAAGCGATCAAAAAGCTAAGGTCAAAGGCACAATCGTGTCGCGCAACGGCGATCTCGTAACCGTCAGAGACAAGAAGACCGGAACAAAGACAGTCATCGATGTCACTGACAGCACAGCTGTCGAGCGGAAGCATGGAAAAGTACAATTCTTCCGGCACACCGACATGGATGTAACCGCTATGGTGCCCGGACTGACTATCGAGGCCGAAGGTGTCGGGAACGCCAAAGGCCAGCTAGTGGCTAAAAAGATCACGTTTACGCCGGACGAGTTTGCGGTGGAAGTGGCTGAAGAGCAGCAGATCCAGGCCAATCAGGCGGCAGCCGCTCAAGCACAAAACACCGCTAACCAAGGCGTCCACGCGGCCAAGGTGGCACAAACATCCGCGAACAATGCACAAGCATCCGCCAATAGCGCGCAAGCTTCCGCCAACACTGCGCAAGCCACCGCGGGCGCGGCCGGCGCTGGCGCGCTGATGGATGCCGATGCGATTGCCATGGTGAACCAGCGCGTGTCCGATCTGGACAACTACAAAACCGTCGCCGAAGCCGTCATCTATTTCCCGTCGGACGGCTCCGCATTGGACGATGCAGCGAAAGCCGGCCTCGCCACCCTTGCGGCTTACACCAACGGCGGACTCGAGGGCTACATGGTGGAAATCGCTGGGTATGCTTCCAGCACGGGCGGCAAGCAACTCGATCAAAAGCTAAGCGAAGAACGTGCGGCGAACGTCGCAAAGTATCTACGCGACAATCAGAATGTGCCGATGCGCCGGATCCTCATCCCCGCGGGTTACGGGGCAACTCATCCCAACGCTACCAACAGCGATCCTCAAGGCCGCGCGCTGAATCGTCGCGTGGACGTCAAGGTCATAGTCAACAAGGGCCTCAACGAAGGGACCTGAGCGACTCCGGTCGTTGAGAACTGGATACAGTCGAGTTTGCGGACCGAAGCACGCTGGAACTGGGTTTGAAGGAACCCATCTGGCGTGCTTCCGTCTTTCATGAGTGACTCCACTGCGTAGTCGACTGGCATAGGTTTTTATATAACGATGAGCATTTTTCTAAAGTTACTGCGCTCTAGCCTGCTGGCATTGCTAGCTTTTCCGCTTTATGCACAAGATCTGGCGCCACGCGCGTACGTCGTCACGCCGGTGAACTTCAATGCGGTCACGCTCACTTGGAGCTTTTTCAACGGAGGAGTGGATTTTAACGGTGCTATTCCCGTCACGGGAGCAACGGGAACCTTCAGCGTGCCTTCGTTCACCCTTTACCATTCCTTTGGATTTTTCGGACGCTCCGCCAATTTTACGGCTGCGCTACCGTATGGCGTCGGAACCTTTCAAGGAATGCAGGGGCAGCAGCAGCGCTCCATTTATCGCTCAGGGCTATTGGACTTCGTAGGGCGTTTTTCGGTGAACCTGATGGGGGCGCCTTCGATGTCTCCCGAGAAATTCGCAAAGTGGAAGCAGAAGGTAATTCTGGGCGCGAGCTTGAAGGTGGTCGCGCCGACCGGGCAATACGATCCCACAAAGCTTGTGAACTGGGGGATCAATCGCTGGGCGTTCAAACCAGAGTTCGGCTATTCCGAACGATGGGGCAAATGGTTAGTGGACGCCTACGCTGGCGCCTGGTTCTACACCTCGAACTCCGCCTCCTATGACCTGCCTGTACCTAAACCACAAACCGAACAGCCTATAGGTTCCCTGGAAGGTCATCTCAGTCACGATTTCCAAACCGGCACGTGGGTCTCTTTGGACGGCAACTTCTGGTGGGGCGGCGTGACCACGCTGAATGGCATACAGAACCTCGCCACAAAACAAACTGGCTCGCGCATTGGTGCCACGGCGGCGTGGCGTTTTTCCAGGCATCAATCCCTGAAGGTCAGCTACAGCGATGGCACCTATATTCGATTTGGTGGTAACTATCAGGCGCTGCAAGTAGGGTGGCAATATTCCTGGATTGGCTGGCCGAAATGGAATCAATAGCATCTCTCCGCTGACCGGAAGCAGCGCGATTTCCAGCGAGACCATAGGGAGATTAGCGGACGGAATCGTTGAAGCCTGTCGCTGGTGACAGTTGGCGAGTCAATGCGAGTTCGACATCCTGTGCCGGACTTGAGCGACGCACGGGAGGAGAAATGATTATTTCGCGGGAACATGGACACTCCTCCCACAAGGCAGAAGAGATCCCGGCTTAGTCGGCCGGGTCAGACAGAGAGAGCGAACGTCGGGACAAACGCAAACTCGGCGGGCGGCCCGGTTCGTGCTGAGCTCCGGCCTCGCTCTCTCTGTCGTCGAGATTGGTGGTTGAGTGGCGCCTGACTGATTCGGTGCGATTCTCCAGGCGCGCGCGCAGGACTCGGACGACGGTCTCAGTGCTCGAGTCCTGCGCCGAGGAGATGGAGGTAAGGCATGTGGCTCGTAATTCGGCTAACGGAATCAAGTGGATTAGCGATGGCAACAACCCTGCTGCCCGAGCTGTTGGTTCTGTTAGCTTCCAGCCTTCTTCTCATTTTTTCCCTCGCGGGTTTCTTCGTGTTCCACATGGTGTTCCGGAAGGCTGCTTGGGTCGCCGTCGAACGTTCGCAAGAAGCGCGGAAGAGGAGGATCGTCTCCACAAACGAAGTGCGTTCCCAGCCTTCTATCCGCGCGGAGAAGCCGGTCGGTCGAAGAATAGTCGAATTCGGTGGAGGTGCGCCCGCCTCGACGTCGCCGCAATGGACTGCGGTAGTTAAACAAAATTCCTTCGCGAGGCATGTATGACTATGTGCAAGTGGCAGTCCTCTTTGCTGATTTGTGTCGCCACACTCTTGTGCGCGTGGACCGCCGGGGCGCAGCAAAAGGGACAGGTCCCGGACGCGTTGGATATGGAGACAGCAGTAACGCCGCCCGCGGAGTTCACGAATGAGAACGTGAAAGTCAGTGACGACGGCGAGACAGCCGAGGTTCCCGCGCCGCCGACGCCCATGCCAAGCGCGCAGACGAGTTCGGAGGGAAGTCCGCCCAACCCGCCGTCCTCCGATCCTGGTTTTCACGTCGATATCACGCCCTACCTTTGGTTTTCCGGGATCAATGGAACGGTTGGCGTACGCGGCTACGATGCCAGTGTTCATGCCAGCGCCAGTGACGTGCTCTCGAATTTCGATATCGGCTTCATGGTGGGAGTCGAGCCACGCTACAACCGCATTGTGTTCCCGATTGACTTCATGTGGATCAAGCTGTCTGACACCAAAGGACTCCCATTCGAGGAGGGTTTCTACTCTGTTAAGGCCACCCTGAAGGAGGCCATCTTCACGCAAAAGGCGGGCTATCGCCTGGTGGATCGGCCCAGATTCAAATTGGACGCTCTTTTCGGGTACCGCTACTGGCACGGCAGCACCAGTCTCAACCTGCAACCGGTTATGGTTGCAAATGGTGTGTCGGCGAGTGCGGGCTGGGTGGACGCGGTGGCTGGCGGCAGGTTCGACATCGGCCTCACCAAAAAGGTTTTTGTGACAGTCTTTGGCGACGCGGGCGGTGGGAGTGCCAAGTATGATTACCAGATCGGCGGCGTTGTGGGGATGCGGATCGCGGAAAAATGGAAGGTTGGAGCCGGTTATCGCTACATCGCGGTGAACTATAACTCACACAATTCCGCCAACTTCCTTTACGACGTAGCGATGAGCGGCGTCGTGATTGGCGCGATCTGGTCGCCCAAGTGAGGCAGGAACGCTCGATGACCGCAACGCACGAGGGCCGCGAACTCTTGCCCAGGGCACTTGACCTTGCCGTGCTGGGGCTCGCTCTGTCGATACTGGTCTGCTGCCTGCTTGCGGTTCGGGGGTCTCACACCCAGCGCCACGAGCAGGGCTGTTGGCTGGAGCTGAGGGAATCGGCCGTCAAAAATAAGCACAAACTCGCTCGCCTCCTCCTCACAGACTCAACTGCAGTGGCAAACCCAACGAACGGCAACCTCTGAGCAAAAACTAAAACCATGAATCTTGAGCACCTGTCACGCGTGACAGTTCCCTGTCCGAAGCAGCTCTGACAGCATGCGGTCATTTGCAGCGCAGGAGCACTGGCATGAGATACAAGACCTTCAGAAATTTATTGGTGGTGTGTGTAACGCTGGCAGCACTGGTCCTTCCTGCTTTCGCGGCAGCACAAACGCAGATTCAGGGCGTCATTGATAGCCGCAGCGGCCCGAGTATGACCGTTAAGACGCAAGACAGCGGAAATGTGACCGTCCTTCTTTCCGATGACACCCAAGTGATCGAGCCCGAGGGCGTCTTTCGCAAGAAACACCTTGCTCTGACGGCATTGATCCCCGGGCTTCAGGTGAAGGTCAAGGGCTCCTATAATCCGCAAAATCAACTGCTAGCGGACTCCGTAGAGTTCAAAGGTTCCAGCTTGCAGACCGCGCAAGACATTCAAGCCGGTGTGCAACCTACGGAACAACAGGTCCAGGCGCAGCAACAAGACATTCAGCGGCAACAGGCACAAATTCAAGCGGAACAACAAGCCACCGCCCAGCATGCCGCGGAGATCGCCGCCGATAAGGCAGCCATTGCGGAAGCGAACAAGCGTTTTGGTGAACTTGGCGACTACAACATTCTCGGGGAGGCTACCGTGTTATTCGCCAATGGCAGCACGGTCGTCGAAGAACAGTACAAGCAACAATTGCAGAAGCTCGCTCAGCAGGCAAAGACCGTGAACGCTTATGTCCTGCTGGTGGAAGGCTACGCTTCGAAGGTAGGCAGTGCCGCCTTGAACCAAAAGCTCAGCTCCGAACGGGCCGAAAATGTTACGACTTACCTCGAGCAGCAGTGCGGCATCCCGCTCACGAGTATGCTGGCTCCAGGCGCCATGGGCACAAGCAAGCAGGTTGCCTCTGACACTACGACGGAAGGGCAGGCAGAGAACCGCCGAGTTGTGGTCAAGATTCTCCAGAACAAAGGCGTTGCCGGCATTTGATGAGTGCCCACCCACCTGTCGAAAGGGGCAGTTGTGTTCGCCGGCACTCGCAATAACCTAGGAACTCGAAAGCACAGCCATGCAAATTCTGCACGAGTGGATCCGACAGCGCGAGATGGAGGAGAAAATGCACGTCACAACGTTTGCTTTGCCAAGAATCTACAAACTGATCGTTAGCGCCCTGCTGCTGGTGGCTCTCGCGGGCCTTCCCTTCGTTTCCCTTGGTCGCGACAAGAACGAAACGATCGAAGCCACGGCGATGGGAACGGGCACACAACTCGGGTCGGTGGTAAATGTGAGTCTGGAAATTTATGAATTCTCCACGGACGCCGACCGACAGATTCTGGTGCAGGCTTTCGAAAAAGGGCAAAACCAGGGGCTCGTTAATGCCTTAGGCAAAATGAAGGCCGTCGGGCACTGTTCCATAACCGGCACTCTGGGATACGACGTCTCCTATGTCAAAGTGATTCCCACTCCCACCGGACGGAAGATCCGTTTTGTCACGAACCGGTTGCTTCGTTTTGGCGAAGTCTATTTCGATACACAGACCACTGCCTACAATCTGACCGCCGGCGAATTTGACCTGAACGATCAGGACAAGAAAAAGAGCACCGGCGTCCTGTTTCCTCTGGCGCAACTCGCCATTGGCAAAGATGGTGAGTTGCAGATCGAACTTAACCAGAACCCATGGAAGTTGGTGGACGTCCTCGATTGGAAAGGAACGTCCGGGGTGAACTAAGCGAAGAGCCGCACCTTATCTATAGAGAAGAGGCGCTGTGTTCTCACCCTGGCGATCCTGAGCCGATCAAGAGGGAGTAAGGAAATGATTGTGAGACATTCCTATCAAGAAAAATTTGTCGCCGCCCTGGTTGTGGCCGTTTTGATTCTCTGGCCATCATTCGGCGCAGCACAAAACCAACCGCAAATCCCCGCTCAGGACCCTGGCAACCCCACGGAAGCCGCGACACAAACACCCGAACAATTGCAAGCGCTCGTTGCTCCGATCGCGCTTTATCCGGATGCACTCGTCGCACAAATTTTAACGGCCTCGACGTTTCCAGATCAGCTGGCGGTGGCCGATTATTGGGTTCAGCAAAACAAGAATCTGACGGGAAGTGCGTTAATGCAGGCCGTTGATAAACAATCGTGGGATCCTAGCGTCAAAGCGCTTACCGAGTTTCCTTCCGTGCTCGACAACCTGGCCAAGAATCTCGCCTGGACTTCATCGCTTGGCGAGGCTTATCACAATCAACAAGCGGAGGTAATGACCGCAATACAAACGTGCCGGGCACAGGCCAAGGCGAAGGGCAATCTCCAGACGAATTCACAGATCACGGTGGTGCAGCAGTCCCCGCAGACCATCGTCATTCAGCCGACGAACCCACAGGTGGTCTACGTGCCGCAATACAATCCGGCTATCGTTTATGGATATCCGTACGTCGTTCCCAGCTACGTTGCTCCCACATACACGACGGGCGATGTCGTTGCGGCGGGCATTATTGGATTCGGCGCGGGCATCGCGGTTGGCGCAATGATGGCGGGGGGATGTTGCGGTTGGGGATATAGCAGTTGGAACTGCGGCTGGCACGGCACTGCGGTCGTGTATCACGGGGGCGCTTACTACGGAAACGCCGCGTGGCATGGCGGCTACTACAACGGCGGCTACCACAACAGCTACGGCTACTACAATCATTACGGGAACAACTACAACAACGCGAATCATTACGGAAACAACTACAACAATTACAATCACAATAATTACAGCAACTACAACAAAAACAGTGGCAACACTTATAACCGGAACACAACCAACAACGTCAACGTTAACCGAAATGCTTCCTCCTCTAACTCCTGGGCCCAGCACAATTCGGGAATGAGTTCCCATTCAGATGCATTCAGTAGCGGGCGTTCTGGCGGTTCCGATGGTTGGTCCTCCAGAGCGGAGAGCAGCCGTGGCTGGGGCAGCATGCGCTCGAGCGGGTTCAGCGGCGGCCGGTTTGGAGGAGGCGGTGGTGGTCGATTCGGTGGCGGTGGTTTTCGCCGCTAGCCTTCGATCATCGGGCTTGGAGGAATGCTATGCGACCTGTAGTGAGCTGTCGTGATTACTTTGCAGCACGTCTTGTACTAGCTGCTGCACTTCTGGGCCTAATCATTTCGGCCTCCGCTTGCGGCAAATCCGGTAACCAACAATCTCAGGCGCCAGTCCAACAGACTTTCGCTTCTCCAGAGGCGGCCGGTGAGGCAGTGTTTCAGGCGGCTAAATCCGGTGACCAAGCCGCTCTCCTCTCGATCTTTGGTCCCGACGCCAAGGGCGTTCTCTCTTCGGGCGATGCGGTCAAGGATAAAGACGCACTGCAAGGATTTGTGGATTCTTACACACAAATGCACCGTTGGCGTGAAATCAAGGCTGGCGGAGAAATGCTCATCGCGGGCACGGACAATTGGATTTTTCCGATTCCGCTCGGCAAAACTTCCTCAGGCCAGTGGTATTTCGATACCGCCGCCGGCAAAGATGAAATGCTTGCGCGCCGTATCGGCAGAGATGAATTGACGGCCATTGCAGCTTGCACCGCTATCGCCAACGCGCAAAATGAATACTTCCGGCAAAGACACGACGGCATAAAACAGTACGCGCTGAAACTCATTAGCGATCAGGGCAAGCAAAACGGACTATATTGGCCAGTTTCCTCTGGGCAAACGCCCAGCCCCCTCGAGGACGTTCGCGATTTTGCGAAAGCGGTCGGCTACAGCAACTCCGGCGACAATCCGCAACCGTTTGACGGCTACTTCTTCCGGATTTTGACGAAACAGGGAGATACGGCGAAAGGCGGTGCGAAGGATTACGTGGTAAATGGAAAAATGACGGGCGGCTTTGCGGTGCTCGCTTATCCTGCGGAGTACAGAAATTCGGGAATCATGACCTTCCTCGTTGGCGAGGACGGTGTCGTCTATCAGAAAGATTTGGGCGAGAAAACCACGGAAGTCGCGCAAGCATTGACCGAATACAATCCTGGCGACGGCTGGAAACCAGCACTGTAGTCCCTAAACTAGTTTCGAACGCTTCAGACCCTTCTGCCGATCCGGCGTGCCGCACGGCATCACGAGTGCAGGTTTGGGTGAAATCGCTGCGACGATCAAAAGCTGAGTGGATTCCCAAAACTGATGCTCAAACCCGAACTGGCGCCGTAGTCGCTGGTCGCAAAACCCGGAGGAGGCCGAGTGTCCCAATTGCCGTAGAGCGTGAAGTTCCAGTTGAGTTGGCCCCAGAGCTTTACGTAATACGAAGTGTTCAAATTGAACTGGACCCGGCCGGGATCGGAAATCGCCGGAAGCAAATTGGCACTGACCATCAGAGTGGTTTTGCTGAACTGGAACATTTTTAGCTGCGTCCCAAGAAGGCCGAGCGTAACCCGCTGTGTCTGGGAGGGCAAAATCGATTGCTGATAATTGATCTGTTGCCACGCAAAGCCGCCGTAAACCGTAAAAAATGTACTGCCTCTGTTGATGAGATTGCGTCCGATACCACCACCGAAGGTGTCCTGCAACTGAATGCCCTGCACTGAACTCTGCAAGAAGCTAGCTATGCCGGTGTAGTACCAATTGTTCCAGCGCAAGAGCTTCTGCGCCGAAATCGTGAGCTGGTTTCGCGAAGACGTGCTGGCGCCGGTGTTGGCGGTCAAGTTTGAACTGTAATCCGCTCCAGCCGACCAACGCTCTTCGACGTAACCAAGGCTTGAATTAAGGTTGAACTGAGACGACTGGTTGCCTTTTGTATAGGTATAACCTGAGCCCACTTGGCCGTTCCAACGCTGCCAAAAATTGGCGGAAGTCTCGTTCAAGGTGGTGACCTGCTTTCGTTGCAGTGTAATTTTCGATTTGGGCGCCTCGATGACTTCAATCTCCAAGGGCCGTTGCGCGGGCGTTTCTGGAGTGGAAAGTGCTCCCCGATAGACCAGGCCAGCCTGTGTCTTCACTAAAAAAAGTTGCTTGCTATTGATGTGATCGACCTTGGTCCAATCCACAGAGATGGTATTCAGGATGTAATCGACGCTGATATAAAGCGTGTTGGAACTCAGACTTTTCACTTCGCAGGTGATTTTGTCACCATTCTTCATCACGATGACATCGGACTTTTCGCGCGCGTGAAGCGGATTTGCCGCCAGGAAGACGATTCCAATTAAATATAGCTTCAGATTCATGGTTGGATCCCCTCGACAAAAAACCTGGCGACCCAAGGCACAGCCAATGGTTTCGCCTTGACGCTGGATACAGCGATCCTCAATGAACCAGAGCAGTATATCGAGTCCTCAGTGGCTCCTTGGACTGTCCCGTTTGACAGTCGACACTGTTGCTCCCAGCGTTAGAAAACTAGTGTTAACCACGTCTCACGTCGGAGAGGCAAGGGGTGAGCTGTGGCTGAACAGAATGCCGCTGCGCAGAGTCCGCAATGGAAATGAAATGCGAAGGCACATGGAGACAAACGGAAGCAGCGTATGGACTTGGCGTTCACTCCTCTTGCTCTGCTGCTTGTTGTGTGGCGGCCTGGGGAAAATTACACTCGGCGCAGGCCAAGAGCCGCAACCTGCTTCGGCCGGTCAGCCCACTCCGGATAATGCTCCATCGCCTGGCGGAGACGAGCGGGAACAAAGCAAACCCACCTCCAACCAAACAGATCCTGCTAATAGCAAAAAAAAAGAAGACAAAAAGGAGAAGTGGCTGCATCGCGGCTCCATCGTTGCGGCGCCCTTGCCCATCGTGAGCCCGGCGATCGGCGCCGGTGTTGTGCCCGTGTTGGGTTATATCTTCCCACTTCAGGAGAAAGATAAGGTTTCTCCTCCCTCGGTCATTGGTGCTGCCGGTTTGATCACCGACAACGGCAGCCGCGGTTTTGGGCTGGGCGCGGATTTGTACATGAAACAGGACACTTACGAGGTAAAGGCCGTCTATGCTCACGGGAATATCGATTACGACCTGTACGGTGTTGGATTCGAGAACGGCAATGCTGGCCTAAAGCTGCCGCTAAAACAAACCGGCCAGTTGTTCTTCATCGAGGGCCTGAGAAACATCGGCTGGAAGTTCTTTGTCGGACCCCGTTTCGTCGACGGTGATTCCCTTATCACCGTAAACTCCACGACAGGCGATTCCGCGCTCACCCCGCCCGACGTAGGACTCACGACCAATCTACGCGCCGTGGGGCTTGGTGTTGTCCGCGATTCACGCGTCAACCGTTTCTATCCGACCCAAGGCATGTTTCTGCAGTTCACCGGAGATTTTTTTTCACAGGGAATCGGGAGCAAATATTCGTTCCAGTCGTACAAGGTGACCTTCAACAAATATCACGCTTTCGATTCGCGGCAGGTGCTGGCATACAATCTATTTTTTTGTGGAACGGGAGGCGCACCTCCGTTTTACGGCAACTGCATCTACGGGGCGAACAATGAACTGCGCGGGTATCAAGCCGGCCGCTATCTCGATCGCTACATGTTTGCCACTCAGGTGGAATATCGGCTGCTGCTATTCTGGCGGGTCGGCGTGGTGGCCTTCGGTGGAGTGGGAGCCGTGGCCCCTGGCGTCGACCAGTTCCGGTCCGACCAGCTCCTTCCCAGTGGGGGAACAGGGATCCGTTTCCTGATGAGCAAGAAATATCACGTGAATTTACGCACGGACTTCGCGTGGGGAAGGGACAGTTTTACGTGGGCGGTCGGGGTCGGCGAGGCATTCTAGAGTAAGAATCTGGTGCGCGACAGCGTTAGTTGGCGGAAACGACCAGTTGTGCGGCATCCTCTCCGCACATGCCATAAATCGTGCCCGCGGTGCACGCTCCCACACTGTAGCTGTAACAGCCGGGCTTCTTCGCCACCACGGAGATCGGTCGGTCTGCGCCGCCGGTGATCGCTGTGCCAGAGTCGAAGGGCGAGGAGCTGCCGAAGTCCAGTACGAATCCGGTATCTTTCGACGTGCTCTTGAAGGTGATCGTGGTCCCGACCTTCACACAGAAGGGCGAGTTGTCTTTGGCGCCAGGGATATCGGCCTTGGCGGAAGCCAAGGAACTCCCGACACGCGTAATGTTCACTTCGCAGGCCGATGACGCCGAACCACATGGGCTGGAGCTACAAATGTTGCCGGAAGAGCCGGCGGCACAAACATCATTTTTGACCTTCTTTTTGTCCCCGCCACTCACATAGCCGGTCAAAAGACCCGCAGGTACCAAGAGACAAACGGCCGCTGCTACGATTCGCTTCATGACCAATCACCTCATGCTGTTCTTTAGATCTAGCCGCAGACAACGTTCGGTGAATACCCTAGCGACGAGAATTATTGAAAATTGGCAGGAAGACGCAACTGTCGCTGGTGACAGGTCCGGTTCTATTGGTGTGGGAACGGGCGCTAGCTCAGAACTGCAGTTTCAGGGTGAACTGACCGGAGCGCGGACCACCAATGCCATAGAGTGGATTGAGTCCTCCGAAATATTCGTTCTGGGTTGCCGTGATTTGGCCGAAGCCGGAACCGTTAATGTAATTATTAAATCCGTCTGGAGGCGGCGCGAACATCGGATGATTGAACAGGTTGAAATACTCGACGCGGAAAAACAGCGAGACGCGTTCAGACAGGGCAAAGCGGCGACTGATGGCTAAGTCCGTCTGGTCGGTTGGAAAAGCGCGAAAGTAATTGCGGGGAAGATTTCCTTGTTCTCCGGGGACCGGGATGGCGAAGGCGGCCGAATTCAAGATGCGTCCCCCGGGATTGCTGGCGTCAGGCAAATAAAACGGCTGACCGGGCACGATATTGGGCCGGGTGCTGTAGTAGCCGAACGGCGAGCCCTGCACCTCGGCGACAACGTTGAAGGGCGGCGCCGAATTTACGTGCCACACCCCATAAACGGCCCAGCCGCGCAGGAACGCGTTGGCTACCGCGCTATCGAATTTAGGCGCCGGAAATTCGTAGGAGACCGCCGCTGCAAACGCATTGCGAATATCAAAATCGGAAGGGCCATAGTCCGCCCCGACGTTGATATTTTGCACGCTATTGGAAAAGGTGCATTGGCAAATATCGCTGGAGCCCGTGTCCTCCGAGTGCGCCAAAGTATAGGAAGCCAGCACCTGGAGTCCTTTGTACATGCGCCGCTGGAACTGGACCTGTAAAGCGCTGTAGTGCGACCAATCGGCGTTTCGGGTGGCATAGACCTGAGGGTCCCCGTTGGGATTGAACTGGATGATGTCTTCTCGAATTAAGCGCGTTCCGTAGGCGCCCAGATAGGTCAGCGATAACGATTGACTCGTTCCTAAGGCTTGTTCCACCGCGACGTTCCACTCATAAACCAACGGCAGGCGTAAATTAGGATCGACAGCCGAAAACTCGCCATTGGCTGGGTTCGAGATGGACGGCAGCGGTGGGGGTGCGAACGCCGGATTGCTGAAATCAAAGGGAACGGGACCACTTGGGGCGCTGAACGCTTGATAGGGGAAGTAGGACATGGTGTTGGCGATTCCGCCGCCGAACCCAATGTCATAGAACAGGCCGAAACCGCCGCGCAGGATGGTTTGCGGTGTGGCCTGATAAGCGGCGCCTACTCTGGGCGCGAAATCGGTGAAATGGGTATGCCAAAGAGGAACATTGGGAGGGGCCAACCCAAACGGTTCAGAATTGAAGATGCCGTTGATGGAATAGAGCGGCTTACCTGCAGTAATCGAATGCAGTGGAGTATTGATTTCCCAGCGTACCCCATACGTCAGGGTCAACTTGCTGGTGGCTCTCCACACGTCCTGGGCAAACAACGAATAGTTGTAGAGTCTGGCTTGGATGGAAGAACTGGCTGCAGTGACAACATTGCTAGCGATTCCGTTTTGCAGATCGCTGTAGTCGTTGACAAAAATCAATGGACTATAGCCAGAGGAGTTGGCGGGGGTGAGTTGGCGCAGATCGGCGCCGAATTTGAATTGGTGGGTGCCTTCTGACATCGAAAATGCGTCGACCAGTTCCAATTGGCGCTGGCCATTGTAGCCCAAACGTCCGCTGCGAACCTCGTTGAAACCGGGCAATTCCAAAATGAACTGGCTGGTCGTGCTGTTGTATCCGGGCGGAAACATCGCGGAATTGGGCGGCGGCACGGCGCCATAGAACGGGATCATGGTTGACCATTCTCCGCCGTCCCAGCGGCTCCAGTTGGCACGAAGATCATTCACCTTGTTTGCACCGAAGCTCATGGTGGCGCCCACGGTGGCGGTGTCTACGTTGGCGGTTTGGCTGGCCAATTCCGAGTACTCGTGCGTCGACGACTCAGATGGAGCGTGATCGTAGCGCCCGAAGAGGGTGACGCGGTCGTTCAAGGTGTAGTCAATCCGCAGGCTGTAGTTGTTAAAGGTCGTGGGATCGGAATACACCATGGTTAGCGGAGCGGTCAGGCCGTCGGAATCTACCGGGCCGTTGGGGATGGGCAAAGCGTCCACAAAAGGCCGATACACGGGCGAGACATTCGCGCGCGCCGCGGGGGTGTAGAACGTGCCTACGCTGGTTTCGGGCAGTAAGAGGCGCAGCCCCTCATAGGAAAAGAAAAAGAACAGGCGATCCTTCTGAAGGGGTCCGCTCACGGTTCCACCGAAGTCGTTTTGACGCAGCGGAGGTTTTGGCAGGTTCGGGGAATCGAAATAATTGCGGGCATCAAAAACGTCGTTTCGCAAGTAATCGAACAGCGCGCCGTGGAACTGATTGCTGCCCGCGCGGGTGACGATGGAAATTTGTGCGCCCGGCATGCGGCCAAACTCCGGCGAGAAGGTCGATGTCAATACCCGAAATTCCTGCATGGCATCGACAGAAACTAATCCGTTGGTCTGGCCTGCGATATTAAACGACGGAATCGTGCCCCCAGCCGACTGACCCTGCCCATAACCAGAGAAGTTTGCTGCCACGCCATCCACGATGAAATAATTCGCATTGGCGCGCTGTCCGTTCACACTAAATTGACCTTCCGCGACTCCGGCCTGAGTATAGCTAGGCACGGCCAACACATACCCGGGTGTCAGTCCCAACAGGGATTGAAAACTGCGGCCATTCAGTGGCATGTTCTGCACAAACTGCTGGTCGACAAGTGTGCCAACCGCCGGCGACAGGCTCTGTTCTTCGATTTGCGATGCGGTAACGATAATGGATTCGGTCGAGGGGCCCACTTGCAAGGTAAAGTTGCGGCTCAGCGCATCCTGTACGTTTAGCGTCAAATTCGGCAGGACGACCTGCCGGAATCCGTTTTTCCGGACGGTGATCTCATAAGTCCCCGGATGCAGAAGATCCTGCAAAACATAGATTCCGTTGTCATTGGTTAGGGTGTTGACCTTGACTGCGGATTCCGTATAGCAGGCAGTCACTTCCGCATCGGCAATCACCGCGCCACTTTCATCAGTGATCCTGCCCGACACGGTTGCGGCGTCACTTTGAGCCCTCAGAAGTGGGCAGGTCAGGAAATGGCAGATGAAGGCAAGCGCGACGACAGCATGGACGCGCAAAAAGAAGGTTGGTCTCGCCAAACTGCACATGAAGCACAGCACCTATCCACATTAACGATGCGAACAGGGGCGGGGCCTGTTGAACGTAGAGGAAGTGAAACTTCGTGCTTGAAATTGAAACGGAGACCAACTCTAGAAACAGACTTCTAGGTTGTCAAGGGGGTAGGAATACAAACAAGTTAAGTTCATCGCACGCAAGCGAGGAGGAACTGTACAGGTTACGGGTGATTCGGTTGGCCGAGGTAGGCGTACAGAAGCTGCGGTCCCGCGGGCGCCGCAGTACCTACGGAAGGAGCCACAGTCACAAAGACAGAACTCACCTCGTTGACAAGCGCGGGATCACTCACCTTCAGAGCCCAACGATTCTGCGTTTTATCGTCAACGTAGAAGAAACCCAAACTTTTCGCGGGAGTGCCCTTGGCTTGCTGGGTTCCCCAGACTTCAAAGCGATGTTTCGGGTCGATGGCGCGACCTTGATTCAAGTCAAAGGCATAGAATGTGAGAGATTTGCCTTCCGTCACGAAAATCCGTCCAAACGCTTTGCCGGGCTTGCCATTCGCGTCCGTGTCCCGTACGTCGATAACATGCAATTCCCGGGCAGTCAGCAGTTCACGAATGTCCTTACCCGCTGCGGTGAGCTGGCGTTCCAAATCCAAGGTGGCGCTTGCAATCCTTAACTGATCGGACAGCTCGGCGATTCGAACCTGTTGTGCAGCCAGCGAGGCGGCGTCATCAGAGCGAAGCTGGTTGATCCGTTGAATTTCGTTCCGGGCATCATCGAGTTGCTTGTTGCGGTTCTGTAATTCGGCGGGAAATGGCACGATCTGACTGGAGGCGCGTTGAGTTTCGTTGTCATTTTCATGGCGGAGACTCTGCGCGGTCTTATTCGCCGTTCCGAGTTGAGTGCGCAGAGTTTCGATCTCGCGCTGCTGTGCGGCAAGCGACGCGTTCAGCTGGACGATCGTTGTATTTAGGGCCGAATTCTGTTGCTGAATCTGCTCGAGCTGCGCGGTTCCGCCGGGAGTGACGCGGCTGTAAAGGCCGGGGCCATAAATGAGAAGCAAAACCATCGCGGCGACCCCCACCATACCCGCCACTGCCGTACCCAGCCGCCAAGTCCTTCTCGGGCTTGCTTCTTGCACCTGCGGGGAGAACACCCCGCCTTCGCGCCTGGCTCGCAGCAAGAAACGCTCACGGATTCCATCGTCCGATTTGGTTCTGGTCTTTTGCAGATACTCGCGGACGGCGCCTTCGGTCAAAGGCAGGCCGGAACAAACCAACTCGCTGAATTCTTGTTCCGCTCGAAGGCAATCCGGGCAGACTTTGGTGTGTTCTCGCAGTTCTATATGCTCTTGGCCGGACAACAGTCCGCCTGCAGACAAAGCAGCCAGTTCTTCGTACCGTTCGTGGTCACTCATGTCGCTTGCTGCCCAATTCCTCTCCGGTGATCACAGTCCGCAACTTTTTCAGGCCGCGGTAATAGTAATGCCGGACATTCGAGAGCGAATCGCCCGTCTTATCAGCAATTTCGCTCATAGAGAGCCCATCATAGCTGGCGAGTACCAGCACCCGGCGTTGCTGACGGTTCAGTCTTGCCAATCCCTGGCGCAGCAGGTGCTTCAGCTCGGGCTGGGAGAACTTGCCCAGAAACGAGCCGCTGTCGGAAACATGGGTCTCGAGGTGGTCTTCGATGCTGGTCGAACGGTAAAACTGTCTCGTGGTCAACTGTTGCCTGCGATTCAGCGACCGGTGATACGCATATTGAAGAATCCACGTCTTAGTACTGCCTTTGGAAGGGTCAAATTGTGCCGCAGCGCGAAAAATTTCGAGAAAAACGTTCTGCATGACGTCTTCGGCTTCGCCACGGTCGCGTACGATTTTCAAGGCGATACTCAGGACCAGGCGATGATAGCGGTCGAACAGCACAGCCAGAGCATCACCCCGGCCAGCTTGCAGATGCGCCATCAGCTGGTCGTCGCTTAATTCATTCATAGGAAGAGATTTAGATACGCCACGAAGCCTTAGGCCCACGTTTGAAAGCGGTCTGTGGCGCCTGACTCCGCTGCGGAAGTCTAATCTCGAAGCTGCGCCCAAGCAACCCGATTCCAACCCCGAAAGTCTGTTTTTGTTGAATTTTTTTACAACGTGGCACAATCGCGGTTTCCCCGATGCACACTCGGACATGGCGCGACCCTGATTGGCAGCTAGCAAGCTGCCCCGCCAAAGGGTCATCCATCCAAAAACTAGAAGCCTGCCAGTGTGCCCGCGTTCCTTGAGGTCGCTCAGGTCCGCGAAGGGTCGGGCAAAAGAGGTAACCGATGCTCCGTTTTTACTCGGAACCACTGCCGGAAGGAATGGTGGTACGCGATCAGAAAGCGGCTCTCGCAGAGGACGAAACCGTACCCGCCGTTGGCGACGAGGTTCTGCAATCGTTGATTGCCGCGCAGGAACGAGAATTGGGCAAGATCGCGCGAGAGTTACATGACGATATTTGCCAGCGGCTGGCGATGTTGTCCCTCAAAATTGAAAAAGCGGCGAACGCGTGGGCCATGGGGCAACACCAGATCGGGGAGCAATTGAATCAGATCTGGGAGCAATGTTGCGTGCTTACCGGGGATGTTCAGGCTTTGTCGCACGAACTCCATCCTTCCATTCTGGATAACCTGGGTTTGGTTTCCGCGGTGACAAGTTTCTGCCGCGAGTTGTCTGAGCAGAGCGGTGTGGCCATCAATTTCACCAACAAGAACGTTCCTGATTCCCTGCCCCGGGAAGTATCGTTGTCGCTGTTCCGGCTGATCCAGGAAGCACTGCACAATTCGCTGAAATATAGCGGCGAAGGGCACTTTCAGGTGTACCTGGAGGGCGATGCTTACGGAATCCACTTGGAGGTCCGCGATCACGGGGTGGGTTTCGATGTGGCGAACGTCAGAAACAAACGGGGCTTGGGGCTAATCAGTATGCGGGAAAGAATTCAACTGTTGCACGGCACCATCCATATCGACTCCAAACCGAATCGCGGAACCCGCATTCACGCATGGGTGCCCTTGAGCGAAGATACTGACTGCGGCAAACTGACGGCGGCAAACTGACTGCAAATTGACCTGGGGGAAATCAACATGGCACGCGTCCGAATTCTTTTGGCAGACGACCATACTCTGTTCTGCAACCTGTTGCGCGAATTATTGGAGCCGAAGTACGAAGTGGTGGGCTGTGTCAACAATGGACGAGAGCTGCTGACGGTTGCCGCCGCGCTCCGGCCGGATGTGTTGCTCGTCGATATCGGCATGCCGGCACTGAATGGCCTGGACGCCGGACGCCGGTTGAAACAGCTCCATCCGGAAATGAAGTTGATCTACCTCACGATGAACAACAATGTGGAATACGCTCGCGAAGCTATGCAGGCGGGCGCTTCGGGATTTGTGCTGAAGAATGCGCAGTCTTCGCAATTGCTTCAAGCCATTCACGGGGCGTTGCGCGGGATGTCGTACGTGGCCCCGGAAATCCGCCAGGCCATGAGCGACATTTTCATTCGCGACCCGAAGGCTGTGGCCCGGCCACAACATCTGACGGATCGCCAGCGCGAAGTCTTGCAGATGTTGGCGGAGGGCAGAAGCTTGCGCGAAATTTCCGCCCTGCTGAAGATTTCCTATCGCACCGTACGGTTCCACAAGGTTCGGATTATGGAAGAATTGGGTACATCCAAGAATGCCGACCTCGTCAAATATGCCATGAAGCACGGGATCATCTCGCCGTCATAGTTAATCCATTCATTTTCTGTTTGGTAGCGCGGCTCTCGTCCCTGTCACCTGTGACAGTTGGCAAATCGTCTCGCTGACATATCTTTCGGTGGAATAACGCGACCCCTCGAGGGGGCCAGTGTGACCATCATTCGTGTGTTTCTGGCCGATGATAATAGTGCCATGCTCGCGGATCTTCGCGATGAGCTGAGCAAAGAGTTTCACATTGCCGGCATTGCTGAGAGCGGCGAAGAAGCGATCCGCGAAGTTGTTCGACTCGATCCAGACGTTCTGGTTCTGGACATCACCATGCCTGGCCTGAACGGCCTGCAAGTCGCGTCGCGTCTCCGCAAACTCCATCCGCGCACCAAGATTTTGTTCCTGACAATTCACGAACAGGCCGAGTATATTGCCGCGGCGTTTTCCGCCGGAGCCTGCGGTTATGTGACAAAGCGGCGTTTGGCCAGCGATCTGTCGCTGGCCATCCACGAAATCCTGGACGGCCGCACCTTTCTTTCTCCTTCACTCCACCAATAATTTCAGGACAATGCGGCAACCTGTCGCCAGTGACAGTTTTCGAAACTCCACTCTGATGTCAAGTTAGCTACGTTAACGATCGCCAGGAACAGAAATGTTCGAAGCCGTTTTATCGAGAAACATATTCAAGGAGAAAATGAATGAAAGTTCAGTTCCTTTTAGGACTCGCGGTTATGCTGCTATGTACTGCGGCAGCCAGCGCGCAGGAGAGCGATAAAGTCGAAGTGACCGGAGACTATTCTTATTTTCGTTTCAATCCTGGCCTTCCCTCCTATTTCAACAGCCAGAACCTGAACGGTGGCGGCGGCCAGGCGACCTTCTTTCTGAACAGCTGGCTCGGAGTTGCCGCGGATTTGCAGGGATACGGCAGCTACACCCAGTGTCTGAAACCGGGTAATCCACTCGGCGCCACTGGCTGTGCTTCGGGTAACCTGTTCACTTATACTTTCGGACCTCAGATCAAGTATCGCGCCGGAAGATTCGAACCTTTTGCGGAAGTCCTGGTGGGCGGCGCGCATTCCAACTTTTACGCCAATGCGTGCAGCCGTGAAGGCCTTTGCGGATCCGCATCTCCGAGCAACAACGCGTTTGCATTGGTGATCGGCGGCGGCGTGGATATTAAGGCCACAGAGCGCATTTCCATTCGTCTGGTTGATGCCGACTACGAACTCACACGTTTCGGCAACAACTTCACGAACGGCAACAACAGCCAGAGCAACTTCCGATTCCAAACTGGTGTGCAATTCCACTTCTAGGGTTGACGACCAGGTCCTAGCCCCTAGGGCGTCGGACGCCCGGTAGGCCGAGTAGCCACCCCACCTCTCGGCCTGCCGGGTTAAGTTTTCGAGAAATTCGCACAGTACGGCGACACCGGCGTGACCTTCGTGAAACACCTCCCCCTTAATTGGCTATTCGTTGGGCAGTCGTTTAATCGCCAATTAATTATCGTTCTAGCGATAAACCGAGTTAAGAGATGCGGTTCGGGTCGTTCGCCTGCGCGGCACCGGCGAGCGGGATTTGCACCCGGATTCTCGTTCCACTTGAAGGCGAAGATTCCACGGAAATTTCGCCGCCAACTAGCCGCACTCTTTCCCTCATACTGATCAGGCCAAGTGTGGTGCTGGCACGGTTGGATTTCACGTCAAAGCCCATTCCGTCATCTTCCACTACGAGGACAATTTCTTTGACCCTGGCACTTAAATCGACGCACGCTTCTTGAGCACCGCTATGTTTCACTACGTTTCGCAAGCTCTCCTGGACAACTCGAAACAGACACAAGTTTACATCCTCGGGCGTGTCGTCTGGGATAGCACCGTGTACAACCTTGACCACGAGGTGATGCCGTTCAGAAAATTCGCGGCAGAATCCTGCTATCGCGGACACCAGCCCCAGAGTCGCGAGGGTCGCCGGATGTAAAAAGTGCGAGAGATCCCGCAGACTCGCGGAAACCTCGCTAGCCATCTCGCTGACCTCCGCCAGTTCCTGGTGAAAGCGCGGCGACGCTTCCGTCATCCCTTGTTGGCAACGGTTCAGGCGCATCAAGAGTCTTGCCATGCTTTGGCTGAGGTCGTCATGCAACTCCCGCGCGATTCTGGTTCGCTCGTCTTCTTGAGCTTTGATTAATCGGCCGCCGAGTTTCCGGAGATCGATTTCAGCTTGCTTATGTTCGTCGGCCAAAGCGGCCAGGACCATAAAGGGGATAGCCGCGCACAGAAGGAAGAGCTGCAAGGAAATAACGCTGTCCGCTGAACTATCCGCGCGAGTCGCGTCCATGAACGGCCCCCGCCCGTGCAGGACGCCCCAGATTGATAGGAAGGCGATAATGAGAATCGAAGTGCTGACGCCGAGCTGGCCGAAACGCAGCGCCCCCCAGATCAGAAACGGGACCAAGGCATAAAATAAGGCAGGCGTGAGAGACCGTCCAGAGGTCACCGACATGACATAGCCCAACACAAATACGCATGCCAATAGAATTCCGGCTTCCCTCAGCTTGCCGGCGTTTTTGATTCGACCGGTTTGCAGAACGCGCACCAAGCTCGATATCGCCGCCGGCACCGTCAAGAACGCCAGTGCTTCCGAAAGAAAAATAATGCGCCAACTCACCCAGTATTCTCCCTGAATGGAAATGGCGCCGAAAGTCGCTGCTACCATCGGTGTAGAAATCACCGCGACTAGGAAGTACTTCAAAAGCCCCCGAAAAGTATCTAGTCGCGGCCTGCTGTCGAATACGAGTCGCAAGCCCACCGCAGCGGTCAGTATTTCGGCTGTATCCACTAAGACCAGGATGAGAATGGAATCGATGGCCAGGCCCGCTCTCAAGTCATAAAGTACGAACCCAGCCAGCCCCGCAGGTATTACGATGCTCCACAGATTCTGACGGACCAGAAGCAGCACCGTTACAACTACAGCGCAGCCCGGCCATAAGGCCCACACAGGCCGCGGCACGTGCATCTCCAGCATTCCCGCCAGTTCGCTCGTTAAGAAACTTAATAGAACTACGAAACAGGCCAGACAGAATTCCGTTAATTTCGACGTTTGGACGTCCGGCAAACGGCCTGCCTGCGGATCTTGCGCCCAAATCTCATGCAGCGATCTAGACAGTGTCGTGACCATAGCACGATTGACTCATCAGGTGGCGTTTTTCACCGAAAAGAACAGGTACAGCGTCAAGCCGACGTAATAGTTTTGCTGGTTGGGCTTTTTCGCGGTGTTGTTCTCGAACTCGGAATAGGGATTAAATTCGACGTGCTTGCCCACCGGAAGCAAGACCCCGGCGTAAAGGTCGGTTGCGCTCCACTTCTTGTACTGGCTCTCGTAAAAAGGTTCCGCGGCGAGGTACGGAATCAGATGGTAGCCGTTGACCGCGAAAGTCCTCTCCACTTGAAATCTGTTCCGATAGCGCCAGGTGAAAACGCCGTTTTGCCAGTCGAGGTCGGCGCGATTGCGGTCCGTAATCAGAATGTTGGCCCAGATCGGAAAATGAAGGGTAACGGCCTCGATGGCGCGATTTTCGTTGGCCTTATTTGGCTGAGTGATGATGCGATATCCGGTCTCGATGACCAATGGCCTCGCCTTGGCATCGTCCAAATCGAAGGCGGTCACCTTCTTGAGCTTTAACAATGGTTTTAAGTACACCTGAAGGCTCGGACCGAAGGTAAATTGCGTGGGATCACCGCCGTCTCGATCGTCTTTTGCCTGAAGATATGTTTGAAAATGCGAATTTAGCTTGAGATACGCGTCGACCTCGGGAAGAAACTGTGTATCTTGCGCATGGATGGAAGGACAGGTAAAACATGCAAGCAACACCAATATTCGAACCGGCCACAGAGCCCGCGTCCCATTACCCGCCTTTGGCAGACACCACAAGCGCTACCTCCGACACTACGCTGTCATTAAGGGACGGGGCGGCCCTTGCAAGCCGCCCGGCTGGGTTTTGCAGCAGCGATTCTGTGCTGCCGCTCTTCGTTCTGATTGGCAGGATCACGCCCGATTATTGTCCTTCGTGAGCCTTCATCATTTCCTGGATTTGTTGTTTGATGGCGTCGAGGTTGAAAGTAGCGGGTGACTGCATCGGCGGGTAGTCGACGGCGGTCTGTGCGAGATCGAACACGGCTTTCTGGACCATGATGAAGCGCCAGAACTCTCGAGCATAGAAGTCGTTCATGTAGCCACCACCCATTGTGTTGAGGTTCTCTCCACGAATGGATGGAGTGCGTTCGAAAGGATCTTGGCGAATGTTAACGATTGTGGGCATATCCGTAGTGACCTTTTCTCCCGGCCAACCGTAGGGTTGCTGGATGAATTGAAACTTGAAATCGTCAATGCGGATGGCACCCAGGTGTGGGCCGCCGAAATAAAAGACTTCGTGACGAGCGGATGGTCCTTTACCTTCGAGCAGCGCCATTTGGTTGAAGCCATCCAAATGATTCTTATAGGTTCGGTCTCCTAGCTTGACTCCCTTAAGCAGTTGGTTGGTTATGTCGGGATTGCCGGCGGCCGCCAACAATGTGGGGAACCAATCGAGACCGGAGAAAATCCCGTTCTCCACGGAACCCGGCTTAACGTGATTGGGCCAACGAATGATAGCTGGCACGCGGAATCCACCTTCGAATACGGTGCCTTTGGTGGCGCGGAAAGGAGTCATGCCGCCGTCCGGCCAGGTGAAGACTTCGGCGCCGTTATCGGTGGTGAAAATGACGATGGTGTTGTCCGCTTCACCGATGTCGTCCAGATGCTTCAACAGTTCGCCGATACAGTCATCCATCTGAGCCATGCCCGCTTCTTCTAAACCGTAATTGGAATCGAAATTCATCATCTTCTGATACTTGGGCGGGATGTAGCTGAACACATGCATGCGGGTAGTGTTGTGCCAGATGAAGAAGGGTTTGCCATCCTTTTTGGCTTTGTCCATGGCGCCATTGGTATTCTGGACGAGCACTTCGTCGAAGGTTTCCATGTCGTACTTAGCTTTGCGGCCTTCTTGCCAGTTCTGCAGATCCTTCATATTCGGGAACGGAGGGAGAGGACCTTCATCTTCGATCCGTTGTTTGCCGACTTTGCCCCAGCGAGGCATCACCGTTGAATCGTCGTTGCTTGTGGCCCAGCAGTGAACGAGATCGCGCGGACCGGTCTTGTCGATCCAATCCTGTGGGTAGTCGAACCAATAGGGATCGGACATGGCATCGAGGTGATACAGGTAACCGAAGAATTCGTCGAAGCCGTGCACGCAGGGAAGATATTTATTCAGGTCCCCGAGATGGTTTTTGCCGAACTGATAAGTCTCGTAGCCTTGCTCTTTCAGAGCTGAGGCAATGGTGGCAGCCTGGTCGGGAAGACCTACGTCAGCCCCGGCTTGTCCCACGGTGGTTAGTCCGGTGCGCAAGGGAATTTCGCCGGTGATGAAGTTCGCCCGGCCAGCAGTGCAGCTTGCTTCCGCATAGTAATCCGTGAACATCATGCCTTGGGCGGCTAACTTGTCCAAATTAGGCGTTTTGCCGGACATGATGCCGCGATGGTAGGCACCGACATTAAACCAGCCCACGTCATCTCCCATGATCACAAGAATATTGGGCTTTTTTTCCTGGCCAAACGTCGCTTGGGAGAGCGCCAGAGCCAGCGCGAATGCCGTCAGAACCCAGGCCAACCTTGCATTCCGTCTCATCATGACTTACCTCCACTCTTTCTTGGTCAATGTTCTAGACCGAAATCCGTGGCGCATTGTGCTCTGGTCGACCCTGGCGGGTAACTGTCGCTGGTGACAGGCCCTGGAAAGACTTCCTTTATGTTCAAATTGCGCTTTTTCGTGGGGAATTGGCAGGAAGACAGGGGGGCGAGAGATAACGTGATTGCACACCCATGCCTGTCCAGTCACCAACTCCGCGCCCCCGTTCCCTGGGGGGAACTTGCTGGTTGGAATACCGCAAACGGTGGCGCCAATTGCCTCCGATTCACGGAAGTTATGCGAGCTTACCCGCCATCTTGGCGCCGCCTACTGTCAATCGGTACAGAACTACACAAAAATCCAGCAGCACACCACCGAAGGACGCGACCTCTGTCACTAGCGACAGTACCTGGACTCGCGTGTCCGTACTGCAATAACCATCCAGGAGCCTTGCGGGGACCCCGAGAAGATATGGCTAGCGATGCGAATGTTGCGGACGTCCATCCCCACAGCGATCCCTCCCTCATCCGCGGCGGCCCTTTCTATCGGCTCCAGTATGCGACTCACCTGATGAGCGCAGATCGCTGGGATCTGCCTCTGCGCATCGCGGTGGTCGTTGCCGTCATATGGCTTCCGTTGATCCTGCTCACGGCCACCTTGAACCCAAAGGGGCTTCCCTCGTTATTGTTGAGCTATCGCGTCGCTTCTCGTCTGCTAATCGCTGTGCCAGTCTTGTTGCTTGGCCAGGCCATACTGGAGTCACGATTCAAGATGCTGGTGGCGCACTTCGTCCATGCGAAGCTTCTCGATCCGTCCGAGATTCCAAGGTTTCATGAAGGCATCGAGAGCGTCATTCGACTCCGCGATTCGTTGGCGCCCGAATTGATCATCCTTTTGCTGGTGATCGTTCACACCGTGACTGCGGAGCGATCGCTCGTCGACGCTACCCCCTGGCTGTTAGCCGGAACCGGACACACAATTCAATTAACTGCCGCAGGGTGGTATGCGGTGGTCGTCAGCGCTCCGCTATTTCAATTGTTGCTAGGCATCGGGCTGTGGAAATGGCTGCTCTGGACGGTATTCGCATTCAGATTATCCAGATTGAAGCTGAATCTGATTCCTACCCATCCTGATGGACGTGGCGGGCTCGGCTTCCTTGGTTTGACTCCCGTTGCTTTCACTCCCATCGCGTTTGCCGCTACCTGCGTGATCGGGGCTACTTGGCGTCACGAAATTCTTGCCGGGCGCGCCACGCTTATGGGATACAAGTTTCCCGCGCTGATTCTTCTGGGTCTTGTGGCAGTGGTAGCTCTCGGTCCACTAGCCTTCTTTGTACCGCGTCTGGCGCGGCTACGTCACCACGGCATTCTCGAATACGGAATCTTGGGTCAGCTTCACAGCGCTGATTTCCATGCCAAGTGGATCGATTCC
This sequence comes from Verrucomicrobiia bacterium, assembly GCA_035506955.1. GTDB lineage: Bacteria > Acidobacteriota > Terriglobia > Acidiferrales > UBA7541 > Acidiferrum. Next base: position 194,550 of record DATJOO010000111.1, read on the forward strand.
CGTGTCGGCCATGAACAGGAATTTCTGACTGCGGCCGAATGCAGCACCTTGGCCGATTTTGGCCAGGCTTATGAAAAGCTCAAAGACTTAAGACCGTTTCCGGTGGATCAAGAAGCTTTAATTGCTTTGGGTCTATCTGTCGTGATTCCCATGTTGCCGGTTGTTCTCGCCGCGATTCCGTTAATGGTGGTCTTGAAGATGCTCTTCGAAGCACTGAAGTAGTCTGTCTTAAAAGGCCGCTCCCAAGACCGCGGCCATTACTTAGCGTACTCTAACAAAACGAACGTGTCCGGCAAGATTGCAGGACGCGGCCGTGGATTTTCCGCGGTTGCGGCGGGAGCTGGACCGAAATCGGCCGTCACCGTGTATACGTTATGGTTGGTGAGATCAATCTCCATGGTACGCGCACCGCGTTTGGTCTGAATGGTGTCGACGAGCGTGAACTTCGTGGGTGAATCCTCGTGAGCGATGGTGATGGTGCCGTCGCCACAGGACGCGAAGGCGTATCCGGTGCCAGGATCGAAGCGATTGGCATCGACGCCCTGTCCGATGGGCACAGTGCCCAAAACTTTTCCGGAATTGCCATCGACGAAGGCCATGAGCTTATTGTGGCAGCCAACGATCAGGATTTCATGTTCGGCGTCGATGGCTAGACCGGAAGGGGACTCGCACGGCGCGAGTGGCCAGGTGTCTTCGAGCTTGAGCGTTTTGGCGTCGAATCGAACGAGCGAACTCTTGTCTTCCAGATTGACGAAGATGTGGCCTTTGCCATCTGTGGCTCCAAATTCCGGCCCGCCACCTAACGCCACGGATCCAGCAACCGTGCCGGATTTCGCGTCAATCGCGGTGGCGGTGTTGGCGTCTCCGTTGAAAGTGAAGACGCGCTTGGAAAACGGGTCATAGATCACACCGTCCGTGTCCTTATCGGTCTTGACGCTACCCAGGACTTTGAGCGTGGCTAGATCGAAGATCGTGGAGCCGGCCGTATGACCGTTAGTGGTATACCCTCGATTGAATTCGGCCGCGAGAGCGGAACCGTGCGCGCCTTGTGTGTCGGGAATATCACCCACGATTTTGCCCTGAGCGAGGTCCACTACCATAAAGTGTGTCGCGCGAGAGATAAACAAGCGGTGCGTGGAAGAGTCGACGGTGAGGTAGTCCCAACCGCCAGAGCCGCCGAGTTTCACGGTCTTGACCAGATGGTACCCGGACGGACCGGTAGTTTGAGCTGAAGTGAAGGAGATCGAAGAAAGAAACACCACGATCGGGAGCAAAACATTCAACAGGTGGCGATTGCTGGACACGGCAGCACCTCCCGAGGTGAAAGAGAAAGCCAACAATATTCAAACTGTGACACACAAAAGCTAAACGCAGGATAAATGATGAGCGGAGATGGTGTTGGCCCTCCCAATGTCGGGGCTCGCAAATGCGGGTGACCATTTCGGGAGCTTGGAGTGCTAATTAGGCGCAACAGGCGTCAAAGTTGGACGGTCTCGCGAGTTTGGTCGAGGTAATAGTGCATCTTGTCTGCCCGGAACAGGAATCAGCCAGCATCCCGACCACCGCATACAACATCATCATATTCTTCAGTGGATTAAGCATGATTTTCCGAGCCTAACTCTCCCCAAGTGTCCCGCAGAGGTGTACCTCCCTTCGCTGCGCCCTTACACCGGATTGCCGGATATCGATTATCCCTTCCATGACAAAACCATCGTGGTCACCCGTTGCGGTCGCACCTGTCTAGGCAAGAAGAAAATCAACTTCAGCCAGGTCATTGCCGGCCAAGCCGTGGGCATCCAAGAAGTCCACGACGACATCTGGGTGGTCAGTTTTATGGATTATGATTTAGGCTACTTCGATCTGGAGACGCGAGTGCTCGAACCGCTCGAAAATCCGTTCGGCCCAAAAGTGTTACCTATGTCTTAGGTACGTTGTGTTACCCATGTGTCCGGGCTGGACCCCGGGAGGAAGTGGTCGGGGCGAGTGGATTTGAACCACCGACCTCCTGGTCCCGAACTTAAGGGTTAAAAAATCTAAACCTTGTCGTTGGTCGCACTTAGGCGCAGGGCCTACTTCAAAACCCACCCTCAGTTGTTACATTTGTTACACAGCTTTGGGACCCTCCAACCCTTGACCACATCCACTTTCTCGGTAGGAACGTAAACAAGGTCACGTGTCCCGTTGGCTGGTGAGCGCCTGGTTCTGACGCCAGTTCCACTATGATTCGTTTCGTTCGCTATAGCGGTCGTGGCCGAGGACAAACTCCGCGTAACTGTCCTCAAGGGTGGTCCAGTCGGGGCCGTTATCAAACCAATAGGCCGCCTGATCCAGGTCCCTCTGGCTGAACTTGTCCACATCAACATTTACAATCGAGAACTTGGGTCTCGTCACCAATCCTCGACGAAATGCTTCATGGCCGAGCGCCTCCCAAAATTGGCCGTCTCCAACAGTCTGAAATTGGCCTTCAACATTAGTTTGTCCACACTCGCAGAAATGGGCGAGGCTGAAAATGACAAGGTTGGACAAGTATGGAAAAACGTCGCGAAATAGCATGTTGATGGTGTCTTCGGTGAGTTTTTCGTTTTTGTCACATGAAACTTGTGTTTTTATTTTCACCTGGCTGGCCTCCTTTGTAATTGGACTGCTTGTGTGTTCCTTCCTTGCTAGTTTCACAGTCGCTGACTCCTTTGCCTCTGTATCGCTGGTGCGTTCCTTATGTTCCAGAACTCATCAGGCGGCTTCTGCCGCGACCGTACTGAGCGTGCGGTTTCGTTCTGTTGGCATGCGCGTCACAGAAGGAAGTGCAGTGACAATTCTGCGTGAACCCGCGCAGCTACACTCGCAGGGATGCGGAGAGTGTTATAACGACGTTTACCAGGCTCGTGGTTCGGGAAAATTAATACACCTGGCTCTTTTGAGAACCTGCGACGGATGAAATCCGTGCTCAATCCCCAGAGTTCGCCAAGCTGCTTCGGTGTGAAGTGTTCTTCTCGAAATGCTCCAAGTTCAATTTCTGGCATGTGCGCCTCCAGCCACATTGGGCCGTGAGGAACTGCATTTGGGCGCTTTAGCGCAGAAACTAAACAAGCACAGACTACCACGCAGAAGTGCGCTTGCAACAACATTCTGATCCTGCTTCACAATTTTCCAGTATTCGGAAACGCTAAAAACGCTCAAATTGCAGAACTGGGGGTACACGACGGGTGCACGGCCCGCAGCGAGTTAGGCAGGTACCTTTCTAATGAGAAAAATTCTGGATTTATAGGCACCAACTAAGTTGCAAGGCGGAGCCCTCAGTTCTGATCGCAAAACGGCTAACCAGTGCCCGGTAACAGCGGCAACTTGGGTGGGTAGGCGCACCTCTACACCGCTCCTTCCTACCATTGAATTTGCATAGTGCCCGCGTCCACCGCAACCACGGACGGCCACCTCCAAACGACTTTACCGGACGCGCGCAGAACTCCTTGCCTCCGTTCACTCCTCACCGAGAACGCGCATCCGGTAAAGCACTAGCGTTTATGGTAAGAGTCTCTACGCGCTGTCGATTGAGGGACGCTGCTCTTTCCTACCAGCAGCCGCTACACAATCTCCGGATGGTTACCCCGCGAGCTGAAAGTTCTTCAAGTAATTGCGCGACTCCTGGAGAGGCCTCACGGTCGCCCGGGACAATGACTGCCCATTCCAGGTTCTCTCGAAACTCTTTCGACCTAATCTGCCACTGCCCGAAAGACGACGACTTCGCCTCACCAATTTGGACAATGGACCAATGCCGCACCAGCGCCAACGTGGCTTCCTCGTCAGGTAACGGTCCGGACAGAATGAAGTGGTTGTTTCCGCGTACCAGGATACCGACCATACTTTTTCAAGCCTCCAAGCGCGGGTCAGCAACCGGGTAACCGATTGCGAAATGGTAGACGACTTGTCCTAGCTCAGGTGAGAGGTTCAGATATCGGTTCACTTCTTCATCAAAAAATGCTCCGATGCCTTGCTCTCAATCCAAGAGCTTCGGCAGCGAGATACATTCGTTGGCCAATTGCTCCCGCCTCGAAATGCACGTATCGATAGCCGCGATCTCCGTACCTTCTGGCAGCATTCTCAAAATTGCCGATCATAGAGAATGCCACGCAGGCATTACCAGACCAACCGAAATTGCGCGCCAATACAGGACCTCAGTTACGACGTGTCAACCAATTCGGCGTTTGTCAGCTCTAGGACCTTTAGGTAACATCTCTTCGCTCGAGACAGGATGGGATGGGACCTGACCTGAGCACCGAACGGGGACTCTACTCAGCGTCAGTCCCCTTCGTTTTAACAGTAATCACGTATATACTTCCGACAATGGAGCAGGCGACGGGCGGCCCAACCCTTGCGGAATTGGCTCCTCTCAAATCAAATTCCTAGCCGTCCGCCTGCCTAGTGCCATTGTTTGTCGCCCCTCAAAACACAAAAGGCCCCAGAGTATGGGGCGTACGGCAAAACATTTTTGCATTTCTTAGCCTACATCCATGTCAAAGCAAAAAGGTAAGCACAACAAAAAACACCAGCTACCCAAAAAAGGGCGAACGCCCACTCCGCCGCCTCCACCAGAAGCGGACAAGAAGAAAAGTTCTTCCGGAAGATGGGGCTGTATTTTGACGCTAGGCCAAAAAGTAATAGCAACGATAGTAGCAATATTGAGCTTGCTATCCCTGGTTGTCTTTTTACCGCGTCTATCGGCATCAGCGACGCCACCATTGGACCCGAATAATCAGCTGGCATCATCGAGGTTCACCATAACCAATGATGGGTATTTGAAGGTCACTGAGGTAATCGCAGCTTGCTTTATATGGCGTGTGAAGGAGGCACGCGATAACCAAATTACCAGCTCCCTTGCTCAAGTCGTTCACCCACCAGAGGGACAATTGCAGCCAACAGAGGGCTACACGGTGCCTTGTGCACCTGAAGGGACTGTGCAGCCTATTCCTTTGCGGAGCGCCGATCTGGCGCTCGTGGCATACTACCGGCCTTGGCCGTGCGTCTTTCTTAGACAACATAAACTGTTTCGCTTTGTTGCCCATATTGCTGCAAATGGCTCAGTTACGTGGGATAAGCAGCCTACATCCCCGGAGATCGAAGCAGCATTCGACGAGTTCATGCAATCGCACGGCAAAGATACCGTTTTTTCTAATTGATAGTTGCCAGCGATCAAACGAACCGCTGCTCAAAACAGTGACGTTGAGCGAATACAGCACGCCGCCGACAATTGGAGTCGTGCCCGCTGCTGGAACGACAAACACGCCTGCAGCACTGGGGCCAGTGCCGTTGAGGCTGCCCGCGCCTGCCAAAAAGGCTTTCGTGTTTCTGAAGCCGCTCACGGCTCGCCGCTGGAATACGAAGCACG
>DATJOO010000112.1:0-41044 GCA_035506955.1 Verrucomicrobiia bacterium
GCCCGAATGCGAAGAAGGAAGGAGCGGAGGCGGTCTGTAAATAATTGAATAAGAAGGAGAATTTGGCTCCCCGGGCTAGATTCGAACTAGCAACCCTTCGGTTAACAGCCGAATGCTCTACCATTGAGCTACCGGGGAACAAAGGAGCGGACTACTTTTAATTTACAACAAATGGAGAATTTGCGCCAACTGCGCTCGGTAGCTTCCCTGACCTCGCATCATGCGGGTTTGATCATCGGAGGACACCGTGGGGGGTTGGCTAGAAGTGGAAAATGACGGTGGCGTGGGTATAGGCGGTTGTGGCGGAAGTGGGAAGTTGAACGCGGCCGATGGGGTTGGAGTTGGAGGGCGTGAGGAGCGCGGCGCCATCGATGGAGCGGATTTGCTGGGCATTCCAAAGTGCCAGGTCGTAGGTGGCGCCTGGTTTGCCGGACAATATCAGGGTGAGGACGTCGCGCTGAGGGGACCAGGTCTCCGACAAGACGCGGAGCGCGCTGCTGTCTTCCCCAAGTGTGGGCAAGTTCGAAGTGTAGGAAACGGCGAAGTCGTTTTTGAGACGAATCCGGATGATATTGGTTTTGGCGTGGAGCGTCAGCTGCACAACGACGTGCTGATCGATGTCGTTCGGCTGCACGTGAAACTCGACAGGATGGCCGTTGAGTTCGACCGCGAGGACCTTTGCGCGCAAGCTGACGGCCGGCTCGAAATTCAGAATCGTGTCGGAGCCGGCGTTTTGCGTGACGTCGAGAGTGATGTCCGTGACGGATTTCTGGAAGCGCAGATCGAGAGAGGCGGAGCCGATGGCGACGTTGTGGAGGGCGAAGTCGGTCCAATGGGCGGGAACGTGAGGCGCGAAGGTGAGGGTGTGCGCGACGGCGTCCTGGTCGAGGCCCATCAGGCCGCGCAGTAGGGGGCTGATGACCATAGCGGCAGACCAAATCTGGTGAGGCGAACTGGTGGAGAGCGGCGCATAGGCGGCCCCGGAAAGGACTTCGGTGACGTGGCCAAGGGAGCCATCGAACGCAAGGAGCGCGTTGGAGCGCAAGTTGGAATAGGCCGGCTGCACGCAGTGATAACGATACTCGCCAACGGAGGCCCAGCCCGTAAATAAAGGCCAGACGGAGCCGTAATGATAGCCGCCGCCGTTGAACTTGGGCGAGGTAATGGAAATGATGCGCATACCCCAGTCGGTCTGATGTTCTGGAGCGGCCAACTGTGTGATGGTCTGCTCAGCCTTGTTGCTGTCGAGCAGGCCGAACCACATGGGGACGGTGGAAAGGACACTAAGTTCGTCGACAGGCCGATTTTCGTGATCGAGGGCAAAAGCAAAGCGATTCTGAGCGGGCAGCCAAAAGGTGTCGTTCAAGTTGGTTTTTTGTTGAGCGAAAAGTTGCGCTAATTCCGCCGCGTCTTGGTCCCGTCCGATGGCGGTAGCGAGGTCGGAGAGCGCATGAAAAGCTTCGGCGCCGAGAGCAGACTGGTAGAGCTCGGTTTTGACGGGAACGAGCGGGCCGCCTTCAACCCAGCCGTGGCCGACCCCTTCATTTTGCGGGAAATGCCCTTGGTCCCACGTGGAGCGGAGGAATTGGGAAGCCTTCCAGAGGCTATCCCATTTTTCTTTGATGAATGCGCTGTCGCCGGTGTGACGGTAGTAATCGTCGGCAGCGATGATGTAGAGGGGCGTAGCATCGGCGGAAGCGTAAGCGTAGGGATAGTCCTTGAGCCAGTCGATGTACCCGGCAGACTGCGAGATTTCGTGAGGAATTTTGCCGTCAGCGCGCTGGAAATTGCTAATGAAGGAAATGGCCGCGCGACTGAGCGACGTGTCGCCCTCGGCGGTAAGAGCAAGGGAAGTCCAGAAGGAGTCGCGGCCGAAAAACCAGGCGAAACCGGGCCGGTAATCGTAGCCGGACGTGCGGTAACCGGCGATGAGGCCGCTGCCGAGTTTTGGATTGTCGACCAGGCCCTGAAGCACGCTGATGCGGGCCCAATCGTAAGCTTGCTGGAGCTGCGGATCGGGAAGATCAAGGCTGACAGTATGCGCGAGATAGTTGCGGTAGTACTGCGCGGATTGGTGGCGCAGGTCGGCCCAGGAAGAGAGGAGCTTTCGATAGGTTTTGATGGCATCGTCTAGGCTGAGGGCGGAACCGGCGATGGCGACGATTTTTGTATCTTTGCCTTTTGCGGTGACACCGAGATGAAAGGAAGATTGGCGGGATTCGGAGTAGTTGGTTTCGTATTCGGGGCGAAGAGTGACGGCGGTGGGCGAGCCGATGAGTGCGGCAAGATGCTTGCTTCCTTCGTCGAAAAGAAAACTGCGACCATCGGCGCTGACTTCCATGCCAGCGCCGCCAACCGAGGCGGGCCACGCAAGTTGAAAATCGGCTTGAAAGGAGACTTCGATATCGAGCGGTTGTTCGGTATCGACGTCCAAGAGCACCAGGCCGCCATTTTCCTGCACAGGAACAAAAAAGGATTCGCGAACGGTGAAATCGTCGCCGACATAGAGGATGGTCGCGGATTCGGGACGAACGTCAATGGAACGCGCAAGGGAGTCAGCGGGAAGATTCAGGCCGTCAGCGGTATGAAAGAAGAGATGAAAATCGCGGAAGAGCTTCAAAGGATAGACCCAGGCCTCCATGCGGCCGGATTCGTCACCGAAAAATGCGGCGCGTTGACCCACAGAGGGAAGGAACTCCCAGGTGCGGACAGGACGGGAGAGCTGCAGCGAGGTTGGCGAGGCATTGGCGAGAGACTGCTGTTGCGCAAAAACGGACTCGGTCGAAAAGAAAAGAAGGAGCGCAATTGGAGCGAGTATTTTGAGGAGAAGGTGCGCGCGAGTAGGACTCATGTTAGGCGGCCCCGACCGGATTGCGGAGAATGCCAAGGTTTTCGATTTCGACTTCGACGACGTCGCCGGGCTTTAAAAGCACCGGAGGCGTGCGAAAGATGCCTACCCCCTCAGGAGTGCCAGTAGCAATGATGTCACCCGGTTCGAGGGTAATGCTCTCGGAGACGAACTCGATGAGTTCAGGGATACGAAAAATCATCTTGGAAGTGTGGGAGTGCTGCAGAGTAATGCCGTTGACGCGGGCACAGATGCCGAGGGCGTGAGGATCGGAAATTTCGTCACGGGTAGTGAGGTGGGGGCCGATGGGACAGAACGTGTCGCAGGATTTGCCGCGTACCCATTGTTTATCGGCGAATTGCCACATGCGGGCAGAAACATCGTTAAGAGGCATGAAGCCAAAAACGTAGTGGAATGCGTCGGCAACTCGAATAGCTTTGCCTTTGCGGCCGATGACCACGGCGAGTTCGGCTTCGTAATCAACTTGCGGATTGGCATGCGGAATGAGGATGGGATCGTTGGGGCCACAAATGCTGGTGGGAAATTTGGCGAAGAGAATGGGAGTGGTGGGCAGGGCTTTAGCACCAGCTTCGACAGAGTGGTCGCGATAATTGAGGCCCACCGCGATGATTTTACCGGGCCGGGGAACGGGAGCGCGGAGAGTCACTTGGGAAAGCGGTGTGATAGCGGACGGCAGAGACTGCGCGAGAATTTTGTTCGCGGAAGCAACAGCGGATTCGCCAGCGGTCAGGAACGCGGCAATGTCGCTAAAGCGTTCGGCCGACATTCCAAAGGCAATGGCAGCAGCGTGCAGGTCGACGACACCGTCCGCGGTAAGTGCGCCGACACGGATGACGCGGTCGTTTGCTTCAAAACGCACTATACGCATGAAATTCTCCCGAAGTAACCGGATCAATTGCTCAGCAGATGAGCGACGACCATGCAATAGCATTGTAGCGAGAGAAGGAGGAAAGATTCGAGGCAAAAGTCCGATAGCGACAGATGCGGGAGTGAGCGGGGCGCGAATTTCGCGTAACTGACGGACATCGTTGAGGGCAATTGCTTGGTGGGGGCAGCGACAACGGGTTATTCTATGACCGTAGCAGGTGCGTGCCCTTAACGACCCTTCCGCCGGATGCCCGACGAGGAAAAGCGACCTGTCGCCCACGACAGCTTGATGCCCAGGAGGTTTACACCTTGGAAACCAACAAGAAGTTGATTGTGGTGACTGGCGCGGGGGGATTTATCGGTGGTCATTTGGTAGCGGCATTGCGCGCGCGAGGACACAAAGCCATACGCGGGGTGGATATCAAGCCGCTCACCGATTGGTACCAGCGATGTGACGATGTGGAGAACCTGTCGCTGGATCTGAATCAGTTGGAGAATTGCGAAGTGGCGGCGCGCGGTGCGCATGAAATCTACAACTTCGCGGCCAACATGGGGGGAATGGGATTCATCGAGAATCACAAAGCCCTATGCATGCTTTCGGTGTTGATCAACACGCATATGTTACAGGCAGCGTTGAAATACCAGGTGCCGCGCTACTTCTATTCGTCGTCGGCGTGCGTGTACAACGCGGACAAGCAGAAAACGTTTGAGGCGCCGTCGTTGAAGGAAGAAGACGCCTATCCGGCAATGCCGGAGGACGGCTACGGCTGGGAGAAGCTTTTCTCGGAACGCATGTGCCGGCACTTTCGTGAAGATTTCGGAGTGCGCACCCGAATGGCGCGATTCCACAATGTGTACGGCCCGTGGGGCACTTGGTACGGCGGCCGGGAAAAAGCGCCTGCGGCGATTTGCCGGAAAGTGATTGAAGCAAAGATCAAGGGGACGCAAGAAATCGAGATCTGGGGTAGCGGCGAGCAGACGCGGAGCTTCATGTATATCGACGATTGCTTGAAAGGCGTCGGCATGATCATGAACTCGGAAATTGTGGACGCCATCAACCTGGGTTCGAGCGAATCGGTGACGATCAACGAACTGGTAGACATAACCGAGGAGATCGCGAGTGTGCGGCTGAAGCGGAAGTATGATTTGTCGGCGCCGAAGGGGGTCAACGGACGAAACAGCGACAATACGTTGATCCAGAAACTGCTGGGGTGGCAGCCAAATACGCCGCTGCGAGTGGGAATGGAAAAAACGTACCGGTGGATCTACGACCAGTACTTGGCGCGGGAACGCGGAGAAGCGGGAGTGATCCGCGAAGCATTCACTGCGACGAACTAAGCTCCTAACAGATTCTTAACACGGCAGCCTGTAGCATAAGAGAGGGTTGGGGTGTCTGTCGTAAGAAGAAAGACCGCGATATAAACGGTTAGTTAACGACTTGGAGATCACGACGAAGGTAGGGTAAACTCACACGACTTATGCCGCCCAAAACCAAGTCTTCTGCGGTACGAAAGGCTGCGAGTGTCTACGACGTGGCGCGGGAAGCGCGCGTCTCGGTGTTCACGGTTTCCGCCGTCGTCAATCAGAAAGAGCATGTGACGAAAAGACTCCGGGAACGGGTGGAAGCCGCGATCCGTAAGCTGAACTACCGGCCCAACCTGCTGGCACGCAGCCTAGCGAAACAAAAAACGCACACTTTGGGAATGATCGTTCCGGATATCTCGAACCCCTTTTTCCCCATCCTCGTCCGGGGTGCGGAAGATGCGGCGCAGAAGCGCGGCTACAACCTGCTGCTGTGCAATAGCGATGACACCCAAGAAAAAGAAGAGAACGCCCTGGAGTTACTGCTCTCCAAGAGAGTGGACGGTATTTTATTGACGAAAGTGTTTTCCGATCTGAAGCCGGCGGTTCGGCAGATGATGAAGGAAATGAAGGTGCCGATGGTGCTGTTGCTGCGAACGGCGCCGACGATAGCCAAAGACGCGGTAGTGGCGGACGACTATCAGGGCGCGTATGACGCCGTTCGCCATTTGGCCAAGTGCGGAAGGACGCGGATTGGGTTGTTGGGCGGGCCGCCAAAGGTGAGCAACGGAGAAGCACGCTGGAATGGTTTTATGGATGGTCTGAAGGCGAGCGGGTTGAAATTGTATCCGGAGCTAATTGTGGAAGGCGATTACCGAATGGAATCGGGATATCGCGCGGGGCAGGAGCTGTTTCCGCGGCGGCCGGATGGAATTTACATTGCGAACTTCTTGATGACCGTGGGCCTGATGAAAGCGGCGGAAGCAATAGGGCTGAGTTGCCCGAAGGATTTTGGGACTGTGAACCTAGATGATTATCCCTGGCTGGACATTCTGCATCCGAGACTGACTACCATCGAGTTGCCGAAATACCAACTGGGCCACGAAGCGGTGGATTTGCTGCTCGACCGAGTTGGGGGAAAAACCGGTCCGGGAATATTAAAGAAGCTGCAACCGGAATTGCGGGTACGGGAATCGTGCGGTTGGAAAGCGGTCGCCGAGCGAGAAAAGCACGGGGAGTAGCGACTGGGCCAACTTCGGCGAAGTTGTGTTGTTTCTAATCCAAAAAAAGACATAAAATCCTGCTGTCATAACGGTTTTCTAGCGCGCTTCCCAACGTGGAATGGTTAGGAAGGCGAATCGAGATTTGTTAAGCTGCAAATCCGCGCACAAATCCGAGCTGAAAAAGATTGCTCGGCTCATTTTTGCAATTCGAACGGGAAGTGAGTGACGAGAAAATGTTTGCCGCGCGAATATTCGTTGAGCTTTGGAGAGGAGCGCCCTACATCCGCCTATGATCGCAACTCTTGCCTTATGGAATAGCCAGCGGTTGGTACATCTATCGGCCGTAGATCTGGCCATAATCATCTTTTATTTCGCGCTGGTGCTGGCGATTGGTTTTTATTTGAAGGAGCAGGCAAACACTGGCGAAGATTTTTTCATGGCCGGACGCGAGATGACCGCGTGGGTGGCGGGCCTGAGTTTTCTTTCGGCGAACTTGGGATCGCTGGAATTGATGGGGTGGGCAGGAGCTTCGTATCAATACGGGATATTGGCCGCGCACTGGTATTGGATCGGGGCGATCCCGGCGATGCTGTTTTTGGCGCTGGTGATGATGCCGTTTTATTACATCAGCAAAACCCACTCAGTGCCCGGATATTTGAAATTGCGATTTGGAGAACCAAGCCGGGCCCTGTCGTCGGTCAGCTTTGCGTTTATGACGGTGCTGATGAGCGGCATCAACATGTACTCCATGGCGCTGGTGCTAAAGATCGTGTTGGGGTGGAACATCAACTTCAGCATCCTGGTCTCGTCGGTGACGGTGGCGATCTACGTGGCACTGGGCGGATTGCGGTCAGCAATATTCAATGAAGTGCTGCAATTCATTTTGATCTGGGCAGGCGCACTGTTGATTCCGATTCTTGGTTTGGTGGAAGCGGGCGGATGGAACGGGTTGAAAGCGCGGATCGCGACAAATGCGTCGGCGGAATACACGCACTTGTGGAGCACTCTCGGGCGATTTCAAGACAATCCGATGGGCATTCATTGGACGGGGATCGTGTTTGGACTTGGCGCGGTAATTTCGATGGGCTATTGGACGACGGACTTCCTGGTCGTGCAACGGGTGCTGTCGTCGAAAGATTTACGCGCGGCGAAGATGGCGCCCATTATCGGAGCAGCATTCAAGATGATGGTGCCATTTATCGTGATTCTGCCGGGTTTGCTGGCGATTGCGGTGCTGCCGATGAAGCTGGTGGGTGAGACTCAAGCGGTAGCCACGGGCGGACACAGCTACAACGAGGTGCTTCCGCTTATGCTGGCGCGCTATTGCGGACCGGGATTACTGGGCCTGGGTATCACAGCGCTGATCGCGGGTTTCATGTCAGGGATGGCGGGAAACGTAAGCGCGTTCACAACGGTGTGGACGTATGACATTTACCGGGCGTTGATCAAGAAGGATGCGTCGGATCAGCACTACGTGAGCATGGGCCGATGGTCGACGGTAGTCGGAGTGGCGATTTCGATCGGGACCGCGTATTTAGTGATGGATTTCAAAAGCATCATGGACTACGTGCAGGCGCTGTTCAGCTTTTTTATTGCGCCACTGTTCGGGACGGTGATTTTGGGGATGCTGTGGAAACGAGCCACGTCGGCGGGAGGATTCTGGGGGCTGCTGTCAGGGACGGCGTCGTCCGTGGGGATGTGGGCGTGGGTGAAAGTGGACCCGGCGGCGTTGCGGTACGTGGCGCTGTCGCCCTACGCGCGAGATATGGCGGAGAACATGTACCGGGCGTTGTGGTCGTGTTTGATCTGCGTGATCGTGACGGTGGTGCTGAGCCTGCTGACGAAGCCGCGTACGGACGCGGAGTTAAAGGGCTTAGTGTATGGCGTGACGGAAATACCTTCGGAGAGCTATGTATCGATGCTACACCGGCCATGGTTCTGGGCGGTGGTGGTGGGAGCCATATTTGTGGGCGTGAATCTTATTTTCTGGTGAGGCACTATGAAAGCCGGGGGATCGATCTCGATCTGGTTTTTTATCGGAATTTCGTTGCTGGTGAACGGCGTTCTGATCTTGGGGGCGGGGATTTACCAATACGTGCATCCACCGCAACAAACGGTGGTGCTGTTTCAATTGCACGCGGGAATCTGGTGGGGAGCGTTGTTGGTGGTGATCGGAGCGTTTTATTGCATTCACTATGCGCCGGGCAAAGGGCGATTGTAGGAGCCGCAGTTGTGCGCCTCGACGCAAAGGAAAAACGACGGTCCGCCAGAGAGAAGGCGACCGCCACAAAGACGTAAGCGGACACAGGATGAAGCCTGTGCTACTGGGGAAAGCGATCGAAGGCCGGGACATGGGGCGCAATAACCCCGTGCCGCTAGGCTAGAAAGGCCAGCGGCGTAAAGCCGCTGCTACGAGTCTTTCGGATAATGAACAGGTGATGCGGTCAGGCGGTTTGGCGGCGCAACTGATCCCCGGATTCCATTTCGGTAATGGTTCGCAGTAACCAGCCTTCCAAAGCAGATTCCAACTCCTCTTCCGTTCCCCACTCATAGAAGGAATTGACGGTCTCACCACTTTCCGTGAGATGAATGTGGCGGCAAGGAAAACGGGTTTCGCGGCGTTCTTGTGGGACGAAGTTGATTAGAGGGCACTCGCCACAGGGTAGCCGTTCGTTTTTGTCCTGAAAGTTGATGCAGGTCGGAGAGTCTTCGAAGACGAAGTTAGGACGCCAAGGATAGCGGGGACCGCGACGGTAACCACCCTTTTGGAGAAAAGAGAGTTCCGCCCGGAGGATAGTCAGGAGCTGATTACGGTCGAGCATAGGTCTGCCTCCCCAGGGTACGTTTCCCATGCAGGGACCGCAGTGTCCGTGACTAAAGTCACTATAATTAGTGATTCGGGTCACGGGATTCCCTACCCCCACCTGCCTCAATATCACATATGCGGGTGATTTCATGCTTACTGGTTGGCGCCGCAACGGCAATCGCTTTCAATTTGTGACGAAACTCGAGGGTACAGCAGTGCCAGACGGACTGAATATGAGGACTCCCTACGGCCTGGAAATTATCGAAAACTGCCTAGCTTGCCCTCACCGGGAAGAGCGGCTGTTTTGCAACCTGCCCGATCCCGCGGTAAGAGCTTTAGCTACTATCACTTCGTCGGCTGCGTATCCAAAAGGGGCGACGCTATTCGTGGAGGGCCAGCCAGCGCGGGGTGTGTTTATTTTGTGCAGCGGGCGGGTGAAATTGTCTACATCCTCTGCCGATGGAAAGACGCTTATCCTGCGGATCGCGGAGCCCGGCGAAGTGCTAGGACTTCCGGCGACGGTGACGGGCACGTGCTACGAGTTGACGGCTGATGTGATCGAACCGGCGCAAGCGAACTTCATTCCGCGCAACGAATTTCTGGGCTTTTTGAAAGACAACGGAGAAGCGGCGCTACGCGTGGCCCAACAACTGGGAGAAACGTACCACTCGGCGATTTCAGAAATGCGAACCATCGGGCTTTCGCACTCGGCGGGGGAAAAGTTGGCGCGCTTCTTGTTGGAGTGGGCGTCAAATTATCCGGAAGAAAAAGGGCAAGTGAGGATCAAACTGACGCTGACGCACGAAGAGATTGCGCAGATGATTGGATCGTCGCGAGAAACGGTAACGCGACTCCTCGCGGACTTCCGGAAAAGGCAAATTCTGCAGGTGACCGGTTCAACCCTGGTGATTAAAAACAAGCAAGGCCTGGAAGCTATCGTCAACAATTGATCGGATTTTCCAGCGAGAAGGATAGCGTAGAAGTGTACGTGTGCCTCTCACCGTGCGGAATGCTCGTTACCGCTTCAATTCAGCCATGGCCTTTTCGATGGCGGAAGTTAATTCGGACGACTCCGGCTCTACTTTGGAATCGAAGCGAGCGATGACTTTACCGTCGGGACCGATCAGGAATTTGGTGAAATTCCAGCCGATCTCGCCGCCAGTGGAGGGATTGGCGCTTTTGTCGGTTAAGAAAGCATAGAGCGGAGTGATGTCACTTCCCTTCACCGAAACCTTTGCCATCATCGGGAAGGAAACATGGTATTTGGCGGTGCAGAAGGTTTTGATTTCCTGGTTGGTGCCCGGCTCTTGCCCACCGAAATTGTTTGCGGGAATGCCAACAATAACAAAGCCACGATTCCTGTATTTTTCGTAGAGCGATTCCAAGCCAGCATACTGAGGTGTATAGCCACAACGGCTGGCGACATTAACAAGCAGGACTACTTTGCCTTTGAAGTTGGAAAGTGGAGTAGGCTGGCCCTCGATGGAATTGAGAGTGAAATCATAAACGGATTTGTCGGCGGCCATTGCGGTTACTCCTAAGAGTGCCACGAGCACTAAGAATTTTTTCATGGTTTGACTCCAATGGAAAGTAGACAAATGACGGTCGAGTGGCGAGCTTATCAGAAGCGCGGGGAAGGCGGTAAAGAGAATCTAGTCGTGGAACTCGAGGGTGCCGAAGGCCGCAGGAACATGGAAATTGGGCTTGGGAGAAAAGGTGGGGCTCCAAGCCGCGTAGAAACGCGGCTCGGTGTCACCTTCAATGCGATAAAAATTGGCGCGCCAAGGATGCTTGGGGTCGAATTGATTGGTGAAGGCTTTCATGGGAATGGCGAGTTCAGCGGTCCACGTTTTGTTTTTTTCGTCCATGACGACGCGCCGACGTAACCCGCTTTTTAGTTCCTCAATTTTTCCGTGAGAGACAGCCAAGTCAATCCAGTAGCCGTTGGGGCTGACTTCGAATTCGCGGTAGACGAAAGGGTCGGTGGAATCAGGCTGGAGAAAGGCTTCGGCGACATCGCGGTCCCAAAGTTCGTAGCGCCAGCCGTCCGGGCGGGCATCGGGGAAAACGTAAATCGTTTTGTAGTTGCAATGAAAACGAAGGAATAGCGTGTCGGGAGTCCACAGGACGCGCACGTCGGTGGCGCGTGCGGGATCGGGATTCTCTCCCTGCCAATCGTGATCAAAGGAATAAGCGGGGGCTTTTTGCCACGAAGGGGCTGAGGGCAAACCTTCGGGACCGAGCGGATCTTGCAAACGCAAAGCATAAGCGGTGGGAAGAGCGGAGCGCTCCGAGGCATGGACGGGATTCATTACCCAGATAGTGTAATTCAGGATTACGGCGAAGCTCACCCACAAAAGGTACGGGACAAACCATGCTGCAGCGAAACGGTCAACCTTCCGGGCGCGTGCGATGAACAGCAGCAACGTGATTAGCAGCAATAGGATAACTGCGAAGGCAGCGCCGATCTGGTGAAAAGTGAAAAATGTGGGAGTCCACAGAAAATTGAGAGTCAGTTGAACACCGAAAAGGGTGAGGGCCATGGTTCTCCGCGGCGAGGCCGGGGTTCGCCAAACGCGCCAGGCGGCCAGCGCCATTAACCCGTACAGGATGGTCCAGACAGGACCAAAAAGCCAGTTCGGAGGACGCCAGGAAGGCTTGGCGAGCGACGCATACCAAGTAGGAATTTCCGGGCGAGTAAGCATGCCGGAGACGAAGGCGACGAAGAAGCAGAGAAGCAAGAAAAAAAGCAGAGCAAGCGATTTTTTCATTGTTGCGGCGTGACCGGAACTCCTTCGTAGCGGTGCCTGGTTGCAAGGGAGTGTTGCGGGTTCATCGATTGGATGTGGCTACACCGGAACAGGATTACATGGCAACAAACCTGCTTTTCTTCAGGAGAAAGAGTTAGCGAGTCCCATTGAATCGAGTATGGGTGAATTCCCCTGGGTGGAGGTCCGATCGAAGGGCCAGCAGACTGATTGGTCACTAAAGCGCGAAGCCGTCCGGGCGCCCTGGTGGCCGCGTGCTAGGCTTAATTTGAAGGAGTGAGTCGCCCCTGGAAGGAGAATTTCGCCGTGCCAGCTCGTCAAGCCCCACCGCGTCAATCCGCCGTAGAAGTAAGGACCGAACCGAAGCGCCGCAGTCCCGAAGAATTTCAGTTTATCCAGCACCGCATTGGCGCGGGTGTAGCGCACATGACGCTGAACCGTCCGGATCACAATTTACTTAATGAGCAGATGCTGCGGGAACTAGCAGACGGTATTACGTTCGTGGCCGAACGAGACGAAGTAAAGTTGATTGTGATCGATTCGGCTTGCAAGGTATTTTGCGGCGGGATTGATGTGGGCGAGTACACCTCGGAGCGCGTGTTCCAGATGATTGACGCGTTCCACTCCGTATTTGCCGGCATCCTGGAAACTTCCAAGCCCGTGCTAACCGTAGTAAATGGCCCGGCGATCGGCGGCGGTGCGGAATTGGCGGCGTTTGGTGACTTGGTGGTGGCCACGCCAAAAGCGCGGTTTGCGCAGCCGGAAATCACGATAGGAGTATTTCCACCGCTGGCGTCGACGATTCTGCCATTTCTGGTGGGACCGAAAGTGGCGCTGGAGTTGGTGCTGCTGGGGGAACCGATCAACGCGGAACAGGCGTTGGAACTTGGAATAGTGAATCGCCTAGTGCCGGAAGCGAAGCTCGATGCCGCGGTAAGCGATCTGATTACACGGATTACCAGCCACTCGGGACCGGTGTTGACGATGGCGAAGAAGGCAATTCTAGGCGGCATGGGACTGTCGCTGCGCGATGGGCTGAAAAACTCGATGAATATTTTTCTGAATGAACTGTACCGGCTGGAAGATTCGCAAGAAGGATTGCGGGCGCTGGTGGAAAAGCGGAAACCCAATTGGAAGAACCGTTAGGAAATCGCAAATCCTTCGGGCTTCATTGACACATTCTGTGGGGCCACCGTAGACTGAAAGTATAATTTGCAAGCTCGGGAAGCGGGGAAGAGCCGTGAGAATCGGCCGCGGTCCCGCCACTGTAATCGGCACAGCGCCGTAAGCCAGGGTACCCTCCGGAGCTGCAGTGGCCGCGTGTCCTTCGCGAGAGAGAACACGGTCCAAAATGCCCCAGCCATCGCGGGGCTTTTTTATTGGCAATTCTCGCGGACTCTCGTCAGGGGAGATTCGTGAAGCATTCGAAGCAAGATTTCGCCGCTCGCGCTTGGCTTTTCTGTGCCGCGCTCGTAGTTCTTTACGCAGCGCCTACGCGAGCCCAAGGAAATGCGCCGACCCACGGAACCACCCCTGCGATGCATGAGGTAGTGGATGGCTATGGCCGAACGGTACGCTTGCCGGTCAATCCTGTGCGAGTCATTTCGTTGGCGCCCAGCCTGACGGAAACGGTTTATGCGCTTGGCGTGGAGGATCATCTGGTAGGCGACACGGATTATTGCGACTATCCTCCGGAGGCGCAGAAAAAACCAAAAGTGGGCGGGGTGATTAATCCGAATTTGGAGGAGATTGCGGCGCTGCATCCCGACCTGATGCTGATGAGCAAAGAAGGTAATCTGCTGGAGACCGTACGGGCACTGGAGTCGCTGGGGATTCCCACATATGCCACGGACGTGCATACCATCGACCAGATTTTGGGGTCGATTCAAAACCTGGCGGATGTGCTGAATGCTTCGACGGCTGGAAAGACGTTGACCGGCGATTTACAAAACCGACTCGATGTGTTGCAAGTGAAACTGGAAGGCGTGGCACCGAAACGGGTGCTGTTTATTGTGTGGCCGGAGCCGCTGATCTCCGTGGGGAAAAATACGTTCGTGGCCGATGCGCTGCGAAGAGCTGGGGCGGTATCGATAGTGGATTCAAATAAGGATTGGCCGCAGGTAAGCCTGGAAGAAATCGCGCGGCTGCAGCCGGATTATCTGGTGTTCGTTGCATCGCACACAGGGAGCACGGGAAATGGTTTTGAGTCCATCGCGCGGCTGCCCGGTTGGCAGATTCTGGACGCGGTGCGGGACAAGCGGTATGTGGTGGTAAGCGAAGCAATTATTCGACCCGCGCCGCGCATGATTTCGGTGATAGAAGATTTAGCGCATCAATTGCACCCGGAGGTTTTTCTGGGAAAACCAGCTACAGAACCGCAGGCACCACCACAGAACGCCACTCCGCCCGCGAGCACGAATCCGCAGCCGAAGGCTCGCGGGGCGCGAATGGCCGCAAGCCGGTGCTCCACGGAGTCGGCATGCGCCCTTTGACACTGAGCCGATTGCTGGCCCGCTGTGGGATTCTAGCGTTGATTTTGTTTGTAGTTGTGGTAATCGCCCTGAAATTGGGGGCAGTGCAGGTTTCTCTGTACGGACTGGGGCGGGACTTGATCAGGGTGCTGCTGCATCAGAGCAGCTCGATTTCGACGGACTACGGCATGATCGTGGTGGATATCCGACTGCCGCGTATTTTGCTGGCGATTCTTGTCGGGGCGTCCCTTTCAGTGGCGGGGACGAGTTTTCAGGCGCTGCTACGTAACCCGCTGGCGGATCCGTATGTGCTGGGGATTTCCAGCGGAGCCGCTGTGGGAGCGATTCTAGCGCTGATATTGGAGAACCAGTTGTCGTTTTCGCCGGAGTTTTCGGGACTGATTACGCCATTTGGGGCGTTTCTCGGCGCAGCGATCACGATCACGGCGGTGTTTTTGTTGGGGCGGCGCGAAGGGCAAATCGATAGCACCACCCTACTGTTGGGCGGCGTGATCACGGCATCGTTTCTTTCGGCGATCATCATGTTTCTGCTGTCGACGGTGTCGGGTGGCAACTTGCGCGGAGCGCCGTATTGGATGATGGGGAGTTTGTCTACACTTCCGCCGAAGAGCTTGTTGTATCTGCTGGGCGCCGGATTTTTGATTGCGGCTGGCGCCATCTATACAACTGCATCGGACCTGAATCTGTTATTGAGTGGGGAAAAAGAAGCGATGCATCTCGGCGTGGACGTGCGCCGTGTACAGATTGTGGTGTATCTGGCGGCATCGATCCTGACGGGCCTGGCGGTTTCGGTGAGTGGGGCCATCGGGTATGTGGGGCTGCTGGTGCCACATGCGATGCGCATGATTTTTGGCTCGGATCACCGGATGTTGTTGCCAGCCGCAGCGCTGGGCGGGGCGATCGCGCTGGTAATCGCGGATACGCTGGCGCGCACGGTGGTGGCGCCGTCGGAACTGCAGGTGGGCGCGGTTACCGCACTGGTGGGGGCACCCTTCTTCATTTACCTGCTGCGGCGGAGGCTAACGTGAGTTCACCGCTTCGCACGCCAGACCCTTCGAATTTCTCTGACCAGCCTCGGGGGAATCCCGACTTGCGGTTGAGCGTGGAGCAAGCAAGTTTCGTATATGCGCCTAATCCCTCGCAGGCGCCGTTATTCACGTTGGAGGCATTGAGCTTTCAAGCCAAGCCGGGAGAAATCGTATCGATTCTGGGCCCGAACGCGAGCGGCAAATCCACGTTGCTGAAGTTGATCTCCGGCGCGATAGAACCGCTTTCTGGGCGGGTATTTCTGAATGGCCTGGCGACTTCTGCGTTGCCGCCGAAGGTGCGAGCGCAGCGGATTGCCATGGTGCAACAGGAGAGTCGGCTGCTGTTTCCGTCGCGAGTGTGGGAGTTTGTGCTGCAGGGGAGGCACGCGCACGGGCGCGGAGTGCACTTCGAGTCGGAAGACGACGTAACCATCGCGAAAAATGCGTTGTCGCAAGTGAACGCATTACACTTGATGGATCGGTGGATGGACAAAATCTCCGGCGGCGAGAAGCAGCGGGTGATACTAGCGCGGGCGTTGGCGCAGCAACCGGTGCTGTTGTTATTGGACGAGCCGACACTGCATTTGGATATTGGGGCGCAGGTGGATCTATTGGAGTCGCTGCGGCACCTGGCCGCGGAGAATCGCTATACCGTGGTGGTGGTTACGCACGAATTGAATCTCACGGGCGAATATGCGGACCAAGTAGTGTTGCTACAAAGGGGCAAGTGCCTGCGCGTAGGCCCGCCAGCGCAGGTTTTCCAGCGCGATTTGTTGGAACATGTGTTTCAAGCACCACTCACGGTGGAAATGACGTCGTCGGGAAGACCGCGAGTGACGCTATTCGAAAAAACGTAAGATTTTGAATAACCGGAACCGGTGGCGTGGTGTCCCGCCACTCGAAGAGCAACCAACAGTGGGCTAAGCCCCTCGACTAGAACCGCAGATTTCGTGCTCGGGAAGACGGTGAAAAGCCGTCGCCGCCGCGCGACTGTAAGGCGAAGTTTTGATTTGCGCGCCACTGCAAGCATTTGTTGCGGGAAGGCCGCAAGAGTTGGCGAGTTACAGGCCAGCGAATCGTCGCCAAGCCAGGAGACCGGCGAAATCTGCAGCCAGCGCAATCGATCGTGCCGGCCAACCTTTACTCTCCCGCGCGTGAGGGAGCGGAGGAATCATGAAAATTCTAAAGACCGTCCTGGTTTTCCTGGCAGTATTCAGTATTTTTCCTAGTATACAAATTTTTGCTCAGCCGCAATCGACCGGGCGCCTTGTTGGGACGTTGAGTGATCCTTCGGCAGGCACGATTGCCGAAGCTACGATTGCCGCGAAGGCTGAGGGTAGTTCAGCCAGCCCGGGGACCACGGTGTCAGGCTCAGACGGGACATACACGCTGAATTTGGCGCCCGGGCGTTATCACGTTGTAATTTCGAAGGAGGCGTTTCAGACGCACGAATCGGATGTGATGGTGCGGTCCGGGGAAACGTGCACGCTGGATGTGACATTAAGGCTGGCGCGGATGTCGTCGAGTGTCCTGGTTACGGGTCAAATCGCGCCGACGCCGCGGGAACAGTCCCCAGCACCAAGCTCAATCCTGACAAACGAAAACATCCTGCAACAGCAGGCGATCACACTTCCAGATTTGCTGAATACACAGCCAGGAATCGCTATCGCGCGGACGGGACCGATTGGCGGCTTGACCACGCTATTTCTGGATGGCGGAAATTCGAACTACACAAAAGTGATCATTGATGGCACGCCAGCGAACGAGCCCGGTGGTAATTTCGATTATTCGAATCTTTCGCTGGACAACATCGATAAAGTGGAAGTAGTGCACGGCGCGGAAAGCACGCTGTACGACTCGGACGCCATGTCGGGAGTGATTCAGCTTTTTTCGCATCGCGGAACGACGGAGATTCCGTCGTTCACGATTTTCGGGGAAGGGGGCAATCTGGATTCCGGTCGCGGTGGCGCGCAGGTGAGTGGGTTGCTGGGCCATTTTGATTATTCCGGGGCAGGATCTTATCTCAGTACGGATGGGCAAGGACCGAATGATGCGTTCATTAATCGCACACTGGCGGGAAATGTTGGTTACAGCTTTTCGGACACGGATCAACTGCGGCTGACGGTTCGGAACAATTCGAGCTGGGCCGGGATACCCGGACCGACACTTTTGGAGCCGCCAACGCTGGGCCAGTATTACTCCTATAAGGATCTGACAGCGAATCTTGCATGGATCTTCAATACGGGTCCCCGTTGGCAGCACCATTTGTCTGGCTGGGATTCGCGGATCCTCGACGCGAACTACATTCCTGACTTTGGCCCGCCGTTTGTGGATCAATACAACACGGCGGGATTCAACGAGCAGTCGAATTATTCCGTCACGAAGGGGATGGTGGCGCTAGGGTACGAATATTACGTGGAAAACGCGTATCCGAGCGGAATTGTGGGCGGAACACACGCGCGGCGAAATAACCAGGCGGGATTCGCGGAGGGACGCTGGTTCCCTATACGACGGGTGACGCTGACGGCAGGGTTTCGCGTGGTGTCGAATACGACGTTCGGAATCCGCACGGTGCCCAGCGCAGGTATCGTGTATGCGTTGCGATACGCGAACGGGACCTTCGGCAACACGAATGTGCGTTTTGCGTATGGAGAAGGAATTAAGGAACCGGCGCTGGAGCAATCGTTTGGTTCCGATCCATGTTATCCGGGGAACCCCAATCTGAAGCCGGAACAGAGCCAGACATACAATGTGACGCTCGATCAATATTTGCTATCGGATCGCGCGAAGGTATCGGTATCGTTTTTCGCGAGCCGATTCGAAGACATCATCAGCTTTGCGCCGAATCCGCCGCCGAATCCGAACTATTGCGGGACGTACTTCAACACGGACCTGGCGCGGGCACGCGGTATAAATCTCTCGACGGAATTGCGTATGAGAAAGTGGCTCTCGATCGATGGCTACTACACTTACGACGCCACTCGCGTTCTGGAAGCCGGTGCGCCCGGAAACGATCCGGCCTACAACGTTGGGGAGCCACTGCTGCGGCGGCCGGAAAATTCAGGATCGATCATTTTGAATGTGTTGTGGAGGCGTGTGAATTGGAATTTCATCGGGTATTTCAGCGGGGTACGAACGGATGTTAACTTTTTCACGTTGGGGCCGGTGAACAATCCGGGATACGCGCGTTTCGATATGGCAGCCAGTTACAATGTGACACACAGCCTGGCATTTACCGCGCGAGTGTGGAATTTGTTCAACAAGCAGTATCAGGACGCATACGGCTATCCGGCGCTAGGACAGACGTATCTGTTTGGACTGCGTTATCAATTTGCCGGACGGAACTGAACGATGGCGATTCCGGTGGTGTTCTCATGGAGCGGAGGCAAAGACAGCGCGATGGCGCTGCATGCGATGCAACGAGACGAGAAATATGAAGTGGTTTCGCTGCTGACCACAGTGACCGAAGGCTACGAGCGCATCAGCATGCACGGAGTACGGAACGAACTTCTTCTCCTGCAGGCCGAAGCGATGGGCTTGCCGGTGGAGGAAGTGCGCATTCCACCGCAATGCCCGAACAGCGCGTACGAAACCCGAATAGCGGAAACAATCTCGCGGTTTCGCGAGCGCGGCGTGGTGCACGTCGCGTTCGGCGATATTTTTTTGGAGGATTTGCGGACGTATCGCGAGCAGAAGCTGATGCAAGCGAACATGACGGCGCTTTTTCCGATCTGGAAAGAGGACACACGGGAATTGGCGACACGCTTCGTGAAGGAAGGGTTCCGCGCGATTGTGGCATGCATTGACCCGCGAAAGCTGGATAAGTCGTTTGTGGGACGAGAGCTCGACGCATCATTTTTCGGGGACTTGCCTGCGGATGTCGATCCGTGCGGAGAGAATGGCGAGTTCCATACGTTTGTGTTCGATGGGCCAATTTTCCGGAAAGCGGTAGCGGTGCGGACTGGAGAAGTGGTGGAGCGGGATAATTTTGTTTTCTGCGATTTGTTGCCGGTCGTATAAGGCGTAGAAAGTCGAGAAGCAATTCCTCTCCCTAGGCGCTAAAGCCAGTGGGGAACGGTTGATTATGGCAGAGCTAAAGCTCCATCCCTCTACGCCAAGCCCAGCGTTTCTGCGGCCGGGATTTGAGGGCTGGCTCTGCTATACTTTTTCTTTAGCCCCATGACGAAATTCGCGACCGAATCCGCGTTGACGCCCGAACTGCTTGCCAAGTACGAGCCGGTGATCGGCTTGGAAGTACACGCACAATTGCTGACGAAGACGAAGATTTTCTGCGGGTGTTCGACACGTTTTGGAGATGCACCCAATTCCAACGTGTGCCCGGTTTGCCTTGGGCTGCCGGGAACACTTCCGGTGCTGAACAAACGCGCAGTGGAAATGGGGATTCGTGCTTCGTTGGCACTGAATTGCACAGTACACGACCATTCGCGCTTCGCGCGGAAGAATTATTTTTATCCGGACTTGCCGAAAGGCTACCAAATTTCGCAGTACGAACTTCCACTGGCCACCGGTGGCTGGGTGGAAATCGAGCATACCAGCAAGACGAAGCGCATCGGTATTACGCGTCTGCACCTGGAAGAAGACGCGGGAAAATCGCTACATGACGGTTTCCCGCAATCTGGGGAAAAGACGTACGTGGACTTCAACCGCTGCGGTACGCCGCTGGCGGAGATTGTCTCGGAACCGGACATGCGCTCGCCGGATGAGGCGTACGCGTATTTAACCACGCTGCGGCAGATTCTGCTGTATACGGGCGTGAGCGACTGCAACATGGAAGAAGGGTCGCTACGTTGCGACGCAAACGTGAGCGTGCGGTTGCGCGGGTCAACTGAATTTGGCACCAAAGTGGAAGTGAAGAATTTGAATTCGTTTCGCTACCTGGCGAAAGCGCTGGAGTTCGAAATCGAGCGCCATATTAACGTGCTGGAATCGGGCGGACGTATTTCGCAAGAAACGCGGTTATGGAACCAACCGGCCGGGCGGACCGAACCGATGCGTTCGAAAGAAAAAGCGCACGACTACCGTTATTTTCCAGAGCCGGATCTCCTGCCGGTACATGTCAGCGAGGAATGGAGACAGGAAATTCGTTTGTCGTTGCCGGAACTTCCTTCCGCAAAGCGGACGCGATTTGTGTGTTCTTTCGGAATCACCGCGTACGATGCGGCAGTGCTGACGGACACGCAGGCGCTGGCGAACTATTATGAGTCGGTAGTGCAGGCTGGAGGGCCAGGCAAAGCCACGGCGAACTGGATGCAAACGGAACTGCTGCGAAGGCTGAACGACGCCGGCAAAGATATTGCGGAAACTCCTGTGTCGCCGAGAGCTTTGGCGGAACTGGTATCGCTGGTGGAATCGGGAAAGATCACCGGGACGGTGGGCAAGAAAGTATTCGCGACGATGTTCGCAAGCGGGCGTTCCGCAGCCGATATTGTGACGTCGGAAGGTTTGGGAGCGCAAGTTGCGGAATCGGCGGTAGAGCAGGCAGCTCGGGACGTGATCGCGAAAAGCCCCGACAATGTAGCCAAGTTCAAGGGCGGCAACGAAAATGTTCTGAAGTTTTTTATCGGCCAAGTGATGAAAGCAACGAAGGGCCAAGCCAATCCTCAGATAATTACCGAAACGCTGCGCAGGATTCTTGCGGAATAGCTGTCCGACCCATCTTTAAGAACAGAGAGCGGTGCCGGGTACGTGCAGAGCCCTCACGGGTTTGTTGTATTCGATTGCGGCGCTTGTGCGGCTGGCTGATTGGGAGCCTCGATTTCCGATTTGGTGACCTTTTCGGAGACTTGCGCGGGAGTGGGAAGTTGAGAAAGATCCCAGCCGCCACCGAGAGCTTCGACCAATTGAACGTTGTAGGTCATGAACTGGATGCGGAGAGAAGCGAGCTGTTGCTGATCGGAAAGTAGGGTGGTTTGAGCAGTGAGCACGGTGAGGTATTGGTCGACACCGGTTTCATAGCGGGCGAGAGCCAATTCCAAGTACTTTTGCGCAGAGGCAACGGCTTCTTCCTGCTGCTGGATCTCCTTGGAAATAATGCGTTCCGCGGCCAAGTTATCTTCGACTTGCTGAAATGCGTTCAAAACGGTTTGGCGGTAGCCGGCAACATCGGAGTTGTAAACCGCGATGTACTGATTGACAGTGGCGCGACGCAGGCCAGCATCAAAAACAGTTTCCGACAAGGACGGACCAACGGACCAGAAACGAGCGGGCCAAGTAAACAGATTCTGTAAGGCGGAGGCTTCGAAACCACCGGTCGCGGAAATGGTAAGCGTGGGATAGTAAGCCGAGACGGCGATGCCGATTTGGGCGTTGGCGGCAGCCATGCTGCGCTCAGAAGCAGCGACATCGGGGCGGCGCTCGAGTAATTGCGAGGGGACACCAAGGGGAACCGGCGGAGGGGTAGCACTGAGCGGTTTGACGGGCATGGAGAAATTGGCGGGGACGCTGCCGATCAAGACAGCGATGGCGTGTTCATATTGAGCGCGAGCGACACCGAGTGCGGTGGCAGCGGCTTGCGCGTTCTGAAGAGCGTTCTGGGCTTCGACGAGGGAGATAAGGTCGTCGACACCGGTTTCGTAACGGTCGCGAGAGAGTTGGACGGTCTTTTGGTCGGCAACGATGGTGTCGTCGTAAAGTTTCTGCAAAGCATCCTGACCGCGAAGCTCAAAGAAAAAGGAGGCGAGACTGGCTTCTTCCGTGAGTTTCTCGCCTTCGAGATCGGCGGCGCTGACTTGAGCGTTGTATTGCTGCTCGTGGATGGTATTGCGAATTTTGCCCCAGAGGTCGGGCTCCCAGGAGACGGTGCCGGGAAGAGTCCACAAATTAAGGGCCTGTCCGGCGGCGCCGGTGCTGGTGACGGGCACGCTGCCGACTTTGGCGGAGCCGCGCTCGTTGGCAAAAGAAGGACCGGTGGTGATGGTGGGATAGAGTTGGGAGCGCGCTTGAGTAATGAGGGTACGCGCAGCCATATAGTTTTCGAAGGCCTGTTTGATGTTCTGGTTATTGATCTGTAGTTGCTCTTCCAGCGCGTTCAATTCGGGATCATTGTAAATCTCCCACCATTTGCCGCGCAGCATAGCGTCCTGGGGCTGAGCGGCTTTCCATGTGCCTTGATCCGGGGAAGGGCCAGGAATTTCCTTGTAAGCAGGAGCGGGAGGCTGAACTGTTGCGGCGGGTTGATGATACTTTGGACCGACCATGCAACCCGAGAGACAAATAGCGGTGAGCGCGGGAAGAACCAGAATTTTCGCGTGAACTTTAGTCATAACCCTTTCCGTTAATCGGCAGCCGAAGGAGCCGGAGTATCCCCTGCATGGAACGTGTCGCGCTCCTTGCCCATAACCCGCAGGCGCAGCCGATCGAGCATGAGATAAACGACCGGCGTGGTGTACAGGGTGAGGAGCTGACTCATAATCAGTCCGCCGACGATGGTGATACCAAGAGGACGGCGTAACTCCGAACCAGTGCCTGTGCCGAAAGCCAGAGGCAAAGCGCCAAAAAGAGCAGCCATGGTAGTCATAAGAATCGGGCGGAAGCGGAGCATGCAGGCTTCGAAAATGGAATCCCGGGTGGACTTGCCGCCTTCGCGCTCGGCCTGCAAGGCAAAATCGATCATCATGATGGCATTTTTCTTGACGATACCGATGAGAAGCACGATGCCAATGATTGAGATGACGTTGAGATCTTCCTTGAAGAGAATAAGAGCGAGCATGGCGCCGACACTGGCGGAAGGAAGGGTAGAAATAATTGTGAGGGGATGAACGAGACTTTCGTACAGCACACCAAGAACGATGTAGACGGCAAGTAGCGCGGTAAGAACGAGGATGGGCTCGGTGCTGAGAGACTGTTGATAAGCCTGCATGGTGCCGGCAAAGAAGCCGCGGACGGTACCGGGGACACCCATGCGAGCTTTCAGTTGCTCGATCGAGTAAGTGGCGTCGCTTAAGGAAACGCCCGGAGCCAAGTTGAAAGAGACGGTCACCGAGGGAAACAGGCCCGTGTGATTGATGGTCAGAGGAATCGTAGTGGGGTGATTGGTGGAGATGGCGGTGAGCGGGGCGTTACCGACCGCGGTTACACTGCTGGAACCTGCGGGATGGAAATAGACGCCATTTAGGCCGCTGGGATCCTGAGAATATTTCGGATCCACTTCAAGAACGACGTAATACTGGTTCAACTGGGTGTAAATAATCGAGACTTCGGCTTGGCCGAAGGAATTATAAATCTCACTATCGAGCGATTGAGCGGTCTGGCCGAGTTGCGCAGCGGTGACGCGATTGTAGTGCACGAGGAGATCGAGACCGCCGTTCTGTTGATCGGTGTTAACGTCCGTGAGCCCAGGAAGACGGCGCATCTCGGTGAGCAGTTTGGGACCCCAAGTCTGCAGGTCGGTGACGGTGTCGGATTGAATGGTGTACTGGTAGAGAGCGTTCGAGCTGCGGCCACCGATACGCAGGTCCTGACCGGCCTGCATAAAAACGGAGGCAGCGAGAAGCTTGTTTAACTTCGGACGAAGACGATTGATGATTGCCTGGGCACCAGCGTCGCGCTGATCAAGAGGCTTGAGGGTGACAAATATGAAGCCACCATTCGTGGGTCCCTGACCACCCGTAAAGACAATGACATTTTGCACACCGGGATCGGACTTGACGACAGCACCGATTTTCTGGACGGAATCATTCATGGAGGCGAAGGAAGCGTCCTGGGGACCTTGTGCGCCGCCGAAGACGATGCCGGTGTCTTGTTGCGGGAAGAAACCTTTGGGGATTTTGTAGACAATGACGACGTTGAGAGCAATGGTGAGAAGCAGGACGGTAAGAGTGAGAAGGGAGTTATCGAGGACCCATTCCAGGGTGTGGCGATAGAGATTAAGCATGCGCTCAAAAAATCGCTCGGTGAACATGTAAAGGCGCCCATGGTTTTCCTTACGCTCTTCCTTAAGTAAGTGAGCGCACATCATTGGCGTTGTAGTAAGGGAAATGATCATGGAGACGAGGATGGCCGTGGATAAAGTCACGGCAAATTCACGGAACAAGCGACCGACAATGCCGCCCATCAAGAGCAGAGGAATGAAGACAGCGATCAAGGAAACGCTGATGGAGAAGACGGTGAAACCAATCTCCTTGGCGCCTTTGAGCGCGGCGGCGAACGGTTCCATGCCAGCTTCCAGATGGCGTGTAATGTTCTCCATAACGACGATGGCGTCGTCGACGACGAAACCTGTGGCGATGGTAAGGGCCATAAGAGAGAGGTTGTCGAGGCTGTAATTGCAGAGATACATCACCGCGAAGGTGCCAATCAAAGAGACAGGCACGGCGACGGCAGGAATGAGGGTAGCCCGGCCATTACGCAAGAAAACAAAGACGACGATGATGACGAGGATGATCGAGAAAGTTAGGGTGCGCTCGACGTCCTTAACCGAGGCGCGAATCGTGGTGGTGCGGTCGAGCATGATGGAAACGCGCATGCCTCTAGGTATGGACGCTTCCAAGGACGGCAATTCACCGCGGATGCGCTCGACGGTCTCGATAATATTGGCGCCGGGCTGGCGAAAGATGAGGATGACGATGGAGCGTTTGCCATTGAAATAGCCGGCGGTACGTATGTTCTGGATGGAGTCAATGACATCCGCGACGTCTTCCAGACGAACAGCAGCACCGTTGTGATAGCCGACGACGATGGGCTTGTAGTCGTCGGCATGGGAAATCTGGGAATTGGCGATGATATCGGCGGTGAATTTGCCGTCGGTAATTTGACCTTTAGCAAGATCCGAGTTCTGGAGACTAAGGACCGACTGGAGGTTCGCCATGGTCAAGCCCATGCTGTAAAGCTTGTCAGGATTGACTTCGACGCGAACGGAAGGAAGTGCACCGCCGCCGACGGTGACCTGACCGACACCCTGGATCTGGGAGAGTTTCTGCTCCATCACGGTGGAGGCTTCGTCGTAAAGCTTGGCAGGACCGTAAATGTCGGAAGTGACGGCGAGCACCATGATGGGAGAATCTGCGGGATTGACCTTGCGATAGGTGGGATTGGCAGGCAAGTTGGCGGGCAAATAGGTGCGAGCAGCATTAATGGCGGCTTCCACATCGCGAGCAGCAGCATCAATGTTGCGGCTGAGATCAAACTGAATGGTGATACCGGTGGTTCCCAAACTGCTCGTGGAGGTCATCTCCGTGACGCCCGCAATATGACCTAACTGGCGCTCCAGGGGAGTGGCCACGGAGGAAGCCATAATCTCCGCGCTGGCGCCGGGGAGCGAAGCACCCACCGAGATTGTCGGAAAATCGATCTGGGGCAAGGGAGAAACGGGGAGCACCTTGAAGGCAATGGCTCCCGCAATGGCAATCGCGGTGGTCAGCAGGGTAGTGGCCACTGGGCGATGTATGAATGCCCTAGAAAAGTTCATGCGTTCCCCGACGGCTGGGGTTCCTGCCCGGCATGACCGTTGTTGGATTTACCTGAAAAGCGTCGGCCAAGGTTGTCGAAGAAAATGTAGATGACCGGCGTGGTGTAGAGCGTCAACACCTGGCTAACCAACAGACCGCCAACCATGGCGATGCCGAGAGGACGGCGCAGCTCCGATCCAAAGCCCATGCCCAAGGCGAGGGGTATACCACCCAACAAAGCGGCCATGGTGGTCATCATGATGGGACGGAAACGAAGCAAACAAGCTTCGTAGATGGCGTCGGTAGCATTCTTGCCGTGTTGGCGTTCCGCCTCCAGAGCAAAGTCGACCATCATGATGCCGTTTTTCTTGACGATGCCGATCAGCAGGACGAGGCCAATGATAGCGACGACGCTGAGATCCTGTTTAAACAAGATCAAGGCGAGAAAGGCGCCGACACCGGCGGAAGGAAGAGTGGAAAGAATGGTGACTGGATGAATAAAGCTTTCGTACAAAACGCCGAGGACGATATAGACGGTCACGAGGGCCGCCAGAATCAGCAGCGGCATGTTTGAAAGTGAATTACGAAAGGAAGCGGCGGTGCCCTGGAAATCGGCCTGAACGCTTTTCGGCATGTGCATATCGTCTTGCACTTTGGTGACGGCAGAGATGGCTCCGCCGAGAGCGGCGTCGGGGGCTAAGTTGAAAGAGACGGTGATTGCGGGAAACTGCCCCTGGTGGGCAATCAGAAGCGGCTCGGTGCTCTTCTGAAAATGCGCAATCGCGCCGAGAGGAACAGCGCTAGCGGTCTGGGAACTGGTGCTGCCCGCTGAGGTCGAACCCTTGCTGGTGCCGGAACTGGAAGTGTTCGGCATGAGAACGTTAACTGCGGGACTCAAGGTATTTGCCGTGGGGGTGTACATGGCGGAAGTGGTCAATTGGTTCGAACCAGCGGAGGTGGAACCGTTGCCGCTGGAGGTGGCGGCAGCGCCACTGGCCCCCGAGGCGGAACTGGACTGGATGTAAAGCTTGTTGAGCTTGTCGGGATCCAGCTGAAATTGAGGTTGCGCTTCGAGGATGACGTGATACTGGTTCAGCTGCGTATACATGGTGTTGATCTGGCGCTGACCGAAGGCATCGTAGAGGGTATTGTCGACGTTGGTGGGCGCGATGCCAACACGAGAGGCAGTCGGCCGATCAATGATGAGTGCTACAGCGAGGCCACCGGGCTGCTGGTCGGTGGCAACATCTTCAAGTTCCGGTAACTGCTTCACCTTGTCGACGAAGCGATTGGTCCACTGAGTCAACTCGTTGGCGTCCGCGTCTTCCAACGTGTACTGATACTGCGTACGGCTGACGCGATCGTCGACAGTGATGTTCTGAACCGGCTGCATGAAAAGCTGGATGCCCTGGACATCTTTCAATTGGGTCTGCAAACGGCGAATGACATTGGAGGCATTGATACTGCGCTGGTTAAGGGGTTTGAGATTGATGGCCATTCTGCCGCTGTTGGGAGTGATATTGGTGCCATCCGCACCGATGAAGGAAGACAAGCTCTGGACGGCAGGATCTTGCAGAATGATGTTGGCAAGTTCCTGTTGTTTTTCCGCCATGGCTTTGGAGCCGACGGTGGGCGAGGCCTGGGAAATTCCTTGAATGATGCCAGTGTCTTGAATCGGGAAAAATCCCTTGGGAATAATGATGTAGAGAAAGATGGTGAGGATCAGGGTGCCCAGGGCAACCAGCAAGGTGATGGTCTGGAAGCGAAGGACAGTTTTCAGAGTGCGGCCGTAGAAATTAATCAAGGCGTTGAAGGCACGCTCGGAGGCCTGATAGAAGCGACCCTGATTTGCTGTGGGATTGTGACGGAGAATGCGGGAAGCCATCATGGGCGTGAGAGTCAGTGAAACCACGGCGGAGACTACGATGGTGACCGCCAAGGTGACCGCGAATTCCCGGAAGAGGCGGCCCACCACATCGCCCATGAAGAGCAGAGGGATGAGCACCGCGATCAAAGAAACGGTCAAAGACAAAATGGTAAAGCCGATTTGCTCCGCGCCTTTAAGGGCGGCTTGCATCGGAGGTTCGCCTTCTTCGATATAGCGAGAGATGTTTTCGACCATAACGATGGCGTCGTCAACAACGAAGCCGGTGGAAATGGTCAAGGCCATGAGGGAGAGATTGTCGAGGCTGTAACCGAGAGCGTACATGGCGGCGAAAGTGCCGATGAGGGAAAGCGGTACGGCAACGCTGGGAATGATGGTCGAGTAGAGGTTGCGAAGGAAAAGGAACATGACCATAACGACTAGGCCCACGGTGAGCAATAACTCGAACTCTACGTCGTCCACCGAGGATTGGATGGGAGTAGTTAAGTCCGTGAGTATGGTGACGTCGATGCCGGTGGGAAGATTGCTCTGCAATTGAGGCAACAGCGCTTTGATGCGCTTGACAACGCTGATAGTGTTGGCGCCGGGCTGACGCTGGATGTTGAGAATGACGGCGGGGGTTTTGTTCATCCATGCAGCGAGAGTGGTGTTTTCTACGCCATCGACGATAGTCGCGACATCCGTGAGCATCACGGGAGCGCCATTGCGGTAGGCGACGACAACCTGGCGATAGTCTTTGCTGCTGACAAGCTGATCGTTGGCGTCGATCTGATAGTCCTGGCGCTCGCCGTCGAAATTGCCTTTCGCGGCATTGACGCTCGCTTGGGAGAGAGCAGTGCGCAGGGCCTCGAGATTAATCCCGTATGAAGAAAGCGCCGCGGGATTGGCTTGGATGCGCACGGCAGGCTTTTGGCCGCCGCTGATGCTGACCATGCCGACGCCGGTGAGCTGAGAAATTTTCGGGGCGAGGCGCGTGTCGACATAATCTTCGACTTGGGGAAGGGGTATGGAACTGGAGGTTATCGCCAGGGTCAGAACTGGGGCATCGGCGGGATTGGTTTTGTTGTAAATGGGGGGAGCGGGAAGATTGGCGGGCAGATAGGTGAGCGCAGCATTGATAGCGGACTGCACTTCTTCTTCGGCGACGTCGATACTCAAATTAAGAGCGAATTGCAATACGATGACAGAGTTGCCGTTGGCGCTGGTCGAGGTCATCTGATTGAGACCCTGCAGCTGGCCGAACTGCCGTTCGAGGGGCGCAGTGACCGTGGTGGCGACGACGTCGGGACTGGCACCCGGATAAAAAGTTAAAACCTGAATAGTCGGGTAATCGACCTGGGGCAAAGCAGAAATGGGCAACTGCTTATAACAGACGATACCCACAAGAAGGATCGCCGCCATTAGCAGAGACGTGGCCACCGGTCTCTGGATAAATGGAGTGGATGGACTCAAGGGGCATCGCTCCCGCTGGTGGGAAGAGGCGTCTTGGAAATAGAAACTTTGGAGTTGTCCTGGAGCTTATCGAAGCTGCTGGTGGCAACTTCATCGCCGGGATTAATACCGGTTACTTGAGTGGAGCCGCTATCGCTCACTCCTGTTTGGATGACCTTCATATGCGCGGTGTCATTCTGGACGACATAAACGAAAGCGGTTTTGCCATTGTGCTGAATAGCCGCGGAAGGAATGATCGTGGCGTTCTTAATGGTGTTGACGAGTAGCTTGACGTTGACGAATTCGTTCGGGAAGAGAGACGCATCTTTATTGACGAAGGAAGCTCTGGCCTTGACAGTGCCAGTGGTGGTGTCGATCTGATTATCGAGAGTAAGGAAGGTGCCCGTGGCGATTTTCTTGGTGCCGAAACTGTCGTACGCGTCGACAGCCAACTTGCCACCCTGCCGAAGACGGTCTTGCACCTCGCCGAGTTTCTCTTGCGCGATGGTGAAGATGACAGTGATCGGCTGAATCTGCGTGACAACAACCAGAGTGGAGTTACTGTTGGATTGCGCAGCGGTAGACTGCACAACGTTGCCGGGGTCGACAAGGCGCAGGCCAACACGGCCATCAATGGGGGAAGTGATGTGGCAGAAATCCAACTGCACCTGATCATACTGCACCATGCCCTGATCGAGCCGAACGGTGCCCTCGTTCTGCAAAACGATTTTTTCCTGGTCGTCGAGAGTCTGCTTGGGAATGGCTTTGCGAGCCCAAGCGTCCTTGTAACGTTCCAGGTCCATGCGTGCCTGAGCCAAGATGTTCTGGTCGCGTTCCAAGGTACCCTGGGCCTGAACCAAGGTGGCTCGATAGGGATCAGGGTTGATGTCGATTAAAGGATCGCCCTTTTTGACGGCCTGTCCTTCACGATAGTGCACACCGACGATGATGCCATTGACCTGACTGGTGATCGAACTGGTGTAAACCGGCGTGACGGTGCCGATGGAGTCGAGATAGTTGCCAATATCGCCTTTCTTGGCTGTGGCACTGGCAATGGTGACGGGTCCAAAACCGCCGCGAGAGGACTTGCCTGCGGCGGCAGGAGGATCGTGGTGGCGCAAGACTAGCCAAAAACCAGCGAGAAAGACGAGAAGTATTACGATCCACACCAGCGCGCGAACCCCTCTGCGGCGAGACGGAGTCGAAACAGGCTTTCCCTGATTAGGCCCTTGGGCCGGGCGTACATCATGATCAGTCGGCAATGGAATTCATCCTTGACGTAAGTTATACAGTCGGACCTGGAACGCGACGTCCGTGTACTTTTGACGGATACTGACCCCTTTTTGGATACATGGGCGGTGATCGTCGAACGGCCGGGCTGGCGCTAAAGCCACCGGGACATACCGAGCGAGCCGGAAAATACCTGAAATTACTGGGTATAAGCGCCCATCTGAGATTTTATCAATAAAGCGCAAAAGGAGCGATTCGCAAAAAATTTCCGTCACACTCAATCGACCTGCGTATTTCCTCGAGCGGTCCGTCTCGCCTTCGCCACACCACGACAAACGGGTCACCAGCACCAGATGCGCACAAGCAGGCTAGATTGAGCCATAGCGAAGCGTGTAACACGTGCAACCGTAGTGCGGCGACCCAAGATTAATTGACAGCTTGTGAAAAATGGACTACACTACGGGGTTTTTAGGTGGCCCCTGGAGCCATCTGGGGGAGGATAGGTATGGAAAAGAAGCGACTGGACTACTACAAAAAGAAGCTGCTGACGCGGCGCGATGAATTGGTGAAGACGATCACGCGGACCGAGGAAGAGGGGCGTCAAGCGGACGACGATCCCACCGTGGATCTGGCGGACAAAGCCGCCAATTCGTACACGAAGGAGTTTTTGTTCGGTCAGACGAGCACAGATCGGAACATGCTGAATCTGATCGACGAAGCGCTGAAGCGCATCCGGGGCGAGGAATACGGCACCTGCTTGATCTGCCACGAAGAGATGCAGCAAAAGCGCTTGGACGCGGTGCCATGGGCAAAGCACTGCATCACCTGCCAAGAAAAGATGGAACAAGGGTTACTATAAAACGATTTGTTAAGCCAAAATATATATAACTGAATTATAATATCCATGACGGCATAACGGTCGGGCCATGGATATTCCCGCAGTTCATCGCGCAACACAGCAGGTGTTTAAGGGTCTTTCCGCAACATTAGTGAGCATTTTCTTCGCCGCAGGCTGCCGGTTGTGTGATGAGCTCGTAGCCGATGCGCGGCGAGTTCCGATTTGCGATCATTGCGTTTCCCAGTTTCAACCGATTCTGCCTGGCTACTGCGAGAAATGTGGCTTGCCAGCGACATTCGATCCCGAATTTCCGAAGGAAACAGCGTACTGTGCCGATTGCCAAGAGCATCGTTTCGGATTTGACCTTGCGCGCAGTTATGGATACTACGAAGGAACCCTTTCGCGTGCGGTAGTTTTATTAAAGCACGAGGAAATCGAGCCGCTAGGCCAGTGGTTTGCGAACCGACTGGCTGAACTGATGCAAGCGCAAGGCGAGCGCATGGCGGCAGATGTAATCGTGCCTGTGCCACTGCACCGGCAAAGAAGCCGGGAACGAGGATACAACCAAGTCGA
Organism: Verrucomicrobiia bacterium; assembly: GCA_035506955.1. GTDB lineage: Bacteria > Acidobacteriota > Terriglobia > Acidiferrales > UBA7541 > Acidiferrum. The sequence goes on from DATJOO010000112.1 coordinate 31,719, forward strand.
TCTGGTAGGACGGCCACTGGCGAAGCGATGGCGCTTGCCGTACCGGCCTGAGTTGCTGGTGCGAGCAAAGCCCCGTCCGGAAAAACATCTACTAAGAAGCGAAGAAAGGTGGGAAGCAGTACGTGGCGCTTTTGCCATGCGCGATGGCGGTCGAGTTGACAATTTACGAATTCTGCTGCTAGATGATGTAATGACGACAGGAGCGACGCTAGACGCGTGTTCGCGCGCGCTACGCGAAGCGGGCGCCAAGTCGGTTCTGGGATTAACGATAGCCCGGGCCGGTCGTCCGCTGAGTTCCTTGGCCGAACACCCGTAGCAGGAAAGGACGGGATGAACGCAAGACGACCAGAGGCGATAGACCACCGGGGGCGAGTTTCCCCCGAAGCGGTCGGACCGCTTGCGTCCAACGCTTCGGGGAACATCGGTCGTCATGTTGCGCCTCTCGTGCCCGTCCGTGCTTCCCTGATGCAAGAGCCTGTATTAGTCCTGAATGCGACTTACGAACCAATTAACGTAACTGCGGTACGACGCGCAATGGTGCTGCTGCTGAAGGGCGTGGCGCAGGCTGAGGAACTGCACAGTGCGGAAGTACATTCCTCAGCACACTCGCACAAGGTTCCATCGGTGATCCGGCTTTTGGCGTACCGGCATATACCGCAACAGAGCCGCGCGCTCTCGCGGAAAAATATTCTTTTGCGGGATCGCAATACTTGCCAGTTTTGCGGCAAGGTATTTCCGAGTTCGGAGTTAACGCTGGATCACGTGATTCCGCGTTCGCGCGGAGGACGCTCTTCCTGGGAAAATCTCGTGGCATGCTGCTACCGGTGCAATAACAACAAGGGCGATCGCACACCGGAAGAAGCGGGCCTGAAGCTAGCGCGGCGTCCGCGGCCGTTTACATTGCATACATCGCGGCAATTGATGCGATTAATCGGGCATCGTGATGAGCGGTGGCGTAAATACTTGTTTTATTGAAACTTAGAACTCCCGCTTGCGAGAAGAAAAACACGAATGGGCTTGTTTATTTTTTGGAAACCTTTTTCGCCGGCGTGCATCTAAGTTAGTAACAACCACTTCGAGGACACACCCCGGGAGGCAGCTAGGGTCCACACCCTAGCTGCTTCTCTCCTTTTCTGGCCGATAAATTCCGTTTCCGATTACAGAGATCAATTCGGGATTAAGCCTAGTGCGCGTGAGCGCTTGTTCTGTGGCTGGTGAGCAGCGCTTCGGAGCCTACCGGCTTCCCCGTAGCATGAAATCATCCATATATCAGGAGTGACGTGGCCCATGGTGGCCACGCGCTCGAACTCCGGACCAATGGCGCCGGCTTTTTTCGTTTGTTGTTCCCATCTGAAAAGTAATGAGGTGGCCGGTCGAGTAATCGGGCAAGTGCATAAACGAATCGATCATGTGGGAATAAACAGCAAGCAGCACGACATCCGTTTTTCCTAAAATGGGCGCGTAATATTGGTTCCAAATATTTTTTGTGATTTGGACCGTAGCATCGCGCAATTGTTCCGGGCCTGCGCTGGGGTGCTCATCGCAAAGTTGGTTAGAACAAATTCCTCGAACACCGCGGCATCGCCATCGTCGGTGCGCCAGAACTCAGCAACCTGCCGCAAGCCACATTGCGCACGAGCGCGCTGGCTCTCGCCGCATTTGGCAACTAATTCTCGTTCAAGTTTTGGGGATGAAGCAGACATCCACCGAAGAGTTTGCTGACCGGGTAACAGAAAGCATGTTGTTTGCCCAGAGAGAGAGGGCACAAGAAATAGTGAAACACACACAAGCAAAACGGAGAACAGGCGCATGAGGGCTCCGCTAAGACACGGCACGTTGCCATTCGGAACGAAGAAATGGAAGACAGCTAAGAGTGACAGTACTGCCCGAACATGCCCGGGGCAATTGCGCGACACAGAGGCCGGGCTAGATCGACTAAACCGAGGTAGTACGTATGCCGGAGAAGCTCTCCAAGGCCGAGGCTTCGTCGGGAAATTCGGGAAAGACCTGATAAAGTTGGGTGATTTTAAGAACTTCTTCAATTTTTGGAGCGAGCCCGACGACCTTCATGGCGCCACCTTTTTTGACAACGCTAAGGTAGTTGCGCACCAGTTCACCAACGCCGGAACTGTCCAAATATTCCAAAGCGGTCAGGTTCAAAACGATATTGTTGTGGCCCTGCTTCAGGAGGGTTTGAATCATCTGCTGAAAAGCACGAGATTCGAACGATGTAAGGCGACCGCGAACCTCCACGACAGAAACATCTTCCGTTTGGCGAACATCAATTGAGAAATTCACGAACACCTGCCCCATTTCTTGATGGAAGAATTTTACCGTGAATCTTGCGGAAGACAAGGTGCAATCGCGGCGCGAGAAAATGAAGCAGATTACTGGCGCATGACAATGCGTAATTCGCGTCGTCAAGTTTCCGCCAAACCGATTCGGATGATTTCCATGTCAGCAGACAAATACTTCAAAAGAGCATCGGTGGTTGGATGGAAGCGCAAAGCCGGGGCTATGAGATATACGAGAGGCGCGGCGGTCTGCAGTTCAATGCCGGAGAAGTAGCCGTGTCGGGGCAAATCTCCCAGAGCGAGGTGGCGGCGGATGCGGTCCCAATAGTCTGCAGCCTGCAAGGGGAGTTCGGGATTTTCGGTGGCTTTTAACTCGAGGATCGCGAGGCGTTTGTTAGCACGCGGCGCGTGAGATTGCAGTTTTCGGCCCAAAGGTGAAGGAGCGGCTTATCGGGGGCGCCGCGCACCTCCCAGGAAAGTGGCGGGAGTGGACTGGTGCGGCCGGCCGTTTCGCGGATTTCGATGATGCCTGAGGCAAGCACGCCTTGGAGGGATTCGCGCAATTCCGCGGCAAGGTCCACCCATAGTTATAAACTAGTTATTTTATAATTGGGTTACTATTTACGGGCAGCGAGCCGTAATTGCGACACAGTCACAGAGGGAGCCTGCATATTCCATGAAATGGGAATGTGCTCAAAGGAAATTTCGAAGGTGCGGCGTTCGCCGGGGGCCAGCGCGGCGCGCGATTCCCCAACAACGCGCCGGGTTTCCCGGAGAACGATCTGATGCATGTCGTCTGAAAACTCGGTGGTAATGCTGAGAGTCGAGACGGGTTCGCTTCCCGCATTATGGATTTCGCCGGTCAACGTGGTCACTTCCTGATGAAGGAAATTTTCTGCGCGGCTCATGGCGAGATTTGAGACTTCGACGTTTCTGACATATTGCTGCTCGCCCGCAGTCATTTTGGCGTGTGCGGTCTCCTGAAGTCCGGACGATCTGCGAGTCTGTAGGGGTTCGAACAGGAACCAAATGCTCAACAGAACCACAGCGATGGCGACGGCAGCGATGGCTAAGGTCAGGGGAGAAAACTTAGGTTTCGATCCTGGCATTTCTGGATCTTCGAAAGTGTCTTGCATGGGAAAGCTCGCTTTAAAGCATTATGCGCCTAACGGCCGACCGTCAAACGGTGGGCAAGTGGTTCCGGGAGCCGGGCAGCGCGCATACGGGACTGGACCTGGGCAATGTCGTAGGGTATACGCCAAAATTCGACGGCGCGATGTTCCAGATCGGCGATGGCGAAACTTGCACGGGGGTCTCCGTCGCGTGGCTGGCCGATGGAACCTGGGTTCAGCAGATAGCGCTTGAGGTCTTCGACCTGCAAAGCGCAGCGCAACTCATTCGATCTAGGGTGCAGTTGAAGAATTTCTAACTCCGAATCGACATAAGCGAACCCACCCTGATGGTGCGTGTGGCCGTAAAAAGTGACTTGCACGATAGAATCGAGTAATCCCTCCAATGCTTGAGACGGAGTGAAGACGTATTCGTCCTCGTCCTGAATAGCGCCGTGGACCAGCATTAACTTATCGGTCTCCAGAGGACCTTGCGGCAGGGCGGCGAGCCAATCCAGGTTCTCGTTGGAAAGCTGCGAGCGGGTCCAATCGACCGCCATTTTGGCGACGGGATTGAAGTCATCCGTATTCATCAGGTCGGCGACGGCTTTGTCGTGATTGCCACGAATGGTGACGGCACCGAGTTCTCGAATAGTGGAGGCCACTTCGTTGGGATCGGGTCCATAGCCGACAACGTCACCGAGGCAAACAACCCGCTCCCATTGTCCCTCCGCCGCTTTCAGGGAGGCTTGGAGAGCCGTCAAATTGGCGTGGAGATCGCTAAGAACTAGGGTTCGCATCCGGCTTTAGGACCGCGTCCAAGAGTATAGATGAACCACAATAAGGATGCACGTGACGTGAAAATGTGAGAGGTTCAAGGGCCCGTTCCTGGATGTAAAAATGACACAAAGAAAATGAGTTAAGGCGCGAAACATCTCGCCGGGCATCTTCGTCTATACCAGTGCAGCCGGGTAATTGGGCTGTAGCGGGATGGACAGAGATTTTGCAGCAAAAACCCCGCGGTGGCAGCCGCGGGGTGAATGACACTCAGTAGTTCCGGCTCGTGACCAGGACGACGAGGTGCCTCGCACGTGAGGCTACTCCTCTCCTACCTGTGTGTCAACTCTTCCCTCCAGGCAACACGCTTCCGGTTGACTCGAACGTGGAAAGGAAAATGACTCACATGAAAAAACAATCGCTCCTCGCGAATCTGGTGCTGGCTGGCGCGTTGGCCGTGGCGGTTCCGGCATTTGCGAAACCCATGTCCACCACACTACCGATCACGCATAACGTGAAGGTAGGACAAACGCAAATCAAGTCGGGCGACTACCGGTTCGTGATCGATGGCAATCATCTGTCCATCCTGAACGGGAAGAAATTGGTTGCAGAATCCGACGGCCGGTGGGAAGACCGCGACACCAAGGCACAGTACAACGCCGTAGTTTCAAACGCCGACGGCAAAGTGATCGAACTGCGTTTCGAGGGCAAGAAGAGTGTTTTCGTGCTGCCCAACTAATGGCCTACTGGATGCATGTTAACGACTACTCCCGAGGGAGGCTATCCGGATTGGAGGCTTCCCTCGTTTATGTCCTGCCGAATTCGATTCTGAAGTGGTAATACACAATGAACGCGGCCGCGGAGAAATTAGTGCAGCTGCGGTTGTGGTTTGCCCCAGTTTTGCGAATTTTTTCTGCTGAAGTTACCCACCGCTAACGAATCAGCATGCAATCCCCATAACTGTAAAAACGATAGCGAGCGTCAACGGCGTGACGATAGGCCGCGAGAACATTCTCTCTCGCCGCAAAGGCACTCACTAGAGCTAAGAGGGTGGATTTCGGCAGGTGGAAATTTGTAAGCAGCATGTCCACGATTCCAAAGTGATAGCCCGGGACGATAAAGAGTTGGGCCTCACCCGGCCCGGGCTGCACTTCCTGATTCAGACCGGCAGCGTTTGCGCGGGACGCGGCATCTTCGAGTGTCCGCACCACCGTTGTACCGATCGCCAGGACCGGTCGTTTTGCTTTCTTTGCATCGCGTATCTTCGCCGCTACAAGTTCGGAGATTTCGTAGGACTCGGAATGGATCTTGTGGTGTTCGAGAATTTCGGTGTGAATGGGTTGGAATGTTCCGAGACTCACGTCCAGAGTAATTTCGCAGGTCTCGCAGCCACGCGCGAGAATGCGCCGCAATACTTCTTCGGTGAAATGCAGGCCGGCGGTCGGCGCCGCGACCGCACCGGGCTGGCGCGCAAACACTGTTTGGTAGCGCTGCCTATCGTCAGCTTCCTCCGGGCGATCGATGTAGGGCGGCAAAGGGACATGGCCTAACCTTTCGATCAGCTGGTGGACCGATTGGTCGTTATTGCTACGAAAACGGATGGTCCTAAGTCCAAGTTCACCGCGTGCCAAAATCTCGCCTTGCAATTCCCCTGAACCAAAAAACACCTCCTCGCCGATCTGCATCTTGCGGCCAGGCCGAACCAATGCTTCCCACATATCTGATCCGATTCGGCGGGTGAGAAATACTTCGACTGTTCCGGTCAAATGCTGGCGTGCGCTCTTGCGTGAAGGCTTTTGTGCATGGACACCAGACCGATGACCAAACAAGCGAGCAGGGAGGACACGCGCGTTATTGAAGACGATGAGTTCGTCGCCACGCAGCAGCTCCGGAAGCTCAGAGAAACGGCGGTCTTCAAACTGACCTGTGGAGCGACTCAACAGGAGCAATCGCGAAGCGTCACGCTCAGCCAAGGGCCGCTGGGCAATCAGGTCGAGAGGCAATTCGTAATTCAGATCGTCGACACGCATTTACGTTTCCCTAAACTATAGCAAACCACCCGCTTCTGGTGGATCAGCAACGAAGTCAGGCTGGTGCGAGCCGAAGTCGGGCCCTCCTGGCGAAATCAAACTAACTTTCATTATATTAGTGGGTTAAAGCGGATAGCTAGGAGTCACAAGAAGTACTTGACATTGATACACTCATATTTTATTATTGCTTCTATATCACTTATGGAGGGTATCACATGAGAGCTACATTGGCACAGTTTCAGCCCTTTCGCGGGGTTTCCGGCCTTCAGGAGCAGCTCAACCGGTTGTTCAGCGAGACATTTGAGCGCGGTACGGATGGCGCGAACCTGACCGCTTGGGCACCGGCGGTGGACATCTTCGAGACCGAGCACGCTCTAGTCGTGAAGGCGGATCTTCCAGACATCAAGCCGGAAGAGCTAGACATTCGAGTGGAGAACAACCTCCTGACGATTCGGGGAGAACGCAAGTTCGAGAAGCAAGTGAACGAGAACAACTATTTGCGTGTGGAACGCGCGTATGGTGCGTTCAGCCGCAGTTTTTCGCTGGCGAACACGGTGAACACCGAGGCGATCCAGGCCGAGTATAAGAACGGGGTGTTGACGTTGGCAATTCCAAAGCGCGAAGAAGCGAAGCCGAAGCAGATTAAGGTTCGCGTGGAAGCTCCCGCGGCAGCCGCTGCAGCATCCAAGTAACGCGTGAAAGATCCGGGCGACAGATGCCGCCATGGGATAGCATAGGGGGCTGGCCGCGTGCCAGTCCCCTTTTCGTTAGAAGGAGTGAGAGAGGGATTCATGTTGCGATTCGACAAAATGACGGTGAAGGCCCAGGAGGCGCTGCAAGGAGCGCAGGAAGTGGCCGCTCGCCATGAAAATCAGGCCGTAGAACCAATCCATCTGCTTTCCGCGCTGGTCAACCAGCCGGATGGCGTCGTGCCGCCGCTGCTAGCGCGGCTGGGAATACGCACGGAAATGTTGTCACAGGAGATCGAGCGGGAGATTGGCCGCTTGCCGAAGGTGCAGGGATTTGCCCAACAGCATTTGGGACGGGCGCTGAACGACGTATTGGAGAAGTCATTCGATGAAGCAGAAAAGTTCAAGGATGAATACGTCTCCACGGAACATCTGTTCCTGGCAATTGCCGGTGCGGACCGCGATCCCGCGGGAAAACTTCTGAAGAAAGACGGCGCCTCGCACGAAGCGATTTTGCAGGCGCTGGCGAGTGTACGTGGGAGCCAGCGGGTGACGTCACAGAATCCGGAGACGACCTACGCCGCGCTGGAGAAATACGCGCGGGATTTGACGGAGCTGGCGCGGCGCTCGAAGCTCGATCCGGTGATTGGACGAGATGAAGAGATTCGGCGCGTGATGCAGATTTTGGCGAGGCGGACAAAGAACAATCCGGTGTTGATTGGCGAACCTGGCGTGGGCAAAACCGCGATTGTCGAGGGTCTAGCGCAACGGATTGTGTCTGGCGATGTGCCGGACGTGCTGAAGACCAAGAAGCTCGTAGCGCTAGATCTGGCAGCGTTGGTGGCCGGAGCAAAATTTCGCGGCGAATTTGAAGACCGGCTGAAGGCCGTGTTGAAGGAGATTGCCGAAGCCGAAGGGCAAATCATTCTGTTCATCGATGAGTTGCATACGTTGGTGGGCGCGGGCGCGGCCGAAGGTGCGATGGACGCTTCGAATATGCTGAAGCCGGCACTGGCGCGCGGCGAACTGCGCGCGATCGGCGCCACTACTCTGAATGAATATAAGAAATATATCGAGAAAGATCCCGCGCTGGAGCGGCGGTTCCAGCCAGTTCTGGTGGAAGAACCCACGGTCGAGGATACGATTGCGATTCTTCGAGGATTGAAGGACCGCTACGAAGTCCATCATGGAGTGCGCATTAAGGACGCGGCGATTATTGCGGCCGCGACGCTTTCGCACCGTTACATTTCGGATCGCTTCTTGCCGGACAAGGCCATCGACCTGATCGATGAGTCGGCGGCCAGTTTGCGCATGCAGATTGATTCCCTGCCGACAGAGATCGACGAGATTGAGCGGCGGATCTTGCAACTGGAGATCGAGCGTCAAGCGTTGCTCAAAGAAACGGACGCGCATTCGGTGGAACGTCGGCAACAGATTGAGAAGGAATTGGCGAAACTGCGCGAGGATTCGAGTGGACGAAAGGCCCGGTGGCAGGCGGAAAAGGAAGCCATTGCGAAAATCCGCAAAATCAAGGAGCGGATCGAAGAATTGCGGGCCGAAGCCGACCGCTACGAGCGTGCCGGAGACCTAGCTAAAGTGGCGGAAATTCGTTACGGAAAAATCGCCCAATCGGAGCGCGAAGCCCAAGAGGCCCAGGAACGATTTGCGACGCTGCAAAAAGGCGCGCGCATTTTGAAAGAGGAAGTCGACGAGGAAGATATTGCCAAGCTGGTGAGCCAGTGGACGGGTATCCCCGTGGGACGACTGCTGGAAGGGGAAGCGCAGAAGTTGGTACACATGGAAGAACGGCTGCGACAACGCGTCGTGGGGCAGGAAGATGCGCTGCAGAGAGTGTCGAACGCCGTGCGGCGAAGCCGGGCGGGGTTGTCGGACACGAAGCGGCCGATCGGTTCGTTTATTTTTCTTGGACCTACGGGTGTCGGGAAAACGGAGTTGGCAAGGGCGCTTGCGGAGTTTCTGTTTGACGACGAGAAGCTGATGATCCGAATCGATATGTCTGAATACATGGAGAAACACACGGTATCCCGGCTGATCGGAGCGCCTCCGGGTTACGTCGGCTATGAGGAAGGCGGCCAATTAACGGAGCAAGTCCGCCGGCATCCTTATTCCGTGGTGCTGTTTGATGAGATCGAAAAGGCACATCCGGACGTGTTCAACGTGCTGCTGCAAATCCTGGAAGATGGACGGCTGACGGACGGAAAAGGGCGTACGGTGGATTTTCGCAACACCGTGCTGGTGATGACGAGCAACGTGGGATCGGCGGCTATCTACGAGCTCAGTGGAAAGGATCCAGAGCGGGCGCGCAAAGAGGCAATGGAAGCGCTCCGGCAATCCTTCCGGCCGGAGTTCCTGAACCGGATTGACGAGATCGTGATCTTTAACCCACTCGGGAAGGAACAACTCGAA
>DATJOO010000113.1:0-23240 GCA_035506955.1 Verrucomicrobiia bacterium
CCCGGGGAAGCGTGCGCTTAATTAATTAAGCAGCAAGTGCCAAGTTGTTGTTGGCAGTTCTAGTTTCCATCCTGTTACGGGCGGGTGGCCCCCGGCATGCCTCCGAGACGCGACAGCTTCCGTCGAAACCGTGTCGCCCCCTGAAGTCTCTATTTTACCACGCGCAGCGTTCCCGGTGACTACCGCATGCCTAACTGCAATATACTTTCAGCTCCCTATGAGCATTTCGATTCAACTTGCCGGAGCCCCCGATCTTGACGCCCTTCTGCTCCTCATGCGCCGTATGCAGATTGACGACCCCTGGAGCCAGGCGTTCGACGAAGCCACCGTCCGGCGAAACTTGTCTGAGTTACTCGCCCATTCGCATTTCGGCGTTGGCTATCTCGTCCGCCAGCAGCAAACGCCCATCGCCTATCTCGTGATCTGTTTCGATTACAGCCTGGAGTATCGCGGCAAGGGCGCCTGGATCGACGAACTCTTTGTCGAAGCATCTCATCGAGGGCAGGGAATCGGCACCCAACTTCTCGATCTTGCCGAGCGCGTCTCTCGCGAGCATGGCGCGCAGTTCCTCCATCTCGAGGTCACCCACGGCAATCGCGCCAACGAACTTTACCGCCGTCGCGGTTTTGTCGATCACGCCCGCTTTCTGATGAGCAAAGATTTGTTCCCCTGAACAAATGTTTCCCGCCCTTTTCTTTCCCCCCATCCGGGACGAGAATAGCGATAGATCGTTTGCCCGCAGTTCGGAGGTCTTCCATGAAGTCGAGCTTTTTCGTTTTTGCTTTCCTGGTTGTGTGCCTCGGTCTCCCTGTACCCGCCACCGCCAACGACCTCTATCCCGTCAAAGTCGAGCGCAACGTCGAAATTAAAATGCGCGACGGCGTCATTTTGCGCGGCGACATCTTTCGCCCAGCCGTTGCCGGAAAATTCCCGGTGCTGTTGCAGCGTACGCCCTACCGCAAATCGCCTTGGGGATACGACATCGATTTTGCACAACGCGCTGCTTCTCGCGGCTACGTGGTTTTCATGCAGGATGTTCGCGGCCGTTACACCTCCGATGGCGAATGGGTTCCGTTTGTTCATGAGTCGGAAGATGGCTACGACACCATTGAATGGATTGCCGCGCAGCCCTATTCAAACGGCAAGGTCGGCATGTTTGGTGAGTCCTACGTGGGCGCGACGCAAGTGCTGGCCGCCGTCGCGCATCCTCCGCACCTCGCAGGCATCTGCCCGATCGTTACGGCCAGCAATTATCACGATGGCTGGACCTACCAAGGCGGCGCATTCGAACAATGGTTCAGCGAATCCTGGACGTCCGGCCTCGCGCAAGACACCCTCGAGCACAAAATCATACGCCTTCCCAATTCGCAGGAGGACGTCAACGCGTTGCCTCTCACGTCTTATCCGGTATTCAACTTGACCCCGCCTGGCGTCGCGAACGCCTCAACTGCGAATGTGGCCTCTTACTTTCTGGATTGGCTCGCTCATCCTTCCTACGACGATTTCTGGAAACGCATTTCGATCGAGGAGCATTACCCGGATATCCGCGTGCCCGCGCTTCACGTCGGCGCGTGGTACGATCTTTTCCTCGGCGGCACTCTGCGAAACTATCTGGGCATCAAAGCGCACGGCGGTGTCGACGAAGCACGGAACGGACAGCACTTGCTTGTGGCAATTGGTGGCCACTCCGGAGAGGGCCGCAAAATTGGCCAAGTCGATTTCGGCCCGGAAGCCGAAAAGTTCGATGCCAACGCCATCACCCTCGCTTGGTATGACTTCCTCTTCAAGGGAGTTCAAAACGAATTTGCCACCGGCAAGCCCGTCAAAATTTTCGTGATGGGCGCCAATCAGTGGCGCCAGGAAGACGATTGGCCATTGGCTCGTGCAAAGTCCACAAAGTACTTCCTGCATTCGCAGGGCGCCGCCAATTCGGCGCAAGGAAATGGAGCGCTCTCCACTTCAGCGCCCACTTCCGAGCCTCCCGATAAATTCGTTTACGATCCCGCTAAACCCGTTCCCACAATCGGCGGCCCGCTCTGTTGCGATGAAGATCATCTGGCTCCCGGCCCTCGCGATCAACGCAGCGTGGAAGCACGCAGCGACGTGCTGGTTTACTCCACTGCTCCTCTCGAGCGCGACCTGGAAGTTACCGGTCCCGTGCACTTCGAGTTCTTCGCCACATCTTCCGCAGTAGACACGGACTTCACCGCCAAGTTGGTCGACGTCGCGCCCGACGGCACCGCGACCAATCTCACCGAGGGCATTCTTCGTGCAAAGTATCGCGACTCTCAGGCTACAGCCATGCCCCTCACTCCCGGCAAGGTCTACGCCCTCTCAATCGACCTGTGGGCTACCAGCAACCTCTTCCGCACTGGACACCGCATTCGCGTGGAGCTCTCCAGCAGCAATTTCCCGCGCTTCGACCGCAACCTGAACACCGGTGAGTCCGCGGCCACCTCCGCCAAATGGACCACGGCGACAAACACGATCCTGCACGATGCCGCACACCCCTCGGCTCTCGTGCTTCCTGTTGTCCCGTAGGGCGTTCTATCAGGGGCTGTCCAGGCTCGGAATGCACCTGTCTACTCTTAGGGCAAATTTCGCCTGACCCGCCCCGCTTTTCAGCACGGATTGGGCACACCCCCACCCCCAAACCGTTGACGCCCCTCCCCCCACCCCGCAAAATGGCCAAACAGGGGTAACTTCGGCAAAAACCCCCGGAAAGACGTATGTCACCTGAACCTAACGCGGTCGAACAAGCCGTTGCACGCGCCCTCCGCGATAATCTCGAGGGCATCCAACGCACCGGTGTCGAGCTGCAGCAAGCCATCAACGATGTGGTCGCGGCCTGCTCCAGCACCAAGCCCACCAATGCTTTACCACCGTTGTTGCGTGCGCAGACATCGGCCGCCTCGCTTGCCGCGGCGCTGGAAGTTTTATCTCGGTTCGTCGCTGTGTCGCTGCAGCCCGGTCCGCGCAGTCCTCTCGAGGAAAAGATCATCCAAGCCATCGCTATTCAGGCCCCCGAAGCCCCCGCCGCTCCGGTCCGGCCTGTGCCCCAAGTTCCCACGCCGCAAGCCGCAGCCCCGGCTCCTCCTGCTCCTTCAGTACCTGTGGAGCCCGAGGTCCAGGACTTTCCACCCAAGGAATCCACAACAATTCCGGTAGAATTGGAAATAGCGGAACCCACGGCTGCTGCCGACGCGGAATTTGACGTCAACCGGTTAACTCCTGAGGAACAGGAACTTCACCGGCGTGCAAATCGCGTAGCCAAAGTTTCCATGCAAGATATTAAGATGTTACGTCCGGAGCTGGTCAGACTCGGACGTCAGCACAAAGACATTTGCATTCGATTGAAAGACGACATTGAGAAAGCCCACAGAGAATACGATCGCAGATTCAAGCCCATCATGGATCATCCAGTGGACTACTTCTACCGCTGGATGGTCGAGATCCTTGCCGAAGGCGACGCCTCGGCTCTCGGCGATTATCCTTACGCCACCGCCAGCAAATCGCGCTAGTCGCCACTCCCTCGCGACCGCCGCTTCGCGGGCCCTCAGTTTTGTCTGCGCTTTTCTCCTGGTGGCTTCGTTCGCTTCCGCGCAAACCACCAAGCACAAAAAGAAGAAGCCTACCCATCCCACATCTCCCGCGTGCCAAACCGGTTGCAAGCCTGATACCACCGTACCCGCTCTCGACAACGCCACTCCCGAAGACGCCGCTGCTCAAAAAGAGCTCGCGCCCCTTGCCCGCGCTCTTCATCACGGCACAACCGCCGACTACCAGAAACTCGCTGCCTTTGCCAATTCCCATGCTTCCAGCGTTTGGGGACAGCGCGCCGCTTTGGCCCTCGGCTTCGACGACTTTTCGCAAGTTCGTTACGCTCAGGCGATGGCCTGGTTCGAAAAGGCCAAGGCCGATCCTTTGCTCCGCGAGTACACCCTTTTCTGGACCGCGCAAACCGAACGCGGGCTGCACAAAAACGGCGAAGCCGCTCAGGATTTCGCACAACTGCTGAAGGATTATCCCAACACGGTCATCAAAGAGCAGGTTCTCGAAGCCTACGGTCCTACCGCCATCGAAATTGGCCGCCCGCAAGACGCTCTGGAAGCCCTCGCCTCTTATCCCGCAACCTCTTCGAAGCCCTCGCTGCTTATCGTTCGCGCTCGCGCGCGCGAAGCAGAACGCAAGCTCACCGATGCCGTCAAGGATTATCAGACCATTTATTACAAGTATCCGCTTTCCGATGATGCCATCGATGCCGGGACTGCGCTGACGCGTCTCAATAAGCAGCTCGGCCGCGAGTTTCCCTATGCCGGCGTCGAAATGCAGGATGAGCGCGCCGACATTTTCTTCAACGCCCATAAGTGGAAGGAAGCCCGCGTCGCATACGAAAAGCTCGCCGCCATGCTCAAGGATCCTGCCAATCCTACGCGTCAGCGCGCGTTGGTTCGCCCCGCCGAATGCCGTCAGCATCCCAAAGCCGCGCCTTATCTTCTGGCGAATCTGAACACATCCGATCCCGAAGCCGACGCCGAGCGTCTCTACTACCTCTCGCAGGCCTATCGCTCCGAGAAAAAAGAAACGGAAATGCTCATCGCCATCGAAAAAACGGCGGAAAAATATCCGCAAAGCCATTGGACCGAAGAATCTCTGATGGCCGCCGGCAACTATTACTGGGTTTTGCTCGATCGCACCAAGGCCGCTCACTATTACGAACGCGTTTTGGAAAATTTCCCCGGCGACAAGAACGCCTATAATGCCGAATGGCGCATCGCCTGGGTCGCCTATCTCGATCGTCAGCCGTATGCCGACGAGAAAATGACCGTTTTTCTGCGGAAGTATCCGCTTTCCGGCGGCGCTGTAAATGCCATGTATTGGCTCGGCCGCAATGCGGAGCGCAGCGGCAATCCCGCCCACGCCCGCGCGTACTTCCAGAAAACCGTCGACCGTTTCCCCACGAGCTATTTTGGCGAAGCCGCGCAGAATCGCTTAGACAAACTGGGTCCAGGCGATGCCGAAGCTCCCGATTTCCTCGCGCAACTTCCTTCCGCACCTGCCCTGCGTCCTTTCGACGAGCCCATTGCGCCTAACGTGCTCGATCACTGGAACCGCGCGCAGGCTCTGCGCACCCTGGCCTTCGATGCTTCCGCCGAATTGGAGTTGAAAGCGGCTTACGCGGCCACCGCCTCGCCACGCTTTCTCGTCGAAGCCGCACAAGCCGCATTCGATCAGGGCCACTTTGCCGCCGGCATGAATTATGGGCGTATGGCGATCGTCAGTTTTGACTCGCGCAAGTTCAGCGAGGTCCCGCCGAATGCCTGGAAAGTGCTTTTCCCGCTGCCTTACGAACTGCAACTGCGACGCGAAGCCGAGCGCAACGACTTTGATCCCATGTTCGCCGCGGGTCTGATTCGCCAGGAATCCACTTTCCAGGCCGACGTGGTTTCCCACGCCAACGCGATCGGCTTGATGCAAATTCTCCCCAAAGAGGGCAAACGCCTCGCCCGCGAGCGCAAAGTCCGCTACACGAGAGCGACACTGTTCGATCCCAACGCCAATATCGAACTAGGTATGCTCTACATTGCCGAACTCACCCGCAGTTTAGGCGCTCCCGAATATGCCGCCGCAGCCTACAACGCTGGTGAAGATCGCGTCACGCTATGGCGCTCCGAACGCAATTACGACGAAATTCCCGAATGGGTCGAGTCCATCCCGTTCAGCGAAACCCGCGAGTACGTCCAAATCGTTCTGCGCAACGCCGACATGTACCGCAAGCTCTACGGCCCCACCACCAACAAAAACACCGTCTCCGCCTCCATTCGCTCCTCCACCCACACCAACCGCTAGCGGCTCAAATCTGCATCACACAACCCATTCGCCCCGGCGTCGCTTGCGCGCCACATCCAACAGATATTCGTCCATGGCTGGCGCCGCGTCCGGGTCGAAGCAATGCTTTGCTCCTCTCACATCCTGCTGATCGCCAAGCACGAGTCGTTCGTTCTGGGCCACTCCAGCCAGGATTGCACGAGCAGACTGCTCAGGTGATTGCGCCTCCGGGGGCGCCGGTCTGCTTTGCCAGATCGCTGTGGCAACCGTCCCCGGCGTCGCCGAGGTCACGCGAATACTCTCATCCCACAACTCGTAGCGCAGCGCGAGGCTCAAACCGTTGAGAGCCGCCTTCGTCGCCGAGTACATGGTCTGGTACGCCATCGGTGCCAGCGCGATGCCGGAGATTGTGTTCACGATATGTCCGCCGCCTTGTCTGCGCATGATTGGCAGCACCGCGCGGATCCCATAAAGTGCCCCATAAAAATTCAACGCGAACGCTTTTTCCCAATCCCCATTCGTCTGTTGGTCGAACGCTCCGCCGAACCCAGCTCCCGCATTGTTGAACAAGAGGTCGATCCGTCCGCCAAATTCCGCCGCCCTTTCGATCATCTGCTGCACTTCTTCTTTCTTCGTCACATTGCAGCGAACTCCCAACACACGGCCGGGATAGACGTAATTCAGCCTCGCTGTCTCTCGCTGCAGATTCTCGTCATTAAAATCTGCAATGGCCACTCGTTCCGCCCCATACCAAAGCAGCATCTCTGCCAACGCTAAGCCAATGCCTGATGCGCCGCCCGTCACTACCGCTACTTTGCCCCGATAGTATTCGCCCTCGTCATTCATGTTTTGCCTCGCCTTTGTAGCAGCCGTCTTACACTTCTGTTTGGAACGCGGTTGCTGGCTCGCTCGGTGGACTGTATAGCTCACCCGTTCCAGGGGGAGGCCTTTACTCGGTACTCCGGCCAACGGCGCGTTGTTTAACGCAAACGCTCTCTCTCGTCTGTGCCGACAATCACCTGCACCGGTGCGATTGAGCTTTTCGCCCACAATTCTAGGGCTTCGTTGACTTGCCTCCGCCCCGCCACTTAAAATTGGCCTCACGATGGCGGACGCCCAGTCGCTCCTCGGACAAACTATTTCCCACTACCGCATCCTGGAAAAATTAGGCGGCGGCGGAATGGGCGTGGTCTACAAGGCGCAGGACACACGCCTCGATCGCTTCGTCGCCCTGAAATTTCTTCCGTCTGAAATGACCAGCGATCCGCAAGCGCTGGCGCGCTTCCAACGCGAAGCGCAAGCCGCTTCCGCCCTGAACCATCCTAACATCTGCACCATTCACGACATCGGCGAAGACCACGGCAAAGCCTTCATCGCCATGGAGTATCTCGAGGGTCAAACCCTGAAGCACATGATTACCGGGCGGCCCCTCGAATTCGAACAACTCCTCGACCTCGCCATCGAAATTGCCGATGCCCTCGACACTGCTCACGCCAAAGGTATCGTTCACCGCGATATCAAACCCGCGAACATTTTCGTTACCCAGCGCGGGCACGCCAAAGTCCTTGATTTTGGCTTAGCCAAGGTGAATCTGGCGAAGAGCGGTTCGCAAAGCGCAGACCTGCACGCAACTTTAACCGTCGATCCTGAGCAGCTCACCAGCCCGGGCAGCACCGTCGGAACCGTCGCCTATATGTCACCAGAGCAAGTGCGCGCCAAGGAACTGGATGCACGCACCGACCTGTTTTCCTTCGGCGTGGTGCTTTACGAAATGGCCACGGGCGTCTTGCCTTTCCGGGGCGAAAGTGCCGGCGTCATTTTCACCGCCATTCTCGAAAAGGCTCCCTTGTCGCCCGTGCGGCTGAATCCAGACTTGCCGGCCAAGTTCGAAGAGATCATCAACAAAGCGCTGGAGAAAGACCGCAATCTTCGCTACCAGCACGCCTCCGACCTGTATGCGGATTTGCGCAGGCTCAAACGAGACACGGATTCGAGCATCTCGCGGCGCAGCAGCGCCGAGCTCGCCTCGGCGCAAGAAGCCCAGAGCGCGACTTTCGCCGCGCCCGTACGAGAGAAAAGCGCATCTGCAGTTTCCCCAGCAAGTCACGCCGGCTCCTCTCCGCCTGCAGCCGACCAGAAGAATCGCCAGTGGTGGGCTCTGCTGGCGGGCCTGGTGGTCGTGCTCGCGGCCGCAACCGCTGGCGGTTTCTGGCTGCGTTCCAGGGCGGCAGGCACAGAAGTGCAGAGCTTGGCCGTCCTGCCTTTCACCACCACCACCACCGCCGGAGACGAAATTCTCGCCGACGGCATCACCGAGGGCGTCATCAACGACCTGTCGCAAGTGCCGGGACTGAAAGTGATGGCCCGTAGCACGGTCTTTCGCTTCAAAGGGAAGGAAAACGACCCGCAACAGGTCGGACAAACGCTTAAGGTCGACACCGTCGTCACCGGAACTGTCGTCGAGCGTGGCGATAATCTCACTGTTCAGGCCGAACTGGTGAAAGTGGCCGACGGTTCGCAACTCTGGGGCAAGCAATTCACGCGAAAAATGGATGACGTCTCGCTGGTTCAGGGAGAGATCGCCAAAGACTTGGCCGGGCTGCTGCGGCCTAAAACCAAGGGTGCAACCTCGGCGAAAGAAATGGCGGCGGGCACGCAGAACCAGGAAGCCTATCAAGCCTTCGTCAAGGGACGCTTCTTTCTAGCGCAACGAACGCCGGAGAGCATAGCGAGCGCGATTGAAAGTTTCCGCAAAGCCGTCGAGGCCGATCCGAATTATGCCGAGGCCCACGCCTCACTGGCGGTCACCTATGATTTGGCACCCGGCTATTTAGACCCGCAACAATTTCGAGCCTTGGGCTCGCCCAGCGGAGAAGCGGAAGCTCAGAAAGCCATTGCCCTGAATCCCTCGCTCAGCACCGGCTACGTCGGCCTGGGCGCGTTCTATGCATCCCGATTTGACTGGCCGAAATCCGAGGAGCAACTCCGCAAGGCCATCGAATTGAATCCCAACGACGCCAGTGCGCATTACGCCTACGGACTAATTTGTCTTTCTCCGCAACGCAAGAACGACGAGGCCTTGGCGGAAATGCAAAAAGCGCTGGTCCTCGATCCCTTATCTTTGGTCATCAATACCAATTACGGAGTTTTGCTTTTTATGTCGGGTCGAAGCGCTGAGGGTATTCAACAGCTTCGAAAAACTCTGCAATTGGACACCTACCCGATGACTTACCTCCGCCTGCTCGAGATCCAAGCATTCCAAGGCGATTATGTCGGCGCTCGCGAAAATGGCTTGCGCGCTTTTCCCGGAGCGAATTGGCCCGTGCCGAAGGGCAAGACGGATTTCTATGAGACCTTTATGCGCGTGAACGGCGACGGCTTCACCAAGGCCATCGGCTCTGCCATGCTCGGAAGAAAGGAGGATGCCTTCCAAGCTTTGAATTCGTCAATCGAAATCGATCCCATCGACACACCGGTTTGGATTCACCGCCCGGAATTCGCCAGCCTCCACGACGACCCGCGCTTCACCGCCCTCCTCAAGCGCATGAACCTGCCATCCCACTAGGAAACGCCAGGGGAGGCCTCAGCCGTTGCGTAGCGCTTTTGTAGCGGCGCCTTCTGAGGCGGGCTGTTGGTTGTGTAGTGGCCGACCTTTAGAATCGGCCACGCGAGTCTGCGAGCCGCCCATGAGGAACTGTTTTGTGGTTCTTAGTCGGGCCCTTGCTCTCGCGATTCTCATCCGCTGCGCTACAATATTTCCTCCATGTCCACACCCGAAACCAATATGTCGCAAATCGCGCGTCGCATGCTCTCCGCCAAGGCCGAACAGTTCACCGAATCCGTTATCCGCGAAATGACTCGCCTGGCCCTCAAGCATCACGCAGTGAACCTTTCCCAAGGTTTTCCTGATTTTGCCGCGCCCAACGAAGTCAAAGAAGCCGCGCGTCAGGCCATCGCCGACGACATCAACCAGTACGCCATCACCTGGGGCGCCAAGCCGCTCCGCGACGCCATTGTCGAAAAATTCGCGCATACGCAAGGCGTTCACGTTGATCCCGAGCGCGAACTCACCATCTGCTGCGGCTCCACGGAAGCGATGATGTCTTCCATGATGGCGATCATCAATCCCGGCGACGAGATCGTAGTCTTCCAACCCTTCTACGAAAATTATGGCCCCGATGCGATTCTCTCCGGCGCCACGCCGCGTTTCGTCAACCTCCATCCGCCCGATTGGACCTTCGACGAGAGGGAACTGGCCGCTGCGTTCGGCCCCCACACAAAAGCCATCATTCTCAATACGCCCAACAATCCCACCGGCAAAGTGTTCACTCGCGCTGAACTCGAATTTATCCGCGATCTCTGCGTGCGCTGGAATACCTACTGCATCACCGACGAAATATACGAGCACATTCTCTACGACGGCACCGAGCACCTCACCATGGCCCGGATTGACGGAATGCGCGACCGCACCA
Organism: Verrucomicrobiia bacterium; assembly: GCA_035506955.1. Classification (GTDB taxonomy): domain Bacteria; phylum Acidobacteriota; class Terriglobia; order Acidiferrales; family UBA7541; genus Acidiferrum. The sequence goes on from DATJOO010000113.1 coordinate 10,302, forward strand.
TCGTCATCAACGGCATGTCCAAAACTTACAGCGTCACGGGTTGGCGCGTGGGCTGGGCCATTGCTCCCGTCGAAGCCACCCAAGCCATCCGCAAAGTTCACGATTTCCTGACCGTCGGTGCAGCGGCGCCGTTGCAACAAGCTGGCGCCTTCGCGCTGAAGCTTCCGCAAAACTATTACGACAACCTTGCCGCCACTTACGCCAAGAAACGTACGCGTCTCCTCGCCATCCTCGAAAACTCCGGCTTCACCGTTTATAAACCTCGCGGCGCTTACTACATCATGACCGACATCTCCCGCTTCCATTGGGACGAATCCAAATATCCCGCCGAAACCCGCGACGTTTCCTTCGCCAAATATCTAGTCGAGCACATAGGCATCGCCTGCGTGCCCGGCTCCAGCTTCTATAACAATCCCCAGGACGGCGCCGCCCAAGTGCGCTTCACCTTCTGCAAAAAAGAAGAAACCCTGGCCGCCGCCGAAGCTCGCTTCGCCCGTCTCCATTTGTAGCGCCGAGCATCGACGCCCGCGCCTACGTCACTCGCAATCTGTAGAAGCCTGCCCTGGCCCACGCATCACCGCCCAGCGCAACATTTACCGTGTGTGGTTGCATTAAGTGTTGTGCGAGCCTTTAGCTGTGCCTTGGGTTGTGTAGCGGCCGGTCTTTCGACCGGTCAGGTTTTTTGCGCGGAAGCCGTGGCCCCTATCACGGTGCGGTTTCCGTACCTATGCTACACTCCGCTTAAAGATTGAAATTGCCAAGGAAACCCGCATGTCACTCCAATTGTCACTGATTCCCGTCAACTCCAAACTCCAGGCCAACGGCGACGGCCAGCCTCTTGACATTTCCGCAAGCGAATCCCGCACCTTCCTTTGCCGCCTCACGGTTACCGAGCAAGTGGAGCAAGAATCCCTCGATGTATCCATATGGGGTTCCTCCGATGGCCAGGATTTCGGCAAAAAGCCTCTGCTCAAGATTCCCCAGCAGTTTTATTGCGGCACCACGAAAATGGTTCTGGACGTTTCCATGCGCCCCGAAGTGAAGTTCCTCCGCGCAAAATGGGAACTCAATCGCTGGGGCCGCGTGACCCCCACTCCCATGTTCGTCGCCGAACTCGATCTCACTGAGATTCCCGTCATGAACCGGGAAGCGAGCGTTCCCCAGGCCCAGCCCACCGCCCAGCCTTGAGTTAGCTGCGACTTTTGCGTATCCCCCAGTCGGAAAGGCCTTTCGACTCTTGCCTTTATGCGACGTCTTGGCCCTCCGCGTACTCTAATAAGCGTACCCACGCGCTTGCTGGCGCGGGTCATAAGTCTGGGGATTTACCCCGTGAACGAGTTCGGAATTGGCTGGGACTGACCCGGGAATAAACCGAACATGAGGATGCTCTGAGCGAAGTGTCGTCATTACCGTGGCAGGAGTCTCTCTCGAAGCGCTACGAAGCGCTCTTCCACGTCGCGCGGGCGGTTGCCGCGCATCGCGATGCCAAAGAGCTCTTCCGCGTTTTGGCCGGTGAACTGCGTGGCGCTGTCGATTTCGACTTTGTCGGCTTGTTTCTCTATGATGAGGCCACGCACACCTTCGAGAATCCGGTACTCGAGACCGTGAATGGTTCGGGGGGAATTTTCATCCCGCCCGATTTCCCTCCTGAGCAAACCATCACCTGGTGGATCTACCATCACCAGCAGCCAGTAGTGATTTCCTCCCGTGAAAAAGAGACGCGCTTTCCTCGCATGATGGAGCTCTACAAGCAACACGGTGTGCAATCGGCTTGTCTCCTTCCACTCACCACGGTGCACCGCCGGCTCGGCAGTCTCGGGTTCGGAGTCGAACATCCTCGCGAGTATTGCCAGGAAGAAATCCGCTACTTATCGCTCGTTACCGATCAAGTGGCACTTGCTGTCGACAATGCCTTGCGCGAGCGCGAACTGCTCCGCAGCCAAGAGGCTCTGCGCAAACAAACCGCCCACTTCGAGCGTCTCTTCGAACTCGCTCCGGAAGCGATCATCTTGCGCGACACCGATAACCGCGTACTCCGCGTCAATCGCGAATTCACCAAGCTGTTTGGCTTCTCCGTCGAAGAGGTCCTCGGCCGCAATGTCTCCGATTTGATCGTCCCCGACGGCCACCGCGAAGAATCCGACCGGCTCCGCGAGGCGCTCAAGCGCGGCGAACGCGTCGATACCGAACTGCTGCGCAAACGCAAAGACAACTCCCGCGTCATGGTTTCCTTCGTCGCCGCTCCCGTCGCGGCCAATGGAGGCTCCCCGGAAGTCTACGGAATTTACCGCGACATTACCGAGCGCAAGAAAGCCGATCAGGCCCTCCGCCGCAGCGAAGCTTATCTCGCCGAGGGCCAGCGTCTGAGTCACACCGGAAGCTGGGCGCGCTGCGTCAACACCGGCGAAATCTTCTTCAGTGCTGAAAGTTCCCGTATCTTTGGTCTCGATCCTTCTACCAAGATGACCTACGAGACCCTGCTCGGACGCATTCATCCCGAAGATCGTCCCACCTTTCAGGAAACTATCGCTAAAGCCACCGCCAGCGGCAGCGATTTCGAGATTGAATACCGCATCATTCGCGACGACGGCTCCATGCGCCACCTCCACGTTTTGGGTCATCCCGTCAGGAACTCCGCAGGCAACCTCTCCGAATTTGTCGGCACCCTGGTCGATATCACGGAACAGGTTGAGTCGCGCAAAGCTCTTGAAGATGCTTTCGCCGAGATCAGCAGGCTCAAGGATCAGCTCGTCGCGGAAAACGTCGCGCTGCGCCAGGAGATCGACGAAACCTCTATGTTCGACGAAATCGTCGGAAAGAGCGCCGCCTTGCAGGCCGTTCTCAAGGAGATCGAGACGGTTGGCCCGACCGACTCCACCGTGCTCATTCACGGTGAGACCGGAACCGGCAAGGAACTCATCGCCCGTGCCATTCACAATCTCAGCGCGCGACGTTCCAACGCTTTCGTCAAGGTCAATTGTGCGGCCATCCCCACTGGCTTGCTGGAAAGCGAACTATTCGGCCATGAAAGAGGCGCCTTTACTGGCGCGATTGCCCAGCGCATCGGTCGCTTCGAATTGGCGCAGCACGGCACCGTCTTTCTCGACGAAATCGGCGAGATTCCCTTGGAATTGCAACCCAAGCTGCTCCGTGTTCTGCAGGAGCGCGAATTCGAACGCCTCGGCAGTTCGCGCACCCTGCGCACCGACGCTCGCCTCATCGCCGCCACCAATCGCGACCTCTCCGTCATGGTTGCCGAACAGAAGTTTCGCTCCGATCTGTTTTATCGCCTGAATGTATTTCCCATCCATGTGCCAGCGCTTCGCGAACGTCCCGAGGACATCCCTGTGCTCGTGCGTCATTTCACTGAACTTTTCAGCCGCCGCATGAATAAAGCCATTTACACCATCTCCGCCGAGACCATGAGCGCGTTCATCCGCTACGACTGGCCGGGAAATGTTCGCGAACTTCAAAACGTAATCGAGCGCGCCGTGATTCTTTCTTCACACGGAACTCTCCGCGTCCCCGCAGCCGAATTCAAGAACGATCGAAAACCATCACCGGCCGCCCAACACGCGACAGACCCCACGCCGAAGCGCACCCGTACCATGGTTCCTGTTCTCAGTCGCGAGCAAATCGTTGAGGCTCTACGAAAAGCCGGTGGTCGTGTTGGCGGCGCGGATGGCGCTGCGGCTCAACTCGGCTTGAAGCGCACCACATTTATCGGACAGATGAAAAGACTTGGCATCGATCTGCCAAGTGTCATAGCGGAGTTGTGACACTGTCGCAATGCTTGTGACACTCTGACAGTTCGACCATCTCCCCGCGTAATGTTTTCCTAACCATATTCCCTACAATCACTTCCCATTACTCCAGGTGCCACGGTCATTTGGCATCGTAGCTGCCTTTCCCACTCCGCGAGCCAAGAAGCCTATGTTGCGAGCCATGATTTCCGACACTGCTTTCGAACAGAAATGGGTTCTGCAAGGAAAGCTCTGTGGCCGTTGGGCGGAGGACTTGCACCACCAGTGGGAAAGTACTCGGAGTTCGCGCAGAGGACGGAGATGCGCGGTCGATCTCGAAGACGTCACCTGCGTTGATCGCAAGGGCGAAACCGTTTTGCTGGAAATGGTCACCGAAGGCACTGTGTTCGCCGCCAGCAGAGTCTACATGAAGCACGTACTGGAAACGCTAAGCGAACATCAATCGTGAATTCGTAGGGGGAAATGTAATGCCAATTGAAACGACACTACCAAATAATTCGGTTCCCACAGCCATACCCATCTTCGAGAAGGAGCCGGACCTGCATCTCGTCGATCTCGCCAAGCACGGCTCGCAACCTGCCTTCGAAATGCTTTTCAAGCGCTATGAGCACCGCATGCTCCTAATCGCCAACCGCATCGTGCGCAACCAGCAGGACGCCGAGGACGCCGTGCAACTGGCCTTTACCAATGCCTTTATGCGTTTGCGCGCTTTTCAGGGTGATGCCCGCTTTTCCACTTGGCTTACCCGCATCACTATCAACGAATCGCTGCAATTGCTCCGCAAACGTCGTCCTGGTCACTCCTCTCTTGACGGATACAAAGCTGCCGATGGCGAAATGCATCCCTTGCAAATCGCTGATGCTGCTGCCACACCCGAGGAGAACAGCGACCATCGCGAGCTCAGCGGAATCTTGCACCAGGCCATTCGCGAGCTAAGGCCCATTTTTCGCAATGTTATCCAGATGCACGAAATCGCGGAACTCACTTCGGAAAGAACTGCCGAACTCTTGGGCCTTTCCACTGCGGTCGTAAAAGCCCGTACCTTCCGCGCCCGTCGCGTGCTGCGGCGGAAACTCGCTTCGCGCTTGGGAATCAGCCGTAAATCCGCTCGCCAGTTTTTCGCCGCATCGGGAGCGAGTAACGCAAATCCCCGGCGAGCCGGCACCCTCGTCCACGCGATCTAGGTTGCCAATATCTGGCAACTGCCTCCTGCACACCAGCCGTAAGAACGGAGATCTCAAATGTGGATTGTTCGGGTAGCGCTCGACCGACCGTACACCTTCACCGTTTTGGCCATGCTCATCCTGATTCTGAGTCCCGTGGTCATCATGCGCACCCCTGTCGATATCTTTCCTAACATCGACATCCCGGTTATCGCGGTGGCCTGGCAGTACACCGGCCTGAATCCCGAAGAGATGGAGGGCCGTCTCACCACCGTCTATGAGCGCGTCCTCACCACCACGGTCGATAACATTGAACATATCGAGTCCACCACCGTAGCCGGCCAAGCTATCGTCAAAATCTTTCTGCAGCCCGGAGCCAGCCTCGACACGGCCAACGCCCAAGTCACCGCAATCTCCCAAACTGTTCTTCGACAATTGCCGCCAGGGACCCTGCCTCCGCTGATCATTAATTACAGCGCCTCCAGCGTGCCCATCCTTCAGTTAGCCCTCTCGGGAAGTGGTCTTTCTGAGCAGCAACTGAACGACATCGGACAGAACTTCCTTCGCCCTCAGCTGGTCACCGTGCCCGGTGCCGTCATTCCTTGGCCATACGGGGGCAAACAGCGCCAGGTGATGATCGACCTCAATCCCAATCTCATGCAGGCCAAAGGTCTCTCTCCGCAAGGCGTTCTGCAAGCCGTTCAGACCCAAAACGTCGTGCTTCCTTCCGGTACCGCCAAAATTGGCGAATTCGAATATGACGTCCGGCCGAACAGCAGCGTTTTGACCGTTCCCGAGTTGAACAATCTTCCCGTCCGCGTCGTCGGACCATCCACCATTTATCTCCGCGATGTGGCCAACATTCGCGATGGTTTCGCGCCGCAAACGAATATCGCCCGTCAGGATGGCCACCGCGGCGTGTTGGTGAGCATTCTTAAGGCCGGCAACGCCTCTACGCTCGACGTCGTCAAGGGTATCCGCGATCTTCTGCCGCGCGTGGTACAGACTCTTCCTCCCGAACTCAACATTCATCCGTTGGCCGATCAATCCGTATTTGTGCGTGGCGCCATCAGTGGCGTGGTCCGCGAAGCCGTTATCGCCGCCTGTTTGACCGCCATCATGATTCTGATTTTCCTTGGCAGTTGGCGCAGCACTCTGATCATTGGGGTTTCTATTCCGCTCTCCATTCTTACCTCCGTGATCCTGCTTAGCTTCCTCCACCAGACCATCAACATCATGACTCTCGGCGGCCTCGCCCTCGCCGTCGGCATTCTTGTTGATGACGCCACTGTTGAAATCGAAAACATCGAGCGCAACCTGGCTATGGGCAAGGAAATGCGCCGCGCGATTCTCGATGGTGCGGCGCAGATTGCTGTCCCTGCGCTGGTTTCCACGCTCTGTATTTGCATCGTGTTCATGCCCATGTTCTTTCTGGGCGGTGTGGCTCGCTATCTCTTCGTGCCGCTCGCGGAGGCCGTCGTGTTCGCTATGCTGGCCTCCTACCTTCTTTCGCGCACCTTGGTGCCCACGCTCGCAATGTATTTGCTGAAGCATGAGCACGACGATGCGCCCACGCGAAATCCCTTCCGCCGCTTCCAACAGGATTTCGAGCGTCGTTTCGCAAGCCTGCGCGACCGCTATCGCGTTGTACTTACGCAACTGGTCGAACATCGGCGCATCTTCATCCCGGCTTTTCTGCTCACCTGTTCGTGTGCATTCTTCCTGGTTCCCTGGCTAGGCCAGGATTTCTTTCCCAATACCGACAGTGGCCAATTCATCCTGCATCTGCGCGCCAAATCCGGCACACGTATTGAAGAAACTGCTCGTCTCGCGGATGAAGTGGAACACGCCATCCGCCGGACCATCCCTGCCCGCGAAATGGACACCATCGCCGACAATATCGGCCTCCCCTACAGCACCATTAACTACATGCACGCCACTTCCGGCCTGATCGGCGCGGGCGACGCAGATATTTTGGTTAACTTGAAGGAAGACCATCACCCGACTGCCAACTATGTCCGCACGTTGCGCGAACAACTGCCCCACGAATTTCCCTCGGCTACCTTCTATTTTCTGCCCGCGGACATCACCACCCAGATCCTGAACTTCGGCTTGCCCGCTCCCGTCGATATTCAGATCGAGGGAGCAGACACGCAAGGCAATCGCGCCGTCGCCGACCGTATGCTCGCCCAGGTGCGCCAAGTTTCCGGCATCGCCGACGTCCGCATCCAGCAAGCCTTCGACTACCCCCAATACCAAGTGGCCATCGACCGCACCAAAGCCGCGCAGGCTGGCTTCACTGAACAAGATGTTGCCAATAGCATGCTCAATTCACTCAGCGGCAGCTTCCAGATCACTCCGATGTTTTTTCTGAACTATCAGAATGGCACCAGCTACAACCTGGTCGCACAAACTCCGCAATATTCGATTCAGTCTATCCAGGATTTGCAGAACGTGCCCATCACCGCCAGCGGTTCGCATCGCCCGGAAATTCTTGCTGACGTCGCCTGCATTCATCGTGGTAGCGAAATGGAAGTCATCAACCACTACAACATCCGCCGCGTCATTGATATCTACGCCAACGTTCAGGATCGTGACCTCGGCGCTGTCGGTAGCGACCTCACCCGCATCGTGAACGCCAATCGCAAATCGTTGCCGCGCGGCACATTCATCCGCCTGCGCGGTCAACTCGAAACCATGCACAACTCTTACCTCGGCTTGCTTGGCGGCTTGGTCTTCTCCGTCGTCCTCGTGTACATGCTCATCGTCGTGAACTTCCAGTCCTGGCTCGATCCTTTCATCATCATCACCGCCCTGCCTGCCGCTCTCGCCGGGATCGTCCTTTTTCTTTTCGTCACCCGCACCACGTTAAGTGTCCCGGCGCTGATGGGCGCAATCATGTGCATGGGCGTAGCTACGGCCAACAGCATTCTCGTGGTCTCTTTCGCCAAAGAGCGCCTGCACCAGCATGGCGACCCCGTCATGGCCGCCGTCGAAGCAGGTTTCACGCGATTTCGTCCAGTATTGATGACCGCGCTCGCCATGATCATCGGCATGGTTCCAATGGCTTTGGGCTTGGGCGACGGCGGAGAACAGAACGCGCCTCTGGGCCGTGCCGTCATCGGTGGCTTGCTCTTTGCCACCGTGGCCACGCTAGTTTTCGTACCGGCAGTGTTCAGCATTCTGCACAGCAAACGCGAACCTGCCCCGTTGGGTTTGAACGGCTCCGCAGAAGAGGATCCTGCGTGAACCAAAGGGGGATTAATGAACACGGATGAAAATGTCCAAACTTTGCCGCCACAAAACGAGAACGCCGCGGAACAGAAAAGGGAGCAGCAGCCGCAGAGCCACTCTCCTCACTCGCCACTGCCTGGGCCTGCCTCGGCTGCCATTCCCTGGTGGATTCCCGCCATCGGAGCTCTAGTAGTCGCCGCCGTGATCTTTTTCGGCATTCGCGCCCGGGTCAATGCCGAAGCCAACGTCGCACTCGCCACTCACGAAGCCGCTATTCCTGTTGTCCACGTCGTGCACCCCGCGGCCGATGCTGGCTCGAAAGAGATCGCCCTACCCGGCAACACCGTCGCCTATGTCGACGCTCCCATTTATGCGCGGACGAACGGCTACCTGAAACACTGGTATTTCGACATCGGCGCGAGAGTGAAAAAGGGCCAATTGCTTGCGGAAATCGAGACTCCGGAAGTTGATCAGCAACTCCAGCAATCCCGCTCTGATCTCGAAACCGCACAAGCCAACTACAACATTGCCAAAATTACTGCGTCCCGCTGGGAAGACCTGGTCAGCACCGGTTCCGTTTCCCAGCAGGAAACCGATCAGGCCAAAAGCGACCTAGCTGCGAAAAAAGCCACTGCCGACGCCGCTGCCTTTAACGTTCGCCGGCTCGAAGAGCTGCAGTCCTTCGAGAAGATTTACGCTCCCTTCGACGGCATCATTACTGCTCGCAACGTTGATGTCGGCAACTTGATCGACGCCGGTGCAAACGCCCCCAAGGAGCTGTTTCACCTGGCCTCCATCAACAAGTTGCGTGTCTACGTGGCTATCCCGGAAGTCTATTCCGACGCGGCCAAAGACGGTGCCACTACCACCCTCATGCTCGATGAATTCCCCAATCGCGTTTTCAAGGGCACCATCGTTCGCAACGCCAACGCCTTCGATGCCGCTTCTCGCACCCTGCTCACCGAAGTCGACATACAGAATCCCACCGGCGAACTACGCCCGGGCGCCTACGTCTTCGTTCACTTCACGCTGCCCGATTCCGCCAGAGGTCTGACCGTTCCTTCGAACACCCTGCTCTTTCGGAAAGAGGGCCTGCAGGTTGGTGTCGTTCGCGATGGCAAAGCGCAACTCGTCTCGGTAAAGCTCGGCCATGACTATGGCAACGCGGTGGAAATCATTTCTGGCCTGCAAAAGTTTGACGCGGTGATTCTCAGCCCCTCGGACTCTTTGACCAGCGGCACGCCGGTGCAAATCGCCGACAAGCAGTCGGGAGATTGACCCATGAAATGGCTACGTCCCATTCTCCTCAGTTTGTTTTTCATTGTTCTTGCGATGCTCGTCGTCGGCTGCGAACTCGGCCCCAAGTACACCAAAGCCAGCGCGCCCACTACGCCAGCCTACATGGAAGCGCCCCCGGACTCGTTCAAGGAAGCCGGCCAATGGAAGTCTGCCACGCCCAGCGACCAGGACCTCCGCGGCAAGTGGTGGGAAGTTTTCGGCGATCCGCAACTCAATGAACTTGAAGAGCAAGTCACCGTTTCTAACCAGGATCTGAAAATCGCGGAGGCCCATCTGCGCGAAGCCCGCGCTCAGGTCAGGTACAACCGTGCCGCCCAATTTCCCACCCTTACCGTCGGCCCCGGCATCAGCGGCGTCCGCGATTCCGCCAACACCCCTTATTTTCCGAGAACCTTTACCACCGGCGAATTCATTCTCCCCTTCGATCTTTCCTATGAGGTCGACTTGTGGGGTCGCATTCGCCGCACCGTAGCCGCCGCGCGTGAAGAAACCCAAGCCACCGCCTCGGACTATGCCACCGCCAGCCTGAGCCTCCACTCCGAACTGGCCATCGACTATTTCGAATTGCGCAGCGCCGACGCCCAGAAGCAACTGCTCGACGACACCGTAAAGGCCTATACCGCCGCGCTCCAACTCACGCAAAATCGCTTCCGCGGCGGTATTGCCCCCAAATCCGACGTCGCGCAAGCGCAAACTCAGCTCGACACCACCAGGGTTCAAGACACGGACGTAACCGTGGCTCGCGCCCAGTACGAACACGCTATCGCCATTCTCATCGGCAAGCCCCCTGCCGAACTCACTCTGCCGCCCGCTCCCTTGAACCTCCAGCCTCCGGTTATTCCCGTGGGCCTGCCATCGGATCTTCTCGAACGTCGCCCCGACATCGCCGCCGGCGAACGTCGCATGGCCGAAGCGAACCAGCAGATCGGCATCGCGCGCGCCGCTTACTTTCCCACCCTTACTCTCGACGCATCCGCTGGTTTCGAAGGCACTTCTGCCGCGAATTGGTTGACTTGGCCCAGCCGTTTCTGGGCCGTCGGTCCTCAAGCGGGCGAGACCCTCTACGATGGCGGTCGCCGCCGCGCCACCATGCAAGGAGCCTTAGCCAATTACGACAGCTCTGTGGCCTCTTACCGACAGACCACCCTAACCGCGTTCCAGGAGGTCGAAGACAATCTCGCCGCCTTGCGTATCTTGGAAGGCGAGTCTCAGCAGCAACAGGAAGCCGTTTCCTCCGCCGAGGAATCGCTCCAACTTTTCACCAATCGCTATAAAGGCGGAGTGGACACCTATCTGCAAGTTATCAACGCGCAAACCACCGCTCTTTCCAACGAGCGCAATAACGTCGACATTCTCCGCCGACGCATGGACGCCAGCGTTCTTCTCATTAAGGCCCTCGGTGGCGGCTGGAATGTTTCCGAGCTGCCCAAGGAAGCCAGTATTCGTTAATCCTGTTTTCCCGCGGCATTGATAAAATCTTTGCTAGCTATGACCCGGAAACATCTCACCATCACCCGGCGCTTGCCGGAGCAAGTCGAAGCCCGGATCCGCCGCGACTATTCGCCGCAATTCAACACCGACGATCATCTCTACACCAGCGACGAACTCATCGCTGCTGCTGCCGGTGCCGACGCGCTCTTGGTCACTCCCCGCGATGTTCTCGACGCCATCGTCATAGCGCGCCTTCCTGGTTCTGTACGCATCATCGCCACTCTTTCTGTTGGCTACGAGCACATCGATTTAGCCGCCGCTGCAGCGCGTGGAATTCAAGTTACGAACACGCCTGATGTCGTTACCGACGCCACGGCGGACGTCACCATGCTTCTTCTTCTCGGCGCCTCGCGCCGCGCCACCGAGGGCCAGGCGCTTTTGCGCAGTGGAGCGTGGTGCGATCCCCGGCCCACGGAATTGCTGGGTTGGCAGCTCACTGGAAAAAATTTGGGCATTTTCGGTATGGGCAGAATCGGACGCGCCGTGGCCCACCGCGCGCAAGCTTTCGGCATGCATATCCATTATACAAATACGAAAAGACTCCATCCGCAACTGGAGCAAAACGCCACATTCCACGCAGACTTTCGGGATCTGTTGCGCGTCAGCCAGTTCCTCACTCTGCACGCGCCCGCCACCGATGCCACACGGCATTTTCTCAACGCCCAGACCATCGCTCTCTTGCCCCACGATTCCATCGTCGTGAACGCCGCTCGCGGCAGCCTCATTGACGACGATGCCTTGATTGCTGCTCTCCGCACCCACCGCATCGCCGCCGCCGGCCTCGACGTTTATCAGGGCGAGCCAAATGTATGCCCCGAGTATCTAACTCTGCCCAACGTTTTTCCTCTTCCTCACTTGGGCACCGCCACCATCGACGCCCGTACACAAATGGGCTTGTGCGCGCTAGACAATCTCGACGCCGCACTCGCAGGAAAAACTCCTCCCAATCTCCTAAACGCCTTAATCCATCAACGTGCTCTGTAGGGGCCGCCTTCTGAGGCGGGCCTTTTTTTTTCCAGACTTTCGTAGCAACATAAAATCGCCGTCATTCCGAAGCGCAGCGGAATCTCTCTTCAATCTTCAAGATTGGTCGGCCTGTCCCGGTAGCAGAGGTCAACCTGTTTCCCAATCTAAAATTCATCCCTGCCACTTGAATTTGGCTGCACGCAAAGACACACTTTGCATGGCCTATTGCTCTTCTCTTCGTTCGGTGGTAGATTCCCGCACCGGGTGATGGGTTCTCGGGAATCTAGGACAATCTTACCGTTCTCGGGGACGAACTGCTTTTGTTGGTTTGGTGTGGATTTGGGCCTCACGCCGTTGAAAAAGGGGTAGGAGACTGTTGGTGTGTTAAGATCACACAAAAACCCGCTATAAATCACAGACTTTCCTAATTTCTTGCCCTAAATTGACCATGGATAAAAGCGAGACGGAGGGTCTCCTAACCATGGCCAAAAGAGGAAAGTACGGATTCGGCAGAATCTATCAGCCAAAGTACCGCGATAAGACCACAGGCGAGCTTCGCATCTGTTCCAAGTACTACATCCAATATTACGATCAGAACGGGTGCCAACACCGCGAACCGACGGAGGCAGCGACCGAGCGTGAAGCGCGTGGCATCCTGGCCACCCGCCTGGCACAGGTGCAAGCGGGGACGGCGCCACACATCACCGAGAAATCGATGCGCTATGGTGATCTGCGAAAGCTTCTATTGGACGATTACAGAGCCGAGCGGAATAAGTCCCTACAGCATCTGGCGAACGGCCAGGAGACCGTCAAAGGCCTGACGAAGCTTGACGAATTCTTTCAGTTTAAGGAAGGCACCGATCAGGGAATGAAGGTCTCCGCGATCACGCGTGAACTCTTCGACCAGTTCATTACCGCACGGCGCGCTGAAGGTGTTTCTGATGCCACCATTTCCAATTCCGCGAAAGCATTGCGACGCATGCTGAGCCTCGGAGTTGAAGCCGGGAAAATCAGCAAACGGC